>CAXTVT010000083.1:0-12705 GCA_964247745.1 uncultured Beijerinckiaceae bacterium
GGCCCGGCCGCGGGCCGGCCCTATGCGACATCGGTGTCGCCGTCGCCGACATGCCGCTACCCCGACGGCACGCCGTTCGATCCCGACATCATCGGCGGCCCCAACCATGTCGGCGACGGCGGCCCCGCCGCCAATCTCGGCGGCTTCGATCCCTGCGGGTTTTGATCATGCGCCTCGTGTCTCTCGCCACCCTCGTCGCGGCGATCGCCGCCTCCGCCGCCCAGGCCGGGACCGATGCGAACTGGCGCCTCGACCGTCCGGGCGAGGCCCACCGGATCGACGCCGCCGCGCTGCCGGCGCCCTACGCCACCCGCTCTTCCAACAACGGGCCGTCGGAGGCGCCGGTGCCGGCGGGCGCGCTGCCGAAGGCGCCGCCCGGCTTCGCCGTCACACGCTTCGCGACCGGGCTCGAGGAGCCGCGCGCGATCCGCGTGGCACCGAACGGCGACGTCTTCGTCGCCGAGACCGCCGCCGGCCGCCTCCGCGTCTTGCGCGGCGCGCCGGGCTCGGCCGTGGCGACGCAGACGACGGTCTACGCCTCCGATCTCGAGGGGCCGTTCGGCATGGCGTTCTACCCGCCCGGGCCGGATCCGCGCTGGCTCTACGTCGCCGAGACCAACCGCGTCGTGCGCTTCCCCTACCGGCCCGGCGACGCGACGGCCTCCGGCCGGCCGGAGACGATCGTGGCGCAGCTCGCGCGCTCGAGCGGCGGCCACACGACGCGCGACCTCCGCTTCAGCCCCGACGGCAGGCGGATGCTCGTGTCGGTCGGTTCGGCCTCGAACGTCGCGCAGGAGATCGCGCGCCAGCCGCCGCAAAGCTTCGTCGCAACGCACCCGCTCGGCGCCGCCTGGGGCGCGGAGATCGACCGCGCCGACGTGCTCTCGTTCGCGCCGGACGGCGGCGACCGCCGCATCGTCGCCACCGGCCTGCGCAATTGCGTCGGGCTGGCGCTGCAGCCCCGGACCGACGCGCTGTGGTGCGCGGTGAACGAACGCGACGGGCTCGGCGACGACCTCGTGCCGGACTACGTCACCCATGTCGCGCCCGGCGCCTTCTACGGCTGGCCGTGGTTCTATCTCGGCCACCACGAGGACCCGCGCCTCGCCGGCGCGCGCACCGATCTCACCTTCGAGGCGACGCTGCCCGACGTGCTGATCCAGTCCCATTCCGCGCCGCTGCAGGTCGTCTTCTACGATCCCGCGCCGGGCGCCGCCGCCGCCTTCCCTCCAGGCTATGGCGGCGACGCCTTCGTAACGCTGCACGGCTCCTGGAACCGCGCGCTGCGCACCGGCTACAAGGTGATCCGCATCCGCATGAAGGACGGCGCGCCGGTCGGCGGCTACGAGGATTTCCTCACCGGCTTCGTCCAGTCCGACGATGCCGTCTGGGGCCGCCCGGTCGGGGTGGCCGTGGCCAGGGACGGGGCGCTGCTCGTCGGCGAGGACGCCAACGGGATGATCTACCGCGTGGCGCCGACGGCGGAGCGCGCGGCGCGCTAGGCCGCCCGGCGCGGTCTCACACCACGATCGTCAGCCGCGACGCCGCCCGCGTGATGCCCGTGTAGAGCCATCGATTGCGGTTCTCGCGGAACGCGCCGCTCTCGTCGAACAGCACGACATCGTCCCATTGCGAGCCCTGCGCCTTGTGCACGGTGAGCACGTAGCCGTAATCGAAGGCGTCGGAGTTGCGTCGGAATGCCGGCGGCACGGCCTCCTCGCCCTCGGTGAAATATTCCGGGCGCACGGCGATGCGGGTCGGCTTGCGGGCGAGGTCGTCGTCCGGCACCACGCCGTAGCGCAGCTTGCCCGAGCGCGTCGCCGCCTTGGTCTTGACGATCCAGATGCCGCCGTTGAGCAGGCCCTTGGTCTTGTCGTTCTTCAGGCAGACCAGCTTCTCGTCGACCTGCGGAAACGGGTCGGCGTGCCCGGCGAGCTGGCGCATGCGGGCGTTGAAGCCGCGGCGCGACCTGTTCATGCCGACCAGCACCTGGTCGGCCGCCTGCACCAGCCCGGCGTCGATCTCGGCGCGGCGGAGCACCTTGCTCTCGCCGTAGACGCCGAGGGGGACGCGGCGCCCGTCGCGCACCAGCATGGAGAGCCGGATGATCGGGTTGTCGGCGGCCTGCCGGTGCACCTCGGTCAGCATGGCGTCGGGCTCGGCCTCGGTGAAGAAGCCGCCGCCCTTCACCGGCGGCAGCTGCGCCGGATCGCCCAGCACCAGCACCGGCTTGCCGAACGACAGCAGGTCGCGGCCGAGCTCCTCGTCGACCATCGAGCATTCGTCGATGATGATGAGGTCGGCCTTGGAGGCGGCGCTGTCGTCGTTGAGCACGAACACCGGCTCCTCGGCGTCGCTCTCGCGCAGGCGGTAGATCAGCGAATGGATGGTGCGCGCGTCCTTGCAGCCCTTGCCCTTCAACACCAGCGCGGCCTTGCCGGTGAAGGCGGCGAAGCAGACCTCGCCGTCGCTGTCGGCGGCGAGCTGCTTGGCCAGGGTGGTCTTGCCGGTGCCGGCGTAGCCGAACAGGCGGAACACCTGCGGCTCGCCGCGCTTGAGCCAGGCCGACACCGCCCGCAGCGCCGCCTCCTGCTGCGGCGACCAGCTCACGACGACCGCTTCATGGCGACTGGCTCATGAACGCTCCAGCAGGTCGGGCCGGCGCTCGCGGGTGAGACGCAGCGCCTCGGCCTCGCGCCACTTCGCGATGCGGCCGTGATCACCGCTCAGAAGGATGTCGGGGATCGCGCGACCCTCGAAGTCGCGCGGGCGGGTGTAGTGCGGATATTCCAACCGCCCGTTCTCGAAGCTCTCGTCCACGCCGGAGAGGTCGTGGCCCATGATGCCTGGCAACAGCCTGATGCAGGCGTCGAGCAGGGCCAGGGCCGCGATCTCGCCCCCCGACAGCACGTAGTCGCCGATCGATACCTCCACGAGGCCGCGCGCCGCGATCACCCGCTCGTCGATGCCCTCGAAGCGCCCGCACACGATCGCGACGCCGGGCCCTTCGGCAAGCGCGCGCACCTGCGGCTGCGTCAGCGGCCGTCCCCGCGGCGACATCAGCAGGCGCGGGCGCTGATCCTGCGCCGCGAGGTGCGCGTCGAGGCCGGCGGCGACGACGTCGGCGCGCATCACCATGCCGGCCCCCCCGCCGGCCGGCGTGTCGTCGACCGCGCGATGGCGCCCGAGGCCGTGGTCGCGGATGTCGTGCGCCGCCAGGCTCCAGGCGCCGCGGACCAGCCCGTCGCCGGCCAGCGACAGGCCGAGCGGGCCGGGGAACATGGCCGGAAACAGGGTGAAGACGTCGGCGCGCCAGGCTTCGGTCCTGGTCACGCGAAGCGGAATGCCTTGTCGCCGGGTGCCAGCTTGTCGGCCGCCCGCGTCGGGGCGGCCACCGGAAGGTTGCCGTCCAGGGCGGCGATCAGGTCGAGAACCGAATGCGGCGTCGCCATACCGGCGATGCCCAGAATGTCCGACACGTTCTGTTCGAGCGTCACCGCGGTCGACATGAGACCAAACCTAAGCTCATCTGAGTGCAAGCGCCATCCCGCCGCGCTACCTCGCCAGCGCCGGCTGGACAAATCCGGCGCTCGCGAACGAGGCGCGTCGACGGCGTATGTCACGGGTGGACCCGACCGGGCGCGAGGTTGCGCTGCGCGGCGCCGCGACCCATCTTCCACGCGCGGACGAACGCGAAGGATTACGACGATTATGGTGGACTTGGCGACGCTCGGCACGAGGGATGCGGGCGCGGCGGGAGCGGCGAAGGCCGCGACGACCCAGAGTTTCTCGACCGACGTGCTGGTCGAGTCGCAACGCCGGCCGGTGGTCGTGCACTTCCTGTCCAAGCGCAGCGAAGGCTGCAAGAGCGTGCAGGCGGCGCTCGAGCGTGCCGTCAAGGGCGCCGAGGACAAGCTCGCCCTCGTCACCATGGACATCGACGCGCATCCCCAGATCGCGAGTCGTCTCGGCGTACGCGCGGTTCCGGCGGTCTACGCCTTCGACAAGGGGCAGCCGATCGACGGCTTCAACGGCGCGCTCCCCGAGGCTCAGATCAAGAACTTCCTCGAGCGGATCGTCGGACCGATGGGTGACGAGGCCGAGGCGGCACTCGCGGAGGCCGAGGCGGCGCTGGCCGAGGGCGACATCGACGGCGCGGCGGCGATCTTCTCCGCCGTCCTCGAGCACGATCCCGCCCATCTAGGGGCGACCGCCGGCCTGGCGCGGGCCTTGGTCGCCGCGGGCGACCTCGACACGGCGCGGGACCTTCTCGCGCAATTGCCGCCGACCGCGGCCAAGGATCAGGGCGTCGCGGCCGCGCAGGCCGCGCTCGACGTCGCCGATCAGGCCAGTGGGCTGGGCGACCTCGCCGAGCTGAAGGCCAAGGTCGACGCCGACCCGGACGACCAGCAGGCGAGCCTCGACTACGCGCTCGGGCTGAACGGCCACGGCAAGCGCGAGGAGGCGGCGGATATGCTGCTGGACTCCATGAAACGGGACCGGGCGTGGAACGATGCCGCGGCCAAGAAACAGCTCCTCCTCTTCTTCGAAGTGTGGGGCCTGATGGACCCTATGACGCTGGCGGCTCGCCGAAAGCTGTCGACGCTCCTATTTTCATGATGGCGTCGCCGGAGCGGCGCGAGGATCCTCACCGATGACGTCACCGTCCGACGACGCCACGCTCGACAAGATGCCCGCCGTGCTGCCGCTGTTTCCGCTGTCGGGGGCGCTGCTGCTCCCGCGCGGGCAACTGCCGCTCAACGTGTTCGAACCGCGCTACGTGCAGATGATCGACGATGCGATGCGCTCGCACCGGATGATCGGCATGATCCAACCCGACCCGCAGGCCGGCGACGAGCGGCCGGCGCCTCCCTTGTTCAGGGTGGGCTGCGCCGGGCGGATCTCGCAACTCGCCGAGTCGGGTGACGGGCGCTATATCATCACGCTGACTGGCGTCTCGCGCTTCGCCATGATCGAGGAGGTCGCGGCGGTGACGCCATATCGTCAGAGCCGGGTCGACTTCACGGCCTTCGCTGCCGACTTCCTGCCGCGCGCCGGCGAGGACGGTGTCGACCGCGGCGGCCTGCTCAAGGCCTTGCGCGACTTCGCCGAGGAGAACGACCTCCAGATCGATTGGAACTCGATCAACGAGGCGCCGAACGAGGCCCTGGTCAACGCGCTGTCGATGATGAGCCCGTTCGGTCCGCGCGAGAAGCAGGCGCTGCTCGAGGCCGACGACCTGAAGAACCGCGCCGAGGTGCTGGTCGCCATCACCGAGATCGAACTCGCGCGCGGCAAGAACACGTCGATCTCGCTGCAGTAGAGCCGACGTGACCGAAGCCGCCGATCTGCCCCTCGCGCCGCTGCCGGATCACGAGCCGACGAAGATCGACCCGCGCCTGCTCGAGATCCTGGTGTGCCCGCTGACCAAGACGGTGCTCGAATACGACGCCACGGCACAGGAATTGATCTCGCGCGCCGCCCGTCTCGCCTACCCGATCCGCGACGGCATCCCGATCATGCTGCCCGAGGAAGCGCGCCCGATCGAATAGGCCGGTCGCGCGGGCGCGACGAGGGATGGATCAGCCCGGTATTGGGGTCGACCGCCGCGATCCAGCCTCCGCCGCCAGCGCCCGTTCGGTCAGCGTCCCGAACAGCAGGCTCATGCCGCACCAGAGGATCAGCTGGATGCCCAGGCTCGCGAGGCGGAACTTCCACAGCACCTGCGCCGGAAACCCGTCGGGAACCTCGTTGACCACCGGCAGGGCGAGATAGGCGACGGCGATCAGCGCCACGAAGGCGGCCGACGCGACCAGCGTCGCATTCCACGTCCCGAGACGTTCGACGAGCAGGCGGCGCAGGCTGAACGCGACCACGACGGCGATGATCGAAATCGCGATCATCGAGAAGTAGAGTCCCGTCCGGATGCCGATCGTCGACGGCTCCCCGATCGAGGGCGGGTTGGCGGGATATTTAAGGTCGGGCACCAGGTAGACCGCGACGAAGCAGATCAGCCCCAGGACGGCCGCGAACACCTTCGGCGAGAGCCCGGAGACGCGGCCGTAGCAGAAGGCGAACAGCAGGGAGAACAGGCCGCCGATGGCGGTGCCGACCACGGCCACGGCCGTGAACAGCCCTACGCCCGCCTGCGTCGGCCGGCTGAAGATGTCGGGATAGTCATCCGCCATGGGATGGCCGGCCTTGGCGGCTTCGGCCATCTCCTTCTCGTGCGTGGCGCTCTCGAAGCTGATCGCGCGGTCGACGCTGGGCTCGCCGAAGGCGCGGGCGAAGCCGAAGGCGAAAAGCGCCGCCACGAGGCCGACGAGCATGCCGCGGAGCAGAAGCTGGGGAACGTGCATTGCAGCCCCCGCTAGTGGCAGGGGAAGCCGAGGAGATGACGGCCGTCGTGGACGAACTCGTGCACCGCCATGCCCTTGATGATCGACGTCGCGCCTTCCTCGGCGCCGACGAAGTAGATCGCCAGCAGCAGCAGCGGGACGAAGAGCAGCCAGGGCCACAGCGACGACAGCGGGATCGCGGTGGGGCGCGCGGGCGCGAGCAGGGGTGCGGTCGGAGTGAGATCGGTCATGAAAACCTCTTGGGGATTTCGCGTCCCCTATGGAGTGCGTCGCCGTCGAGTTCGGGGTCTGACTTCCATCGGATGATGGTCACAGTGGCGCGACCGTGCCGGATTTTGACCGGCTTCCCGTCCCTCGACGCCGAAGTCATCTCAAGCGCGGTCCGGTCTGTCAACGATTCCACGCAGGTCGGGCCGGGGTCGACAGCGGGACGTCCCGAAGCTCCGTGCCAGCTGGCCGGCCAAAGAGCCGCCACACGGCGGTGGGACCATCGCCGCCCGTTCCAACCCGAGGCGACCTTTGAAACACTGGCTTCCCGTCTTCCTCGTCCTTGCCCCGATCCAGGCGTTCGCGTCGCCGCCCTCGGAATGGCAGCAGCGGATGGCCTGCACGGGCGACGCGTTCCGCTTGTGCACCCACGACATCCCGGACCGCTCCAAGATCCGCGCCTGCATGACCCGAGAGCACGATCACCTCAGCGACGGCTGCCGCCGGGTCTTCGACGCCAGCGTCGCCGCGGGCGAATGAGCCGGACGCGCCGGACTGGAAGGCGCGCACAGCCGCGGTCGGGTCTCATCTCGACGCGGCGCTAGTTCCCGCCGCGCCCGGCCAGCTCCATCGCCATCCGCCAGCCCGGCCGCGCCTCGTCGCCATCCTTCGCCAACGCCAGCAGCTTCTCGCTCCAGGCTTTCGCCGCCGGCTTGTCACCGGCGGCATTCGCCGCCTGCGCCGCACCCAGGAACGAGCGATAGCGGCCGGGCGCCAGCGTCAGCGAGGCCTCGTAGGCGGCCAGCGCCTCCCTGGGATGTCCCAGCTCGGCTTCCATGTCGCCGAGCGACTCGCCCATCGGCAGGATCTTGTTCTCGAGGTAGATGTGCTTCTCGTGGCCGGCATCGGCCGCGGCGGCTTTCCTCATGAGGGCCAAGGCGGCATCGGGCTGGCCCTCGTCCTTGAGGATCCAGGCGCCGGCGGCCTCGGCGTAGATGTCGACGAACTGGCCCCAATACTCGCCGGCGTCGCGCGCCACCGGCGCACGCAGCGCGGTCAGTGCGGCCACGTCGGCCTTGGCCTGCGCCACGTCGCCGGCCCGCGCCGCGCCATAGGCCCGGGCGAAGCGCGCGAGCACCGCGTCGAAGCTGTCGGCCGGCACCGGCACGCGCGCCGCGTCGCGCCAGTCGCCACGCTCCAGCGCATAGCGTGCCACCACGATCGTCGGCATGCCGCCCTCGGGCCCGCTCTTGCCGCGCAACGCCACCAGGTCCTGCGCCACGTGGCGGTCCTCGCCCTTCTGCAGCCGGGCGTAGGCGATGAAGTCGAAGGCATGGCCGAAGACGATGTCGCCCTTCACCGGATCGTGGTCGCTGTCCGGCTCGGCGATGTATTCGGACCGGCGATTGGCCTCGATCGACCGGTCCCACGCGCCCAGCATGCTCCAGATGTGCGCCGGCATGTGCTGGGCGTGCGAGGAGGCCGGCGAGATCGTGGCCTCGACCTCCGCGGCGTGCACCGCCATGGGCGCCAGCGCGGTGTAGTCGTAGGCGTGGATCAGGTAGTGCGGCGCGCCCGGGTTCTCGGGATGCGCCGCCATCACCGCCTGCAAGATCGCGCCGGCGCGCTTCTGGCGGGCATAGGTCTTGTCGTTCAGGTCGACGCCCTCGATGATCGCGAGCCCGTCGAGCGCGGCGATGTCGGGATCGTCCGGCCAGGCGGCATGCACCGCGTCCATCGTCTCGGAATAGGCGCGCCCGCGCGCGACGGTGTCGGGATAGGCCCGGAAATAGGTGTCCATCGCGCCGATCAGCGCCTTCTCCCGGGGTGAAGCCGTCCTGACGGCCAGCGCCCTGTCGACGTCGCGGCGGCCCGCGGCGAGGCTCTGCGCGTCGAGCGCGCCGCCGAGCGGGTTGCCGCGCGCGCTCATCGCCGCGCCCCACCAGGCGATCGCGCAGCCGGGATCGCGCCGGGCGACGCCGGCGAAATCCGACGGGGTCGCCTCGAAGGAATGCAGCTTGGCGATGGCGAGCTGCAGCGCCGGCTGCACCGCCGCGGCGCAGCTGTTGGCGAAGCGCACGGTGCCATAGCCGGCGCTGGCGGTGCTGGTCGCGCGCGGCGCCCGGCAGATCGGCACCGTGGCGGCCCGGGGCTGCCACGCCGGGATCGCCATCGCGGCCATCGCCAGCAGCACGCCGGCCGCCGTGAACACGGTCGTGTCGGATGCGGTCAAGCCCGGCTTCGTCATCGCGCGCCTCCTTCGACCCGCACGCTGTGCCGCGCCGGGCGCGGTGCGGCAACCCGGCTCAACGACGCACGGCGATGATCGTCTTCAGCGCGGCCAGGGATTGCACCGCCGCGGCATCCACCAGGCGGCGCAGCGTCGCGGCGGTCTCGGGCTCCGGCTGGCGCAGCAGGGCCCGGTAGGCCTCGCGCGCGGCGTCGCAATGCGCTCGGTCGACCTCGTCTCCCTCGGCGGCGAGCTCGGCCAGGGGACCGCCGTCGCCGCTGCCGCGCAGCCCGCGACGGCCCGCCGCGGCCGCGGCGACGATCGCCCGGGCGCCACGGTCGGCGTCGACATCGGCGCGGGCGAGCTGGGCCTCCGCCTCGACCAGATCCGCGGCCGTGCCGATGCGCAGGCAGGCCTCGGGATCCTCCGCGACGGACATGCCGCGCGCCAGAAACCGGCCGGCCTCGACCAGGGCGGCATCGTCGGCGCGGGTCAGCGCCACCAGCACCGCGCTGACGACGACGGCCCTGAGGTGATCGTTGTTCTCGCCTTCCGATCGCTCGCGGCGATATTCGTCGAGATACCATCGCGCCACGGTATCGAGGGCGTCGGGCGAACGGGCGCGAAAGGCGTCGAGCACGGGGTAGTTGCGCAGGATGGTGGCGCGGGCGCCGTCGAGCGTCGCCGCGCCGTCGAGCGTGGAATCCGGCAGGCGGTCGCGCGAGACCACCGCGGTCGCGACATGCGCCGCGATCAGCCGCGCCGGCTTGGGATACCAGATGTCGTCCGGCTTCACCTTGAGGGCCGAATCGACGAAATCGCTGGCGACGCCCGCCGCGAGATATTCGGCGCGCTGCTCGCTGCTGTCGCCCTGGTAGACCATTCCGAACAGCCCCGTCTCGAACGGGGAGTGGAACCCGATCCGGGAATCCTCCAGCACCAGGCGCGCGGTGCCGCGCACGAAGGCCAGCGTGCACGCGGAGACGCAATAGTCCGGCACGAAGGTCGTGAGAGCGTGGGCGGCGATGACGTCGCCGAGCGCCTGCCCCTCGTCGGCCAGTCCGCCTTCGCTGGTCAGATGGATGCGGACGACGTGCGGGTTGGCCGCGAGCAAGGCGGCGAGCCGCTTCGCGGTGCCCTCCTGCAGCTCGCCCGAGAGCCGGATGTCGTCTCCTTTGGGCCCGATCTCGATGATGGCCGGAGGAGTCTGCGGGCCGCGCGCCTCGACCAGCGCCTCCATCTCCACCGAGGCGTCGGGCAGGCTGGCCACGACGAAGCCGCCGCAGATGGCGAGGAGGCCGGCGGGCAATGCCGCCGCCGCGAGGCGCCCCCGCCAGCCGGCGCGGCGCAGCGTGAGCCGCAAGGCGACGAGCGCGGCCGCGGCGAGCACGACCCCGGTCGCGGCGGTCACGGCGAGGCTGGTCTGATCGTCGAGCCATTCGGAGGCGACCGTCTTGCGGATGAGCGCGGCAGTCATGGCACAGGCGGCGAGCACCCCCAGGGAGCAGGCCGCCAGCGCCGCGCCGCGCCACTTGGCGGGAGTGGGGTGGCCCACCGCCGGTCCGGTGGAAGATGGCATCTTTTCCGTGGGAGATCGCATCGATCGACTCCGGGACAGGCAGACACGCACGCGTTCGGCCGCATGGCCATTATCGAATGTTTCGCCCGCTTTGCGGCGGTTTTCGGCTCGACACGAAACATCATCTCGCTGGCATGTCGGCTGCTGCGATCCTTTCGACTTCGTGAATGAAGAGAGAAAAGGTTTCGTTTTGGGTCATCCGAGCAACGGGTGGCTGCGAAACGAAGCCGATGGAGCGGCGATGAAACACCAGGCGAGCCGGGATCTTTTCGCTTATTGGAACACGCTGCGGGGTGGCCGAACGGCGCCCGATCGCGCCGACATCGAGCCGCCCGCGATCCGCGACGTACTCGCCGACACCTTCATGCTCGATGTCGATCCCGGCCGGGACTTCCCGATCCGTCTCGCGGGCACGCGCTTCAACGGCCTGTTCGACGCCGAACAGAAAGGGCGCCCGTTCCTCGACCTGTGGCGCGCCGAGGAACGCCGCAACATCGCCGCGGTGCTGTCGACCGTCGCCGACGGCGCCTGCCCCGTGGTCGCGGGCGGCGTCGCCGCGCCGACCGGCCACGGCGAGAGCGGCAGCTTCGAATTCCTGTTCCTGCCGC
This sequence comes from uncultured Beijerinckiaceae bacterium, assembly GCA_964247745.1. Lineage (GTDB taxonomy): Bacteria > Pseudomonadota > Alphaproteobacteria > Rhizobiales > Beijerinckiaceae > RH-AL1. The sequence continues at coordinate 10,984 of CAXTVT010000083.1, forward strand.
TGCGCCACCACGGCAAGACCCACGCCCGCATCCTCGGCATCGTCACGCCCGCGATGGCGCGCGGTCCGGCGTGGCTCGGATTGCTGCCGCCGGGTCCGATGTCGTTGCGGGCCCTGCGCATCGTCGACGACGCGACGATGGATGTCGCCGAGCCGCGTCCGCGCCGGATCGCGGTGGGCCAGCGCCTCGAGCCCATGGTCGACGAGACGCTGTCGCCGACCGGATCGCTGTTGTTCGGCACCGCGGCCGGGCGGGCGCCGCGGCCGGCGTTGCGGCTCATCCAGGGCGGCCGGCCGCTGTAGCCGACCGGCCCCGCGGGGACGGCGCCGCAGCGGGTCCTATTCCCGCGGGATCACGTCGACCATGACGTCGACGTCCTGCTCCTTGGAGCCGAGGATGATGCCGGCGACCGGCGAGATGTCGGCGTAGTCGCGGCCCTTGGCGAGGATGATGTGATCGTCGCCGATCATGATGTCGTTGGTCGGATCGAGCCCGATCCAGCCGTCGCGCGGGCCGCACCAGACCGCGACCCAGGCGTGGGTGGCGTCGGCGCCCTCGAGCCGCTTCTGGCCCGGCGGCGGGATCGTCCGGATGTAGCCCGAGATGTAGCGCGCCGGCAGGCCCAGTCCGCGCAGCCCCGAGATCATGATGTGCGCGAAGTCCTGGCATACGCCGTGGCGCTTCTCGAACGCCTCCGACAGCGGCGTCGAGACCACGGTGGCCTTGGGATCGTAGCGAAACTGCGTGCGGATCCGGTGCATCAGCTCCTTGGCGCCCTCGAGCATCGGCCGCCCGGGCGCGAAGCTCTCGCCGGCATAGTCGGTCGCCGGCTGGTAGTGCGGCACGAAACGGCTGGGGTGCAGGTAGTGCGCCGGCGAATCCGGATCGAGCGACGTCGAGGCGAAGGCGGCGTCGCGGACCGTCTCCCAAGCATCGGTGGCGGCGGCGTCGGGCGCCGGCTCGCGGTGGATCTCCACAGACGTCTTGGTCGAGACGGTGAGCGTGCGGTGGGCCTCCTGGATGGTCATCCAGGTGACCCGGTTGCGGAAGAAGCACTCCCGCTCCATCGTCGAGACCGGCGCCGGCACGATGTCGATGGCGGAGGCGTAGACCACCTGGCCGGGCTCGTCGCGTGGCAGCAGCCGCAGCGCGCAGTTCGAGTAGGTGACGTCGGAGCCGTACTCGTAGAGCGTGACGTGCTTGATGTCGTAGATCACGCCAGCCCCACCGCCTTCTCGGCCCTGACCGCCGTCGGTCCGTGCAGGAAGTAGCGGGTGCCGATCGTGTTGGCGAGCGACAGCAGGCGGTTCTCGATCCCCAGGATGGCGTCGTTGTCGAGTTCGGCCGCGACCGCCGTGGTCAGGTCGCGATGGATGGCCAGCGCCTGGCGCAGCGGCTCCTCCAGCATGCCGTCGTCCGAGAGCTTGGGCAGCTTGCCGAGGTGCTCGACCAGCCGCTCGACCTGGCAGGCGACCGAACGCGGGTTGTAGGCGTCGAGGCACACCATGTCGCGCACCAGCGGCAGCGACAGGCCGACGAGGTAGCGCGAGCGGTAGGTGATCTGCGAGTCGATGAGCTCGAGCAGGACCGCGAGCCCGTCGGCGCGGCCTTCCGGGCAGGCCAGCCGGCGCGCGAAGCGACAGGCGTTGATGGCGCGCTCGATGCGCCGGCCCATGTCGAGCAGGTGCCAGCCGGCGCCGCGGTTCATGTTCTCCTGCGCCA
>CAXTVT010000084.1:0-12498 GCA_964247745.1 uncultured Beijerinckiaceae bacterium
CCGATGCGCTGCAGCTTGCCGGTCGCGCCCTTCGGGATCTCGTCCATGAACAGGATCCGCGCCGGCACCTTGAACTTGGCCAGGTGGATGCCGGCATGGTCGCGGATCGAGGCCTCGTCGGCCTCGGCGCCGTCGCGCAGCACCACCACGGCGGCGACATCCTCGCCGAGACGGTCGTGCGGCATGGCGAAGGTCACGCATTGGCGCACTGCCGGATGGTCCATCAGCACCTCGTCCACCTCGCGCGGCGAGATCTTCTCGCCGCCGCGGATGATGATTTCCTTCAAGCGCCCGGTCAGCGACAGATAGCCTTCGGGCGTCAGCGAGCCCTGGTCGCCGGTGCGGAACCAGCCGTGTTTGGTGAAGGCCTCGCTGTTGGCCTTCTCGTTGTTCTCGTAGCCCGACATGACGTTGTCGCCACGGATGACGATCTCACCGGTCTCGCCGGGCGCCAGCGGCTCGCCGTCCTCGTCGACGATGGCGATGTCCGGTCCCGTCGCGACGCCGACCGAGCCGGGATAATGCGGCCGGGGCGGTAGCGGATTGGAGGCCATCTGATGCGCCGCCTCCGTCATTCCATAGGCTTCGAGCACCGGCGCGTCGAACGTCTCCTCGACGGCCTTCATGACCTGCGGCGGCAGCGACGACGAGCAGGAGCGAATGAAGCGAAGCTTGTTGGCCTTGACGATGTCCGCGTTCTCGCCGGCCCGTCCCAGGATGTCCTGGTGCATGGTCGGCACCGCGGTGAACCAGGTCGGTTGAACCTCTTCCATCCATCCGAAGAACTTCGACGCGCTGTAGCCCGGTGCGCACGACACCTGGCCACCGGCGCCGAGCGGCGCCAGGATGCCGGCGATCAGGCCGTGGATGTGGAACAGCGGCATGATGTTCAGCGCACGATCCGCGTCCGTGAAGGCGAGCGAATGCCGGATGTTGCGGGCCGAGGCGCAGATGTTGGACTGCTTCAGCGGAACGATCTTCGGGCGCGAAGTCGTCCCGGAGGTGTGCAGCACCAGCGCGATGTCCCCGGGCTCGGCCGGGCCGCCGCTCGCGGCGGCGCCACCACCGGTCGGGAAGGCCAGGGTGAAGCTGCCGGCGCCTTCGCTCGGCGTCGGATGCAGGTGGGCGATGGCGACGCCGAGCTTCTCGGCCACGGCGACCGCGGGCGAGGTCGAACCCTCGACGACGACCAGCAGTCTGGCCTTGAGGTCGGTCATGTAGAACTCGAACTCGTCGGCCTTGTAGGTTGGGTTGAGCGGCGCCGAGGTGGTGCCGGCCGCGACGGCGATGAAGGCCGCCGCCATCTCCGGCCCGTTCGGCAGCACGATGGCGACGCGGTCGCCACGGCCGAGGCCGTGGGCGTTGAGGTCGGCTATCGTGCGGTCGACGAGCTCTCGCAGCGCCGCGAAGGTCAAGGGCACGCCGCCCGGTGCGGAGAGCGCGGTGGCGGCGTCGGCACCGGTCTTGATCAGGTCGTGGAGGGTCTTGGCAGCTTCGGCCACGTCGGCGTCCTTGTTGAGAATCTTGTCACGGCGAACAGCCCCTCGGCGGCGACCGTCGCCACGTCACGCTGGGAAACGAGGATCAGGCCGCCTCCTGGATGACCAGCCGGCCTTTGGCGCTGTCCAGGCTCTTCGCCAGCATCTGCATCAGCGCGTAGACGGTGTCGAGGTGCGGCGTCGCCGTCTCGGTCAGCCGTCCCAGCTCGATCACCGAGCCGACCAGGGCCTCGAGCTCGATCGCGCGCCCGGCCTCGACGTCCTGCAGCATCGACGTCTTGTGCGGCCCGACCTTCTCGGCGCCGGCGATGCGCTTCTCGATCGGCACGCGGAAGGTGATGCCGAGCTTGCCCGCCACCTCCTGCATCTCGCTCATGATGGCGTGGGCGAGCTGTCGCGTCTCCGGGAAGCGGCAGATTCCTTCCAGCGTCGCGTGGGTCAGCGCGGAGATCGGGTTGAACGAGGCGTTGCCCCACAGCTTGAGCCAGATCTCCGCGCGGATGTCGGCGATCACCGGCGCCTTGAAGCCGGCCGCGACCAGCTTGGCGGCGAGCGCCTCGACGCGCGGGCTGGTCGTGCCGTCGAGCTCGCCCAAGGTGAAACGGTTGCCCTCAACGACCTGGACGACGCCCGGTCGGGTCAAGATCGCGGCGGGAAACACCACGGAGCCGACGACGTGCCGGGGATCGATGTGCCGGGCGATGAGGCCGCCGGGATCGGCGGCGGCGACGTGGGTGCCCTTGTGCGGGCCGTCGTAGCCACCGAGAAAGTACCACCAGGGAATCCCGTTCTGCATCGTCACCACGACGGTGTCGGGCCCGATCAGGTGCTTCAGCTCCTCCGCGATCGGCCCGACCTGGTGCGCCTTCACCGTGAGCAGCACCACGTCGTGGATGCCGGCTTCCGCCATCGACTGGGTCGCCCGCATTTCGCGGGTGTGGACCTCGGCGCCGTCCTCCTCGATCAGCCGCATGCCGTCGGCCTTGATCGCGGCCAGGTTGGCGCCGCGCGCGATGAAGGTCACCGGCTCGCCCGCGGCCGCCAGCCTGACTCCCAGGAACCCGCCGATGGCGCCCGTTCCGACGATGGCGATGCTCATTCCACCCTTGCCGCCTTCTTTTACGAGCGCACGGCTTAACCGAGCGGCGCGCGCCCGTCATCCGATTTTCCCGAACCTGCCTCGCGGCCCGTCAAGTGGCTCCGCTCGTAATCAAATGGAAATGCGGTTCTGGTTTCGTCGGATCGGGACCATGAAGGTGCCGCAGCGCTCGCCGTGCCTAGGATGGCCACCGGCGACACCAGTCGCGTGTGCGTCGCGTGCGTTCCCTTCCTCGATCGATCGGCCTTCGGGCTCGTCCCGGCTTCGCCGCGTGGCTCGCGGCGGGCCAGGCGGCTGCCGAGCCGCTGGTGCCGCCGGCGCTGCGCATGTCGCACTTCGGGGCGGACGGTGGCCTGGAGCCGCCGCCGGTCGCGCATGGCGGTCTCGCGTTCGGCCCCATCGTCGGCGTCCTCGTCGCCGCCACTGTCGCCGTCGTCGCGGTCGCGCTGCTGCTGCGAACCCGGCGCGCGCTGGCCGCCGCCGAGGCGCGCTTCCACCAGCTCGCGGAGCAGGGCAGCGACGTCATGCTGCGGCTGCGCGGCACGACGCGCGAAGCCTCGACCTCCGTGATCGACCTTCTCGGTTATTCGGCCGAGGAGATGTCCTGCCTCGACTGGGCGATGCTGATCCATCCCGACGATCGCGAGCGGGTGTGGGAGGCGCGCCATTCGATTGCCGAACGCACGTCGCGTGCGATCGCCTACCGCCTGATCCACCGGGACGGCCGGACCATCTTCGTCGAGGCGATCGTCTGTCGCATCGATTTCGCGGGCCAATCGGAGCTGATCGTCACGCTTCGCGACGTCACCGCCCGCCAAGAGGAGAACGACGGTCTGCGCCGCGCGATCGAGGCGGCGCAGGTCGCCGAAGCCGCGGCGGCGGATGCCAGTCGCGCCAAGGGCGATTTCCTCGCCTCCATGAGCCACGAGATCCGCACGCCGCTGAACGCGATCATCGGCTTCGCCGACCTCATCAGCGTCGATCCGAGCCTGGGCCCGTCGACGCGGCAGTACGCCGAACGGATCAAGGGCGGCGGAGCCGCCCTGCTGACCGTGGTCAACGACATCCTCGATTTCTCGCAGATCGAGGTGGGCGCGCTGCGGCTCGATCCGCGCCCCTTCGCCCTGCCGCTGCTCATCGACGAGTGCGTCGCGCTGGTCGAGACCGCGGCACGCGCGCGAACGCTGGCCCTGCGCGTCGTGCTCGACGCGAGCGTTCCCGCCGGCGTCGTCGGCGACGAGACGCGGTTGCGGCAGATCCTGCTCAACCTCGTCAACAACGCGATCAAGTTCACCCATGCCGGCTCGGTGACGCTGCGCATCCGCCGCGACGCCGCCGGCCGTATCCTCTTCGAGATCGAGGATACCGGCATCGGCATTTCCGCCGCCGAGATGCGGCATCTCTTCGAGCGCTTCCGGCAGGTCGACGGGACGATCCGGCGGACCTACGGCGGCACTGGCCTGGGCCTCGCCATCTCCAAGATGCTGGTCGAGGCGATGGGCGGCGCCATCGGGGCTCGCAGCGAACCGGGCGCGGGTTCGACCTTCTGGTTCTCGCTCGACCTTCCGACGACGCGCCTGACGCTCGCGGCGGCGCAGGACAAGGGGCCCGCCGTCCGAATGCGGCCGCTGAGCGTCCTCCTCGCCGAGGACGTGCGGCTCAACCAGGAGCTGGTGCTCGCCGTGCTGGAGGCGCAGGGTCATCACGTCGACGTGGTCGGCGACGGCGCCGAGGCGATCATGGCCGCCGACCATTGCCGCTACGATCTCGTGCTGATGGACCTGCAGATGCCGCACGTCGACGGCATGTCCGCGACGCGCGCCATCCGGCGCCTGCCGCATGCGGGCCGGCTCGTCCCGATCGTCGCGCTCTCGGCCAACGTGCTGCCGGCGCAGGTCAAGGCGGCGCTGGCTTCGGGAATGGACGATTTCCTCGCCAAGCCGATGACCCTGGAGACGATCGGCACGCTGACGACGCGGGTCGGCCGAGGCGACCTGCGCGAGAGCGATGCCGCCGCCCACGACGCCGATGTTCTCGCCAAGCTGGCGGCCATCGTCGGGGAGGCCAAGGTCCGCGCGATGCTCGGCACGCTCGAGGGCGCGCTGATCGCGCGGTTCGAGCAGCCGCTCGTGCCCGATACCGTGCCGGCCCTCAAGGCGGAAGCGCACGCCGCCATCTCCGGCAGCGCGATGCTGGGCTTCAAGCCCTTCTCCGCGCTCTGCCGTCGTTTCATCGAGGCCGAGCACGAGGCCGATCTTAGCCGCCTGCACGATGAGCTGATGCGCGAGCTCGGCCGCGTGGTGCGGCTGGCCGGGACGATGGCGCGCGGCGGTGACGTGTCAGGTCGGCGCGCCGCCTGAGGCCATGCTCGCGAAAAGGGTGTCGAGCGCCCGGCGATTGCCGGTGGCGATGGCGAGTGGCTTGCCCGAGAGCAGCGCGCCGACGGCGAGCGCCGCCTCGCGCGCCGCCGCGGCATCGAGAGGCTCGATCGCCGCCGGCGCCGTCCCGGCTCCATCCTCGTCGAGGATGGCGTCGACGAAGCGCGCCTGCAGCGCGAGGCGCGCGGCGGCGACGGAGAGCGCGCTGGCCGCCGCGGCGAGACGGTCCCGCAGGCGCCGGCTCGCGAGCGCGATATCGTCCTCGCCGGCGAGGAGGCGATCGAGCGGCCCGCTGCCATCCACTGCGGACAGCGTCAGGATCGCCGGATCGACGGCGAGCACGGCGGCGTGAAGCTCGCAGCCGCTGCCGGTCCGTTCGAGCGAGGCCAGCTGCCAAGGCGCCTCGCCCGGGCGCGGCGCCACGAGGATGTTGACCCCGTCGAGCGTGGCCCGTTCCAGCGCGGCGGCGAGCTCCTGCCGCGCGAACACGCCGGTCTCCTCGACACGCGAGAGCGCGGTCTGGAGATCGGCGATGGCGTCGATCGCGATGGACACCAGGCGGCGACTGCGGTCGAGCGAGGTCTCGCGCCGGTTCTTCGGAACGGAGCAGGCTCCCGCCGCTAGATCCATGTGCCCTTTCGAAACAGACCGCGATGATCGCCGATCATGCTTACTGGAACGTTAACGGGGAAACTGGCGCTCGAACCTCGCCGACCGGCCGGGGTTCCCGCACGACCGCCCGACCCTGTAGACCGCCTTCAGGAAGCGGGCGTCACTCGGCGAACCGCCATTATCGAGAGGCTCGGAGAAATACATGGCCATGGAACGCAAGCTCTGGCGCCTCCGCCGCCGGCCGCAAGGATCGATCCGCGAAGGCGACCTCGAGTTCCTGACCGAGCCTCTGGCCGAGCTGGCGGAAGGCGAGTTCCTGCTCGAGGTGCTGTACCTGTCGCTCGATCCGACCAACCGGATCTGGATGAGCGACATGCGCCAGTACATGCCGCCGGTCGCGCTCGACGCGCCGATGCGCGGCGGCGTGGCCGGACGCGTTGCGGCGAGCCGAAAGCCGGGGGTGAGCGAGGGCGAGATCTGGTTCGGCCTGGGCGAGTGGGCCGATCGCATCGTCACCGACGGCACGGGCTACGTGAAGGCGCAGGTGCCGCCCGGCTTGCCGTTGTCGGTCGCCTACGGCGTGTTCGGCCTGGTCGGGCCGACCGCCTATTTCGGCCTGCTCGAGATCGGCCAGCCCAAGCAGGGCGACGTGCTGGTGGTCTCCGCGGCCTCCGGCGGCGTCGGCCAGATCGTCGGCCAGATCGGCAAGATCAAGGGCTGCACCGTCATCGGAATCGCCGGCGGTGCGGAGAAATGCCGGACCCTGGTCGAGGATTACGGGTTCGACGCGGCGATCGACTACAAGAACGAGAACGTCGGCCGGCGGCTCGACGCGCTCGCGCCCAAGGGCGTCGACATCAATTTCGAGCAGGTCGGCGGCCCGATCATGGAGGCCGTGATGAGCCGCATGGCGTTGTTCGGCCGCATGCCGCTCTGCGGCATGATCTCGGGCTACAACGCCGAGAAGCCCGGCGGCGGCCCCGGCACGTTCCCGCTGATCCTGATGGAGCGCCTCAAGGTGCAGGGCTTCATCGTCTTCGATTTCCAGGCCAAGTTCCCGCAGATGATGCGCGAGCTCGGCGGCTGGATCACCGAGGGGCGCATCAAGACGAGCCAGGACGTGAGGCCGGGTCTCGACCGGGCGCTGGACTATCTCGACCTGCTCTATACCGGCGGCAACACGGGCAAGCTGCTCTGCGAGGTCTCGCCCGAGGCGGCCGGCCTGTGAGCGGCGCGATCGGCAAGCCGATCTGGTTCGGGCCGAAGCCGACCGCGCTGCCGCGCTTCGTCGGCAGTGGCGGGTTGGTGCAGAGCCTCGGCATCGAGCTGACGGAGGCCGGCGACGACTGGCTCAGCGGCCGGATGCCGGTCGACGAGCGCACCCGCCAGCCGTTCGGCCTGCTCCACGGCGGCGCCTCGGTGGCTCTGGCCGAGACCCTGGCGTCGGTGGCGGCCTACGCTTGCGTCGATCCCGAGCGGCACGCCTGCGTCGGGCTCGAGATCAACGCCAACCATCTGCGCGGCGTCCGGTCGGGCTGGGTCATCGGTACGGCCCGGCCGCTTCACCTCGGCCGCACGACGCACGTCTGGGACATCCGCATCCACGACAAAGCGGCGACGCCGGTGTGCGTCTCGCGTTGCACGATGGCGATCATCGACCGCATCCGCGGAGGCGCGGCGGCGACGGCGTGATCGCCGGCTCCCGCGGCGGGTCGGACCGTGCGCGGTGACGTCGGACATGCCGGCGGCTTGGCGATCGTGGCGCGACCGCGCCGCTCGGTCGATCGGCGGCTTCGAATCCGGCATGGGCCATGCATTATGGTCATGCCACTTGAGGACCTCGCCATGGATACGAGCGCGCTGACGGCCCGGAAGTCGATCGACGAGATCGTCGCCAGCGGCGAGGGCGAGACCCAGCAGATGTCGAAGACGCTGGGCCTGTCCAGCATCACCGCGATGGGCATCGGCGCGATCATCGGGGCCGGCATCTTCGTCCTGACCGGCACGGCGGCCGCGCAATATGCCGGCCCGGGGATCATGCTGTCCTTCGTTCTCGGTGGCATCGCCTGCACCTTCGTGGGGCTCTGCTACTCCGAACTCGCCGCGATGCTGCCGGTCTGCGGTTCGAGCTACACCTACACCTACGCGACGCTCGGCGAGGTGTTCGCCTGGATGATCGGGTGGGACCTCATCCTCGAATACGCGATGGGCGCGGCGACCGTCGCGGTCGGCTGGTCCGGCTACATCGTCAGCGTCCTGAAGAACGTCGGTATCGTCATCCCGCCGGCCTTGGCGGCGGCGCCCGGTACGGTCATCAAGCTGCCGGACGGCGGGACGGCGTCGGGGATCGTCAACCTGCCCGCGGCGGTGATCGTCGCGCTGCTCACGCTCATGCTGATCATGGGCACCAAGGAATCGGCGCGCCTCAACAACATTATGGTGGCGGTGAAGCTCGTCGTCGTGGTCGCCTTCATCGGGCTCGGGGCCTTCTTCATCAAGTCGGCGAACTGGCACCCGCTGATCCCGACCAATACCGGCGAGTTCGGCAAGTACGGCTGGAGCGGCATCCTTCGCGGCGCGGGTGTCGTGTTCTTCGCCTTCATCGGCTTCGACGCGGTCTCCACTGCGGCGCAGGAGGCCAAGAACCCGCAAAAGGACATGCCGCTCGGCATCCTCGGCGCGCTCACCATCTGCACCATCCTCTACATCCTCGTGGCGGGCGTGCTGACCGGCCTCGTGCCCTACGCGCAGCTCGACGTCTCCGATCCCATCGCCAAGGGCGTCGACGTGATCGGTCTCGGCTGGTTCTCGATCGTCATCAAGCTGGGCGCGCTGACGGGCCTGACGACGGTGATCCTCGTGCTGCTCTACGGCCAGAGCCGGATTTTCTACACGATGTCGCACGACGGCCTGCTGCCGGGCCTGTTTTCGAAGATCCATCCCCGCTTCGAGACGCCCTACCTGAGCCAGGCCCTGATTGGAACGCTGGTGGCGATCGTCGCGGCCCTGACGCCGATCGGCGTGCTCGGCGAGATGGTCAGCATCGGCACGCTGCTGGCCTTCATCCTCGTCTGCGGCGCCGTGATCTATCTCCGCAGAAGCGACGCCGGCGTGTTCCGCCCGTTCCGGGTGCCCGGTGTCCCCGTGATCCCGCTGCTCGGCATCGCCTTCTGTCTGCTCCTGATGGCCGGGCTGCCGCTGATCACCTGGGCCCGCCTTCTGGTTTGGCTGGCGATCGGTTTGCTCATCTACTTCTCCTACGGGCGCAAGCATTCGGCGTTGCGCGCCCGCGGCCGCGAGAAAGTATCGGTCTGAACCACCTGCTTTAGGGGGCCGGGCAAGAACCGGGTCACGGCCCGGCAGCCCGGTCCCGTCCCCTCCAACCAGCTCGTGCTGCGAGAGCCGCTTTCGCTGTCGCGGACTTGCTTCACCTCGACAGAAGACAAAACTCCGAGACCTGTGCATCGAAAAGCACGTCCGAACCAGCGTCCACTGCCCTAGAGCGTTGCTTTTGCGTCATTTTAACAACAGAGATCTCCGCAGTAAGCCAGCACTCTTGCGAGCTTATCGAAAGTGAGTTTGACTGCGTACAACGATCACGCGGCCCGGGTCGACAAGTAAAGGCTTGGAGGTTCAATGATGTTCGGCCTGATCAAGCGCGTCGTAGAAGTCATGCCCCGCCCCGCTCCCGCACTTATTGATCTCGCGAGCGCCGTGTCCGCCTGCGTGTTGGCCATGGCGTTGCCCGGAGCCGCGTTCGCCGAAAACGGCCAGCCGAACAGCAACGTCGGGATCGACCCCTACTATACAGGCTCGCTGCTCTCGCCGTCGCCGGCCATCCCCAAGGCCGGTCTTCTCGCCTTCGAACCCTACGTCCTCTACACCACCAATCCCGCGACCTACGGCCTCGGCGGCGGGGTCCGTCACAACACCGATGCCACCAACCAGATCAGCACCTTCACCCTGATCAAGTACGGCATCACCGATAATTTCACGATCAACATCGATCCGCAGACCGCGATCAATCGCGATGCGTTCGGCTTCGACAGCGGCAGCTGTATCGGCGACCTGCCCGTCGAGCTCGAATACCTCTTGACCCGCCAGGACAAGGTGACCGGCAAACCGTCGATCACGTTGAACGCCGGCGTCCAGGTGCCGACCGGACGCTACGACCAGCTTCCCAACGCCTCCGACGGGCAGGGCGCCGGCACGTATCGAGCTCGCGCCGGCATCACGCTCCAGTCTCTGTTCTTCGGACAGAGCGAGCATCCGATCCGCGTCCGCCTCTACGGCAACGCGCTCGTGCCGTTGTCCACGACCGACGTGCACGGCATTTCGGCCCTCGGCACCGATTCGGGCTTCAACGGCACCGGCCGCTCCGGTCTGAGCTACAACGTGGGCACCAGCGTCGAGTACAGTATCACCCAAAAGCTCGTCTTCGCGATCGATGCGGTGTACAGCGCCGCGCAGTCGAACCACGTCTACGGCTCGGTCTTCACGGGGACGGCGTTCACGCCCTTCAGCGCGCGGAGCGGCCATTCCGACGTGCTGCAGATCGCGCCTCAATTCGAGTACAGCACCGGTTCGCGCTTCGGCATCGTCGCCGGTGTCAACTTCTCCGCAGAAGGCCACAACACCGCGCAGTTCATCCAGCCGCAGATCGCCTTCAACTACGTCTTCGATACGTCGAAGGGCCTCTCCACCTACGTCAATCCCTATACCGGGGACTGAACCTCGGCTGGTGATCCGGTAGGCGCGATCCGCCGTCGACGGACCCGTTCCGAACGTCGGTTGCACGAGAATTGCTCGATCGCGGCTCGAAGCCTATTCAAGGACGAAGCGAGTCGCCGCGCCTCCGATGCGATACGCGGCCATGGCCAACCGGCCGATGCCACTAGGGAGACGGCGAATGTTGACGAGGACCATCGCGGCCGTGGCGCTGCTCGCAGCCGGCATGACCTCCGCGCGCGCCGACGTTCGGGTCGCCGTCGTCGGGCCGATCAGCGGCCAGGACGCCATCTTCTTCGAGCAGATGAAGCATGGCGCCGAGGACGCGGCGGCGGCGATCAACAAGGCCGGCGGCATCGATGGGCAGAAGCTCGTGCTCGATCTGGAGGACGATGCCTGCGATCCCAAGCAGGCGGTGGCCGCCGCCAACAAGATCGTCAGCAATGGCGATGTCGCCGTGATCGGGCATTTCTGCAGCAGCTCGTCGATCCCGGCCTCCGACATCTACGCCGATGCCAGCATCCCGATGATCAGCCCCGGGTCCACCAATCCTTCGCTGACCGAGCGAGGTTTGCCGGATGTCTTCCGCACCTGCGGCCGCGACGACAAGCAATCCGCGATCGCGGCCAACGCCATTCTCGAGATGGATCCGAAGGCCAAGGTGGCGGTGGTCGACGACCGTACGACGTACGGCAAGGGGCTGGCCGACGGGGTTCGCTCGGCTCTGGCGGCGAAGGGCACGTCGCCCGCGGTGAACGACAGCGTCACCCAAGGCACGAAGGATTTCTCCACTCTCATTTCGCGCCTCAAGGCAGCCAACGTGACGTTCGTCTTCTACGGCGGCTATTATCCAGAGGCCGGCCTGTTCGTCCGCCAGGCTCGCGATCAGGGGTTCAAGGCGAAGTTCATGAGTGGCGATGCCCTCGCGTCCGCCGAATTCGGCAATCTGGCCGGCACCGCTTCCGACGGCGTCTTGATGACCTTCTCTCCCGACGCTCGAAAGAACCCCCAGGCCGCGGCTGCGGTCAAGAAGCTGCGCGACGAACATTACGAGCCGGAGGGCTACACGCTCTACACCTACGCCGCCTTGCAGGCCTACGCCGAGGCGGCCAACGACGCGAAGTCGACCGACGGCGCGAAGGTGTCGGCCGCGCTGCACAAAGCCACCTTCGACACGGTGATCGGCAAGATCCGCTTCGACGAGAAGGGCGACCCCAATGCCGAGGCCTACGTGGTCTATCTCTGGAAAGGCGGCAAATACGAGCCGATGAAGTAGCGCCAGCTCCGCCGCCAGCTCGCCAGGACCTTTCGCTTTGGCCTACTTTCTCCAACAGACCATCAACGGCCTGACGCTGGGCTCGATCTACGGGCTCGTGGCGCTCGGCTACACCATGGTCTACGGCATCATCGGGATGATCAACTTCGCCCACGGCGAAGTCTACATGGTTGGTGCCTTCATTTCGATCATGGCGTTCACGGCCTTGGGCCTGCTCGGCATCTCCTGGGCGCCGCTCGCGATCGTGCTGGCGCTGGCTATCAGCGTCGTGTTCACCTCGGCTTTCGGTTGGACCATCGAGCGCGTGGCCTATCGCCGACTGCGCGGCTCGTCGCGCCTCGCGCCGCTGATCTCGGCGATCGGCGTCTCGATTTTCCTGCAGAACTACGTCCAGCTCTGGCAGGGCGCCGGCCTACGCACGCTGCAGCCGGTTCTCGGCGGCGACATCCTTTTGATGGAGGAGAACGGCTTCCAGGTCCATCTCTCGACGATCCAGATCGTGGTGATGGTGGTGAGCGCCGCCTTGATGGTGCTGCTGACCTTCGTCGTCCAATCGACGCCACTGGGCCGCGCGCAACGCGCCTGCGAGCAGGACATGGGCATGGCGGCCATGCTGGGCATCGACGTCGACCGGACCATCTCGCTGACCTTCGTCATGGGAGCGGCCCTCGCGGCGGGCGCCGGTCTCACCGAGACGCTGTATTACGGCTCCGTCGATTTCTTCATCGGCTTCCTCGCCGGCGTGAAGGCCTTCACGGCCGCGGTGCTCGGCGGGATCGGCTCGATCCCGGGCGCGATGCTCGGCGGCCTGCTGATCGGTCTCGTTGAGGCCTATTGGGGCGGCTACGTCTCCGGCGCCTACAAGGACGTCAGCGTCTTCGCCGTGCTGATCCTGCTGCTGATCGT
>CAXTVT010000085.1:0-12400 GCA_964247745.1 uncultured Beijerinckiaceae bacterium
AGGACGGCACGATCACGCTGATCGGCGCCACGACGGAGAACCCCAGCTTCGAACTGAACTCCGCGCTGCTGTCGCGTGCCCGCGTCATGACCTTCAAGGCGCTCGATGCCGACGCGATCGCCCAGCTGCTCGCGCGCGCCGAGACCATCGAGGGCAAGGCCCTGCCGCTCGACGACGCGGCCCGCGCCACGCTGGTTGGCATGGCCGACGGCGACGGCCGGGCGGCGCTGACGCTCGCCGAGGAACTATGGCGTGCCGCCGCGCCGGGCGAACGCTTCGATCCCGCCGGCCTGGCGGAGGTGGTACAGCGCCGCGCTCCGATCTACGACAAGGCGCAGGAGGGGCACTACAATCTCATCTCCGCCCTTCACAAGGCGGTGCGCGGCAGCGACCCGGACGCGGCGCTGTACTATCTCGCCCGCATGTTCGACGGCGGCGAGGATCCGCTGTTCATCGCGCGGCGCGTGGTGCGCATGGCGGTGGAGGACATCGGGCTCGCCGACCCGCAGGCCCTGGTGGTCGCCAACGCCGCCAAGGACGCCTACGACTTCCTGGGTTCGCCCGAGGGCGAACTGGCGCTGGCCAATGCCGTGATCTACGTCGCCGCCGCGCCGAAATCGAATGCCGCCTACGTCGCCTACAAGGCGGCGACGCGGCTCGCCAAGGAGCACGGCTCCCTGATGCCGCCCAAGGTGATCCTCAACGGCTCGACCAAGTTCATGAAGAGCGAGGGCTACGGCGGCGGCTATCGCTACGACCACGACGAGCCCGACGCCTTCTCGGGCCAGGATTACTGGCCCGATGCCCTGGGTCGGCAGGCCGTGTACCGGCCGACGGGACGCGGCTTCGAGCGCGAGCTGGCGCGACGCATGGAGCGCTGGGCGGAGCTGCGGCGGGAACGCGAGAATTGATCGTGAACCGCGTCGTCGACGATCCGCCGGCCCATCGCACGGGTTCTCCGATGTCGTGTCCTAGACCGCATCCGCCCGCACCGGCAGCACGAACCGCCGGTGCAGCACGGACAGGCCGATGAGCGACAAGCCGAGTCCCAGGAACGACGACACCCGCCACAGCCCTGTCAGGGCCGACATGTCCAGTAGGAACACCTTGGCGCAGACAAGGGCGACGAGAGCCAGCGACGCGAGCCGAACGAGACGGTTGCGCATGCCGATGCCGAGCAGCATCAGCGCGATGCCATAGATGAGCCAGCCGCCCGACCAGATCCAGAGTTCCGCATCCTCCACGCTGGCATCCCACAGCGTCGGGACGACAGGATGGAAGACATGGCGGATCGACAGGGTGATCCAAGCGAGACCGGCAAGGATCGCGTAGGAGCCGAAGACGCGCGCGATGCCCGGATCCGGCATCGCGCATCGGGCGACACAGGCGGCCAGGATCGCGGGAACGAGATAGGCGAGGACCAGCGCGAAGGCGGAGATCGGCACTTGCGGAACCAGGAGCGGATTGAAGACGAGTAGACCCAGCGCGAGGGCCCCCGCGACGGCACCGAGGATCGAGCGAGCCGCGATGAAGGTTGGACGCGGGATTTTTCGTGCCGCTTGCGCATAGGCGATGGCCTCGAAACCGCAGGCCAGCATCAGCGTCGCGATCTCTTCCATGCTGTAGGATTGGGCCAAGCTCGCGTGGCCAAAGAGGCGGCGGACCAGGGACAACGCGAACAACGAGGCAAGACTGATCGCGCCCGCCTCGAGAGTGGCGACGAGCGCGTCGTCGCGGGTCCGACGGAATAGGCGCGAGGCGGCGAAGAAGGCGATCGCGGGGACGGCGTAATCCACGATCCGCTCCGAAAAAGCCGGCCGAGCGTGCACGGCGAAATCGAGGAGGAGCCAGCGTGTCTGCGCCGCGAGCGTTCCGGCAACGACGACCAGGGCCGCGCGCCGGAGCGCCGGCAACGGTACCTTCGCGTCGATCCAGGCGAGACCCGGCAGCATCAAGGCGAAGGCGAGCATCAGCCCTTGGCCGCGCAGCACCATGACCAGCGCCAGCGCGAGCGCCGCGACGGCGCCGGCGGCGTGAATGCCGCCGCAATCGCGCGCACCGGCGGCGAGCGCGCGTCGTCCGGCGGCTGCCAGCATCGGCACGAGGATCAAGCCGGCAAGCCCCCACCGGATGTCGGTCTCGAAACGCCCGACCCTGTAGTAGCAGACGGCCAAGGCAAGCACCGGCACGGCCGACACCAGCGTCGACCAACGGATCGGACGTACCGTCCGGGTCTCAAGCACCAAACCGGCGGACATGTGGAAGACCGCGAACACGAACCCCGCGAAAAGGAATGCGGCATCGCCGCCGCTCGACGCCCGCAGATGGGCCGCCTCCGATCCCTTCCATAGAACGAGAGCGGCCAGCCCGATGACTGCGGCCAGCCAAGGAAGGCGGTCCAATGCCGGCTCGTCAGCGCCTTTCCATATGGCGAGCGGGCCTAGCAACAGCAGCGCAAGGTGCGTGGCATCGCCCGGCGCGGCGGCCTCCAACGCGAGCCCACCCAAGGCGACGATCGCGAACTGCCCCCAGGCCAGCAGGCGACCGCGTCGATGATCGAGCGCTGCGTCCGGCAGCAGAAGGCCGAGGAAGGCGGCCAGGGGCATGTAGGCTGCGGCAGCCCAGACGCCGGGATCGGCAGGCATCGCCGCCGCCGCGAGCAACCAAAGCGCGGCCGCCGCGGCGATCGAACAGCCGAGCCAGCTCCAGGCGGTGCGCCAGACGATCTCGTAGGCCGTCACCGTGACCAACGCGAGATAGGCGAAGAGCCCTGGCAGCATGGGCGAGGCGCTCGCGGCAAGTGCGGGCGTAACGAAGGCGCCGACGATGCCGACCGCCGCCGTCAAAGGCCCGAAGCGCAGGGCGGAGACGAGCGCGAGGGTGGAGGCCACAGCCATGAGGACGAAGGCGACGATCTCCAGCAGGAGATGGTAAAACGGCCCGACACCGTAGGCCGCCGCGAACAGCGAAGCGACGCCACCTGCCGCCAGGGCGGAAGGCGCCATATCCGCTTGGAATGGCCCGGCGATGGCCGGCGCCGGTGAGCGCCGCAGCCATTCCGCCGCCGCAAGTAGGACGAGGCCGAGCAGGGCCGCTGCCGTGCAACGCGTCGCCGGCCCGAGGAGACCATGCTCGGGGTGTAGCGGAGCAGGAAGACGCCGGCGAGCAGCAGCGCGACGGCGCCGAACCAGACGCCCCAGCGCGTCGCCAGCACGCTCTCGATGTTGAGCCGTGGCCCCGGTGCGACGGCCGGCGTCGGCGAAGAGGACATCGTCGATGCGAGCGGCTCCACTACCATCGGCGGGACATTCGAAGCCGGACCGGGCTCGTGCAGAGGCGGCGAGGCTGTCACGGACGCATCGACCGGCGTCGCCGATGGGCGCGCTCTTTCTTGAAGGTGAGGCTTCTCCTCGAGGGCTCGGCGCAGCCGCATAACCTCCGCCGTCGTCGAACGAAGACGGGCGAAGGCGATGATCCCGAGCAGAGGGCCGACGATCAGCCAACCCGCGGCGAGCAGGATAACGAGGATGAAGCCGGACATCGACCGCTTCCCAACGTCCGATCGAGCGACCGAATATTTTGAATGTTGTTCAAAAAATCGGAAAGACAAGAGCCGGCTTCTCAATCGGTCTGGTGGCGCACCTGCCGCAGCGCCTCGCCCACCACCATCGCCGCCGCCAAAGCGACGTTGAGCGAGCGCGCGGGCGGCCGCATCGGCACCGTTACGGCGAGGTCGGCGGCGGCGTGCACCGCATCGGGCACCCCGGCGCTCTCGCGCCCCACCAACAGGATGTCGCCGGGCGCGAAGGCGGCGGCGGTGTAGGCGAGGTCGGCCCGGGTCGTGAGCAGCACGAGACGCCGCCCCGCCGCCGCGCGCCACGTCTCGAAGGCGGCGAAGCTCGCATGACGTGCGACGACGACATGATCGAGATAGTCCAGGCCGGCGCGGCGGAAGTGACGATCGCTCGTCGGGAAGCCGGCCGGCTCGACGATCGCGGCATCCAGCCCGAGGCAGGCGCAGAGCCGCAGCATTGTGCCGCAGTTCTGTGGGATATCGGGCTGGTAGAGCGCGAGGCAGAGGGGTGCAGCCGGCCCTCCGGCGGGATCGGACATTCCTTAACCTTAGACTATTTGCATGGGTGGAATGCGTGAACTCTCCCGAGAGCTCGGCGTTTTTCGCCTAATACTCAGGAGGTTACCACTCATGACTTCGATCGTTAAGGCAGCTGCTGTCGCCGGTCTCACCGTTCTGACGCTCGGTGCGTCCATCGCCGCCACGACCACGTCCGCCGATGCACGCGGTTTTGGCCGCGGTGGTTTCCACGGGGGCGGCTTCCGCGGGGGCCGCGGATACGCCTATCGCGGTGGTTACGGCCGTGGCTATGGCCGTGGGTTCGGTGGCGCGGGGCTCGGTCTCGGTCTGGCCGCCGGCGCTCTCACCGGAGCGGCTGTCGCCGGCAGCTACGGCAACGGCTATTATGGCGGCTACGGTTACGGCTATCCGGCCTACGGGTATGGTTATGGCTACCCGGCCTACGGGTACGGCGCCTACGGATACTGAGCGTCAGCTCGTCCTTCGACTGAGAAGAGGCCCCACCTCGGTGGGGCCTTTTCCGTGACAAAGGCAGGTCGCGCAATCAGGCCGCCAGATCCGCCACCACGGCGTCGAGTAGCGGAAAGCCGGCGGCGCTGACGCGCAGGCGGCCGCCCTGGGTCATCTCGACCATGCCGTCCTCCACGAGCGAGGAGATCCGGCTGCGGTCGAGCATGCGATTGGACACCGCCTCGAATTGCGTCGGCTCGATGCCTTCGGAGAGCCTCAGTCCCATGAGCAGGAACTCGTCGCCCTGCTCTTCCGTCGAGAGCAGCTCGTCCTCGATCAGCCCGTGGCCCTCGCTCTCGACCACCGTCAACCACATCTCGGGATGCTGCTCGGTGGAATGGGCGCGGCGTCCCTTCGGCGTGAGGATGCGCCCGTGGGCGCCGGGACCGACCCCGACATATTCGCCGTAGCGCCAGTAGATCAGGTTGTGCCGGCTCTCGCCGCCGGGACGGGCGTGATTGGAGATTTCGTAGGCCGGCAGCCCGGCGTGCTCCATCGTCTCCTGCGTGACGTCCCACAGCACGCGGCACTGGTCGGGCGAGGGGACCTTGAGCTTGCCCGCGTTGCGCAACCGCTCGAACATCGTGTCGGGCTCGATGGTCAGCTGGTACAACGACATGTGATCGCGCGCACGCGAGATCGCGCCCTGCAGCTCGGCCTTCCACGCCGCTGCCGACTGGTTGGGGCGGGCGTACATCAGGTCGAACGAGTAGCGCTCGAAGATCGAGCCGGCGATGGTGACGGCCTTCATCGCCTCTTCGGCGGTATGCAGCCGGCCCAGCGCCTTGAGGTCGGCGTCGTTCATCGCCTGCACTCCGAGCGACACCCGGTTGACGCCGGCCCGGCGATAGCCGGTGAAGCGATTGGCCTCGACGCTGGTCGGATTGGCCTCGAGCGTCACCTCGCAGTTCGGCTCGACGCTC
Organism: uncultured Beijerinckiaceae bacterium; assembly: GCA_964247745.1. GTDB lineage: Bacteria > Pseudomonadota > Alphaproteobacteria > Rhizobiales > Beijerinckiaceae > RH-AL1. The sequence continues at coordinate 5,527 of CAXTVT010000085.1, forward strand.
CAGTTGGCGGCGATGGCGTCGAGGATGCCGGCGACGGTGCCGGGCTTCATCAGCGACGGCGTGCCGCCGCCGAAGAAGATCGACGAGACCGTGCGCCCCTTGGTCAGTTTCGCGCGATGCGACAGCTCCGAGCGGAACGCCTGGACGAAGCGCTCCTCGTCGACCGCCTGGGCGCGCACATGGCTGTTGAAGTCGCAATAGGGGCACTTGGAGAGGCAGAACGGCCAGTGCACGTAGACGGCGAAGCCGGGATCGTTGCGTCGGTAGAGTTGGCTCGCCATCACCCCTGCCCTGCTACGCGCCTCTCGATCGCGCCCGATTTCGGCCGCGGAGGTCCGCCACCGTGGCCGTGAGACGCGATCCCTAGCATGTCTAGGATCGCACGGCGGGGCTTAAGAATGCGTTCACCACGTTTTCCTAAAACGATGGCGCCATGGTCCGACGAGTGACGCCGTTTTGAGCTATCTCCAGCCGCCGCCGAACATGTCGCCCGTGGTCGTCGTCAAGGACTTCGGCGGCTACGTCAACGAATACGCGTCGCAGACCGAGATCTACCGCCGGCAGAACCGCGAGGTGCGTATCCACGAGTGCCACTCGGCCTGCACCATGGCGCTGAGCCTGCCCAACGTGTGCGTCTACAAGGATTCGATCTTCAAGTTCCATCAGGCCTACGACCCGCGCAACCACGTCACCAACTGGGAGGTCTCGGACGCGCTGTTCCACACCTATCCCGGTCCGGTGCGCGAGCGCCTGGGCACGCTGACCAAGCAGTTCACCATCATGCGCGGCGCCGAGCTGATCGACCTGGGCGTGCGCGACTGCAACCAGGGACCGGAGCCCCGGATCATGATGGCGACGGCCACCAGCAAGCCCCTCGGCGACGGGGCGCTCGCGGGCGGCGGCTTCGCCGCGCTGACCGGCAAGCTGCAGGGCATGATCCCGAACTTCGGCGCGAAGCCGGAGCTTGTCCCCGACGCCGGCAAGGCGGCGCGGCGCGTGCCGGCGGTCCCAGCCGAGGTCCTCGCGCCGTCGGTCCCGCTGCCGCCGGAGCGGCCCTCGGACATGATTACGGCTTCGATCGAAGAGCCGGACCAGACGAGCGCGACGGCGCCCGGCGACGTGCCGCTACCGCCGCCTCGCCCGAAGATCCTCCTCGCCTACGCGCCGAGCCTGCCGCCGATCCCGTTCATGCAGAAGATCGACGGGTCCGTCGCCGGCATCCTGCCGAGCAAGTTCGTGCCCTTCGCTCGCCGGGCGATCTGAACGCGCGTCGCTTTCCCGCTTTCCTTCAAATGGAGCCGGTCCGCGCGGGCGGGTTGGATTGGTCGAGACGCACCGAAGTGCGCGGACGGAACGGCAGGACGATCGCACCCTCCCGGTGCGGGTCGAGCGGGCGGCGCAAACCTTCAGGATGCGGTCTGAAAGGGACGACGCGCGGCGCCGCCACGCCGATGGGAGAGGTCTTGGTCCCGAGCCGGCTGCGCTTGGCGGACGAGGTGGACCGCGCCAGCCATGATACGAAGCCCGCTAGAGGAGCGACCACGATCCAGCGCAGGCTTCGTCGCAACACGGACATGATCGCCACCGGTCCCAGCCACGGCTCGCCGGCCGCAACCGAGAAACGGACGAGGAGGGCTGAAGTTGCTGACCTGACCGGTCTCCGGTCGGCGTAAGGATCGGCTAGAAGCGCGTCGTGATGTCGGTCAGCCAGTTCGGCGAGAGAGCGACGAGCTGCGTCTCCAACGCCTTGTCGTAGCCAGTCAGGATGGCGACACCGACGAGCAGCAGGACCAGGCCGAGCGCCGCCTTGACGCCCTTGCCGAGATTGATCATGCGGTCGCGCCATCGCATCAGCACCTCGCGCGACAGCGTGCCGAGCAGCAGCATCGGCAGAGCCGCACCCAGCCCGAACAGCACCATCGTGAGGGCGACGCTCGGCAGGTTCTTGCCCTGCGCCGCCAGCACCGATGCGGCGCCGAGCGTCGGGCCGACGCAGGGGCTCCACACCGCGCCGAGCAGCAGGCCGACGCCGAACTGGCCCCACAACCCCGTCGTCGAAAAGCCGCCGAAGCGCTGCTCCGTCCAGTTCTGCACGGGTCCTGCGGCCGTGGCGAGCCGCACTTGCGCCACCGGCACCATTAGCAAGATCCCGAACAGGATCAGGATCACCGCCGCGCCCTTTCGGAACACGTCGCCGTCGAGCCCGATCGCGAAGCCGACGGTGGCGACGAAGAGCCCGATCGCGACGAACGAGATCGCGAGGCCAACGGCGAGCGCCGCCGGCCCCCAGCGGTGCTCCGACGCCGCTGCGCCGAGCACGAGGGGCAGCAGCGGCATCACGCAAGGCGAGAAGATCGAAAGGATGCCCGCGAGGAACGCCAGCCCGAACGCAACCACGCTACTCGGCCTTGTCCAGCAGCGCCTGGATCGCGCGCGGATCGGTGTCGCCGCTCGAACGGCCTTCTTCCTCCGATCCCTTGTAGACGATCAGTGTGCTCTGCATGCGCACGTTCAGCTTGCGCAGCAGCGGCTTCTGGCTGTCGAAGTCGACGTTGAAGATCTTGAGGTTCTTGAACTGCGGCTCGGCGTGCAGCCGGTCGACGATCGGCTTCTGCGCCGTGCAGGTCGAGCACCATGGCGCGGTCACGTGCACGAGGATGGCGTCGCCCGCCTTCTGCGCCGCGTCGAACGCGGACTGGCTGTAGGGCGTCTCCTCTCCGAAGGAGGCGGCCATCGTCGGTAGGCCGGAGAGCGCCAGCACGAGCGAAGCGGCTGCGGCGCGCGCGAATATTTTCAGGCTCATGGCAGGCTCCAATGGCGACAACGAACGCTCCTGCGCCGTTCGGGAGGGTTTTCCTAGCGAAGGCCAAGAGCTATCTGGCTCGTATGCGTTCGTCTGTGACGCAGGTCACGTTACAACAAGACCCGCTGGTGTGGGCCGAGGGTCGAAGGATGGAGCGACGCGGCATCGAGCATTGGGCGGAGCGTTTCCCGTTCGCCGCCACGCTGCCTCGGGACGACTTCGCGCGCCTCGCCCGCGTCCTGCAGTTCCCTGTGCTCGAGGCCGGCGCGGTGGCCTACGAGCAGAACGGCGCCTGCCACAACTACCTCATGTGCATCGAGGGCCGCACCCGCATCACCAAGTCGAACAGCGCCGGCCGCGAGATGCTGCTCTACACCGTGCAGCAGGGCGGCACCTGCGTTCTGACGACCCAGTGCCTGCTGTCGCGCACCAACTTTCCGGCCGAAAGCGTCGCCGAGAGCCGGACGCTGCTGGCGGCGGTCCCGGCCTCCTGGTTCTACGTGTTCATGTCGGAGATGCCGGCCTTCCGCGACTTCGTGATGACCGACTACACCAAGCTGCTCGGATCCATGTTCGCCTTCGTCGACACGCTGGCGTTCGCCACCGTGGAGCAGCGCCTGGCGCGCCGGTTGCTGGTCGAGGCCGGCGAGAAGATGGTGGTCTCCAAGACCCATCAGCAGCTCGCCTCCGACGTCGGCAGCGTGCGCGAGATCGTCAGCCGGCACCTCGGCGAATGGGAGCGCGCCGGCTGGGTCGAGACCGGCCGCGGCTCGGTGCGGATCGTCGACCGCGCCGCCTTGGCCTCGCGCCAGCCGGCCGCCTGAAGGGGTCGACGCTCAGGATTTCTTGAAGTCGTGCGCCTTGTCGGTGTTCTTGGCGCTGTCGAGACCCTTGGCGCCATCGAGCTTGGTGCCGGACATCTCCGCGCCGTCGAGGTTGGCGCCGGCGAAATTCGCGCCGCTGGCGTCGGCGCCGGTCAGGTCCGCTCGCGTCAGGTCGGCGCCCGAGAAATTCACCCCTTTCAGGTCGGCGAAGCTCAGGTCGGCATGGCCCATGTTCGTCTTCGAGAAATCGGCGCCTTCGAGATCGGCGCTGCCCATCTCGGTGTGCATCAAGCCCATGGACTGGTTGTTGAGGTGGGCCGAGATGTCGCCTCCCGCGAATTTCGCGCCCTGCAGCGCGCCGCCCGTGAAGCGCGCCTGGACGCGGGCGCCGCTGAAGTTGGCCCCCTTGAAGATCGGGATCTCGCCCTTGTCGGCCGTCAGGCCCTGCGCCACCACGGGCGCGACCAGGCTCGCATCGGTCAGGTCGGCATCGGTGAAATCGGCACCGATCAGCCAGGACAGGTTGAGGTTGGCACCGGTCAGGTTGGCATGCGCCAGCTTGGCGCCGGCGAGCTTGGCGCCGAACAGGTTGGCCCCCTTGAGGTCGGCGCCGGAGAAATCCATCTGGCTGAGGTCGAGGTTCTTCAGCGACTTGCCGGCGAAGTCGGCGGGATGCTCGGGCTTGGCCGCGGCGAGCGCGGCCTTGACCTGCTCCACGCTGACGTTGGCGGGCGTGTCCGGACTGGCCGGCGACATCGCCCAAGCGGGAACGGCAGCTAAGGTGGCGAGAAGCGTGCCGGCGATGAATGGGCGCATGATGGTCTCCTGGATCGCGTCCGTTGGTGCCATCGCATCGCACCCCTGTCGGTGACGGAAGTCACCGGGTTCGGGAAAAATTCCCGGGCGGCTCCTTTCCTCCGAGGCGGAGACGAACGGCGCGGTTGGACCGCGGCGCCGCCGCCGCTAGATGACGGGCATTCCCACAGGAGACGCCAAGCCCATGAAAGCCCTGCGCATCGACAAGACCGACACCGGCACCAAGGCCGGGATCGTCGACTTCGACGAGCGCGAGCTGATGCCCGGCAACGTCGTGGTCCGAGTCTCGCACTCCACCGTGAACTACAAGGATGGGCTCGCCATCACCGGCAAGAACCCGGTGGTGCGGGTGTCACCGATGATCGGCGGCATCGACTTCGCCGGCACGGTCGAGACGTCGGAGGATCCGGCCTACGCGCCCGGCGATCTCGTCGTGTGCAACGGCTGGGGCCTGTCGGAGACGCATTTCGGCGGCTACGCCGAGAAGGCGCGGGTCAAGGGCGAGTGGCTGGTGAAGCTGCCTGCCGGCCTCTCGGCGGCCGATTCCATGGCGGTCGGCACCGCCGGCTACACCGCGACCTTGTCCGTTCTGATGCTGGAGCGCCATGGCATGACGCCGGCGGATGGGCCGGCGATCGTCACCGGCGCGTCGGGTGGCGTCGGCGCCTTCTCCATCATGCTGCTCGCCAAGGCCGGCTGGCACGTGACCGCCTCGACCGGCCGCGTGGACGAGACCGATTACCTGAAGGGACTCGGCGCCGCCGAGATCCTCGACCGCAAGGAGCTCTCCGTGCCGGGCAAGCCGCTCGGCAAGGAGCGCTGGGCGGCGGGCGTCGATCCGGTCGGCTCCCACACGCTGGCCAATCTCGTGGCGCAGACCAAGCGCCACGGCGCGATCGCCGCCTGCGGCCTCGCCCAGGGCATGGACCTGCCCTCCTCCGTCGCGCCGTTCATCCTGCGCGGCGTGGCGCTGCTCGGCATCGACAGTGTGTATTGCGAGAAGCCGTTGCGCGATGAGGCCTGGGCGCGCTTGGCGCGCGACCTCGACCGCGAGATGCTGGCGACGGTGACCACGACCATCCCGCTCGACGACGTCGTCGGCGCCGCGCACGACATTCTCGACGGCAGGATTCGCGGGCGCGTCGTCGTGACGGTGCCTTGAGATCGATCGCGTCCCGATCCCGGACGCTCCGCGTCATCGTGTCAGCATCGCGCGCCGGGAACGACGCTCCGATCCCAAGCTTTGCCGTCTCGCGTCTGTAGAGGAGTGTTCGCGATGACGGCGAAGAAGGATGTCAGCAAGGGCGACGACGTCGAGTACAAGTGGGGCAGTGGCAAGGTCGAGGGCGAGGTCACCAAGGTCCACACCGACGACGTCGAGCGCACCATCAAGGGCAACAAAGTGAAGCGCGAGGCCTCGAAGGAAGAGCCGGCCGTCGAGATCAAGACGGACAAGGGCAAGACATCCCTGAAGTCGACCTCGGAGGTCAAGATCAAGTAGCCGGTTGACCCGGTGGGGGGCCGGAGCCGATATGGCGCGATGGCCGCCACCCAAGTCGCCGCTCCGCACGTCGTGCTGATCGACAATTACGACAGCTTCACCTGGAACCTGGTGCACGATTTCGGTGCGCTGGGCGCCCGCGTCGAGGTCGTACGAAACGACGCACGAACGGCCGCGGCGGTCATCGCCGCGCGTCCCGACGCCATCGTGCTGTCTCCTGGGCCGTGCACGCCGTCCGAAGCCGGCATCTGCCTCGAGCTTGTCGCGAAGGCCGGCGCCACGATCCCGATCTTCGGGGTCTGCCTCGGCCACCAGGCGATCGGCCAGGCCTTCGGTGGCGACGTCGTACGCGCGCCCTTGCCCGTGCACGGCAAGGTGGCCACCATGAGCCATTCCGCGCAGACGATCTTTCGCGGCTTCAACGAGCCGTTCCGTGCGACGCGCTACCATTCGCTCGTCGTCGAGCGCGCGACGCTGCCCGCCAGCCTCGTGGTCACGGCCGAGACCGACGGGCTGATCATGGCGCTCTCGCACGTGACCCTGCCGATCCACGGCGTGCAGTTCCATCCCGAGAGCATCGCGTCCGAGGGCGGCCGCCGCATCATGGCCAACTTCCTCGACCTCGCCGCGGCATGGCACGCGCGGGCCGACGCGGCGTGAGCGACGGTGTGCGAAGCCTGCTGGCCGCGATCGCCTCCGGCCGCAGGCTGACCCGCGACGAGGCCGAGGCGGCGTTCGGCTTGCTGTTGGCCGGCGAGGCGACGCCGGCCCAGACCGGCGCGGTCCTCATGGGCCTTCGCGTGCGCGGCGAGACCATCGACGAGATCGCCGGCGCCGTGGCCGCGATGCGCGCGCGCATGGTGAGGGTGAGCGCGCCGGCCGGCGCGATCGACATCGTCGGCACCGGCGGCGACGGTCACGGCACCTACA
>CAXTVT010000086.1:0-12375 GCA_964247745.1 uncultured Beijerinckiaceae bacterium
AGCGCGTACCAGCGCATCGCCCAGTCCGGCTTCCACTGCAGCTTGGCGTGGCCGCCGGTGACCGGCGTGGTGCGCAGGTCGCCGTTCGCGGGATCGCGCCACGTGATCGTGCCGGCCGCCGCGTCGTGGCCCTCCAACGGCACCTGCAGCACGTGGCCGGTCTCGGGGTGGATCGGCAGGAACGGCGAATAGGTCGCCGCCCGCTCCTCGCGGAAGGTCGGCAGCATGATGCCCATCACCTTGTCGTAGGCGCGCAGCATGGCCAGCAGCGCGGCATCGAACCGGCCGGAGGTGTAGTAATCCGTCGCCGACGCGAACTCGTATTCGAAACCGAACCGGTCGAGGAAGGCGCGCAGACGCGCGTTGTTGTGGGCGCCGAAGCTCGAATGGGTGCCGAACGGGTCCGGCACCTGGGTCAGCGGCTTGTCGAGACTGGCCTCCAGCATCGCCCTGTTGGGCACGTTATCGGGCACCTTGCGCAGCCCGTCCATGTCGTCGGAGAACGCCAGCAGGCGCGTCGGGATGGCGCCGTCCGTGAGCACGTGGAAGGCGTGGCGCACCATCGAGGTGCGGGCGACCTCGCCGAAGGTGCCGATATGCGGCAGTCCCGAGGGGCCGTAACCGGTCTCGAACAGGACCTCACGCTGGCCGGTGCGCTCGACCCGCGCCACGATCTTGCGCGCCTCCTCGAACGGCCAGGCCTTGGCCGAAGCGAGAATCGCGGGATCGTGAACGGCCGGTGGGGCGGCGCCTGACATGTCGTCTACCAAGGTGGAGAAGCGGTGCGAGGGACGGTCGCACTCTGTTGCGCACGGGTAGCGCCACCCTTAAAAACCGCGATGCCCTCCGTCAAATGACCAGGTGGGCGAATGCGGGGCCTTGCGGGCGACCCGCCTTCACGGCATAGCAATCGTGCGGGCGCTACCCATGTAGTCCGCACCCCCAACTTTCAAAAGGTATACCGATTGGCTCGTAACTTGGACGTCGGCTTCGCCGAACGGCGCGAATCCGCCGTGAGCAAGCGTCTCGAATTGGTCAAGAAAATGCAGGAGCGGCTCTCGAGCCCGGAATCCGAGGCCAAGTCCTCCGAACACCGCGCCTTGGTCGAGGCCCGCAACAAGCGTGTCGCCATCAAGGAAGAGGCTCGCCGGCAGGAAGAAGCCCGCCTTCATGCGATTCGTATGGAGGAAGAGGCTCGGCTCGCCGCCGAACGTCACGCCCGCGAGGAAGAAGAGCGTCGGGTGCGCGAGGCGGAGGAGGCCGAGAAGCAGCGTAAGATCGAGGCCGAGAAGGCCCGCCTCGCCGCCTCGTCGGCCGCTCGCGGCGCCCGCGCCCTGGCCGATATCATGACGAAGCGCGGTGGTGCCCGTCGCGGTTCGGCCAGCGTTGCCGACGACGATCAGCCGGAGCGCCGGCAGGCCTAGTCTTTCCTCCGTCGACACGACGACAAGCCGGCTGTCGCAGCCGGCTTTTTTATTGAGTGGCGCCACGCGCGAGCTGCGCTTCGGCGATCGCGCGCCACTCCGCGTCGAGCGAACCGCGGACGGCGGGGCGCCCGGCGCGGCAATACCAATACCCCGCGTTGCCCGCGTCGCCCTCGACGCGGTGCAGCCAGGCGTGGACCCACGCGGCGTCGGCACCCGCCTCGTCCTGCACAAGCCGGTGCGCGGCGTCCCAGTCCTCGCGCCGCGCCCACCACAGGCCGGAGAGCGGCGCGCCGCAGCCGGGCGGCGGCTCCTCGGCCGTGAGGGAGGCTTCGAACGCGTCGATCGTCATCGTGGCTGTCGGCATGGGCGTGACATAGGAAGGCGGGGCGGCGCGCGCAGCCTGTCCCGGCTTGTCACGAAGCGCGATGCGCGCCAAGCCGAAGCCCTCGTCACGCCGAAAGCCCCGCCATGCCGCTCCGCAAAGTCGCGCTGTTCTCGAAGGAATATCCGCCGCACGTCTACGGCGGCGCCGGCGTGCACGTGGAATATCTCGCCCGCGCCTTGGCCCGGCACGTCGACGTCGACGTGCGCTGCTTCGGCGAGCAGCGCCTCGACGAGGGCCGCCTCACGGTGCGCGGCATTCCGCAATGGGACGAGACGAAGCGCGACACCGACCCTCGCTTCGTCGGCGCGATCGACGCCTTGGCCCGTTCGCTCGTGATGGCCAAGGACCGGCTCGAGGCCGACCTCGTGCATTGCCACACCTGGTACACCGACATGGCCGGGCTGCTGGCCGCCAAGCTGTGGGGCGTGCCCTACGTGCTGACGATCCACTCGCTCGAGCCGCTGCGTCCCTGGAAGGTCGAGCAGCTCGGCAACGGCTACCATCTCTCCGCCTGGATGGAGAAGACCGCGATCGAGGCGGCCGACGCGATCGTCGCCGTCTCGAAGGAGACCCGCGCCGACGTCCTGCGGCTGTTCGACGTGGCGCCGGAGAAGGTCCACGTCATCCACAACGGGATCGACCTCGACGAGTACCGCGCGGTGCCCGGCACCGACGTGCTGACCCGCCACGGCATCGATCCGGACAAGCCTTTCGTGCTGTTCGTCGGCCGCATCACTCGGCAGAAGGGCATCATCCATCTCGTCGACGCGATCCCCGCGATCGACCCTTCGATCCAGGTGGTGCTCGCCGCCGGCGCGCCCGACACGCCGGAGATCGGCCGGGAGATGGAGGCGGGCGTCGCCCGCGTCGCCGCCGGGCGGCCCGGCGTGATCTGGATCAGGGAGATGCTGCCGCGCGCCGACATCATCCAGCTCTACACCCACGCCGCTATGTTCTGCTGCCCCTCGGTCTACGAGCCCTTCGGCATCATCAATCTCGAGGCGATGGCCTGCGGCACGCCGGTGGTCGCCTCGGCGGTAGGCGGCATTCCCGAAGTCGTGATCCCAGAGGAGACCGGGCTTCTCGTCGACGTCGGGCTCAAGCCCGGGACCGGCTTCGAGCCCGCCGATCCCGGCGCCTTCTCCCATGCGCTCGCCGCCGCGATCAACCGGCTCGCCGGCGACCCCCAGCTGCGCGCGCGCTTCGCCGCCGCCGGTCGCGCGCGGGTCGAGGCGCATTTCAGCTGGGACGGCATCGCGCAGGCCACGCTCGCGCTCTACGAGAGCCTGGTGACGGCGCACGCGAGCGGCTGAGCGCCGGCCGCCGCGAATCCTCCGCAATTAACCTTGACGACGCATCGGCCGGGATGGTGGCGCCGCAGGCATGGACGCCGCCTTTTGGCAAGGTTTAAAGCTTCGTTAAAGGTTGGATCGGGGGCACGGCGCCCGCGAGCGGCGGTGGGGAACGCTGAGCGCACATGGATGATGTCTGGTTCGCGGCCGGCCTGACGCGCGACGATCTCGCCTTGTGCGTCAAGGCCCTCGCGCTACAGCCGGGCCAGCGCGCGCCGCTCCTCGCCGTGGCGAGCCGCGGCGAGGACGGGCCGCGCCTGGTGCTGGCGAGCCGCGCCCTGTTCGGCCTGTTCGACGTCGCCGACGGCGAGGCGCTCTCCGCGCGCCTGCTGGCCGGGCGCGACCCCGGCGCGCGCCGGCTGGCGGCCCTGCAGGGCACGCTGCCGCTCGAAGGCGCGCCGCGACTCGAGCGTCTCCGCTTCTTCCTCGGTCCGGGCAGCGAGATCATCACCTTCCTGTGCCGCCGGGTGCGTGCCGACAGCGGATCGCTCTTCGTCGCGGCGGCGTTGGGCGTCCGGGCCGGTCTCCTTCCGGAACCTCCGACCGCCTTCGTCGCGCCGCCGTCCTTGCCGCCGGCCGCATCGAATGGGACCGTCGCGCCGGCTCCTTCAGAGGCGACCGATAAGGCCGACCCGAGGGAGGCTCTCCTGCCTGCGGGGCCGCTCGACGTGCCGGCGATCCACGCCGCGCTGCGCCAGCGTTGGCCGAGCCGCCGCAGCCTCCGCTTCCTGTGGCAGACCGACTCGAACGGGATCTGCACCCAGGTGTCGCCGCCGCTCGCCGAGATCGTCGGACCCGGCAACGCCGATCTCGTCGGACTCAGCCTTCTCGAACTGGCCCCCCGCCTCGATCCCACGGGGCGGCTCGCGGAGGCGCTGCGCTCCCAGGAGACCTGGAGCGGCGTCGAGGTCGCCTGGCCGATCGACGGCGCCTCCGCGGCGGTCGCGGTGGGACTCGGCGCGATCCCGTCCTTCGACCCCGATCGCTCCTTCTCCGGCTACCGCGGCTACGGGATCGTCAAGCTCGATGCCCTCGTCGCGCGCGAGCCGCTTCGCCTGGCGCCGGACTCCACCGAGACCGGCAAGGTCATCGCGTTTCCCTCGAAGGCGCTGTCCACGGAGGACCAGCGGGCCTTCGCCGCACTGGCGGCCGAGCTGCGCGACCAGGCCGGCTTGAACGAGGCGGCACCGGCACCGTCCGATCCGAGCGCCGCGAAACCGCAATCGGCGGCATCCGAGCGCTCCGTCGCGGCGATCCCGGACGCCGTCGAGGAGCCGGCTGCCGCGATGGCGCAAGGCGAGCCGGCTCCCGCCGAGCGCGACGACACCGGCGACGACCTCCGCGCCTTCGCCGAGCCGGCTTCGGGCGGCACGGTCGCGCAACTCGCCGGGCCGGCTGCGGCGCCCTCGAACGCCACGCGCGAGGCCGAGATCGCCCGCAACGGGCTCGCCCTGCTCGACAAGCTTGCCATCGGTTTGCTGGTCAGCCGCGACAACGTGCCGATCTTCGCCAACCGGCACCTGCTCGATCTGGTGGGCTTCACGGACGAGGACGCGCTGCATGCCGCCGGCGGCATGGCGCATCTCTTCGGCCATACGCCGGGCAACGCCAGCGGCGCCGAGTTCGTGGCGGTGCGAACGGCTGCCGGAGCCACCGTCCCCGCGACGGCCCGGCTGCAGCGGATCGACTGGGACGGCCTGCCGGCGACCCTGCTCAGCCTGCAGAGCGCGACGGGCCGCTCGGCGCCTGCCGCTACCGAGCGGGACGACGACGAGCGGCGCGAGCTTCGCGCCATCCTCGAGACCGCCACCGACGGCGTGGTGGTGATGGACGACGAGGGTCACGTGCTTTCGCTCAACCGAGCCGGCGAGGCGCTGTTCGCCCGCGACCGGGCCGAGGTGGTCGGCAAGCCGTTCCTCGACCTGTTCGCGGCGCATGACCGCGACTTGGCGCGCGACTATCTCGACGGCGTCAAGTCGGACGCGACGCGCTCGCTGCTCAACGACGGCCGCGAGTTCCTGGTGACGGCGGCCCAGGGCGGCCCGATCCCCGTGTTCATGACGCTCGGGCAGCTCGGCCCGTTCCGCGACGCCGAGGTGCCGCCGAAGCCGGCGCGCTATTGCGCCTTGTTTCGCGATCTCACCCACTGGAAGAAGGTCGAGGGCGAACTCGGCGAGGCGCGCCGTACCGCCGAGCGCGCGAGCGCGCTGAAGTCCGACTTTCTCGCCAAGGTCAGCCACGAAGTCCGCACGCCGCTCAACGCCATCATCGGCTTCGCCGACATCATGATGGAGGAGCGCTTCGGACCGCTCGGCAGCGAACGCTACAAGGATTATCTGCGCGACATCCACGGCTCGGGCACCCACGTCATGAGCCTGGTCAACGACCTGCTCGACCTGTCGAAGATCGAGGCCGGTCGGATGGAGCTCTCGCCCCGGGCCATCGACGTCAACCGCATCGTCTCGGAATGCGTGGCGCTGATGCAGCCGCAGGCGAGCCGCGAGCGCGTGATCATGCGTCTGTCCCTGGCGCCCCACCTCCCCAACATCACCGCGGACGAGCGCTCCCTGCGCCAGATCGCGCTCAACCTGCTCTCCAACGCAGTCAAGTTCAACGAGCCGGGCGGCCAGGTCATCGTCGCGAGCCAGCTCACCGAATCAGGCCACGTCGTGCTTCGCATCCGCGACACCGGACCCGGCATGTCCGAGACCGATATCGCCGCCGCGTTGGAGCCGTTCCGCCAGCTCTCGCGTCAGCCGGCCTCGGGCGTCGCGGGCACCGGGCTCGGCCTGCCGCTGACCAAGGCGCTGGTGGAGGCCAACGAGGCCGCGCTCACCATCCGCAGCAAGGTCGACCAGGGCACCTTCGTCGAGGTCGCGTTTCCGCCGGCCCGCGTGCTCGCCACCGGCTGAGCCGTCACTGCCTGGCCCAGCCGGGAACGCAAAGGTGCGATCCCGTCTTGTCCAGCCGTAGGAGGAGCGCCGCATGGACGAGAAGGTCAAGAACAAGGACGCCGAGCCGGACGAGAGCAAGACGACCGACCTGGACGAAGGGCTGGAAGAGACGTTCCCCGGCAGCGACCCGGTTTCCGCCAATCAGCCGGGCAACGGCGGCGACGAGGAAGAGGCCCTGAAGAGCAAACGCTGACGCTTTGCGGAAGTCCTCATCCACGCGAGACCTCCAGCGTCGACACGCCGGACGACCGATCGTTTTACGATCAACACCTGCAGTGTTCCCTTTGGTCCGGTCAGGTCGGGCGTGACGACCGCAGAAGCGACTGGTGCGGGTTGGCCATCGCGCGGCGGCGCATTAAGGTTCGGCATGGCGACCATCAGGCTCCTTCATTTTGTCGTCCTCGCGCTGCTCGCCGCCGCTGTCGCGGCAACGCCCGCGTCCGCGCAAAGCTGGTTCGGAAATCTTTTCGGCGGTGGCGTCAGACCGATGCCGCGCCCGGGTGCACCCGCCTTTCCCGGCTACGGCTACGGCTACGGGGGCGGAGGCGGTTACCGGGGCGGCGGTTACGATGCCGGCTCCTTGCCGTCCGACGAGGACTACAGACCGCGCCGGCACGTGCAGAAGCGAAAGCCGCCACGTCCGGCGGAGGATGTCGCCAAGGAGACGCCGTCAGCGCCCCCCAAGGACGCCTCTCTTTTCGTCGACGTGTTCGGCGACAGCCTCGGGCTGATGCTCGCCGACGGACTGGACGATGCGTTCGCCGATCGGCCCGACGTCGCCGTCGTACACAGGGCCAAGGGCTCGACCGGCCTCGTCGCCAGCGACTTCTACGACTGGCCGAAATCGATCGACGACCTGCTCGCCGGCCGGAACGGGGACAAGGATGCGGGCAAGGTGGCCATGGCGGACGGGCCCGGAACACCCGCCGGCAAGCCCGACAACAAGTCCGAGCCGGCTAAGTCGAAGGCCTCGCGGATCGACGTGGCCGTGATGATGATCGGCTCCAACGACAAGCAGGCGATCCGCGAGAACGGCAAGGTCTTCGCGTTCGGCACGCCGGAATGGACCGCGGCCTACGGCCGACGCGTCAGCGCAATCGACGAGGCGTTCCGATCCCATGGCGTTCCGCTGATCTGGGTCGGCCTGCCGATCACCAAGGACGACGGCTTCGCCGACGCGATGGCGAGCCTCAACGATATCACGCGCGAGGCCGCCGCCAAGACCGGCGCCGTCTGGGTCGACACCTGGGAGGCGTTTTCCGACGACAACGGCGACTTCTCGGCCTACGGGCCGGACGTCAACGGCCAGACCGTGCGGCTGCGCGCATCGGACGGTATCCACTTCACCAAGGCGGGTTCCCGCAAGCTGGCGCATTTCGTGGTGGCCCACGTGTTGCGGGCGCTCGAGGGCAAGACCCCGGCGCCGCGGCTCCCCAGCGCCGAGGCCCCTGCGGCCGGCAACAAGCCGGTCGCCGCGGCCAAGCCCGACGCCGGGCCGATCCGCAACCTCGCCGAGGCGCCCGGCAGCAAGGACGGCATCCTCGCGGCGCTCCCGAAATCGACCGAACCCGGGCCCGACGGTCTCGCGACGACCACCATGGTGCATGGCGAGGCGATGCCGATTCCCGCCGGCCGCGCCGATGACGCCCGCTGGTCGGCGCGCGGCGCGCCCGAGCCTTGAGCGAAGCCGTCTTGAGAGAGCCGAAACCATTCCCGTGACCGAGAGCCTGTTCTTCGACCAAGCGGCCTGCGCCGCGCCGCACCATGCCGCCGCCGAGGCCGGCCGCGCGATCCTCGGCGAGGGCGGCAACGCGATCGAGGCCATGATCGGCATGGCGGCGACCATCGCGGTGGTCTACCCGCATATGAACGCCATCGGCGGCGACGGCTTCTGGTTGATCCGCGAGCCGCGCGGTCGCGTGCGGTACATCGAGGCCTGCGGGCCGGCGGGTGCCCGCGCCACGCGCGCGCACTATCGCCAGGAGGGCTACGACGCGGTCCCGGCGCGCGGGCCGAACGCCGCGGTGACCATTCCCGGCACGGTCGGCGGCTGGCAACTCGCCCGCGAGCTCTCCGAGCAGGGCGGTGGCCGCATGCCGCTTCGCGACCTGCTGCACGATGCCATCCGTCATGCCCGCGACGGCTACGCGCAATCGCCCTCGCAGGCGCGTACCGTGCCGTTCCTCTTCGACGCGCTGAAGCAGGCGCCGGGCTTCGCGGAGGCCTACCTCGTCGACGGCGAGATTCCGCCGGCCGGCACGCTGCGCAAGGCAGTCGCGCTCGCGGCGACGCTGGACCAACTGGCCCGCGCCGGGCTCGACGACTTCTATCGCGGCGACATCGCCCGCGAACTCGCCGCCGACATGGAGCGCATCGGCGCAATGGGGACCCGCGAGGACCTCGCCGCCTATCGCGCCCGATGGCGGGAACCGTTGGCCCTCCAGCTGCCAGGCCGCACGCTCTACAACGCGCCGCCGCCGACGCAGGGGCTGGCGAGCCTGGTGCTGCTCGGCATCTACGATCGCCTCGGCGCCGCCAGGCCCGAGAGCTTCGCCCACATCCACGGGCTGATCGAGGCCACCAAGCGGGCGCTGGCGATCCGCGACGCGGTTTGCACAGATTACGACGCGCTGAAGCATCGGCCCGAGGAATTCCTCACGCCGGCGGCGCTGCAGCGCGAGGCCGATGCGATCGACCCGGCGCGCGCCGCCACCCTGCCGATCCGGCCGGCGCAGGGCGACACGGTCTGGATGGGCGCGATCGACGCGACGGGGCTCGCCGTGTCGTTCATCCAGTCCGTGTACTGGGAATACGGCTCGGGTTGCGTGCTGCCGGCGACGGGCGTGCTGCTGCAGAACCGCGGGGCGTCGTTCTCGCTCGATCCCGCCGCCGTCAATCCGCTCTCCCCGGGGCGCCGCCCGACGCACACGCTGAACCCGCCGCTGGCCGTCTTCGACGACGGTCGCATCGTGTCCTATGGCGCGATGGGCGGCGACGGGCAGCCGCAGTTCCAGGCGCAGGTCTTCACCCGCATGCTGATGGGCGAAGGCGTCGCGGCGGCGCTCGACCGCCCGCGCTTCCTCTACGGCAAGACCTGGGGCACGCCCGATCCCGGGCTCAAGCTGGAACCGCGTTTCGACGACACGTTGGTGACCGAACTCCGCCGGGCCGGCCACGAGCCCGAGCTGGCGCCGCTGCCGTATTCGGATGGCTTCGGCCATGCCGGCGCCGTTGTGCGGCGGCCGGATGGTCGCATCGAGGCCGGGCATGATCCGCGCAGCGACGGGGGCGCGGCGGGGGTGTAGCAGCGCCTCAGCGCAGCAGTTCGCCAGCCTGACCGTTGGCGCGCAGCAGTTTGACAGCCTGTCTGTCAAACGACACGAACGTCTCTCCGCCGAGCATCCGGCCTTCGAACGCGATGACGCCGTCGGCGAAATCGCCTCCTGCTTCGAACATAAGCAGTGCTTCCTCCGCGGCACGACGATCTACGACCACTCTGTTGCCGTCGATGATCATACGGATTGCGTTCGCAATATCGCTGCGGGTCGCGGCGTAGCGACTTTTCAGAACCCACGCCAGCTCACACAAACACGAATGACCGATCGCGACGACTTCGGCACCATCGAGAGCTTGCCTGGCAGCGGCGTTCTGGACAGGATCATCGGCAGTCACGATACGCAAGAGGACGTTCGTATCCGGTGTGATTTTCAAAGACCGCGCATTCCAGCGGCGGCACCGGCTTCGGCGATCGCGTCGTTGATCTCGTCGATGGTGAGCACCGCACCATTCGTCTTGCCTTTGAGGCAGCCGCTGATTTCGCTCCACGGGATTCCAGGGCGATCCGCGGACAACTCAGCGCGTGCTTGGGGCAGCAGGTCGAGCTTGATCTTGTCCCCAGGCTGAAGCCCCAGGTGTTTCAAGACCGCTTTTTTGAAAGTGACCTGGCCTCGAGCCGTGATCGTCAGCGTTGTCATATTGACCTCTCAATCTACCCGCATGTAATGCAAAAATGCATTATCCGCAAGCCGCGCCGCCATTGAGCCCCCAGCCCCGCCCCGCTACAAGGCGCCCGTCACCATCGGACTCGCGCGCATGACCAGGGACATCCCGACCGACCCGCACCAGCAGGCGGCGATCCTCATGCAGGCGCTGCCGCACATGCTGCGCTACGACGACGCCACCGTCGTCGTGAAATACGGTGGCCATGCCATGGGCGACGAAGCGCGCGCCCGCGAGTTCGCGCAGGACATGGTGTTGCTCGAGCAGAGCGGCATCAACCCGGTGGTGGTGCACGGCGGCGGCCCGCAGATCGGCGCGATGCTCGAGAAGCTCGGCATCAAGTCGAGCTTCGCCAACGGCCTGCGCGTGACGGACAAGGCCACCGTCGAGGTCGTCGAGATGGTGCTGGCCGGCGCCATCAACAAGCAGATCGTCGGCATGATCAACTCGGTCGGCGGCCACGCCATCGGACTCTGCGGCAAGGACGGCAACATGGTGATTGCCCGCAAGGCGGCCGGCACCGTGTCGATGGGCGCCGGCGGCGGCGAGACCATCGACCTCGGCTTCGTCGGCGAGCCGGCCAAGGTCAACACCATGGTGCTCGACCAGGTGCTCGGCCGCGAGCTGATCCCGGTGCTGGCGCCGATCTCGATGGGCGAGGACGGCGAGACCTACAACGTCAACGCCGACACCTTCGCAGGCGCCATCGCCGGCGCGTTGGGCGCCAAGCGGCTGCTGTTCCTCACCGACGTGCCGGGCGTGCTCGACGCCAACAAGAAGCTGATCGAGAAGCTTTCCGCCAACGAGATTCGCCAGCTCATCGCCGAGGGGGTGATCACAGGGGGCATGATCCCCAAGGTGCAGACCTGCCTCTACGCCATCGAGCAGGGCGTCGAAGGCGTCGTCATCCTCGACGGCAAGCAGCCCCACGCCGTGCTCGTCGAGCTCCTGACCGACGGCGGTGCCGGCACGCTGATCACGCGGTGAGGGTGATGCTCGTCGGCCCGGGGCGCCGCTGGCAATCCCGGAGCGCGTCGCCCTCGGCAAGACAGGGACTGGACGCGACGGGTTCCGGGTTCTCGCCGACGCGAGCCCCGGAATGACGGGGCTGGACGCTGTGCAAGCCGGCGCGCTCGACGATTTCGCCCACGTCGACACCTGGGTGTTCGATCTCGACAACACGCTGTATCCCGCCGGCTCCGACCTCTGGCCGAAGATCGACGCGCGCATCTCGCTCTACATCATGCAGCTCTACGGCCTCGACGGGCTGTCGGCTCGCGCGCTGCAGAAGTTCTACTACACGCGCTACGGCACGACGCTGAAGGGACTGATGGAGGCCGACGGCATCGAGCCCGACGCGTTCCTCGCCTTCGTCCACGATGTCGACCGCACCAGCGTGGTCGCCGATCCGGCGCTGGCGGCGGCGGTGGCTGCGCTCCCCGGCCGCAAGCTGATCTTCACGTCGGGCTCGCGCACCCACGCCGAGAAGACGACGGAGGCGCTGGGTCTCGGCGGCCTGTTCGAGGACGTGTTCGATATCGTCTCCGGCGCGCTGATCCCCAAGCCCGAAGCCGGCGCCTACGATGCGTTCCTCGCGCGTCATCACGTCGACCCGCGCCGCGCCGCGATGTTCGAGGACATCCCGCGCAACCTCCTCGTGCCGAAGCGGCTCGGCATGGTCACGGTGCTGGTGGTGCCGGCGGCCGGCGCGATCGACACGCGCGAGGCCTTCGAGATCGTCGGCGCCGCGGCGGTGCCGGCGCACGTGGACCATGCGACCGCCGACCTCGCCGCGTTCCTGCTGGCGGTGGCGGCGGCACGCTGAGCTCAGGCCGTCGGTCCCACCAGCCTCACCGTGAACCGCGTGCCTCCGGCGGCGGTCGCGTCGCAGGCGACGGTTCCGCCATGGCGCCCGGCGATCTGGCGCACCAAGGCGAGGCCGAGGCCCCAGCCGCCGGCGCTCTCGCCGGACCCGCTGGGCCGGTAGAACGGCTCGAAGATACGCTCGCGCTGTTCCGGCGCAAGGCTGCGACCGGCGTCGCTGACGACGATCGTCGCGGCGCTGCCATCGCGCGCCACGGCGATCTCCACCGGGGGCCGTCCGTGCTTGGCCGCGTTGTCGAGCAAGTTGCGGATCAGCCGCCGCAGCAGCACGACGTCGCCCTCGATCTCGACCGGTTCGCCCGTCAGCTCGGCGTCGTGACGCGCCGCCTCCTCGGCGGCCAGGCCGAGCAGATCGATCGGCTCGCGACGGTCCT
>CAXTVT010000087.1:0-12332 GCA_964247745.1 uncultured Beijerinckiaceae bacterium
CTCGGCCTGCCCTTCGTGCGCACGTCGCCCGACCACGGCACCGCCTTCGACATCGCCGGCAAGGGGATCGCCGATCCCTCCAGCCTGATCCAGGCGCTTCACCTCGCCGCCCGCCTCGCGACGGCAGACCGGGCCCGCGACGCGGCGTGAGCGACGGTCTTCCGCCGTTGCGCGAGGTCGTCGCCTCGCATGACCTCGCCCCGAGGAAGAGCCTCGGCCAGAACTTCATCTTCGACCTGAACTTGACCGCCCGCATCGCCCGCGCCGCCGGCCCGCTCGACGGCGTCCGTGTCGTCGAGGTCGGCCCCGGCCCCGGCGGCCTCACGCGCGCGCTGCTCGCCGGCGGCGCCGAGGTGGTGGCTCTGGAGCGCGACCCGCGCTGCCTCGCCGCGCTGGCCGAGGTCGCCGCCGCCTATCCCGGCCGGCTCGACGTGCGCGAGGCCGACGCCACGACGGTCGACTTCGCCGCTCTCGCCGCGGAGGATCGGACGACCCGCGTTTGCGCCAACCTGCCCTACAACATCGCGACGCCGCTTCTCGTCGGCTGGCTCGAGAGCGAGCCATGGCCGCCGTGGTTCGACAGGCTGACGCTGATGTTCCAGCGCGAGGTCGCCGAGCGCATCGTGGCGACGCCGCGTGAACGCGCCGCCTACGGCCGCCTCGGCGTGCTGGCCAATTGGCGCTGCGAGACGCGCATCCTGTTCGACGTGGCGCCCTCGGCCTTCGTGCCGCCGCCCAACGTCACCTCGAGCGTGGTCGAACTGGTGCCGCGCCGCTCGCCCCTGCCCTGCCGCGCCGCGGCGCTCTCGACCGTGACCCAGGCCGCCTTCGGGCAGCGTCGCAAGATGCTGCGCCAGAGCCTGCGGTCGCTTGGCCGCGATCCGCTCGCGCTGTTGGAATTTGCCCGGATCGAGCCGACGCGCCGGGCCGAGGAGGTCGACCTCGCAGGTTTCGTGTCGCTCGCCGAGGCCTACGGCAGGGCTTGAACGCCAGCGCGCGCGTCGACGCGGCGACTTCTAAGCCGAAACGGCCTTGCCGCCGTCGTAATGCAGCACCTCGACGCTCTGGATCGTCACGAGACCGATGTCGGAGAGGCCCGACAGAGACGACAGGAACTCGCGCAATTTGGCCTCGTCGTCGACCAGCTCGATCACCAGCGGAAGATTTCCCGAAAGGTCGAGGATGCTGGCACGTTGCACGTTTCCATCGATGCCGAAGCCGACGACCCCGCGCATCACCGTGGCTCCCGCGATCTTCGCATCGCGGGCCTTCTTGACGATGTCGTTGTAGAGCGGCCCGCCGTCGCCCTTCGCACGTTCGTCGGTGTAGAGGCGCATCAGCGCCGAGTGACCCTCGAGCGCCATGTCACGACCCTTTGAGTTGATTGACGAAGGCGCCCGCCACCGAACCGAGATACACGCCGACGAGGCACAGCACCAACGACCCGACGATGTTGGCCGTGGCGCGCGTCATGTCGCCATCCTTGGCCAAGGCCAGGGTTTGCAGGCTGAAGGACGAGAACGTCGTGTAGCCGCCGCAGATGCCGACCATGAAGAACTGGCGGAAGTCCGGCGGGACCAGGATGCGGCCGTCCGGACCCGTCAGCATCGCGAACAGGCCGATGATGAAACAACCCGACACGTTGGCGGTCAGAGTGCCCCAGGGAAATACCTCGTGAGTGCTCCGCGCGACGGCGCCGGAGACCGCAAAGCGCGCGACGGAACCAAGTGCGCCGCCCAAGGCGATGTAGAGGTAGGTCAGCATCGATCGTACGTCCGTTACTGCCCAAGCGGCGGCTTGCCTGACATCCTTGTCGGCGACGCCGTGACCGATGTCGAGGCGATAGTCCAGCAATCCTTGCCCCGTTCGCGACAAGGTTCGTGCGCCGAGCCCGCGATGCCCAGGGTTTCGACGATCCACTGGCCGTCGCGCGGCTCACGAACCCGGACCGATCGTACCGCACGATCGAACCCTTTCGACATCGCG
Source organism: uncultured Beijerinckiaceae bacterium (assembly GCA_964247745.1). Taxonomy (GTDB): domain Bacteria; phylum Pseudomonadota; class Alphaproteobacteria; order Rhizobiales; family Beijerinckiaceae; genus RH-AL1. The sequence continues at coordinate 1,987 of CAXTVT010000087.1, forward strand.
CGTAGTCGGAGCCGTCGGCGTTCTCCATATCGTCGCAACAAAGGAAAGAGGATCCCGTTCGATGGAACATAAGACAACAAGACGACGAGCGCTTCAGGCGATGGGTCTCGTGGCCATCGGCGGCGCGGGCTTGCTCTCTTCGGGCGCCGACGCTGCGATGGAGATGGCGGGCGCTTCCGTCCTCGACGACGGCGCCGGCACGCTCGACGCACTCATGGGACGGCTCGCCAAGGCGCCACGGCGCCGCGACTTCAAGACGGTCCCGATGATCCTCGACGACGCGGCGCAATGGGATCACGAGGCCATTGCCGAAATCATGGCCTATCGGCCCAAGCCGAAACAGGTTTGGGATAACACCGCCATCGAAGGTCCTTGGTTGAACCTGATGCGCAATGCGTTGAACGCGCAGATCTGGTCGTTCAAGCACCCGGATTTCCTGGCGGTCTCGGCGACCCACGGCTCGGCGCATCTCGCGCTCTACGACGAGGCGATGTGGGACAAGTACCAGCTCACGAAGCTCGCGGGCGACAAGTTCAAGACCAACATTCTGATCGTCGAGAAGCCGGCGGCGGCGGCCGATCCGAAGAACTACGAGGACCCCAAGGGGATGTTCTCGCCGTCGAACAATTCGATCCCCATGCTGATGCGGCGCGGCGTGGTCTTCCTGTCCTGCCACAATGCGATCTGGGAACAGGCCGGGAAGCTGATCGAGGACGGCCTCAATCCCGACAAGCTCTCGCACGAGCAGGTCGCCGCGGACCTCACCAACCACCTGCTGCCGCAGGTCGTGCTCACGCCGGGCGCCGTCGGCACGATCCCCGAGCTGCAGCAGGCCGGCTTCCATTACATCAAGTGAGGACCTTGCGATGACGACGTTCGACATGCGCGCGCTGCTCGCCGGTGCCGCCATGCTTCTCCTCGCCTGGCCGGCCGCCGCGGAGAGCGCGATGGGGCGAGCCGGCCAAGAGGCGCCGCCGCACTACGACGAGAGCGTCTTTCCACCTTGGCAGCACGGTGCCAACAACGATGCCGAGACGCGCGGCCTCGACTTCACCGTGCCCGAAGTCGACGTCATGGCCGACTTCCACGGCAGCCTCGACGATCCCAAGCTCGTGCTCTACGTCGGCGGCAATTACTTCTTCGCGATGGCGCCGCTGGTGAAGGCGTTCGAGAGCGAGCATCCCGACTACAGGGGGCGGCTCTTCTGGGAGACGATCCCGCCGGGCCTGCTGGTCAAGCAGATGGAGGCTGGCGGCACCATCACGGTCGGCAACATGACCTTCACGGCAAAGCCCGATGCCTATTTCGCCGGATACAAGAAAGTCGAGGAGCTGGTGAGCGAGGGAAAGCTCGAAGCACCGGCCGTGCCCTACGCCACCAACACTCTCACCATCATGGTGCCGGCCGACAATCCCGCCCATGTCACGGGCTTGGCCGATCTTGGCAAGCCCGGCATCAGGCTGGCAATGCCAAACCCGGCGTTCGAAGGCATCGTCCGTCAGATCAAGGCCTCGCTGAAGAAGACTGGCGGCGATGCCCTCGTCAGCGCCGTCTACGAGGCCAAGGTCAAGGACGGCTCGACGATGCTGACGCATATTCATCACCGGCAGACGCCGCTGTTCCTGATGCAGGGTCTCGTGCAGGCCGGCGTAACCTGGCAATCCGAAGCGATCTTCCAGGAGCAGGCGGGGCATCCGATCCGCCACGTCGACATCCCGGCCAAAGACAATGCGACGGCCGTCTATGGCGGCGCGATCGTGAAAGGCGCCGCCCATCGAAACGCGGCCAAGGCTTGGCTCGCCTTCGTCGCGTCGCCCACGGCCCTGGCGATCTTCGAGAGCTACGGGTTCAAGCCCTACGATCCTGCCGCGTCCAGCCAGGATCGCTGAACTTGGCGTTCGCTTCCGATCCGCGTTGACGGGACGAGATGCCGAAACCGATGCCCCACGACCGTCGTGAGCGTCTTCGCCGCTCGCCTGCAGCACCGGTCTTGCATGGGAAGCAACGTTATATTATTGCCTACTTAGCAGGAGATGTTGTGCATGTGTTTTGGCGACGGATTGGACACCATGGTGCGGCACGAATGCACGTCGTTGCGCGCGTGGGCCGCGCAAGAATTCTCGAGCCACGACTTCGTCGTGCGCGCCAATGCGGAGGGGCTGACGTGGGTCGTGCTGGAGCCGCCCGCGCCCCGGACCGATCTTTTGCGCTTCACCATCTGCCGCATCGCGCCTTGCGTGATGGTGATGGTCGAGAACGGCGACGAAGCTCCGCAGTTCTGCAGCACCGGCGACGTCGAAGCGGCCATGGCTTTCGTCCGCAACGCGGCCGACCAGGCGGTGCTCACCGCCATGAACGCGCATCCCGCGCACCGGCCGCTTCAATGATCGGCGTCTGAGCGATGTCATGGACGCTCCAGGCTGCCTCGCCTCGACATGCGCGACCCACGATCCTCTCCGGTTCCTCGCTGACGAGGCTGATGATCGTGCTCGTCGTCCTCCTGGCTTTGGCATCCGCGGTGTTCTGGGCGGTCGGCGTCCCGTGAGCAGGGGCAGCATCGGCGTCAGTCACCTGAGCGTGGCCTACGATCGCGAGGCCGCGCTCCGCGGGGTGGACGGTTGCTTCGAGGCCGGCAGCATGACCGCCGTCGTCGGTCCCAACGGCGCCGGCAAGTCGACGCTGGTCAAGGCGATCGTCGGCATCCTGCGGCCGGCGACGGGCAAGATCACGCGGCAGGGACTGGCCGCACGCGATCTGGCCTATCTTCCGCAGGCGGCCGAGGTCGACCGCTCGTTCCCGATCTCCGTCGTCGACACCATCGGTCTCGGCGCCTGGCGCGATTCGGGCGCCTTCCGTTCGATCACGCGTCCCATTCTCGCGCGCGTCGGGCAAGCGCTGTCGGCCGTCGGTCTCGAGGGTTTCGAGCAGCGCCACATCGGGTCGTTGTCGGCCGGGCAGTTCCAGCGCGTGCTGTTCGCGCGGCTCCTGCTTCAGGACGCGCCGGTGATCGTCTTGGACGAACCCTTCACCGCGATCGATGCCCGCACCACGCGCGATCTCCTCGACCTGATCGGCCGTTGGCACGGGGAGAAACGCACGATCATCGCCGTGCTGCACGATTTCGAACAGGTCCGCGAGCACTTCCCACGGACGCTGCTGCTCGCGCGGGAGCAGGTGGCCTGGGGCTCGACGCGGGAGACCATGACGCCGGAGAACCTGCTCCGCGCCCGCGCCATGGCGGAACGATGGGACGACCGCACCGACGCGTCGATGCTCAAGGCGACCGCGTGAGCCCTTACGCGCTCGTCGTCGCGCCCTTCGCCGACTACGGCTTCATGCGGCGCGCGCTGGTGGCCTGCTTCGCGTTGGGGATCGGATCCGGGCCGATCGGCGTGCTCCTCATGCTACGCCGCATGAGCCTCGTCGGCGACGCCATGAGCCACGCGATCCTGCCAGGGGCCGCGATCGGCTTCCTGTTCGCGGGACTCTCGTTGCCGGCGATGGGGCTCGGCGGCCTGGTCGCCGGCCTGACCGTCGCGCTCCTCTCGGGACTGGTCAGCCGCACCACGGTGCTCCGGGAAGACGCGAGCTTCGCGAGCTTCTATCTCGCGTCCTTGGCGTCCGGCGTGCTGATCGTCTCCTTGCGGGGATCGAACATCGATCTTCTCCACGTCCTCTTCGGCACGATCCTCGCCATCGACGACGAGGCCCTCTACGTCATCGCCACGATCGCGGCGGCAACCGCCATCGTGCTCGCCCTGGTCTATCGTCCGCTCGTCGTCGAATGTTTCGACCCCGGCTTCCTCCGCTCGGTCGGCGGGCGCGGATCCTTCTACCACCTCCTGTTCCTGCTGCTGGTCGTCGCAAACCTCGTGGCAGCGTTCCAGGCGCTGGGGACGCTGATGGCGGTCGGCCTGATGATGCTGCCGGCGTCCGTCGCGCGGCTCTGGGCCACGACTCTGCCGACGATGATGGCCATCGCGACGCTCGTCGCTATGGTCTCGGGCTTCGTCGGCCTCGTCACGTCCTTCCACCTCAGTGTGGCATCGGGCCCGGCCATCGTCCTGACGGCCAGCCTGATCTACGTCGCCTCGCTGATCCTGGGACGCGGCGGCCTGGTGCGACGCAGTCGACCGCGTCCGCGACACGCGATCTAACCAAGGAGACCGAGCATGACGACGAGGCGAGCGGCGATAGCGGCCGTGGCGATGCTGCCGATGGCGATGATCGATCCCGCCGCAGCCAAGACGGTGAAGGTCGTGGCCTCGTTCACCGTGCTCGCCGACATGGTCCGGCAGGTCGGCGGCGACCACGTCGTGGTGGTGAGCATGGTGCCCCCCAACGGCGATCCGCACGAATACGAGCCGACGCCGGACGACGCCCGGAACCTGAAAAGCGCCGACGTGGTGTTCACCAGCGGCCTCGGCCTGGAGGGCTGGTTCGCCCGGCTGACCAAGGCCTCCGGTTACGCCGGCAAGCCGGTCGTCGCATCCGACGGCATCAGGACCCGAAAGATGGAGGAGGACGGCAAGACCATCACCGATCCCCATGCGTGGAACAGCATCCCGAACGCCGAGGTCTACGTCGGCAACATCGAGAAGGCGTTGGCCGCGGCCGATCCGGAGGATGCCGTCGTCTTCGCGTCGAACGCCAAGACGTACGATGCCAAACTCAAGTCGCTGGACGTCTACGCTCACGCGCAGGTCGATGGCGTGCCGAAGAACGAGCGCAAGGTCCTCACCACCCACGATGCACTGAGCTATTTCGGTGCCGCCTACGGCGTGAGCTTCCTGTCGCCGCTCGGCTTTTCCACCGAGAAAGAACCGTCGGCCGCGCAGGTGGCGAAGGTGATCGGACAGATCAAGGCCGAGCACGTCCACGCCTATTTCTTCGAAAACTCCAACGACCCGCGTCTCGTCAAGCAGATCGGCGACGCGACATCGGCCCGTCCGGGCGGCGAACTCTTCGTCGAAGCGCTTTCCAAGCCAGGTGGACCGGCCGCGACCTACGCGGACATGTTCAAGTACAATGTCGACACGCTCGTCGCCGGCATGAAGGGCACGCCTCGATCATGACGACCCTTCGGCCGGGCTCCCGCGGGCGAGGCTCGACCAGAACGATCGCGCTGCTTCGACGCAACAAGACGCTTTGCATTGCGAAGAATGTGCGATCAGGTCGTCCGCGCCGCCCGTCGACGGAATCGCTCGTCGCGGGCAGCATCCGGAATCGCCATGGACCTCTTCGACCGTCTGAAGGAATCCGCCGCTCTCGCGTGGGAGGCCTACGTCGACCATGCTTTCGTGCGGCGTCTTGGCGACGGCACGCTGCCGGAGGCCGCCTTTCGCGCCTATTTGGTGCAAGACTACCTGTTCCTCGTTCAGTTCGCCCGCGCCTACGCGCTCTCCGCCTACAAGAGCCGCACGATCGCCGAATTGCGCTATTCGCAGGCGGCGCTGACCGCGGTTCTCGACGAGACGGAGCTTCACGTGCGGCTCTGTGGACGCTGGGGCCTCGCGGCGGAAGAGATCGCCTCGGCACCGGAGCATCGCGCGACGATCGCCTACACCCGGTTCGTCCTGGATCAAGGCGCGGCCGGCGATCTGCTCGCGCTTCACGTCGCCCTGGCTCCCTGCGTCGTCGGCTATGCCGAGATCGGCCGCGCGCTGGCGTCTCGCGGCACGACGCTCGATCGTGAGCACCCCTACGCCGAGTGGATCGCGGAATATGCCGGCGAGTCCTACCAGGGCGTCGCCGCGGCGGCGCGGCGCCACCTCGACGGGCTGGCGGCGGTCCTGATGCCGGAGCACCGCTTCGCCGACCTTGCTGCCGTGTTCGCCGCGGCTTCGCGCCTGGAGGCGGACTTCTGGCAGATGGGGCTCGATGCGGTATGAAGCGAAACCCGCTCGCAAGCCGCGGGCATCGAAAGAGCTCCTGGCAGGCTCAAGCACCCGGTTGGGTGCTGCGCCGTCCGCGTCAGACCAGAGCCATCAAGCTCGCGTTGCCACCCGCCGCCGTCGTGTCGATGCTCACGGTCACTTCCTCCAGAAGCCAGTCGAGGCACCATTCCGTCGTGCCGGACGCGACCTGGGCGGAAGAGATGGCGTGAACCCCGACGATCCGACCCTCGCGCCGGGCGAGGCGCTGCCGCACTTCGAGGATCCGCGGGGCCTCGCCTTCGACGAGCGCCGCGGCGATGGCTTCCACCGACGCCCAGCCGGCATCGATCTCAAGGCGACGAGCGACAAGGTGCGGGAGACCGGTCAGTCGTTCCTGCACGCCGCTGGCCGGATCGACGATCGCGTCGTTGCCGGTCGCGAGCACCGCCGCGATCTGAAGGGCCAGCCCTCTGAAAGTCGTGGGGACCAGCAGGACCATGCCCTTAGGGCGCAGCGTGTAGAGGTTGCGTTCGCCGACGGGGCCGGGGAGATCGATCTGAGCGCCGAGCCGCGTCTCCCGCCCGCATCGCCGGGAGGTCTCGGCTTCGGCGGCGTGACCCGCGGCGTCGAGCCAATCCGCAAAGGCGATCAGCGCCGCATCGCAGTCGTGGGCAGTCGGCCTCGCGCCGCGCTCGCGACCCGCTCGTGACATCAACCGGCGCATGTAGAGCGGGCCGCCGGCTTTGGGTCCTGTGCCCGACACGCCCGACCCACCGAAGGGCTGCGAGCCGACGACCGCTCCGATCATGTTGCGGTTGACGTAGACGTTGCCGGCCTTTACCCGGGCTCGAACCCGCGCCACCGTCTGATCGATCCTCGTGTGAAGGCCGAAGGTCAGGCCGAACCCGGTCGCGTTGATCGCGTCGATCAACGCGTCGAGCTCGTCCCGCCGGTACCGCATGACGTGAAGGACCGGGCCGAACACCTCGTCGCCGAGGTCGCCGACCGCCGCCACCTCGATCAGCGTCGGCGGGCTGAAGCTTCCGAACGCGCAGTCCTCGGGCAACTCGAAACGCGTGATCGCGTGACCTTTCGCTTCCATCGCCGCTACGTGATCCTCGATCGTCGCGGCGGCCTGCGCCGAGATGACAGGCCCGACATCCGTGCCGAGGCGGTCGGGACACCCGATCGCCAACTCTCGCATCGCGCCCTTCAGCATGGTCACGGCATCTGCCGCGATATCCTCCTGAAGGCAGAGGATGCGCAGGGACGAGCAACGCTGCCCGGCACTGTCGAAGGCGGATGCCACGATGTCTCCGACCGCCTGCTCGAGCAGGGCCGACGAATCGACGATCATGGCGTTCTGGCCGCCCGTCTCCGCCACGAGCGGCACGGTACCGCCGCCGGGTCCGATGCGCAGCGCGAGTCGTCGCTCGATGAGGCGCGCCACCGCGCTGGAGCCGGTGAAGACCACCGCTCGGACCGCCTCGTCGTCGACGAGCGCCGCCCCCACCCGCCCGTCGCCGGGAAGGAAGCTCAAGACCGCTTCGGGCACGCCGGCATCGCGAAGGATCGTCACGGCCGCCGCCGCCACCAGCGGGGTCTCCTCCGCCGGCTTGGCGAGGACGGGGTTGCCGGCGGCGAGCGCCGCCGCGACCTGGCCGGTGAAGATCGCCAGGGGGAAGTTCCAGGGACTGATGCAGGCGACCGGTCCGATCGGCACATCGTCGAACCCAAGCAGCCTCGCTTGCGCCGCGTAGTAGCGCAGAAAGTCGATCGCCTCCCGGATTTCGGCCACGGCGTTCGGTACCATGCGGCCCGCTTCCCTGCAGATCAGGCCGACGAGCGGCACCATACGCTCCTGGATGAGATCGGCGGCGCGCTCGAGGATCGCACCGCGCTCGCCAGGCGGCGTCCTAGCCCAGCCCGCGGCCGCACCTTCGGCGCGCCGTGCGAGCGCAGCCACCTGCTCGGCCGTGGTCTCGAGGACTCGGCCGACGAGGTCGCGACGGTCTGCGGGATTGCGGATGTCGCGGGCCTGCGAGGAGCGGTCTCCCTGCACGCCGTCCGGCGCTGCAAGACGATGCAAGTCCGCATCGTCGCGAAGCCTTGCCGAAAGCGTGGCGAGCGTCGGCTCGTCTGCTAGGTCGAGGCCGGCCGAGTTCAGACGGCCTTCGTAGAGGTCCGCGGGCCGCTTGATCGCGGGATGGTGGGAGCCCAAAGGTTCGACGGCCAGGGCGTCGTCCACGGGGTCGGCGACGAGTTCGTCGATCGGCACCTGGAGATTCGCCACCCTGTTCACGAAAGAGCTGTTGGCGCCGTTCTCGAGGAGGCGGCGCACGAGATAGGCGAGAAGTGTCTCGTGCGTGCCGACCGGCGCGTAGATGCGGCAAGGTCGGGCGAGCCCGGTCGCGCCGACGACCTGCTCGTAGAGAGGCTCCCCCATGCCGTGGAGGCACTGGAACTCCCAGTCGCCGACGGCGAAATCCGGGCCGGCGAGCGTAGCGATGGTCGCGACGGTCCGCGCGTTGTGGGTGGCGAACTGCGGGAAGACGTGCGCGCGCGCTGCCAGCAGCTTGCGCGCGCAGGCCAGGTAGGAGAGATCGGTGTGGACCTTGCGCGTGTAGACCGGAAAGTCGGCGAGGCCGTCGACCTGCGCGCGCTTGATCTCCGTGTCCCAATAGGCTCCCTTGACCAGGCGCACCATGATGCGACGCCCAGCGCGCTGGGCGAGGTCGATCACGAAGTCGATGACGGCCAGCGATCGCTTGCCGTACGCCTGTACGACGATGCCCAGCCCCTGCCAGCCCCCCAGCTCAGGATCGAGCGCGAGCGCCTCGAGGATCTCGAGGGACACCGCCAACCTGTCGGACTCCTCGGCATCGATGTTGAAGCCCATGGCATGGGCACGGGCCGCCGACGCCAGCCCGCGCACCCTGGCCAGCAGGTCGGGCGCCATACGGTCCCACTGCGCGCGGCCGTAGCGGGGATGCAGCGCGGACAGCTTGATCGAGATGCCCGGCCCTTCGTAGACGCCGCGCCGATCGGATGCCTTGCCGATCGCCGCGATGGCGGCGGCATAGTCCTGGTGATAGCGCGATGCGTCCTGCGCCGTCCTGGCGGCCTCGCCGAGCATGTCGAAGGAATAGCCGAACCCCTTCGCCTCCATCTTGCGGCTGCGCGACAAGGCCTCCGCGATGTCCTGGCCGGTCACGAACTGCTCGCCCATCGCGCGCAGCGCCATGTCCATGCCCTTCCGCACCAGCGGCTCCCCGCAGCGAGCGAGGAGACGCCCGAGCGTCGAGGAGAGTTCGACGTCGTCGGACCTGCCCGAGAGCCTCGTGCCGACCATGAGGCTCCAGCCGGCGGCGTTGACGAACAACGAGCGTCCTTCGCCGATGTGCGAGCTCCAGTCGCCCGAGGCGATCTTGTCGCGGATCAGTGCGTCCCGCGTGGCGATGTCGGGAATCCGCAGCAGCGCCTCCGCCAGACACATGAGCACGACGCCCTCTCTCGAGGAGAGCGAGTATTCCCGGACAAGGGCCTCCATGCCGCCTCTCGGACCCTTGGTCCTGAGGCGCTCGACGAGCCGCCGCGCGGTCGCCGCGGTCCGCGTCGCCTCATCCGGCGAAAGGCGAGCCATCTCGATCAAGTCTGGCACGAGGAGCTCCTCCGGCAGCCTCGTGCGGGCGGTCATCGCGCGGCGCAACGGCGTCTCGACGCTCGCGGCGGGTGCGAAGCAAACGAACCGACGCTCGGCGTCTTGTGCGGGAGGGGTTGGGGCCACCGGAGTAGCGATGGACATCGTGAACCTCGAAAGCTCCGGCTCGGCGCGCCGGGAACTCGCAACGCTTAGCCCTTGAGCCGTAAAACTTGTAGCGCTCGAATCGCCGTAATATAGCGATATCGACTATTTATCGAGGATAAAATGGCGAGTTTCACTGCGCTCGACCGGACCGACCGACGAATTCTCATGATCCTCCAGAAGGAGGGACGGATCACGAATACGCAGTTGGCGGAGCGCATCGGCCTGTCGGCCACTGCGTGCAGCGAGCGCACGAAGTTCCTTCTGCAGGAAGGCTACATCACCGGCTTCGCAGCGAGACTTGATCCGCATCGACTTGGCTTCGACCTGCTCGTCTTCGTCGAGATCCTGCTCGACAAGACGACGCCCGATGTCTTCGAGCGTTTCGCGCTCGCGGTGAAAGCGGCTCCGGAGGTCCTTGAGTGCCACATGGTCGCCGGCGGCTTCGATTATCTGATCAAGACACGTCTTGCGAACATGAAGAGCTACCGGCGCTTCCTCGGTGACGTGATCCAGTCGCTTCCCGGCGTCAAGGAAACGCGCAGCTACGCCGTCATGGACGAGATCAAGAACGAGGAAGGTCTCCACCTGCCCTGACCACCTACAACTTGCAGGGGCAGCGGCGACCCGCCTCCTAACCGCGGCACCTTGGCGCGACGTCCGAC
>CAXTVT010000088.1:0-11957 GCA_964247745.1 uncultured Beijerinckiaceae bacterium
AGGCGACGCAGAAGATCACCAAGGCGATGCAGATGGTCGCCGCCGCCAAGCTGCGTAAGGCGCAGCAAGCGGCCGAGGCCGCGCGCCCTTATGCCGAGCGCATGGAGAAGGTGCTCACGCGGCTCGCCACGAGCCTCGCCGGCGATCCGAGCGCGCCCAAGCTGCTCGGCGGGACGGGGAACGACAACACGCATCTGCTCGTCGTCGCCACCGGCGAGCGCGGGCTGTGCGGCGCCTTCAACTCGTCGATCGCCCGGCTCGCCCGCGATCACGCCAACCGGCTGAAGCGCGACGGAAAGACCGTCAAGATCCTCTGCATCGGCAAGAAGGGCTACGACATTCTGCGACGGCAGTTCCCGGACGAGATCCAGGAGGTCGTCGAGGTCAAGGCCAAGCAGCTGAACTTCTCGGTCGCTCAGCCGGTCGGGGCCAAGCTGCTCGACATGTACGACAAGGGCGAGTTCGACATCGCGACGCTGTTCTATTCGAAGTTCGAGTCGGTCATCGCGCAGAAGCCGACGGCCTTGCAGCTGATCCCTCTTCCCGTGCCCGAGACGACGGATGGCGCGGCCCAGACCACGGAAGGCGGCGCGGTCTACGAATACGAGCCCGACGAGGAGACCATCCTCGCCGAACTGTTGCCACGCAACGTGCAGGTGCAAGTCTTCCGCGCCATGCTCGAGAACGCCGCCTCCGAGCAGGGTTCGCGCATGACCGCGATGGACAATGCCACGCGCAATGCCGGCGACATGATCAAGAAGCAGACGATGCAGTACAATCGCTCGCGTCAGGCGCTGATCACCAAGGAACTGATCGAGATCATCTCGGGCGCCGAAGCGCTCTGATCGTTTGAAGAGGAACGAGCATGGCTGAAGCCGCCACCAACAAGCCCGTCGGACGGGTGACCCAGGTCATCGGCCCCGTCGTCGACGTCAAGTTCGACGGCTACCTGCCCGAGATCATGAACGCGCTCGAGACGCAGAACAATGGCCAGCGCCTCGTGCTCGAGGTCGCCATGCACCTCGGCGAGAACGCCGTGCGATGCATCGCCATGGACATCTCGGACGGCCTGACCCGCGGCCAGGAGGTCACCGACACCGGCTCGCCGATCACCGTGCCGGTCGGCCTCAAGACGCTCGGCCGCATCATCAACGTCATCGGCGAACCCGTCGACGAACTCGGCCCCATCGGCACCGACGAGCGCCGCCCGATCCACGCGCCGGCGCCCCCCTACATCGACCAGTCCACGGATTCGCAGATCCTCGTCACCGGCATCAAGGTCGTCGACCTGCTCGCGCCCTACGCCAAGGGCGGCAAGATCGGCCTGTTCGGCGGCGCCGGCGTCGGCAAGACCGTGCTGATCATGGAACTCATCAACAACGTCGCCAAGACGCACGGCGGATACTCGGTGTTCGCCGGCGTCGGCGAGCGCACCCGCGAGGGCAACGATCTCTACCACGAGATGATCGAGTCCAAGGTCAACGTCGATCCGCACGAGCACGACGGCAGCGCCGAGGGCTCCAAGTGCGCGCTGGTCTACGGCCAGATGAACGAGCCGCCGGGCGCCCGCGCCCGCGTCGCGCTGACCGGCCTGACGATCGCCGAGGACTTCCGCGACCAGGGCCAGGACGTGCTGTTCTTCGTCGACAACATCTTCCGCTTCACCCAGGCCGGCTCGGAAGTGTCCGCCCTGCTCGGCCGCATCCCGTCGGCCGTGGGTTACCAGCCCACGCTCGCCACCGACATGGGCGCGCTGCAGGAGCGCATCACCACCACCACCAAGGGCTCGATCACCTCGGTGCAGGCGATCTACGTGCCGGCCGACGATCTGACCGATCCGGCGCCTGCGACGTCGTTCGCCCATCTCGACGCGACCACCGTGCTGTCGCGCTCCATCGCCGAGAAGGGCATCTATCCGGCCGTCGACCCGCTCGACTCGACCTCGCGCATGCTGTCCCCGCTGATCGTCGGCGAGGAGCATTATGCCGTGGCCCGCAAGGTCCAGCAGACCCTGCAGCGCTACAAGTCTCTGCAGGACATCATCGCGATCCTGGGCATGGACGAGCTGTCCGAAGAGGACAAGCAGACCGTCGCGCGCGCCCGCAAGATCGAGCGCTTCTTCTCGCAGCCTTTCGACGTCGCCAAGGTCTTCACCGGGTCGGACGGCGTGCAGGTGCCGCTGGAAGACACGATCAAGGGCTTCAAGGGTCTCGTCGAGGGCAAGTACGATTCGCTGCCCGAGGCCGCGTTCTACATGGTCGGGACCATCGAGCAGGCCGAGGAGAAGGCCAAGAAGATGAAGACCGACGCGTGACGTCATGACGTGGAAGGTCGTGCTCCTCTTGCTCGGCCTTCTCGTCGGCGCCGTCGCCGGCTACCTGACCCGGCCGGAATCGGCCGAGATCAGGCTCGGCGGCACGACGATCGAATTCGAAAACAACCAGATCTCCGCCGGCTCCTCCGTACTCACGAACGGCACGAACCGGCACATCCTCCTCACCACGCTGGCCGGCGGGATCATCGGGCTCCTCGCCGGATTCGTCGTTGCCGGCCGCCGCCGCTAAGGATCCTGCCATGGCCGCCTTCCCCTTCGATCTGGTGTCGCCGGAAAAGCTGCTCTTCTCGGGCGAGGTCGAGGCCGTGATCGCGGCCGGCATCGAGGGCGAGTTCACCGTGCTCAAGGACCATGCGCCGTTCATGACGGTGCTGAAGCCCGGTGTGGTCCGGGTCCGCGGCGCGGGCAAGGACGAAGATTTCTACGTCCGCGGCGGCTTCGCCGACGTCTCGCCCGAGGTCTTCACGATCCTCGCCGACTACGCGATCAAGATCGGCGATATCGATCCCGCCGCGATCGACGCGGAGATCCAGACCGCCGACAAGGCGGCGCAGGATGCCGAGGGCGACGAGACCCGCCGCAAGGCGCTCGAGTACCGCGACCACCTGCTCGAGTTCAAGGCGACGCTGGGGCGCTGAGAGTCGCGCCTCCTGCCGGTGGCACGACGCGGTAGAGGGCGAAGCTCGGATGTCGCTCCACGAGTTCGAGCGCCCCCGGCATCGGGTCGTTCGGCGCCGCGCCGAGCAGATAGACGAAATCGAAATCGCGTCGCCAGTCCGCAAGGAAGCGCGGGACCGCGGAATGCGGGCCGCGGTTCGGACCCGACGCTTTGCGGAGCGTTTCGAGCGGCACCGGGCCGCCGTTCGAATAGGAGAGGCGCTCCAGTCCACCCGCGATCTCGAGAGGTTGTTTGCCGGCGCTGGTGAAGAGCGTCGGCACGAACGCGCCCGCGTAATGCACCGCCAGGGTGGGCGCGTGATAAAGCGGATAGGCGGCGAGATCCATGAGCGGTGGATCGTCCGTGGCGCCGCCGTGGCCGGCGAGGACGCGCGCGTGAGGCGTGAGACGCGCGAACGATGCGATCATGTCGCGGTAGATCGGCTGGTAGCTCGACCAGACCCACGCGACACAGGAGACGTTGACGATCGTCACGCCGGCGACGAGCATTGCGGCGCGCCGAGCGTGGCGAGCATCGCCGAACGAGACCTCGACGAAGGCCGGCAGGATCAGCACGGCTCCGACCAGCACGCGGATGTCGACGAAGGCCGTATCGAGTAGGCGGCCCGGAATGGCGAGATAGAGGGCCAGGAACCCGGTGGCGAGCCAGGCGCCCGAAGCGACGAACGCGATCTCTCGCCTGCGCATCATGGCGTGTCCGAGACAGGCGAGCAGGAGCGTTCCGAGGATCGACACCGGCGCGTTGTCCCCGTTGAGCAGCAGCAACGGCCAGATCGGCTTGCCGATGGCCTGCCACTCGTTGACGCTGCCGCCGACCGAGCCGCCACTCGCCCTCATCAGGATCGCCAGCGCCAGGACGGGCGCGCCGAGCAGCAGCATGGCGGCCGCCGCGCGTCGAAGCGGCCGCGTGTCGCGGTGGGCCAGCCACGCCTCGTGCAGACCGAGCGTGGCTCCGTAGAGGCCCAGCGCGAAAAGATGGGCGGCGGACAGCGTGGCGACGAAGAGCGCGTGCACGGCATAGCGCGTCGCCCAGGGCCTGTCGCGGGTGGCGAGCCACGCCGCGATGCCCCAGAGCGCGACACCGAGTGCGAATTCGAAATTGAGGAAGCCCCACGCGAAGGGCACGTTGTAGAGATAAAGCAGGGCGACGAAGCCGCTGATGGCGAAGCGACGTTTGACGGCCAACTCGATCGCGACGCTGCCGGTCACCACCAGGATCTGGCTGACGACAAGGAAGAGCCGCGTCGCCGTCTCGATCCCGAGCCAGCGTCCCATCTGCGGCACGATGAGGTCCATGGCGAGGTTGGGATGGAACTTCCACGCCACGTGGTAGAACGGCGACGCCTGTGGCGTGCCCTGCGCCGCGATCTCGTACATGCGGGCGAGATGGTTGACGTAGTCGACCATGGCCGGGATCGGCGCGATCGCGACGGGTATCGAGGCGGTCGCACACAACGCAACGAAGAGGACGATGCGGGCGAGATCGCGCTGCTCGACGATGCGAGCGGCCTTGTACTGCGTCGCGGCGGCCGCGGCCGAGCCAACAAAGATGCCACCCCTCATGGTCGCCGACCGTAGCGGCATGCCGTGAAGGGGCGGTTAAGCCCGAGACTGGTGCGAATCATCCTCGATCTCGTCGGGGCGCACCACGACGATCGTCCGAGCGGCGAAATCGATCGCCGGCACGACCGCCTTGGTGAAAGGGAAGAGCAACGTCTCGCCCCCTATGACCGGCCGCACCTCCAAAAGGTCGCCGCCGCCGTAATTCGGCACGTCGACCACGACCCCGAGCGCCGTGCCTTCGTCGTCCAGCACCGTCAAGCCGACGAGATCGACGACGTAGAACTCCTCTTCATCGGGCGCCGGTAGCGCCGCGCGCTCGACGTAAAGTTCGAGGTTCGTGAGTGCCGCAGCGGCATCCCGGTCGGCGATACCCGCGACGCGGGTCACGAGCATGTTGTCCTTCACGAGGCGCACGCCGGCCAAGGTGAAGCGGCGACCGTCCGCGGCCTGGAGCGAACCGTAGGAGGCGATCACCCGCGGGTCGCCGGTGAAGCTTTGCAGACGCAGCTCGCCACGCACGCCGTGAGGCGCACCGAAGCGCCCCACGAGGATCTTGTCTGCGGCCAAGCCGGCGCCTTACGCCGCTTCTTCGCTCGGAGCGGCGGCGGCCGCGCGAGCCTTCTCGGCAGCCGCCTCGGCCGCGGCCGAGCGCTCCTGCGCCTTCTTCTTCGGTAGGCCCTTCTTGGGATTGTTGCCCTGTTCACGCGTGCCGACGCCGACCGTCTCGAGCAGACGGACGACGCGGTCGGTCGGCTGCGCGCCCTTGGCGATCCATTCGCGCGCCTTGTCGGCGTCGAGCACGAGCCGGTCGGCGGCGTCCTTCGGCTTGATCGGATCGAAGGTGCCGATGCGCTCGACGAAGCGGCCGTCGCGCGGCATGCGGGCATCGGCGACGACGATGCGGTAGAACGGGCGCTTCTTGGCGCCGCCGCGGGACAGACGGATCTTCAGGGACATGGTGGTGTCTTTCCTTGGTGTGCTGTTCGTGTTCGGCTGATGTCTAAACAACTGTCATTCCGGGGCGCCGCAGGCGAACCCGGAACCCATTGCGCTCACCGACGAGCGCGTTTCTGGAGGTTGCAATGGGTCCCGGATCTCCGCTTCGCTGCGTCCGGGATGACAGAAGTGGAAGCGCTCATCGTTTCTTCCCGAACGGGAAACCGCCGCCGCCCAGCCCGGGCAGGCCGCCACGACCACCGAGGCTGGGCATCCCTGGCATGTTCGGCATCTTGCCGCCCATCTGCTTGGTAAGCGCCTCGATCTGCTCGGGCGTGGGCTCGGGCATGCCGCCGCCACCCATGCCGGGCAGTCCGCCCATGCCGCCGAGCGCCTTGGCCATGCCGGCCATCTTGCCGAGGCCGCCGAGCCCTTTGCCCAGACCGCCCATGCTCTTCATCATGTCGGCCATCATGCGATGCTGCTTCAGCAGCTTGTTGACGTCCTCGACCTTCATGCCGGCACCGGCCGCGATGCGCTTCTTGCGGCTGGCCTTCATCAGGTCGGGGTTGCGGCGCTCCTTCGGCGTCATCGACGAGATGATCGCGCGCTGGCGCTTGATCATCCTGTCGTCGATGCGGCCGGCGATCTGGTCCTTCATCTTGGCCATGCCGGGCATCATGCCCATGATGCCGCCGAGGCCGCCGATCTTCTCGACCTGGGCGAGCTGGTCGCTGAGATCCTCCAGGTCGAACTTGCCCTTGGCCATCTTCCGGGCCATGGCATGCGCCTTCTCGGCGTCGATGGTCTCCGCCGCCCGCTCCACGAGCGAGACGATGTCACCCATGCCCAGGATGCGGTTGGCGATGCGGTCGGGATGGAAATCCTCGAGCGCGTCCATCTTCTCGCCGGTGCCGAGCAGCTTGATCGGCTTGCCCGTCACGTGGCGCATCGAGAGCGCCGCGCCGCCGCGGCCGTCGCCGTCGGTGCGGGTCAAGACGATGCCGGTGATGCCGACGCGATCGTCGAAGTTCTTGGCGAGGTTGACCGCGTCCTGCCCGGTCAGGCTGTCGGCCACGAGGAGTATTTCGTGCGGCCTGGCGGCGGCCTTGATCTCGGCCATCTCGGCCATCAGCGCTTCGTCGATATGGGTGCGGCCGGCGGTGTCCAGCATCACCACATCGTAACCTTGCAGCCGCGCGGCCTGCTCGGCGCGAGTCGCGATCTGCACGGGTGTCTGGCCGGCGACGATCGGCAGCGTGTCGATGCCGACCTGACGACCGAGCACAGCAAGCTGCTCCTGGGCGGCCGGTCGCTTGACGTCGAGCGACGCCATCAGGATGCGCTTCTTCTGGCGGTCGAAGAGGCGCTTGGCGATCTTGGCGGTGGTCGTCGTCTTGCCGGCGCCCTGGAGGCCGACCATCATGATCGCGACCGGCGCGGCCGCGTCGAGCGAGATGGGATCGACCGTCTCGCCGAGCGTCTCGATCAGGACGTCGTTGACGATCTTGATGACCATCTGGCCGGGCGTGACCGACTTGACGACGTTGGCACCGACGGCGCGCGTCCGCACCTTGTCGACGAAGCTCTTGACCACGTCGAGCGCCACGTCGGCCTCGAGCAGCGCGCGCCGCACCTCGCGCAACGCGACGTTGACGTCCTCCTCGGAAAGCGAGCCGCGCTTCGTCAGGGCATCGAAGATGCCGGTGAGTTTGTCGCTGAGACCTTCGAACATCCGGACCTTTTACGGCGAGCTGGCCGCCAACGCAAAACGCGCCCGGGGGCGCAACGCGCTGCCGGGCGAGATCGCAAGCCTACGGCCGTGCGACGTGTCCTCCACGAGAACGGCTCGCTTCTACGGCCTGGGCGGCCGTGAAGCAAGCGGCGCCTCGATTTGCCAGAGGGCGGCAGCCGTGCCCAAACGACAAAGCCGGCCGGAGCATTCGCTCCGAGCCGGCTCCTTGTCGCATCGCATTTCGTTCGACCCGTCTGGTGTCCCCGGAAGGCTGGGGGCTGTCTGACCGGAGACGCCAGCGGTAAGGCGACGATCGATCTCTCGCCGATGGAGTGGGCGACGACGCGGCTCGATGCGGGCCAAACCATGGCTGTCGATCACGCCTCCGGGAGCCATCTCGAACCGCCGCGACGACGCCCTTGCAGACCCTGAATTGAGGGCGCACTCTCAGGCTCGAAAACCGAGGGATCGCATGGTGGCGGACGAAGGATCGACCGAGACGGCAAGTCATCGCGGCGAGGTGCGGCCGCTGCGCCCCTCGCCATCCCAAGTCGGCCCCGTCACCTTCGATCGCCACGAGCTGCGCGACATCCTCGCGCTGTACGGCCGCAAGGTCGCCGAAGGCGAGTGGCGCGACTACGCGATCGACTTCGGGCGCGAGATGGCGGTCTTTTCGATCTTCCGCCGCGCGGCGGAATATCCGCTCTATCGCGTGGTCAAGGATCCCAAGCTCGCCGGCAAACAGGGCGCCTTCTCCGTCGTGACCACGACGGGTCTGATCCTCAAGCGCGGATCGGACCTAAGGCGCGTGCTCGCGGTGCTCGACCGCGGCCGGCTCAAGGTCGTGCCGGGGTAAGTGGCGCGGCGCGGGCGGGTGCCCTAGAAGCGGGCCCTCGGCGTATGGCCGGACCGGAGGCAGCCCATGAAGATTTCCGCGCGCAACCAGCTCTCAGGCACCGTGCTCGAGGTCCACAAGGGTGCGACCACCTCGCACGTCGTCCTCGACGTCGGCGGCGCGAAGATCTTCGCCTCTATCACCAACGAGGCTGTCGCCGAACTCGGCCTGGAGAAAGGCAAGAAGGCCACTGCCGTGATCAAGGCGTCGGACGTGATGGTGGCGGTGGATTGACGAATATCGGGAGGCGAGGATGACGGGCGCTTATTTCATCGACATGCAGGTGCCCGCCTTCCTCGCCTTTCTCGAAGGTCGGCCCGAAAGCGAGCGTTGGGAGCTGGTGGGAGGCATGCCGCTCATGATGACGCCGCCAAGGATCGCGCATCAGCGGATCGCCTCCAACATCGAGCGGGCACTCAATGCCGCGATCGAGGTTTCTGGCCTGGACCGCCGCGCCGACCGCGAGATCGGGCTGCAGATCGAAGGTGCACCGGGTTACCGCCCCGAGCCGGAGATCGCGGTGATCGACGCCGAATACGATGACGATCGTTACGCCTCGCGCTTCTACGGTGTCGTCGAAGTGCTGTCGCAGACCGATCTGGCGCGCAACCCGCGAACGGGGCGCACGGCCATCGACGACAAGATCGCTTTTTACAAGTCGCACCCGTCGGCGGAGTTCATTCTGATCCTCGCGCAGGATCGCATCTCAGCCGATGTCCACGCTCGCGCGACAGACGGCGACTGGACACCGGCGACCTCCCTCGCCAGCTTGGACGCGATGCTCACCCTGCCCCGGCTCGGGCCCGTGTGCCCCCTGGCCGAGATCTACAAAGGCGTCAGGCTTGACATCGAACGGTAACGCTCACGCCTTCTTAGTCGGTCCGAGCAGCAGCGTCTCCTTGGCGTTGCGCTGCAGCAGGCCCTCGACCTTGCTCGCCATCGCCGCGAGCAGCCACGGCAGGTGAATCTCGCAGCGGACGTTCGCCGGCTCGACCGCGATCTCCGCCGTCGCGGTCTGGCCGATCGCGCTGGCCTTGAGATGCGCGACGTCGCCGACCCAGACCAGCTCGGCTTGGCCGACCTTGTCGATGTACTGCGCCTTCATGAGGTCGAAGCGCTCGGTGATGCGCTTCTTGGCTTCGGGCACGCTGAAATCGTGGGGGAACGACATGACGATCGATCGCGACATCGGGGCTCTCCGGATCGCACCGATGTAGGCGCTCGCCCGCTCCGCCGATAGGGCTACACCGGCGGCTCGAGGGTCGTAGGCTTGCTCGGATCGCCATGCGGGTCGAGCGCGTCGGCGTTGCCGCGGATCAGGCTCTCGAGAAAGCCGGCGAACGGTTGCAGCAGCAACGGAAGGCTGATGTCGATACGCAGGTCCCGCTCGAAAACCTCGATGACCGCGCTGCCTTTCTGTCCGAGCATCGTCGCCCAGCCGTGACCCACGTCGCCCGCCCAGGTCAGTTCGGAGCGCCCGATACGATCGACGTAGGCGATTTTCAGCGCCTGATAGCGCGCCGTGACGTTACGCTTGGCGCCTTCGATCCCGAGATCGTGGCGCGAGGTGATGGTGATGGTCTTCGCCATGCGCCCCGAAGCCGATTCAGGCCTGCCGCAGCGCCTCGACGCCCGGCAACGACTTGCCCTCGAGCCATTCCAGGAACGCGCCGCCGGCCGTCGAGAGATAGGTGAGTTGATCGCCGACCCCGGCGACGTTGAGCGCCGAGACCGTGTCGCCGCCACCGGCCACCGTGACCAGCTTGCCGGCCCTGGTCAGCGCCGCCGCGGCCTGCGCCACGCGCACAGTACCGCGGTCGAACGGCTTGATCTCGAAGGCGCCGAACGGGCCGTTCCACACCAGCGTCTTGACGTCCTGCAGCAGCGCCTCGATGCGCGCCACGCTCTGCGGCCCGATGTCGAGGATCATGCGATCCGCCGGCACGGCCTCGACCGGCACCGTCTCATCGGGCGCGCCGGCCTCGAAGCGCTCGGCGACCACGGCGTCGACGGGCAACACGATCGTGCAGCCGGCCTCCTTCGCGGTCGCCATGATGGTACGGGCGGTTTCGGCCATGTCCTTCTCGCAAAGCGAGGTGCCGACACCGATCCCCTGCGCGAAGAGGAAGGTGTTGGCCATGCCGCCGCCGATGATCAGGATGTCGACGCGCCGAACGAGATTGCCGAGCAAGTCGAGCTTGGTCGAGATCTTGGCGCCGCCGACGACCGCCGCGACCGGGCGCTCGGGATGGCTCAGCGCCTTGCCGAGATAGTCGAGCTCGGCCTGCATCGTGCGGCCGGCGTAGGACGGCATCGCCCGGGCCAGGCCCTCGGTCGTGGCATGCGCACGGTGCGCCGCGGAGAAGGCGTCGTTGACGTAGAGATCGCCGAGCTTGGCGAGTTCCGCCACGAAGGCCGGATCGTTGTCGGTCTCGCCCGGATGGAAGCGGGCATTCTCCAGCAGCACGATGTCGCCGCCGTGCATCGCTGCCACCGCAGCCTCGGCCTGCGGGCCGATGCAATCGTGAACGAACGTGACCGTGCGGCCGAGTTCTCGCTCCAGAGCCACGGCGAGCGGCTCCAACGTACTCTTGGCCTCGAAGGCACCCTTGGGCCGGCCGAAGTGCGCCAGCAGGATCACCTTGGCGCCCTTGTCGGACAAGTCGCAAATCGTCGGCACGACGCGGGTGATGCGGGTCAGGTCGGACACCACGCCCTTCGCCATCGGAACGTTGAGGTCGACGCGGGTCAGCACGCGCTTGCCGGCGACGTCGGCGTCGTCGAGCGTGCGGAACGGCGTGGGAGGCGCGCCGGTCATCAGAGCAGCTTGCCCATCGCGACCGCGGTATCGGCCATGCGGCAGGAGAAGCCCCACTCGTTGTCGTACCAGGACAGCACGCGCACGAAATCGCCGTCGATCACCTTGACCTGGTCCATCGCGAAGATCGACGAGTGCGGGTCGTGGTTGAAGTCGATCGAGACGTTGGGCGCGTCGGTGAAGCCGAGCACGCCCTTCAGCTCCTGGCCGGCGGCGCGGCGCACGGCGGCCTTGACTTCGTCGGGACTGGTCTTGCGCTTGGCCTTGAACTTGAGATCGACGACCGAGACGTTGGGCGTCGGAACGCGGATGGACGAACCGTCGAGCTTGCCGGCGAGCTCGGGCAACACGAGGCCCAGCGCCTTGGCAGCGCCGGTGGAGGTCGGGATCATCGACATCGCCGCGGCGCGGGCGCGATAGAGGTCCTTGTGCATCGTGTCGAGCGTCGGCTGGTCACCGGTGTAGCTGTGGATCGTCGTCATGAAGCCGTGCTCGATCCCGATGGTATCGTTCATCACCTTGGCGACGGGCGCGAGGCAATTCGTGGTACACGAGCCGTTCGAGACCACGATGTGGTCCTTGGTCAGCTTGTCCTGGTTGACGCCGAAGACCACCGTCAGGTCGGCCTTATCGCCCGGCGCGGAGATCAGCACGCGCTTGGCGCCGGCCTCGAGATGCGCGGCGGCCTTCTCCCGGGCGGTGAAGATGCCCGTGCATTCCATCGCGATGTCGACGTTCATCTCGCGATGCGGCAGCTCGGCCGGGTTGCGAATGGCGGTGACGCGAATCGGACCGTTGCCGATGTCGATCGTGTCGCCCGCGACCGTCACCGTGCCGGGGAAGCGGCCATGCACCGAGTCGAAGCGCAACAGGTGGGCGTTGGTCTCGACAGGCCCGAGATCGTTGATGGCGACGACCTCGATGTCGGTGCGGCCCGATTCGGCGATGGCGCGCAGCACGTTGCGCCCGATGCGTCCGAACCCGTTGATCGCCACCC
>CAXTVT010000089.1:0-11949 GCA_964247745.1 uncultured Beijerinckiaceae bacterium
CCTTCGCAGGCCGCGCCGGCGTCGCATGCGCCGCCTCCGGCCCCGATGCCACCGCCCGTGGCGATCCCGGTGCCCGCGGCCAGGGCGCCGGAGACTGCGCGTCTGCCGAGCGAGCCACCGCTGCCGCCGCGCCGCACTTTTGCCGTCGCGCACAAGGGCAAAGGGCGCAACGGCCGGTGAGGCGCCTGCGCCGTGCCACTTAAGAGCTTGGACAGAACCCCATGGGATGGTTACATTTCGGGCTTCGCGGCCCGCATCATCTTGGGCCTTGAGGGCATCGCGCGCATGAACCGGACGGCACTGGAGCTCGATACGGCTGCTCCGCCGATCGGGGGCGCGGCTGAACCCTCGACCGGGTCCGCTTTCGCTGCCGACGGGGACCAGGCCGCCACGACCCGCCAGCGGACGCCGACCTATGCGGCGCTCGATCTCGGCACCAACAATTGCCGGCTCCTGATCGCACGCCAGCCTGCGTCCAGCTTCGACCCGGGCGCGTTCCGCGTCGTCGACAGCTTTTGCCGCATCGTTCGGCTCGGCGAGGGCGTGAACGCCTCCGGCCGCCTGTCCGAAGCGGCGATGACCCGGACCATCGCAGCGCTCAAGATCTGCCGCGAGAAGATCCAGGCGCGCCACGTCACCCGCTCGCGCCTCATCGCCACCGAGGCCTGCCGCGCCGCCGACAACAGCGAGGAGTTCCTCGCCAGGGTCTTCGAAGCCACGCGGTTCGAGCTCGAGATCGTCTCGCGCGAGACGGAGGCTTTCCTCGCCACCTCCGGCTGCGCCAGCCTCGCCGATCCCGCTGCCGACGGCATCGTGCTGTTCGACATCGGCGGCGGATCGACCGAGATCGTCTGGCTGTCGCGCGCCGCCGGGTCGACATGGCAACGCCACCGCGTCGCCGACGGCGAGCTGCGCGACCGCGTGCGCGCCTGGGAGTCGATGAAGGTCGGCGTGGTCACCCTCGCCGAGCGCTTCGGCGGCCGCTTCGTGACGCCCGACGTGTTCGAGGCCATGGTCGAATGCTGCGAGGCCGAGCTCGGCCGGTTCAAGCAGCTGGTCGCCGCGCTGCCGCGCGACGAGTGCTTCCACCTGCTCGGCACCTCGGGCACGGTGACCACGATCGCGGGGGTGCACCTCGGCCTCTGCCGCTACGAGCGGCGCCGCGTCGACGGTCTGTGGATGAGCCAGGACGAGGTCTCGACCACGATGGCCACGCTGCGCGGGATGTCCTTCGAGGAGCGCGCGCTCAACGGCTGCATCGGGCCCGATCGCGCCGACCTGGTCCTGGCCGGCTGCGCGATCTTCGAGGCGATCCGCCGCGCGTTCCCCTGCGAACGCGTGCGCATCGCCGATCGCGGGCTGCGCGAAGGCATCCTCATGCAGATGATGGCCGCCGACCGCATGTGGTCGCGGGACGGGACCTGAGATGGTCGGCACCGGCGGCGGCGGCCCGCTCAGGGGCGATCTCAAGACCAGGGTGAAGACCGCGCGCAAGCGCTCGCTCTCCTCGACCCTGTGGCTGCAGCGCCAGCTGAACGATCCCTACGTCGCCCAGGCCAAGCGCGACGGCTATCGCTCGCGCGCCGCCTACAAGCTGATCGAGATCGACGAGCGCTACCATGTCCTCAAGGCCGGTCAGCGGGTGGTGGATCTCGGTGCGGCGCCCGGCGGCTGGGCCCAGGTGGCCTCGCGCAAGGTCGGCGTGGAGCAGGGCAGGGGCAAGGTGGTCGGTATCGACCTGCTGCCTATCGATCCGCTCGCCGGCGTCGCCTTCGAGGTGCTCGACTTCCTCGACGAGAGCGCCCCCGAGCGTCTGAAGGCGATGCTCGGCGGAAAGGCCGATCTCGTCCTGTCCGACATGGCCGCCAACGCCACGGGCCACAAGAAGACCGACCACATCCGCATCGTCGCCCTGGCCGAGCTCGCCATCGACTTCGCCTGCGAGGTGCTCGAGGAGGGCGGCGCGTTCCTCGCCAAGGTGTTCCAGGGCGGCACGGAAGGCGAGCTGCTGCGGCGGCTGAAAAGCGACTTCACCACCGTCCATCACGTCAAGCCCAACGCCAGCCGCGCGGGCTCGGCCGAACTCTACGTGCTGGCGATGGGTTTCCGCGGCGCGCCACGCGACGGTTGACTTCGCCTGATGCCCGCATCGCCGACGGCCAGAGTGTGCCGGTCGGTCGCGAGGCGCCTCGCTCCGCCCGCGGGTCGCGATCAGCCGCGACATCGCCGTAGAAGAAATCCGCCGGCACGGTCGCAAGACGGACCGATTCGGTGTTGATTGTGACAAGCCGCCGGCGTTCGCTCGAGGCGAACGTCAGGAGGCGGGGTGCGGGGGCGGAACACGCATGATCAAGAGCATCGCGATCTTTGTCGGCGCCATGGCTGCCGGTCTCGTGGCCGGCGCGTCCCTGGCCCAGGAACCGCCGCGCGGCGCGCAATTCCCGCAGGGCGAATGCACCGGCGTGCTTTGCAGCACGATCGGCGGGTCGCAGGCGCCGCAGAACCAGCCGCGCAAGTCGCTGTTTCCCGAGGGCCAGTGCGGCGGCGTGCTGTGCAGCGCCATCGGTGGCTCGCAGGCGCCGGCGCACGCAGAGGCGCCCCCGCCGTGCGGCGGCGGCCTCCTGTGCGACATGGCGCCCTACGGGATGGGGCAGCCCTTCGTGAAGCCGCCGGTCAACGAGCCCCGCGTGTCGGTTGTCGAACCGATGGCGCCGCCGCCGAAGGTCGTTCGGCACCGGCGCGCGGCGAAGGTGCACAAGTCCGCCGAGAATTAGACGACCTGCGGTGAATCGATTCGGGAGCGCTCTTGCGGGTGGGCGAGGCCGCTCAAGGGCGCGTGACGCCTGTCTCGCCGGCCCTAGGTCGCTCCCTCACGGCTGGCTGACGGGGTCGAGATCGGCCCGACCGCCCCGATGGACACAAAGAAGGCCCCGCTCGCGCGAGGCCTTCTCTTGAAAGCGGTCTCTCAGTAGCGGTCGCAGACCCGGCGCGGACGCTCGACGTACACGCCCTCGTCCTCGTCCCAGAAGCGGACCATTTCGCGATGGCAGCGCGGCGGCGGCGGCGCGTAGGCCGGCTCGACGTAGCGCGGCGGCGGCGGCGGATAACCGTAGCCGTAGCCACCGTTGGCGGCGCCGGCGGCCAACGCGCCCAGCGCCGCGCCACCGATCACGCCGGCTGCGATATCGCCGCCGCGGTCTCCGGCATAGCTCGAGCCCATCGTGCCGGCGACCATCGCGCATCCCAGCGCGATCACGAAGCCGGTCTTCACCAAACGTCCCGTCATGTCTGTTCCCCCTATCGCGCTCAAGCCTCGCGCCACCGATCCGACGGCCTCCGTCGTCTCGTCGACGAACGCTGCATCAAGATCCATGCGGACTACGGTTTAGGTAAGACGAGGAAAGTGAACCGTTCGTTAAGGACGTTGCGCGCGTTGCCGCAGGCGCCACCGGCTGCTACTGATCCCGCCGAACGCCGGTTTAGCTCAGTTGGTAGAGCAACTGATTTGTAATCAGTAGGTCGCGGGTTCGATTCCTGCAACCGGCACCATCTATCTTATTGAAACGATTTGATTTTCTGCTTTCAAGTTCCGAAAGTTGCTTTTCGTTTCTCCGCTTGGTGTCCAAATGGTGGCCTTAAAATTTGTCAAGCCCACGTTCGCTGGATGAGCGACTATCACAGTATCGATAACTAGTCGTCGAGTGACCACAGCATCTCCTTTGGTATTTCCGTAGCAATGTTGAAGGCTGTAGATCTTTCCTTGCTGCGCTTCGCCAATGTGCGCACGTGACGTGTGCATTAGATCATCTTGCAGCAGGTTAAGGCGAAGACATAATGCTCGGCGACCTCCCGTAATCGGTCGAACCGTCCGGACACGCCGCCGTGCCCCGCCCCCATCTGCGTTTTGAGCAAGATCGGCCCGCCCGACGTCATCGTTGCCCTGAGACGTGCGACCCACTTGGCCGGCTCCCAGTAGGTAACGCGAGGATCGGTGAGGCCGGCGAGCGCGAGGATCGGCGGGTAGGCCTGGGCCGCGACGTTGTCGTAGGGCGAGTAGCCTCGGATCGTCCCGAAGGCAGCCTCGTCCTCAATCGGGCTGCCCCACTCCAGCCACTCCGGCGGGGTCAGCGGAAGGTCTGCGTCGAGCATGGTGGCGAGCACGTCGACGAAGGGCACGGCGGCGACGATCCCGGCGAAGAGTTCTGGCGCCATGTTGGCGACCGCTCCCATCAGCATGCCGCCGGCGCTGCCGCCCTGGGCGACGATGCGGCCCTGCGCCGTGTAGTCCTCGGCAATCAGGGTGCGCGCTGCCGCGATAAAGTCGGTGAAGGTGTTGGTCTTCTTGGCGAGCTTGCCGTCAAGGTACCAATGCCAGCCCTTGTCCGTGCCGCCTCTGACGTGCGCCAGGGCGTAAACGAAGCCGCGGTCGACTAGTGACAGGGCGTTGGCGCTGAAGCCGGCTGGCAGTGCGTGGCCGTAGGCGCCGTAGCCGTAGAGCAGCAGCGGCGCCGTGCCGTCGAGCGGCAGGCCGGTGCGGTGAAGCACGGTCACCGGCACGCGCTCGCCGTCGGCGGCGGTCGCGAACAGGCGCCGGGTTACGTAGTGCGAGGGATCGTGGCCGCTCGGGATCGCCTGCCGCTTGCGCAGGGTCCGCTCGCGGGTCGCGAGGTCGAAGTCGAAGGTCTCGCGCGGCGTGGTCATCGAATCGTAGGTGAAGCGCAGGATCGTCGTCGCGAAGGTGCGGCGGCCTTCCAGCGACAGGCTGTAGGCCTCCTCCGGGAAGGTGATGGCGTACTCGGCGCTGCCGTCGAGCGCGCGCACGACGATCCGCGGCAAGCCTTCGTGCCGCTCCTGGCAAACGAGGTGGTCGGGGTAGACTGTCATGCCGGTGATCATCGTGCCGCGTTCGTGCGGCACGACGTCGACCCAGCGTTTCTTGCCTGGCGAGGCCAGCGGCGCCCGCACGATCTTGTAGTCCTCCGCGCCGTCGGCGTTGGTGCGGAAGAAGAGTTCGTCGCCGCGGTGCGCCAGCGAGTAGCGCAGGTCCTTGGCGCGCGGCTCGACGCAGACGGACTTCGCCGCGGGATCGGCGAGATCGAGCAGGTGGCACTCGTTAGCGGCGTGGTCGCTGACCCGGATCACGCCGTAGGCGCCGGACGCGGTACGTTCCAGCCCGACGAACCAGCCGGGATCGTCCTCGGCGAAGACCAACTCGTCGTCCGCGCGGCCGAGTCGGTGTCGTAGCACCTGGCAGGTGCGGTGGTTCTCGTCGACGCGGACGTAGTAGAAGCCTTGACTATCGCTCATCCAGACGACCGCGCCGTCCGTGTCGGTAACGAGGTCATCTCCGTCGATGCCGGTGGCCAAGTCGCGGACGCGTATTGCGTGGAGTTCGGAGCCGGCCGCGTCCGAGCTCCAGGCAAGCCTCGTGTGGTCAGGCGAGGGCTTGGCCTCGTCGATACTGAAGAAGGTGCGGTCACCCCGCTCGGCGTCGCCATCGAGCATGATCACCTCGCTGCCGTGCTCGCCGGCCTTGCGGCAGAATAGCGGCTGCTGACCGCCCTCGCGGTGGCGCGTGTAGTAGAGCCAGGGACCGTCGGCGAGCGGCACCGAGGCGTCGTCCTCCTTCATGCGGCCGCGCATCTCCGCGACGAGGGTGTCGACCAGAGCTGCCGATGGTTGGAGGTGGGCCGCTGCGTAGGCGTTCTCCGCCTCGAGCAAGGCACGGATGTCGGTGGGCAGGGCCACCGGGTCGCGCAGCACGTCGCGCCAGTTATCGGCGCGCAGCCAAGCAAAGTCGTCATGGATCGTGATACCGTGGATCGTCCGTTCCGTTGGACGCGCGTCGGCCGATGGCGGCGCAAGGTTCGGCCAGGGCGAGGTCGACGATGATCGGGTCACGGGAGCCTGTGCTGATCGCGAGATGGAGGTCGTACCTAGCGCAACGCCGCCTCGATGCGACCGCGGGCGTCGATGCCATGCCGACGCACCCGAGAGAAGACGTCAGGTCTATCGGCAAGGCGCGCGACGTTGACGAATCCAGCGCCATGAACAAAATGGCAACCTTAGGCGCCATGCCCGTGGCAGCCGACCATCGGTGATCGTCGAGGACAAGGAGCGATGCTCGACACGACGATCGCCGCAGACGCCGCGCCTAGAGCTTACCTCGACGCGCTCAACCCCGACCAGCGCCGGGCGGTCGAGCACGGCGCCGATCCGCGGCAGGGTCCACTCCTCGTCATCGCCGGCGCCGGCTCGGGCAAGACCAATACGCTGGCGCACCGCGTCGCACACCTCATCCTCGAGGGCGCCGATCCCCGTCGCATCCTGCTCCTGACCTTCTCCCGCCGCGCCGCGGCTGAGATGGTGCGCCGCGTCGAGCGCATCTCGCGCAAGGTGTTGGGCGACAAGGCCGGCACCATGACGGACGCGCTGACCTGGGCCGGCACCTTTCACGGCGTCGGCGCGCGGCTCCTGCGCGAGTACGCCTACGAAATCGGCCTCGACCCAGCCTTCACGATCCACGACCGCGAGGACTCCGCCGACCTGATGAACCTGGTGCGCAGCGACCTCGGCTTTGCCAAGACCGAGCGACGCTTCCCGACGAAGGGCACGTGCCTCTCGATCTACTCGCGCTGCGTCAACGCCGAGGCGCCGCTCGAGGAGGTGCTGGGGCGTTCGTTCACGTGGTACGCTGCCAAGGCCGACGCGCTGCGCTCGGTCTTCGCCGCCTACGTCGAGGCCAAGCAGACGCAGGGCGTCCTCGATTACGACGACCTGCTGCTCTACTGGGCCCAGAGCGTCGGCGATCCCGACCTCGCCGCCGAGATCGGCGGTCGCTTCGACCACGTCATGGTGGACGAGTACCAGGACACCAACCGCCTGCAGTCCTCGATCCTGCTGGCGCTGAAGCCCGACGGCCGCGGGCTCACCGTCGTCGGCGACGACGCCCAGTCGATCTACTCCTTCCGTGCCGCCACGGTTCGCAACATCCTCGACTTCCCCGGCCACTTCGACCCGCCGGCGACGCTCGTCACGCTGGAGCGCAACTACCGCTCGACCCAGCCGGTGCTCGCCGCCGCCAACGCCGTCATCGACCTCGCCAGCGAGCGCTTCGCCAAGACGCTGTGGAGCGAGCGGGCGTCCGCCGACAGGCCGCGCCTCGTCGCCGTCGCCGACGAGAGCGGTCAAGCCCGCTACGTCGTCGACCGGGTGCTGGAGAACCGCGAGGTCGGGACCGCACTTAAGCAGCAGGCGGTGCTGTTTCGGACGTCGAGCCACAGCGGCCCGCTCGAGGTCGAGCTCACGGTGCGCAACGTACCCTTCGTGAAGTTCGGCGGCCTGAAGTTCCTCGACGCCGCCCACGTCAAGGACGTGCTGGCGCTGCTGCGCCTCGCGCAGAACCCGCGCGACCGCGTCGCCGCGTTCCGGGTCATGCAGCTGCTCCCCGGCGTAGGTCCCGGCGCCACGAAGGCAGTGCTCGATCATCTTGCTGGGGCCGCCGACCCGGTCGCAGCCCTGGCGTCGGCACCGGCGCCGCCGCGAGCTGGCGACGCCTGGCCGGCGTTCGTCGACACCGTCGTCGCCCTCCACGGCGGTCGCGCGGGCTGGCCGGCGGAGCTGGACCTGGCGAGGGCCTGGTACGAGCCGCACCTCGAACGCATCCACGAGGACGCCGAGACCCGGCGCGCCGACCTCCTGCAGCTGCAGCAGATCGCTGGCGGCTATCCTCGCGCGAGCGCTTCCTGACGGAGCTGACGCTCGACCCGCCGGACGCGACGAGCGACCAGGCCGGCGTGCCGCTGCTCGACGAGGACTACCTTATCCTCTCGACCATCCATTCCGCCAAGGGCCAGGAGTGGAAGTCGGCGTTCGTGCTGAACTGCGTCGACGGCTGCATCCCCTCCGACCTCGGCACCGGCACGACGGCGGAGATCGACGAGGAGCGCCGCCTGCTCTACGTCGCGATGACCCGGGCCAAGGACGACCTCCACCTCGTTGTGCCGCAGCGCTTCTTCACCCACGGCCAGAACGCAATGGGCGACCGCCACGTGTACGCGGCGCGGACTCGCTTCATCCCGAAGGCCATCCTCGATCGCTTCGAATGCACGTCCTGGCCTCTGGTCTCTGAAGCGAGGTCTTCGGTGGCGGCGCCGCGCGGTGCGCGGCTCGACGTCGGCGCGAAGATGCGCGGCATGTGGCGCTAGGATGATGCCGATCGTCCTGACGATCTCACGACGCGTGATCACGGCGGTCCTGCTCGCGGCCTCGCCGGCGGCGGCGCAGGACGCTCTCGCGCTGCCCGATCTGACCATGACTCCGGGCGGGATCATGACGGGCGACCTCGACGTCGTCTGCCACCACCGTACGCGGGAGCGCCGGAGCGTTTCGACCTCGCGCTGCGAGGCGGTCTTCAGGGCCTACAGCATCCCCGACACGCCACTCGCACGCTATGGCTACGAGTGCGACCACCTCGTTCCTCTCGCGCTCGGCGGGTCGAACGACGCGGCCAACCTCTGGCCCCAGCCCAACGTCGACGCCGCCCGCAAGGACAGGCTCGAGGTCGAGATGCAGCGCCTCGTCTGCGCCGGCGCTCTCCCGCTGCCGCAGGCCCAGCGCGAGATCGCCGATGACTGGACACTGGCCTACGCCCGCTACGTCGAGAGGACGGAGCCGCTGGCTCCGTCGGTCGCACCGAGGGTGTCGGTCAGCGGAAGGTTGAGAGCCGCCATCCGGCGGCTGTCCCGATCTTGGAAGTTCGGATCGTTCTGAACGCGGACCGGGGCCCGGATCGATGGCGAGTTGCGAGGGACGCCGATAGCTGGTCGCGTGCGTCGATCGGCGACTGGCCTGGTGACGCGACGATCGACATGGAGGCGCCGATGCCGTTGTACGTTCTGGAGATCGATGGTGGAGCTCCGCTCTCGATCAATGCACATGACGACGAGGGCGCGGAGATCCTGATGCGGTCCTGGCTCGACGGGGAGATGCCGCCCGACGCGCGTGTTCGGCTCATGACCGA
Source organism: uncultured Beijerinckiaceae bacterium (assembly GCA_964247745.1). Taxonomy (GTDB): domain Bacteria; phylum Pseudomonadota; class Alphaproteobacteria; order Rhizobiales; family Beijerinckiaceae; genus RH-AL1. The sequence goes on from CAXTVT010000089.1 coordinate 9,023, forward strand.
GCCGGGCGAACAGGTCGTCGTCGAGGCCACCGTCGGCGAGATGCTGGCGTTGGTGTCCGGAAGACGGTGACGATGACAGTCGGCAAGCGCGTCCAGTTCGACGACGAGACCTGGTCGGTGGTGAACCTGTTGCGCCGGGAGCGTCGCCGCAGCTTCCAGCAGCTCGCCGACGAGGCCTTCGCCGACCTGCTCGTCAAGCACGGCCATCCCGCCGACCTCGAGAACCAGCTGCGCGTTAGTCTCGGCGAGGGCGCCGTTAAGCGACCGCGGCGCCGACCGGAGAAGAAGAAGACCGAGGGGACCGCCTGACGTGTGCAACCTCTACAGCATCACCCGCGGCCAGGATGCCATGCGACGGCTCTTCGCGGTCACGGTCGACTTCACCGGCAACCTCGAGCCGATGCCGGGCGTGTACCCGGACATGTCGGCCCCGATCGTCCGCGCCGCGGAAGGCGGACGTCGGCTGGAGCTGATGCGATGGGGCATGCCCGGGCCGCCGCAGTTCGGCGGCGCGCCGGTGACGAACATCCGCAACACTAGAAGTCCGCACTGGAGGCGGTGGCTCGGTCCGGACAACCGCTGCCTTGTGCCGGTGAACTCGTTCTGCGAATGGGCCGACACCAAGCCGAGGAAGACGCCGACCTGGTTCGCTCTTGAAGAGGAACGGCCGCTGTTCGCCTTCGCCGGCATCTGGACGACGTGGACCGGCGTGCGCGGCAGCAAAGCGGCGCCGGCCGAGGGCGAGCATCGGCTCTACGGGTTCCTCACGACGGACGCGAACGGCGTTGTCGGCCTGGTGCACCCGAAGGCCATGCCGGTGATGCTGACGACGGCCGAGGAGTTCGACGTCTGGCTGCGGGCGCCGTGGAGCGAGGCGCAGGCGCTGCAGCGCCCGCTGCAAAACGCCGCGATGCGGGTCGTGGCGCGGGACGAGAAAGAGGATCGACATGATGGCGGAATCCCGAGCGTCCCGCGCATCACGCAGGCGAGCCTATTCTGAGTCGGCCTGCCCATCGTGACGACCTAACGGCAGATGAAGTCGTGCCTTAGCGCGGCCGTGCCATTCCGGGATCAGCGGATTGAAGCAGGCACGAAGCCGGTCCGAATCGGCGTCGATCGAGAGATCGCGTTCGTTCTCGAACAGGGACCATCGGCGTGACGGATGACGTGAGGATCGAGGCGACCGGGGGAATCTTCGTGTCCGGCCTGTGGGATCGTCCCGCCGCCGCCACGGCCGGCCTCGTCCTTGCGCACGGGGCCGGAGCCGGCATGACGCATCCCTTCATGGAGGCCGTCGCTCGCGGCCTCGGGGAGCGCCGGGTCGCCACCTTGCGCTTCCAGTTCCCCATTATGGAAGCGGGATCGAGGCGCCCTAACCGCCCCGTCGTCGCCGAAGCTACCGTGAGGGCGGCGGTCGAGGCGGCGCGCGGTCTTGCGCCCAACCTGCCGCTCTTCGCTGGCGGCAAGTCGTTCGGCGGCCGCATGACCTCGCAAGCGCAGGCCGAAGAAGCACTGGCCGGGGTCTGCGGCCTCGTCTTCTTTGGCTTCCCGCTGCACCCGGCCAAGAAGCCCTCGACCGCACGGGCCGCGCACCTAGATGCCATCCATGTGCCGATGCTGTTCCTCCAGGGCACCCGCGACGCGCTCGCCGAGGTTGAGCTTATCGCCGGCGTCGCCGAGCGGCTCGGTGAGGTCGCAGTCCTCGTTATGGTCGAAGGCGCGGACCATTCCTTCCACGTGCCGAAGCGAAGCGGCCGCACCGACGAGGAGGCGTTGGCCTCGATGCTCGACGCCACGGCGGCATGGATCACCGCAGTGCTCGCGCGGACATGAAGATCGCGACCTTCAACATCAACGACGTCAACAAGCGGCTCGTCAATCTGCTGACCTGGCTCGCGGAGGCGCGGCCCGACGTCGTCTGCCTTCAGGAGCTGAAGACCGATCAGGACCGCTTCCCCGAGGCCGCTTTGAGCGAGGCGGGCTATGCGGCGACTTGGCGAGGCCAGCGAAGCTGGAACGGGGTCGCCATCCTCGCCAGGGGTGCCGCACCGATCGTCACGCGGACCGCGTTGCCCGGCAACGCCGGCGACGGGCAGGTCCGCTACATCGAGGCGGCGGTGTCCGGCATCCTCGTCGCCTCGATCTACCTGCCCAACGGCAATCCACGGCCCGGGCCGAAATTCGACTACAAGCTGGCGTGGTTCGAGCGCCTGATCGCGCATGCCGGGACGCTGCTCGCCGAGGGCGTGCCGGTGGTGCTGGCCGGCGATTTCAACGTAGCGCCGACCGACCTCGACATCTATCCGACGACCTCCTGGAGCGAGGACGCGCTATTGGCGCCGGAGAGTCGCGCCGCCTTCGCGCGCCTGATGGACCAAGGCTGGACCGACGCCCTCCGGGCAATGCACCGGGAGGAGCGCATCTACACCTTCTGGAGCTACCGGCGCGGGCGCTGGGGACGCGACGCCGGCCTCCGCCTGGACCACCTGCTCCTCAGCCCGGCAATTGCCGGTCGGCTGTCCGGCGCCGGCGTCGACCGGGATTTCCGCGGCGAGGAAGGAGCCAGCGACCATGCGCCGGCATGGATGACGATCTCCGACCCTGCGGCCGAAGCTGCGCGGCCATCGCCTCCGAAGCTCCGAGCGATTCGCGGCGGCAGACGTGGGTAATCGGCGCGGGCGCGCGTGATCCCCAGCATGGGGGACATAGCTTGCGGAGCGCGCGCTATCCGCGCAGCGTCGAAGCGAAATATCCGGTGTAATCGGGGCTGGTGCTGGGAGGTCATTCAACTATGCGGACCGGTCTCCTCATCGCGGTGGAAGTCGCCGTTGGCTTCGGCGCCCCCGATCCAGCTTCGGCCCTGCAGTCTAGACTAGCGACACGATGCAGGCCTGGAAGAGCGCATCCGACAAGGAACGTGCCGATTT
>CAXTVT010000090.1:0-11875 GCA_964247745.1 uncultured Beijerinckiaceae bacterium
CGGCGCGCAAGACCGAGATCGCCATCCAGTTCAAGAAAGCGCCCGGCGTGCTGTTTCGCAACGTCGATCAGGGGCAGCTCTCGAATTCGCGCATGGTGTTCCGCATCCAGCCCGACGAGGGCATCCAGATGCGCTTCTCGGCCAAGCAGCCCGGCCGCAAAATCAAGCTTTCCGACGTCAACATGAACTTCCGCTACTCGGACTACTTCAAGTCGGCGCCCTCGACCGGCTACGAGACGCTGATCTACGATTGCCTGATCGGCGACGCGACGCTGTTCCAACGTGCCGACAACGTGGAGGCCGGTTGGGCGGTGGTGCAGCCGCTGCTCGATGCTTGGGCCGAAGGCCACGATCAGGTGCATTGGTACGAGGCCGGCTCGGCCGGGCCCACCGAGGCGGACGATCTGCTGGCGCGCGACGGCCGCAAATGGCTGGCGCTTTGAGCGGCAACGATCGGATTTCGCTGCTCGTCTCGGACATCGACGGGACGCTGGTCACCGACGACAAGCAGCTTACCGCGGCGGTCGCGTCGGCGGCGGCGCGACTCGAGCCGGCGGGCGTGCACCTCTCTCTGGTGTCGAGCCGGCCGCCGATGGGTTTCGCCGCGCTGAGCCGTCGGATGGGCCTCAAAGCGCCTATCGGCGCCTTCAACGGCGGTGCGATCCTGCAACCCGATCTCTCGATCATCGAGAAGGTGGGCGTGTCGGCGGCGGACGCGCAAATCGCGCTCGACGCCTTTGCCGAGTTCGGCGTCGACGGTTGGCTGTTCTCGTTCGACACGTGGTTCGTCACCGATCCGAACGGCGCGCTGGTTCCCAAGGAGAAGCGCACGATCGGCCATGACCCGAGGGTGGTGCCGAGCTTCGCGCCACTGCTCGGCGACGTCGGCAAGCTCGTCGCCTCGTCGCACGACCACGCCGCCATCGCCGCCTGCGAGACGGCCCTGGCGGAGCGGCTCGGGCCGGACTCCACCGGCAAGCGTTCGCAGCCCTACTATCTCGACGTGACACCGGCGAAATCCGACAAGGGCTACGCCGTCACCCGCATCGCCGCCGTGCTCGGCGTGCCGATCGACGAGGTTGCCGTGATTGGCGACATGGCCAACGATCTGCCGATGTTCGACGTCGCTCCGCACCGCATCGCCATGGGCAACGGAATCGACGCGCTGAAGGATCGGGCGAGCTTCGTGACGCAGAGCAACGAGCACGATGGTTGGGCCTTGGCGATCGAGCGCTATGTCCTGCCGCGCGCGGCCTCCGCCGTACGCTAGGTCGAGGAGCCTCTCATGTCGCGCGACCCCAAGACGATCTCCCTGTTGCTCGCCGACGTGGACGGCACGCTGGTCACCCACGAGAAGGTGCTGACCGAGCGCGCCAAACAGGCGGTGAAGGATCTCAAGGCCGCCGGCATCCGCTTCGCCATCACCTCGGGCCGGCCGCCGAAGGGCATGGCGATGGTGATCGGCCCGCTCGCCATCGACACGCCGATCGCCGGCTTCAACGGCGGCCTCTTCACCGATGCCGTGCTGAAGCCGGTCGAGGAACGCAAGGTGCCGGCGGACATCGCCAAGGCGGTGGTGGCGATGATCGAGAACGCCGGGCTGGACGCCTGGCTTTACGCCGGCAACGACTGGTTGATCCACAAGCTGGACGCGCCGCATGTCGCGCGCGAGCAGAAGACGGTGCAGTTTCCGCCCGAGGTCGTGGCGGATTACGCCGATCGCTACGGCGACGCCGTCAAGATCGTCGGCGTGAGCGACGACCACGACGCGATCCGCGCCTGCGCCAAGGCGGTGCACGAGGCCTTCGGCGATCGCGTCACCGCCGCGCTGTCGCAGCCCTATTACCTCGACGTCACCCACCCGCAGGCCAACAAGGGCGGCGTGGTGCTCGCGCTATCGAAGCAGCTCGGCATTCCGGTCGAGGAGATCGCCACGATCGGCGATAGCGAGAACGATACGTCGATGTTCAGGCAGGGCGGCTACGCCATCGCCATGGGCAACGCCGATGCCGAGACGAGGGCGCAGGCCGACGTCGTCGTCGCCGATTGCGACAGCGAGGGTTTCGCCGAGGCGATCGAGAAGCACATTCTGCCGAGAGCGAAAGGATCCCGTCGATGACGCGGCCGAAGGTCGAGATCAGCCCGGACAAGGACTCGCTCGCCGAGCGTTTCGCCGACTGGCTGGTCGCGCGCTACGAGGACTCGACCGGACCGTTCGCGCTGAACCTGTCGGGCGGATCGACGCCTAGATCGATCTACGCCCTGCTCGCAACCGAGGTCTATCGGCGCAAGTTCGACTGGGAGCGCGTCCACGTGTTCTTCGGCGACGAACGCTACGTGCCGCCGGATCATCCCGACAGCAACTACCGCATGGTGCGCGAGGCGCTGCTCTCGAAGGTGCCGATCCCGGCCGAGAACGTCCACGCCATACCGACGCAAGGTGCCGATCCTGCCGCCGCCGCCGCGGAATACGAGCGGACGCTGCAGAGCTTCTACGGCAAGGACACGCTCGACCTCCAGCGCCCGCTCTTCGCCGTCACGCTGCTCGGCCTGGGCGAGGACGGTCACACGGCGTCGCTGTTCCCTGGCACCGAGGCGCTCGACGAACGCGCCAAGTGGGTCACGGCCGTCGTCGGTGCCAAGCCCGAGCCGCGCATCACCCTGACCTATCCCGTACTGGCCGCGAGCCGGGCCATCGTGTTCCTGGTCGCCGGCGCCGGCAAGCGCGAGATGCTCGGTCGCCTGCTCGATGGCGACCGGTCGATCCCCGCGGCACGTGTCGCGACGCCGGGCGATCTCACCGTGTTTTGCGATGAGGCCGCGCTCGGCAAGGCGCTCTAGCCGCGCTTCCGTTGCCGATACGAAGGTGTCAAAGGCCGCCGCGCAGCCAGATCAGGCATTGACCCGCCATGAAGGCGGCGATCACCACGCCGAGCGTGATCAGCCAGAAGTTCAGCGTGTGCAGCGCGCCCTTGGCTTCACCTATCCGCTTCGGTTTCTTCGACATGGACCCCCTCGAGGCGCGCTCCGCTCGGCGGCAGACTGACAGCGTTTCGCGCGAGGCGCCAACTTTGTCTGCGCGGCATAGCGCGGCGGCTGGACACCTACCTGGCCACGCCGCGAGATCGGACGTCGGGACGAGGCGTCGAGATCAGCTCGGCGACCTCGCGCCGGACTTCCGGCAGCACCTCGGCCTCGAACCACGGGTTCTTCTTCAGCCAGCCGGAATTGCGCCATGAGGGATGCGGCAGGGCGAACACCCGAGGCCTGTCGCCGAGATGGTCGCGCCAGGCGCGCACCAGGTCCTCGAGCTTCAACCCCGTCGGCAGGGGGCGGCCAAGCCGGCGGAAGTGATAGAGCTGGGCATAGCGACCGATCGCGAGGATCAGTTCGACCTGGGGCATCAGCGCGAATAGCGGATCGTGCCATTCCTCGGCGCATTCGCGGCGCGGCGGCAAATCGCCCTTTTCGGGCGTATGGCCCGGAAAGCAGAAGCCCATCGGGCCGATCAGCACGTTGCGATCGTCGTAGAAGGTCGCACGGTCGACGCCCATCCAGAAGCGCAGGCGGTCGCCCGACGGATCGTCGAACGGCAGGCCCGAGTTGTGCGCGCGGATGCCCGGCGCCTGGCTGGCGATGAGCAGACGCGCGCGCGTGTTCACCCTCAGGATCGGTCTGGGTTCCTGCGGCAGCGGCGGCCCGTAGCGCGGCACGTCGCGGCAGATGCGGCAGCGACGGATCGAACCGGCCAGCGCCGCGGCCGGATCAGGCCGGGCCGAGGGCGGGTCGGCCAAGCCCGACAACGGCGGACGCGGATCGATCGACGTGGGGCTGGGAACGACGCGGGCCGGGCGGATCATCCGACTTGATTAACGTCTCACGTGTCGTCGGCGCCAGGGGCGGCTCGTCGCGGCTGGGGAAAGCCCGGCATTCGCCGCGCATCCGACCCATTTCGTCAGTCCACCGTTAACCTTTTGGCCGCCATGGTTGCGGGACGTTTCAACCTGCGACCCTGGTCCATGACCGAAGTCACCGCGGAAATGATCGAACGCGGCCGCGGGGCCGATCCCATGGTGGCGGCGAACCGTCGCCGGCGTGCCCGGGAAGTCCGCGATGCGCGCGAGAAGCTCACGTCGTCGTCGAGCGGCCATCGCGCTTTCGATTTGGAGCTGCTGCGCCTCTATGCCCGTCGCCGCAAGGCCTCGGCCGCCTGGCTCGGGCTGCTGGGGGTCGGTTTCGTTTTGCTACTCTACGTCTGGCGCTCGACGCCCGCTCCGCTGATCTGGGTCGCCCTCAACGCATTCTCCGTCCTGTGCAGTTGCGCCTTGGCCGACCGCTTCTTGCGTCGTCCCAACGTCGCGATCAACGTCGTGCGCTGGGAGCGTGTCTTCGTCGTCGCCGAGAGCGTGCAGGGTGTGTTGTGGTCGATCATCGTGGTGTTCGCCTGCGACGGCGGCGATCCGCGGCTCGCCACCTTCTCGCTCGTCGCGCTGGTGCTGATCGCGGCGATCAACGCCACCGTCACGGCGTCGATCCCGGCGGCCGTCTATGGCGCCCTGCTCCCGGTGACGATCGCCGTCGTCGCGATGAACCGTCCGGCTCGGCTCGTCGGACCCGACGCGCTGCTCGCCCTCTTGGCAATCGGGACGCTGATTTATTTCGTGGTGCTCGCCCGCAACCTGCGCATCGCGGCGCTGCAGTCCTTGAGCTTCCAGGCCGAGAAGGATGATCTCATCGCCGAGCTCGAGCGCTCGAAGGCCAACAGCGATCTCGCCCGCCACCGCGCCGAGGAGTCGAACCTCGCCAAGTCGCGCTTCCTGGCCACGATGAGCCACGAGCTGCGCACGCCGCTCAATGCCATTCTCGGCTTCTCCGAGGTGATGAAGACCGAGCTGTTCGGCACCCACGTGGTGCCGGCCTACAAGGAATATTCGCAGGATATCCACTCGAGCGGCGAGCACCTGCTGATGCTCATCAACGAGATCCTCGACCTCTCGAGGGTCGAAGCCGGCCGTTACGAGCTGCGCGAGGAACCCGTCGACTTGCGCGGCGTGCTCGAGGATTGTCGCCACCTCCTGGCGCTGCGCGCCAAGAAGAAGGGTATCGTCATTCAGGAGGATCTCGGCGGTGCGCTGCCGCGGCTCTGGGCCGACGCCCGCGCGCTGCGCCAGGTGGCGCTGAACCTGCTGTCGAACGCGATCAAGTTCACGCCGCAGGGCGGTAGCGTCCGTCTCTCCTCCGGCTACACGGACGACGGGCGGCAGTTCTTCTCCGTCGCCGACACGGGTCCGGGGATTCCCGATTCGGAGATCCCCGTGATCATGTCCTCCTTCGGTCGGGGCTCTTTCGCGCAGAAGACGGCCGAGGAGGGGTCGGGCCTAGGCCTGCCGATCGTGAAAGGCCTGGTCGAACTCCACGGTGGCACCTTCACGCTGACCTCGCGGATCCGCGAGGGGACCACCGTCACCGTGCATTTCCCGCCGGAACGGGTGCTGAGCGTGTTGCCGGCGCTTTCGGTCGAAACGGGGGCGTTCCGCGACGCGGCGTAACGCGACGCCTGCCGAACCGCGCGCCGGCCTACATGCCGAGACCGAGCGCGCCGCCGCTCTTCAGGTTGCGGTAGCGCGACAAAGCCTGAAGCGGGAAGAATTTGGGATAGCCGTCGTAACGCAGGTAGAAGACGCGCGGGAAACCGGTGGCGGTGTGCTTGTCCTCCAACCAGAAGCCGTCGTCGCCCTGCGTCGCCTCGAGGAAGGCGACGCCGCGCCGCACCGCCGCGCTGTCGAGGTGTCCGACGGCCATCAGGCCCATCAACGCCCAAGAGGTCTGCGAGGCTGTGCTCGACGCCGGCTTCAGCCCGGCATAATCCATCGCGTAGCTGGCGTCGTTCTCGCCCCAGCCACCATCGGTGTTCTGCACTGTTTCGAGCCAGGCTACGGCGTTGCGGATGGCGGGATGGTCGCGGTCCATCCCCACGGCTCCGAGCGCGCAGAGCGCGGACCAGGTGCCGTAGACGTAGTTGATCCCCCAGCGGCCGAACCAGCTGCCCTCCGGGTGCTGCTCGGAGAGGAGGTAGGTGACGCCGCGACGCAGCGGCTCGCTGGTCTCAAGCCGCGCGCCGAGCTGCGACAGCATGGAGATGCAGCGGGAGGTCACGTCGGCGGTCGGCGGATCGAGCAGCGCGCCATGGTCGGCGAACGGGATCGCGTTCAGATAAAATGACGTGTTGTCGGCGTCGTAGGCGGCCCAGCCGCCGTTGCGGCTCTGCATACCGTGCACCCATTCGACGGCACGGGCGATCGCGTGGTCGTAGGCCTTGGTCCCCGTCGCGCGGCGCGCCTTGTCGAGCGCCATGACCACCGCGGCCGTGTCGTCGAGATCGGGATAATGCGGGTTGGCGTACATGAACGCCCAGCCGCCCGGCCGCAGGTCCGGCCGCTGCACCGCCCAGTCGCCTGCGAAGTCGAGGATCTGGAGCGGCAACAGCCAATCCAGCGCGTGCGTGGTCTCGACGCGCGTGCGGGCCGGTGCTGCCTCCATCAGCGCGTGGGCCGACAGCACCGTGTCCCAGACCGGCGACAGACAGGGTTGGCAGAAGCATTCGTCACCGTTCCAGGCGACCAGCTTGGCGAAGGCGGCGCGCGCCTGGATCATGTCGGGCGAGGTTTCAGGGACGCCCAACATCTTGAACATCATCACGGTGTAGACGATGGAGGGGAAGATGGCGCCGAACCCATCCTCGCCGTTGAGCCGCTCCGTGGCGAATGCCACCGCCTTGTCGATGGCCGAGCTTCGGCTTTTCTTGGGAAACAGCGGCTGTGCCGCGCGCAACGCCGTGTCGAGCGCGCCGAACACGGCGCCCCATAGCCCGATCTGGTTTTCCGTCTTCGGCCAACGGCGGATTTCGCGCGGCGGCGTCACGAAGAGCTCGTCGATATCGAGGCCGCACGGGTTCACCGCGCGCGGCTTCAGCGCCATCATGACCATCAGCGGCACGAGCGTGTCGCGGGCCCAGAACGAGCAGCGCCAAAGGTTGAACGGGAACCAGCGCGGCGCGTGCATGATCTCGACCGGCATCACCGGCACCGCCTCCCAAGGCACGATGCCGTAGAGCGCCAGGCTGATGCGCGTGAAGACGTTGACCTTCACCGCGCCACCGGCCGCCAGGATCGCCTCGCGAGCCCGCACCATGTGCGGCGCGTCGATCGGGTCGCCGATCAGCTTGAGCGCGAAATAGGCCTTCACGCTGGCCGACATGTTGAGGCCGCCGCCGACCAGCATCGGCCAGCCGCCGTGCGCCTCCTGTCGACGACGCAGGTAGTTCCCCGTGCCTCGCTCGACCGCCGCGTTCCGCTCGCCGAGGAAGTGCAGGATCATGACGTATTCGGCGGGAATTGCCGGATCGGCCTCGAGGTCGAACACCCAATGGCCATCGGGATGCTGCAACTTGAGCAGCGCCTCCGTCGCCCGGGCGATGCTGCCCTCCAGCCCATCGGCCTCGTCTCGGGGTCGGCTGAGCGTCGGATCGGCAAGGAACATCGGGCAGCGACTCGATTCTCAAAGGCCGAAGACGCGCCGGCCCGTCAGGGGATCGTAGCCAATGCGCGTCTTTTGACCTAGTTTCGCGGTGCACAAAACATGGCTGGCGTGGCGCTGGCAAGGGTGAGACCGGCCAAGCATGCCGCAAAGCGTTGCGCGAGGCTTCTCAGCGCGAGCCGGCACCGCTCTCGAGCAGAGCGGGCACGGCCTTGGCGCCCATGCTGCGGGCGAGGTCGAGCGCGCCGAGACCGGCCTTGTCGCGGGCCATCGGATCGGCGCCGTGCTTCAGCAAAAGCGTGGCGATCTCGATCTTGTCGAACATGGCCGCGACCATGAGCGGCGTGCGGTCGCCGCCGGTTCCGTCCGCCTTGGCGCCATGCTCCAGCAGCAGACGGGCGATGGCGGTCTCGCCCTTGAAGGCGACGCCGGCGAGCGGCGACTGGCCGTTGTCGTTGAGCAAGTCGGGACTGGCGCCATGCTCCAGCAGCACGCAGACCGCCGGCTCGTTGCCATTGTAGGCGGCGAGCATCAGGAGGCTGTCGCCCTTGTCATTGCGCAGGTTCGGCGGCAGACCTTGGGCCAGCAGCGCGTCGAGGTCCGCGGCAGCGCCGTGTCGGGCCAGGTCGAACACGCGAGCGGCGAAGGCCAGCGTGTCGGCGTCGGGCAAGGAGGTGTCGGGCGGGGAACCGTCGGATGATGTCATGGCTGCAGCAGCCGCCTACTCCGGCGACCATGCCTCGTAATCGCCCGTGGCGGGTGGGCGGGCATTGGCGCGGAGGGTCGAGCCCGGCGGCCGCCAGGCTTCGGGCGTACCGGTCATGTTCTTCAGGTGCGGCTTCTGCCAGTCCTTGGCCACGTAGGTTTCGTCCGGAGGCGGGATGTCTGAGGTGTGATGCAACCAGCCATACCAGCCGGTGGGCACGTTGGAGCCCTCGGAATAGCCGTTGTAGATGACCCAGCGCCGCTCGAATCCCAGCGCCGGATCGATGCGGCCGCCGAGCGCGCGATAGTAGACGTTGCCGTACTCGTCGGTGCCGACCCGCTCGCCGTTACGAGCGGTCCAGAGGGCGGTGCCGACGGTTTGGCCGTTCCACCAGGTGAAGACGCGGGTCAACGTGTCGACGAGCTTCGACAAGGCTTAGATCCCTTCGGACGATACAGGCGACTTATGCGGGCCGGGCGCGAGGCTGTCCACCTATGCACCCAGCGCGCCGGTCACCTGACGAAGTTGGCGGTCTCGCCGCCGTCGTAATAGCCGTAGCATTGCACCTGGCTCAGCGGCGCCTTGGTCTCGCCGGGCTGCAGGACATAGTCGAGCTGGTTGGTGCCCTGCGTAACACGCACGGGATAGCGGCTGTGGTTGGTCAGCACCGTGCAGCCGTTGCCCTCGTCGCCGAAGGCCACTGCGCGGCAGGCGTCGCCCGTGCAGTGGAAGGTGAACGGCGTGGTGAATGCCCGTGCCGGCGCGACCAGTGCACCGATAGCGAGGAAGCCGCATGACGCGGCGAGAACGAGGCGCAGCATGGTTCGCGATCTCCAATGTCTCCCCTTGGTTCACATGGGGATCGCGCCGTCGCCGCGGAAGGTTCGGCGATGATCGCCGCGCTCGCGGCGCTGCTCGGGTGCCAACTCGCGGGCGAAGTCCTTGTGCGCGCATTCGCCCTGCCGTTGCCGGGCCCGGTGGCCGGGCTCGGGCTCCTCTTCCTCGCGCTGGTCGTGCGAGAGCGCCGTGGCGGCCACGCCGCATCGCAGGTCCCGGCAGCGCTCGGCGAGGTCAGCGACGCGCTGTTGCGCAACCTGTCACTGCTGTTCATCCCGGCGTCGGTCGGCGTCATCAAATATCTCGATGTGCTGCGCGACAGGGCCATGCCGATTCTGGTCGCCATTCTCGTCTCGACGACGCTCGCCCTGATCGTGACCGCCGTCACCTTCCGCTTCGTGTCGCGGCTGCACGCTTTTCGCCACGAGACGCTCGCCGAGGACGTCGAACGTGCCGCCGGCCTCGGCGGCCCGGAGGCACGCCCGTGAACCGGCTGGAGATCGTGCCCGAGCGCGCCGGCGAGATCTGGGTCTATCTCTCGACCAATCCGCTGCTCTGGCTGACGCTGGTGATGGTGGTCTACGTGTTCGCCGATCGTCTCGCCGCCGCCTGTGGCCGCCACCCGCTCGTCAACACGGTGGCGATCTCCGCGGCGATCCTCGGCGCGCTGCTCATCGCGACGAGGACCAGCTACGACACGTTCTTCGCCGGCGCGCAGTTCGTGCATTTCCTGCTCGGTCCGGCCACGGTGGCGTTGGCCGTGCCGCTGTACCGCAACCTCGACCGGGTGCGCGCCACTCTGGTGCCGATGATCTGCGCGCTGACGCTGGGCTCGCTCGTCGCGATCACCAGCGCCGTGATCGTGGGCGGCCTGTTCGGTCTGCCGCTGGCGCTGCTCGCCTCGTTGGGGCCGAAATCGGTGACGACGCCGATCGCCATGAGCCTCGCCAAGGCCAACGGCGGCATCCCGGCCCTTACCGCCGTCTTCGTGGTCATCACCGGGGTGTTCGGCGCGGTCATCGTCACGCCGCTGATGAACGCGCTGCGCATCCGCGACTGGGCGGCACGGGGCTTGGCTGCCGGACTGGCGGCGCACGGTATCGGCACGGCGCGCGCCTTCCAGGTCGACCCGCTCGCCGGCGCCTTCGCCGGCATCGCGCTGGGGCTCAACGGCGCGCTGACCTCGCTGATCACGCCGGTCGTGCTGCCGCCGCTGATGCGCTGGTTCGCCTGAGAGGCGCGGCTTTGGACCCATGTCGCGCTGACCGTCCGCCAGGTAGGACGGGGCTAGCGCCGCCCGCGGAAGAAATCCTTGATGTCACCGAGCGCGGTGCGCAGCCCTCCCCGGGCCTTGTCGGCCTTGCCCTCGGCCTGGAGGCGAGTGTCGCCCGTGGCGCGCCCGAGTGCATCCTTGATCGTGCCCTTGGCCTTGTCGGCCGCGCCTTTCACATGCTGCTTGTCCATGCGGGTTCTCCTGGCCGCCCGATCCGATCATGCCCGACGCGGCGGCCGCCGCAAGCCTCGCGCAAGCCAGCCCTTTGCGCCGCGCCGCGCGGCATCCTACATTGCTTGAGACCGATCGGCCGCCCCGCCGCTCGGACCGTCGAGCCAAGAGAGACCGACCATGCGCGATCGCCTCCCGATCGAGACCACCGGACAGTACCTGATCCCGCAGGTCATCGAGAACACCACCCGGGGCGAGCGCGGGTTCGACATCTACTCGCGCCTGCTGCGCGAACACATCATCTTCCTCACCGGGCCGGTCGAGGACCATATGGCCTCGGTGATCATCGCGCAGCTGCTCTTCCTGGAGGCCGAAAACCCCAAGAAGGACATCGAGATGTACATCAACTCGCCGGGCGGCGTCGTCACGGCGGGGCTCGCGATCTATGACACCATGCAGTTCATCAAGCCGAAGGTGCGCACGCTCTGCGTCGGCCAGGCGGCGTCGATGGGCTCGCTCCTGCTCTGCGCCGGCGAGCCCGGCATGCGTGCCGCACTGCCGCACGCACGGATCATGGTGCACCAGCCCTCCGGCGGTTTCCAGGGCCAGGCGTCCGACATCCTTCGGCACGCCGAGGACATCATGAAGGTGAAGAAGCGGCTGAACGAGATCTACGTGAAGCACTGCGGCCGCACCTACGACGAGATCGAGCGCACGCTCGACCGCGATCACTTCATGTCGTCCGACGAAGCCAAGGAGTTCGGAATCGTCGATACCGTCATCGAGAAACGGCCCGACGACAAGCCCGAAGTCAAAAGCGTGGCGTAGCGCGCCTGCTGTCGCCTGATTGCGTCGTCGAAATCAGGCCGCTAAGGTTCGGTAAACTGATTTGTCGCGACAGTCTTCAGCGTAGCGTCGTTCTGTTGCATCGATGTGACGCGGACCGCCTCGGTGGACGATCGCGGCCAAATGGCGCCGTCTCTTGCATGGTGCTTCGGCCAAGCGCGACTTGGTCGAGCGTTTTGGGAGGGCGGCGGACGGCCTGCCCCGGAGCTGGGGCTCCAGAGCAGGGGAAGACCGGAACGACGGTAGCGCGTGCAGCGCCCTCGTCCCGGCGGGCCCGGCGGGTTTGCGTTGGCCGGACCCTTCAGATCATATCGGTTGGCCGGCGTGCACGCGGCGGCCTGGAGATTGAGCCATGACCAAGGTCGGCGGCAGCGACTCGAAGAACACGCTCTACTGCTCGTTCTGCGGCAAGAGCCAGCACGAAGTCCGTAAGCTCATCGCCGGGCCGACGGTGTTCATCTGCGACGAATGCGTCGAGCTGTGCATGGACATCATCCGCGAGGAGA
>CAXTVT010000091.1:0-11861 GCA_964247745.1 uncultured Beijerinckiaceae bacterium
CAGATCCGCACCGACGTGCTGATCATCGAGGACGAGCCGTTCATCGCGCTCGATCTTCAGACGCTGGTGGAGGAACTCGGCCATCGCGTCGTCAACGTGGCCCGCACGCATACCGAGGCGGTCGACGCCGTCGGCAAGGAGCGACCCGGCCTGATCCTCGCCGACATCCAGCTTGCCGACGGCAGCTCCGGTCTCGAGGCGGTCAACCAGATCCTCGACACGTTTTCGGTACCGGTGATCTTCATCACCGCCTATCCCGAGCGCTTCCTCACCGGCGCCCCGCCGGAGCCGGCCTTCCTCATCACCAAGCCGTTCGGCGTCGACAGCCTCAAGGCCGTGATCAGCCAGGCGTTGTTCTTCGACCGCAAGTCGCATCGCAAGGAAGAGAGCGCGGTCGGCTGAGAGCTGCGGTCGCGGTCGTTACGCGGCCCGATCCTGCGGCTCGGTCTCGGATCCGCGACGGCCGGGCACGACAAGGTCGAGTACGCTGTCGACGAGGTCGCTCGACACCAACGAGTCCCACCCCTGCCATAGTCGCCCGACGAGGAAGCCGGCGACGATCGCGATTCCCACGAGCGGGACCGGCCCGAGCCGCTTGGCAAGGCTGGCGCCGGCGAGGACCGCGATCTGCTCGCGGCGCAAGCCGAGGCTCGCCAGCATCGCCAGCAGGGGCGCGGTGAACTGGTCGACCTTCTCGTCCTTCGCCGCCGTCGCGGCGGCCGGCGCAGGCTCTTCCGCACCGGCGCCAGCCTGCTCCGACTTTCCGCTGCCCCGCAGCGCCAACACGACGGCCGCGATCGCGACGAGCAGGTAGACGCCGGCGACGGCGAGCGCACCCACGATCGCCCCGGCCAGGCTGGCGATCCAGAGATCGAAGGCGATCGTGAGCGCGACGATCACGACCACCATGCAGAGGGCGGCGACAACGAAAAGCGCGAGCTTCCGAAGAAGGCTCGCGCCGAACGCCGTCACCTGATCGATCAGCGGAGATACCGCCCCGCCGATCAGCCGCGCGACAAAGCCGATCATCAGAGCGAGCGGCTCAGCATTCCCATGAGCAGACCGGCGACGCCGGCGACGACCACGGCGGTCAACGGGTTCTTCTCGATCCGTCCCTCGATGTCGCTGCCGAACTCGCCGAGACGGTCTTGCGCATCCGACGCATAGCCGGCGGCCCGGTCGCGAGCGTCCGAGGCGTATCCGGCGGCGCGACCGCGCGCGTCGGAGGCATAGCTCGAGAAACGATCCTGCGCATCGGACGCGTAGGACGACGCCTTGTCGCGCGCATCGTTGGCACGGCGACGAGCTTCGTCGCGCGCGTCCGACGCATGGCCGGCGGCGCGATCGCGAGCCTTGCCGAAGAAGCTCGATGCCTGGTCGGAAGCTTCGCTGGCGCGGGACTTCAGCAGGTCCGTCACCGAGCCGGTCAGACGAGAGATGTCGTCGCGCAAATCGGCGAGATCGCTCTCGAAATCGCTCGAAGCCTTGTTGAAACGTCTGTTGGCCATCGTGTCCTCGCTGCGTGCGGTAAGCGCCTACGGTTTCGATATGGTGCGGAATTGCCGACGCACCGCGCCAACGCCGCCTTTTTTCGCCGGTTCCGGTGCTTCAGGCGATCATCGGCGCTTCCGACGGCGCGGGGTCGACCACGCCGGGTTCCTCGCGGGCGGGCGGCGTCTCGTCCGGCTCCTCGACCGGCGGCTCACCGGCCGGGAGCGGAGCGGGTGCCGGGGGATCGCGTGGATCGGCCGACCGAAACGCGGCATGCGGCGGACGCTCTTCGACCACGTTAACCTCTTTCGTCGACAAGGATTGCTCGCGAGCCGCAACGTGCCCCTCTTGAGCCCGGTTCCCGAGCGCAATCGACCGGAACCGGGCAGGGTAGCGGCTCGTTCTTCGTTCGTTGCGTGTGGAGTAATGCGTATGGCGCCGCGTCCCAGCTGGAAGGGCTACCTGAAGCTCTCCCTCGTTTCCTGCCCCGTGGCCCTTTATCCGTCGTCGAGCTCGAGCGAGAAAGTCTCGCTCCACATGCTCAACGGCGACACCGGCAACCGGCTCAAGCAGCAATACGTGGATTCCGAGACGGGCGACGTCGTCGAGCGAGACGACCGCGTCAAGGGCTACGAGGTGTCGAAGGGAGACTACATCGTCGTCAGCGACGACGAACTCGCCGACGTCAAGATCGAGTCGAGCCACACGATCGACATCGAGAAGTTCGTGCCGAAGGCCGAGATCGACCGCGTCTACTTCGACAACAATTATTATCTCGCGCCGGACGACAAGGTCGGTGAGGAGGCCTTCGCCGTCATCCGAGAGGCGATGACGCGGCGCGACATGGTCGGCATCGCCCGCGTGGTGCTGTTTGGCAAGGAGCGCATGATCATGCTCGAGCCGCGCTCGCAGGGCCTGCTCGGTACGACGCTGCGCTATGCCTACGAGGTGCGCGAGTCCGGCGCCTATTTCGACGATATTCCGAAGGTCGAGCTGACGAAGGAGCTGCTCGACCTCGCCTCGCACATCATCGACACCAAGGCCGGCAAGTTCCAGCCACAGGATTTCAAGGATCGCTACCAGGATGCGGTGGTGGCGCTGATCCGCGCCAAGCAGGAGGGGCGGCCGCCGCCGGGCGACACGAGCACGGATCGCCCCAGCAACGTCGTCAACCTCATGGATGCGCTGCGACGTAGCCTGGGCGACGGCGGCAAGCCGGAGGCGAGATCGGACGCCAAGCCGGAGGCCAAGGCGCCCAAGACCGAGAGCCCCGCCGCGAAGGGCAAAGGCAAGACCGCAGCGGCCAAGGCGTCCCCGAAGGCCGCGAGCAGGGCGCCGGCCAAGGCCGCAAAAAGCGCGCCGGCCCGCAAACGCGCCTGACGATGCCGCCGTCCGGTCTGTCGTGTCGCGCGAGCGGTGGATCGGTGTGGCGGCGGTGCGCCGCCGCAGCGAAGCCTTTACTTTACGGGCGCCCGCATCTCGACAGGCGCGCCCGTCGCCGCTATGCAGCTTTTTGGCCGTTTCGTGGCTTAATATGCTCAAGGAGGAGCTTCGTATGGTACGCAAGTTTACGTCGATCGCTTTCGCTGGTGCTCTCGTTCTCGCGACGGCTCCGGCTTTCGCTCAGGATCTCGGTGGCGCGATCAACGGCCTGACCGCCGCCCCCGGGCAGCTCATCGGCGGCATGGGCCAGGGTCTCGGCATCGACCTCGATCCCTTCCACATCTTCACCCCGGCTGCCGCGCCGGCGCCGATGGCTCCCGAGCCGATGATGATGCACAAGCGTCATCACATGATGATGCACAAGAAGATGATGATGCATAAGAAGATGATGATGAAGAAGAAGCCGATGATGATGAAGAAGAAGATGATGATGAAGAAGCCGATGATGAAGAAGGACGACATGGCGAAGTAAGTTCGCCTTCATCGCATTTTCAGGGCGCAGACATCCGGTGTCTGTGCCCTTTTTTTTTGCCAAGCCTTTAGCCTGGCCGACGGCTCGACCGCCGATCAGCGTGCCGTATGCTTTCGACGATGGACGAGAGCCGCGGCCTGGTGGTCGAGCGTCTCGACGGCACTGCGGCCTGTGCGAACGCCAGCCACGCTTTCGGGAAGGGAGACGACCTCGACGATCATCCGCGGCTGCGGTTTGACCCAGTTGGCGACGCCGTAAAGGGTCGCATATCCGCCAGCGGCGATGACGCCCATGACGAACAGCAAACGGAAGAGGGTGGGCATCGCGGCTTCCAGGCGGGGCGAGAACTAGAAGCTTAACGCAACCGCGCCACGCGCGTTCGCGAAGGCCGCGATTTGGTTAACGGCCGTTCGATCGAGCCCGGCTTCGGACGAAGCCGAGGATGTCCTTGACGCCGTCCATCGTGTCGCGCGCGATGCCGCCGGCACGTGCCGCCCCGTCGGCGAGGATCGCGTCGATCGAAGCCGGATCGGCGACGAGGCGCTGCATCTCGGCGCCGATCGGGCCCAGGGTCGCCACGGCGCTGTCGGCCAGGGCGGTCTTGAACGTCGAGAAGTTGGCGCCGCCGAACTCCGCCAGAACGGCCGCCTTGTCGCGCTTGTTCAGCGCGGCGTAGATGCCGACGAGATTGTCCGCCTCGGGTCGCGCGGCCAGGCCGGCCGGCTCGGAGGGCAGCGGCTCGGGATCGGTCTTGGCCTTGCGGATCTTGGCGGCGATCGCGTCGGGATCATCGGTCAGGTTGATGCGGGAATTGTCCGAAGGGTCGGATTTCGACATCTTCTTGGCGCCGTCGCGCAGGCTCATCACCCGCGTCGCCGGCCCCTGGATCAGGGGCTCGGGTTGCGGAAAGAAGGCTTCGCCCGTCGCGCCGCCGCCCAGGCCGTGGGTCGCGATCGAGCCGGCGAAGTCGAGATTGAACTTCTGCGCGATGTCGCGCGAGAGCTCGAGGTGCTGCTTCTGGTCCTCGCCGACCGGCACGTGGGTCGCCTTGTAGGCGAGGATGTCGGCCGCCATCAGCACGGGATAGGCGTAGAGCCCGACCGACGCCTGCTCGCGGTCCTTGCCGGCCTTTTCCTTGAACTGCGTCATCCGGCTCATCCAGCCGATCCGCGCGACGCAATTCAGCACCCAGGCGAGCTCGGCGTGTTCGGCGACCTGGCTCTGGTTGAACACGATGTGCCGTTTCGCATCGATCCCGCAGGCGATGAACGCCGCCGTCACCTCGCGGATCGACCGCTTCAGCGCCTCGGGATCCTGCGGCACGGTGATCGCGTGGAGGTCGACCACGCAGAACAGGCACTCGTGCGTCGCCTGCAGGTCGACGAAGCGAGAGATCGCGCCGAGATAATTGCCGAGGTGCAGGTTGCCGGTCGGCTGCACGCCGGAGAAGACGCGCTGGGGAAAGGGAGCCATGGGTCCGGGGTCGGGGCATCGAGGGAGGCGCCGCTTATGGCGCGGGTGTCCACCGCTGGCAACGCCGCCCGTTGGCCGTGTGGATCGAAGATGCTAGCCTTTGAGCATGACCGTCTCCGTCACCCGTGCCGCGGAAGGCCTCGAACGTCGCGCCTTCACCGTCGCCGCCTTCGAGCGGATGGCGGAATTCGGCATCGTCGAACCCGACGAGAGGCTGGAGCTGATCGGCGGAGAGGTCGTGCCCATGGCGGCCAAGGGCTCGCGGCACGAGGGTCTCAAAGCGTCGATCAACCATCGCTGGGGTCGCTTATGCCCCGACCATCATGCCTTTGTTCCGGAGACCGGCCTGCGGCTGGACGAGCACACCTATCTCGAACCCGATTTCATCGTCTTTCGGCGCACCAAGACGCTCGCTCGGGTGAAGGGCCCCGACCTGCTCCTCGTCGTCGAGGTGGCCGACTCGTCGCTCGACTACGACCTGCGCCGCAAGCCTCTCGTCTATGCGGGCTTCGGCGTTCCCGAACTCTGGGTCGTCGACGCCGCAGGTCGCGTGGTGCATCGCCACCTTGACCCTGGACCGACGGGCTTCGGGACGGTTCGCGTGTCCGGGGCGGCCGAGCGCCTCGTTCCCGCTCTGGCGCCGGAGGCCTTCGCGTTCGCGCTGGATGCGTTGGAGGAGATCTAGAACGCGGCTTGTCGCATCGGCTTGCCAGGGCCGCTGCCGAGCGTAGAGTCCAGCCCATGACCACGCCGCTCGAACAGGTCGCGCAGGAGGCCCTGCGCGAAGCCGGGGCGCTGCGCTCCCTCAGCCAGCGCTCGCTCGATATCTTCCGCCGCATCGTCGAGAGCTATCTCGTCACGGGCGAGCCGGTCGGCTCGCGCAACCTGTCGCGGCTGCTGCCGACGCCGCTGTCGCCGGCCTCGATCCGCAACGTGATGCAGGCCCTGGAGGAGAGCGGGCTAATCTTCGCGCCCCACACCTCCGCCGGCCGCCTGCCGACCGAGATCGGGCTGCGCTTCTTCGTCGACGCGCTGCTCGAGATCGGCGACATCGACGAGGACGAGCGCCGCCGCATCGAGGCCCAGCTCGGCTACGGTGGAATCGATCGCTCATTCGAGACCATCCTCACCGAGGCGACCACCATGCTGTCGGGCATGACGCGCGGCGCCGGCGTGGTGGTGACGAGCAAGGACAACGCGCGGCTCAAGCACATCGAGTTCATCCGCCTCGAGCCGGAGCGGGCGCTCGCCGTTCTCGTCGGCGAGGACGGCGGGGTCGAGAACCGCGTGCTGCCGATCGCCGCGGACCTGCCGGCCTCCGCCCTGGTCGAGGCCGGCAACTATCTCAACGCCCGGATCCGCGGTCGCACGCTCGGCGAGGTGCGGCTCGACGTAGAGACCTCGCGCAAGGCGGCGGAGCGCGAGCTGTCCGAGCTGACCGAGCGCCTCGTCGACGCCGGTCTCGCGTCCTGGGCCGAGGGTGCAGGACGCGAGGCGCAGCTGATCGTGCGCGGCCAGGCCAACCTGCTGACCGACCTCAAGGCCGCCGACGACCTCGAGCGCATCCGCCTGCTGTTCGCCGATCTGGAGACCAAGAAGGACGTGATCGACATCCTCGCGCGCGCCGAGGGCGGGGAGGGCGTACGAATCTTCATCGGCTCGGAGAACAAGCTGTTCTCCCTGTCGGGCTCCTCGATGATCGCGGCGCCGTTCCGCGACGGGCAACAGCGCATCGTCGGCGTGCTCGGCGTGATCGGCCCGACGCGGCTGAACTACGCGCGCATCGTGCCGATGGTGGATTACACGTCGAAGCTGCTGGCGCGGATGGTGTCGCGAACCTGACATGGGCCGAGCCCGCCTCGCCGGCGCTTCACAGTGCAATCGGTCGAAAGTTCGAATGATTCCGATCTTTCCCGTGTACGCCCGTTTCCCTTGTATCCCGGCAGTAGGCAAACCATAACGTCGCGATCGAGGAGCCTGGATCGCCTGATGATGTTGCTTAGCGTTCGCAGTGGACAACGAGGAATGTACTGCCGGCCGCCCCGATCTCGACTGGCGGTGAGCGCTCGCGAGACCGGGAAGTTTTTCCCGATCTTTGCTGCGGCCTTCCTTGCCGTGTCGATGCCGGTCCATGCACAGACCCAGGCGCCGACGTCGTCCCCGTCGGTCGCGCCGGCTCCGTCGACATCTCCCGCCTCGGTGGCACCTGCCCCGGCTCCGCCCACGGGGACCAGTCCCGCCACCGCGACGACCCCGGCGATCCCCGCGCCCGGCTCGACGGCCCCCGAGGCGACGCCAGTCTCGAGCGATGCGACGCCCGGCACCAAGGCGACAGCCGGCACCGGCTCGTCGCTGATCCCGCACGATCTCTCGCCGTTCGGCATGTTCATGAACGCCGACATCGTCGTGAAGGCGGTCATGGTCGGTCTGGCGTTCGCTTCGCTCGTGACCTGGACGCTGCTGCTCGCCAAAGCGGTCGAGCTGCTCGGCGCGCGGCGCCGGGCTCAGGCCGGCCTCGCCGAGCTCGCCCAGGCGCAGACTCTCTCGGAGGCCTCGACGCGCATCGCCAAGGGCGACACCGTCGTGGGACGTCTCGTCGCCGCGGCGCTCGACGAGGGTCGACGCTCGCAGGGGCTCGGCCCGGAGGGCGTCAAGGAGCGCGCCACCGCGCTGCTGTCGCGCATCGAGGCACGTGCCGGCCGCGCCATGGGCCGCGGCACCGGACTGCTCGCCACGATCGGCTCCACCGCGCCCTTCGTCGGCCTGTTCGGCACGGTCTGGGGCATCATGAACGCCTTCATCGGCATCTCGAAGACCAACACGACCAACCTCGCGGTGGTCGCGCCCGGCATCGCCGAGGCCCTGCTGGCCACCGCCACCGGCCTCGTCGCGGCGATTCCCGCCGTGATCATCTACAACATGTTCGCGCGCGGGATCACCGGCTATCGCCAGGTGCTCGCCGACGCCTCGACGGAGGTGCTGCGCTTGCTGTCGCGCGACCTCGATCGCGGCATGCGCGCGCCCTCGCCCCGCCAGGCGGCCGAATAGATGGCGGCGAAGCTCTCGACCGGGAGCGACGGCGACGATCTCGAGGTCAACGGCGAGATCAACGTCACCCCGTTCATCGACGTCATCCTGGTGTTGCTCATCATCTTCATGGTGGCGGCGCCGCTCTCCACGGTCGACGTCAACGTCGAGCTGCCGGCCTCCACCGCGACGCCGGTGCCGCGGCCGGACAAGCCGGTGTTCGTTTCCCTGAAGGAGGACAAGACGCTGGCGCTGGGCGACGATCCGGTGGCGCGCGACGCGCTGGCCGGCGCGCTCGACGGCGCCACCGGCGGCGACAAGGCCAAGCGCATCTTCGTGCGAGCCGACAAGTCGGTGAACTACGGCGACGTCATGGGACTGATGAACCTGCTGCGCAGCGACGGCTATCTCAAGATCGGTCTCGTCGCCCTCGATGCCGGCACGCATGACGCGGCGCCGCCCGCGGGCACGGCCCCCGCACCCCAGGTCCCCGGAGCCGGCACGAAGCCGTGACCGACACCTCGATTCCCTATCGAGATCCGCCGTCGAGCGGGGCGTGGCGTTGGCCGCTGGCGATCGCCCTCGTGGTCGCCATGCACGTCGCCCTGTTCGCCCTGTTCGCGCTGCGTCAGCCGGCGGAACCGCCCAAGCCGAAGGGCGAGGTCGTCGAGGTCGATCTCGCGCCGCAGCAGGAGCAGCATGCCGCGCCGCAGGCGGCCGCGCCCCAGGAGGCGAGTTCGCCGGCTCCCGCGCCGACGCCGCCCGAGCCCGAGGCCAAGCCGCCGGAACCGACCCCGCCGGAGCCCGAGACCAAACCGCCGGAGACGCTCCCGCCGCCGCCGCCACCCCCGCCGGAGCCCACGCCTCCCACGCCGGAGCCGCCGCCGCCTGCACCGGCGCCGCCCCCCACGCCCGAGCCTCCCGCGCCCGAGCCTCCCGCGGCGGTCGCGCCGGCGCCGGCGCCGGAACCCGTGCCCGATCTCCCGGTCCTGCCCAAGGTGGACGCGCCGCTCGAGGCGCCCAAGCCCGATGTCGCCGCTCTCCAGGCTGCCGCGGCGGCGGAGAAGCAGGCGGCGGCGCAGAAGGCCGCCGAGGAGGCGCGCATCGAGGCCAATCGTCAGGCCGAGGCGCGCCGGCAGGAGCAGCGGCGCCAACAGGAGGCGGAACGGCGTGAGGAGCAGCGCCAGCGCAAACTCGAGGAGGCGCGACGCGAGAAGGCCGACGAGGCGCGACGCGAGAAGGCCGAGGCGGCGCGGCAGGCGAAGGCCGAAGCCGCCGCGAAGCGCGACGCCGAACGGCGCGAGGCGGCATCGCGCGAGCGGGCGGAGCGCGCGGGGCTGGCCCAGCGCAACGCGCAGCGCCAGCAGGCGTCCGGGGCCGAACTGGCGCAATGGCGCGCGGAGGTCGCGGCCCGCATCCGCAGCAGCGCCGCGAACTTCTCCGGAGATGGCAGCGGCGTCTCGACCGTGACCTTCACCGTCACGGCGAGCGGCGGCATCACCGGCGTGTCCGGCAGCGGCGTCGCCGCGTCGGTCGTCCGCGGCGTCGGATCGGTGCCGCCGCCGCCCGGCGGCCACGCCCAACGCGTCTCGGTCCCGGTCCGCGTCAACTGATCAGCCGGGGTCCACGCGCCCCGGCGTGACGCGGAGCCGCAACGCGTCGGCGCCGATTCCCTCGAAGGCGTGGGAATCCGCCCCGGTCATCCAGACCTGGCCGGGCAGGGCGGCGAGTTCGTCGAAGAGCGCCCGGCGCCGCGCCGCGTCGAGATGGGCCGCGATCTCGTCGAGCAGGATCACCGGCGCGATCCCCGAGAGGTCGGCGACGAGCCGGGCGTGGGCCAGCACCAGGCCGATCAGCAGGGCCTTCTGCTCGCCGGTCGAGCACAGGCCGGCCTCGACGTCCTTGGGCCCGTGGCGCACCTGCAGGTCGGCGGCCTGCGGGCCGATCAAGGCCCGGCCGGCCGCGGCATCGGCGGCGCGATTGGCCTTCAGCAAGACGCGGAACCTGTCCTCGACCTGGAGCGCGGATTGATCCGCGCACAGGCGTTCGACCTCGCCGATCAGCGCGACGGCAGCCCAGGGGAAGGCGGCGTCGCGGCGCTCCGCGAGCAGGGCGCCGAGTCGCGCGACCGTGTCGGCACGGGCCGCCGCGACCGCCACGGCGAGACCGGCGACCTCGCGCTCGATGGCGTCGAGCCACGCGGCATCGGCGCGCCAGCCGTTCTCGAGCACCTTGTTGCGCTGCCGCAGCGCGCGCTCTATCGCGCTCACCCGCGTGCCGTGCTCGGCATCGACGGCGAGAACGAGGCGGTCGAGGAAGCGGCGGCGCTCGCCCGGCGAGGCCGAGAACAACCCGTCCATCGCCGGCGTCAGCCAGACCAGCCGAACGTGGTCGGCGAAGGCACGCGCGGAGGACGCGGGCTCGCGGTCGACGCGGAAGCGCCGCGCGGCCGGTGTGTCCGGCTCCAGCGACGGTTCCAGGCCCGTGCCGAGCTGGACCGCGCCGTCGGCATGCGCCACGTCGATGGAAACGGCGAAGCCGCCAGCCCCGCCGCGCCGGACGCAGGCGCCGAGGTCGGCGCGCCGCAGCCCGCGGCCTTGCGCGAACAGCGAGATCGCCTCGACGAGATTGGTCTTGCCGCTGCCGTTCTCGCCCGTCACCACCACGGTGCCTGCCGGTATGGCGAGGTCGAGCCCGGGGTAGGAGCGAAAGTCGCGCAGCACCAGACGGCGCAGGCCCGTGCCTTGCACCGTGCTACCGATCTCTCGCCATCGCCTCGGAGCCGAGCGAGCGCAGGCGCGCGACCATGCCGGTGTTGTTGCCCGACGGCGGCGGCGGGAACGGCGCGGCGGCCTCCACCGCTTCGACCGCCTGGGCGTCGACCTCGGCGTAGCCGCTGGGCTTGCTGATCTGGACGCCGACGAGGTTGCCGCCGGCGTCGACGACGAACGACACCGAGACCGACCATTCGCCGTAGGGCACGCTGATGGCGTGGCGGTTCTGCGTGATCAGCCCGTAGACGACCGCGAGATAGCGGTCGTCCTCGCTGCCGCCCGTGACCTTGGCGCGCTTGCGCATCGGCTTGGCGAAGGTGAAATCGGGCAGCTCCGACGTGCCGGCGAGCTGCTGCGCCACGGTCTTGGGGCGATGCGGCGGCTTCGGCGGCGTCGGCTTGACCTTGGCCTGCGCGAGCTTCTCCGGCTTCTTCGGCGGCTCGGGGGGCGCCTTGTCGAGCGCCTCGGCCTCCTTGTCCTGCATCTCCGGGGGCTTGGGCGCCTCGGTCTTCTCCGGAGCCTCCTTCGCCGCGTCGTCGGCGGCTTCCTTGGCTTCGTCGGGCGTCGGCTTCGGCTCGGCTTCGGCGGGAGGCGCCACGTTCTTGGGCGCGTGGCTGTCCTTGTCGGCGTGCTGGCTGTCCTCCTTGACGTCATTGACGTCGCGGGGCGCGCTCGTCGCCGGCTTCTCGATCTCCTGCTTCGTCGAGGGCGCCGGCGGCATCGGCACGGCCGGCGGTTTCGGCATCTCCGCCACGATCTCGATGGGCGTCTCCTGCATCTGCGCGCCGCGCGGCGGATCGGCGGCGTCGCGCCACATCATCCAGGCGAACAGCATTGCGTAGAGCACGACGACCGAAGCGAGGGTCACCGAGAACCAGGTCCGCCGCGCAAACGCGCTTGTGCGCAGCGGCTGGAGGATGCGTTCCTCGAGCCGAGCCGACAGGGTACCGAAAGGGGACTTGGTCTCGCTCATCGTCTCGGCGGTCGGCGGCACTTGCCTCAGATGTCCTTACCACAGGGGAGTCCGCCAAATCTGTGGCGCGGGACCGTCTCGTTTCACCAGGCCGACTGTTTTCTCCCGCCGTTATCGATTTTCCCCAAGACGGTGATTGACGTTGGGATTGATGGCCGTATATGGTGTTCATCGACGGCGGCGCTGCTTTGTTGCAGCGGCGTTGTTT
>CAXTVT010000092.1:0-11848 GCA_964247745.1 uncultured Beijerinckiaceae bacterium
TAGAGCAGGAAGGTCCGTTCGGTCTCGGCGCGCGGCAGCACCTTGATCGAGATCTCGGTCAGCACCGCGAGCGTGCCGTAGGATCCGGCGACGAGCTTCGACAGGTCGTAGCCGGTGACGTTCTTCATCACCTGGCCGCCGGACTTGAAGATCTCGGCCCGGCCCGACACCGCGCGGAAGCCGAGCACGTGGTCGCGCGCGGCGCCAGCCTTGATGCGGCGTGGACCGCCGGCATTGACCGCCACCGTGCCGCCCAGCGTGCCGGTCGAATTGCCGCGCCAGAGCTTTGAGGGGTCCATCGGCTCGAAGGCGAGCTCCTGATGATTTTCGTCGAGCAGCTTGGCGATGTCGGCCATCGGCGTACCCGGCCGCGCGGTCATCACCAGTTCGGAGGGCTCGTAGAGCGTGACCCCGGTCAAGCCGCTGGTGTCGATCTGCGCGGCGGCCGTCACCGGTTTGCCGAGCCCGCGCTTCGAGCCGTGGCCGAGGATCTCCACCGGCCGTTCGTCGTCAAGAGCGTCCTGCACGGCGGCGAGGACTTCATCCTCGTCGCGAGGCTTCAGGATATCCATCGCGCCTTACAAGCGCGCCGTGTGGAGAAAGGCAAGGCGGCAAAGCGGCTTGGTGCGGGCCTTCTCAAGGCCCGGTCGGATCGTCCGGCGCGCTACTCCGCCGGCGATGGTTGGGAATGCACGGTGCGCTCGGGAGTCGCGAGGTGCACGTCCTCGATTGAATCGCGCGGCCTGCCGACGACCAGGCGAGAGCCCCTGCCGTAGGTGAAGAACGCCCAAGCCCAGTTCGTGAAGACCATGATGCGATTGCGGAAGCCGATCAGCAGCAGCAGGTGGACCAGCGACCAGGACAGCCAGGCCAGCCGCCCGGTCAGCTTCATGCCGCCGAGGACCGCGATCGCATGCGAGCGGCCGATCACCGCCATCGTGCCGAGGTTGGTGTATTTGAACGGACCCGGATGCTTGGTCGCGCCGATGCGGCTCGCCACGACCTTGGCGACGTAGGCCCCCTGCTGCTTGGCGACGGGCGCCAGCGCCGGCAAGGTCTTGCCGTCCTTGGTCTTGAAGCTCGACACGTCGCCGATGGCGAAGATCTCGGGGTGACCCGGCACCGAGCAATCGCTCGTGACCTCGATGGCGTTGTTCTTGGCCGCCTTGGCGTCGAGCCATTGCGCCACCGGCTCGGCACGGGTGCCGGCCGCCCAGAACACGTTGGCGGCCTCGATGCGGTGTCCCTTGACGGTGATCCCGTCGGCATCGATGCATTCGCAGGGCGAGTCGAGCCGCACCTCGACTCCCAAGTCTTCCAGCGCCTTCTTGGCGTAGGCCGACAGTTTGGGCGGGAACTCTCCGAGGATCTTCGAGGCCGCGTCGACCAGAACGATGCGTGCCTTCGACGGATCGATATGGCGATATTCCGCCTTGAGCGTTGCCCGAGACAGCTCGGCGAGCGATCCGGCCAGCTCGACGCCGGTCGGGCCGCCGCCGACCACGACGAAGGTGGTCAGGGCCTGCACCTCGGCCGGGTCGGTCCGCGTCTCGGCCCAGTCGAAGGATTCTAGGATGCGGCGGCGGATCTGCAGCGCGTCGGGCAGGGTCTTGAGCACCGCGGCGTAATTCGCCCATTCGTCGTGGCCGAACCAGGCATAGGCGGACCCGGTGGCCAGGATCAGGTAGTCGTAGTCGATCAGCCCGGTGTCGCGGACGCAGACTTGGCGTTCGGCCTTGTCGACGCCCTCGACCTCGCCGAACACGACCGAGACGTTGGGCCGCGAGCCGAGCAGGGCGCGGATCGGCGACGCGATGTCGGAGGGCGCCAGCGCGGCGGTGGAGACCTGGTAGAGCAGCGGCTGGAACAGATGGTGGTTGGTTCGATCGATCAGCACCAGTTCGACGTCGAGCTTGGCGATGTGCATCGCCGCCTGCAGTCCACCGAAGCCGCAGCCGACCACGACGACGATGGGTTTGCCCGCTTGCTTGCGGGTGAAGAGGACAGGCTCGTTCTCGGTCGGCATGGTTGGCTCCGCGGGCAGGCCGGATCGCTGCGCGCTGTCTGGGAAAGGCGTAAGCGGATCGACGGGCATGAGAAGGGCGATGACGCGATCGCGCTACATGGACCTCCTTTAGAGGCAACATGCTTCGCGGTCGCAGCAAAATTTGTTCGCAGCTGCGAAAGAAAGCTTCTTGCCAGCTCGGGACAAGCTTCGCGGCGCAGGATCAGCGGCATCCTCCGCGAGTCAAGCCGTGCTGTCCACCACCGCAGCCTATCTCTCGATTTCGACCAATCTCGCCAAGCAGCAGGCGGCGACGGCGTCGGACCCGCAGGTTAAGAACGACACGGCCTATTACCTCGCGAACATCGGCAAGGTGACGAGTATCGCCGGCCTGGTCGGCAACTACCGCCTGTTCACCTATGCCATGAAAGCCTACGGCCTGGAGGACATGGACTACGCCAAGGGTCTCATGACCAAGGTGCTCGAGGGCGGCACCACGAGCTCGACCGCGCTCGCCAATACGCTGACGGACAAGCGCTACCTCGCCTTCGCGAAGGCCTTCGACTTCGCCAGTGAAGGGACCAGCGCGACGCAGGCGACCGCCGCGACGACCGGTACGACGGCGAAATACATCGAGCAGTCGTTGGAGGACACGCAGGGCACGCAGAACGAGGGCGTGCAGCTCGCGCTCTACTTCACGCGCAACGCCTCCTCGGTGACCAACGTCTACGGTCTGCTCGCCGACACCAGCCTGTTGAAGGTCGTGGAGACCGCCTTCGGCCTGCCGGCCTCGGCGACGGCCGACATCGATGCCCAAGCGGCGACCCTGAGCAAGCTCGTCAAGATGTCCGATCTGCAGGATCCGGCCAAGGTCCAGAAGATCGCCGAGCGCTTCACCGCGATGTGGGACCTGGACGGCAACAACACGTCGTCGGATGTCGCCAACATCACGCAGATCTTCGCCGCGTCGTCGTCGTCGTCGGGCTTCAGCAGCGATCTCCTGCTCAGCCTCCAGGGATTGAAGCTCGGAGGCGCCTGAGCGATGCGCAGCAACCTCTACGTCTCGATGTCAGGACAGATCGCGTTGGAGAAGCGCCTCGCCACCGTGGCCTCCAACATCGCCAACATGAACACCGCCGGCTTCCGCGCCGAGGGCGTGGCCTTCTCCTCGGTCCTGTCCAAGGCCGGCGAGCGGCCCGCCGCCTATGTCTCGACCGGGACCAACTACGTGTCGCGCGCCGCAGGATCGGTCACCAAGACCGACAACCCGCTCGACATCGCCATCCAGGGCGATGCCTTCTTCGCCGTCAAGACGCCGGACGGAACGGCCTACACCCGCGACGGCCGCTTTCAGATGACCTCGTCCGGCGAGCTGCAGACGCTGAACGGCTATCCCGTGCTGGATGCCGGCGGCGCCAACATGCTGCTCACCACGGATGCCGGACCGCCGATGGTCTCGGCCGACGGGATGATGACGCAAAACGGGCAGCAGGTCGGCGCCATCGGCCTGTTCTCTTTGCCGGCCGATGCCACGTTGACGCGCTTCGACAACTCGGCCGTCTTCACCGACAAGCCGGCGGTGCCGGTGCTCGACTTTTCGCAGAACAACGTCGCGCAAGGCTTCTCCGAGGGCTCGAACGTCAATCCCGTTCTCGAAATGACCAAGCTGATCGAGATTCAGCGCGCCTTCGACGGTCTCGCCACCACTACGCAGTCGAGCGAGAGCAGCCTCACCGACGCGATCAAGACGCTGGGATCGCCGTCGTGAGCGGGACGCCGCGGTGACCGCGCTCGAGCGTCTCGCCGACGCCGCGGCGCGGCTCGCCGTCCCGGGGGCGCTCGTCGACGTGTTCGGCACCGTCGCCTCGGTTTCGCCTTCGACCTATCGCGTGCGCGGACTGTCGCCCTTCGTGCGCCTCGGCGATTGCGTCGCCACCGTCGAGGCACGCAATACGCGCCATGGCGAAGTGGTGCGCATCGAGGCCGATGCGGTCACGGTGAAGCCGTTCGCGGCGGCGGTCGACATCGGCCTCGGGTCGTCGGTGGTTCGGGCCGAGAGTGTGGCCGTGGCGCCGACGCCGGCGTGGCGCGGACGCATCGTCGATGCGCTGGGGCGACCGCTCGACGGGCTCGGCCCGCTCGAGACCGGGCTCGAGCACCGCTCGATCCACGCCGATCCCCCGCCGGCACTGGGGCGCGGGCGCGTCAAGGCACCCGTCCGCACCGGCGTGCGCGTGCTCGATATCTTCACGCCGCTCTGCCACGGCCAGCGTATCGGCATCTTCGCCGGCTCGGGCGTCGGCAAGTCGACGCTGCTCGGCATGAT
Source organism: uncultured Beijerinckiaceae bacterium (assembly GCA_964247745.1). GTDB lineage: Bacteria > Pseudomonadota > Alphaproteobacteria > Rhizobiales > Beijerinckiaceae > RH-AL1. The sequence goes on from CAXTVT010000092.1 coordinate 4,332, forward strand.
GGCGGCGTGCAAGGGCTTCGACACGGTGGTCATCGCGCTCGTCGGCGAGCGCGGCCGCGAGGTGCGCGAGTTCATCGAGGATTCCCTCGGCGCCAATCGAGCGCTGGCCGTCACCGTCGTGGCGACGGGCGACGACAGCGCGCTGATGCGCAAGATGGCGCCGCTGACCGCGATGACCATCGCGGAGGCGTTTCGCGACCGTGGCGACAAGGTGCTGTTGATGGTCGACAGCGTCACCCGCTACGCGCATGCCGCGCGGGACGTGGCGCTCTCGGCCGGCGAGCCGGCGGTGGCGCGCGGCTACGCGCCGAGCGTCTTCACCGACCTGCCCAAGCTTCTCGAACGCGCCGGCCCCGGCCGCGATGGGTCCGGTTCGATCACCGGCCTGTTCGCCGTGCTCGTCGATGGCGACGATCACAACGATCCTGTCGCCGATTGCATCCGCGGCACGCTCGACGGCCACGTCGTGCTCGACCGCGCCATCGCGGATGCCGCCCGCTATCCCGCCGTCAACGTGCTCGGTTCGCTCTCGCGCCTGGCCCATCAGGTCTGGACGCCGGACCAGCGCACGCTCGTCACCAAGCTTCGGGCGATGATCGCGCGCTACGAGAGCACCCGCGACCTGCGGCTGATGGGCGGGCTGCAGGCCGGCGTCGATCCCGACCTCGACCAGGCGGTGACGCTGACGCCTCTCATCTACGAGGCCCTCTCCCAAGGACCGACCAATCCGCCGAGCAACGATGCCTTCCGCGAGCTGGCGGAAGCGTTGAACAGGACGCGATCATGACCCCCCGCAAGCCCACCCGCTCCGCGTTTCGCTTCACCGGCGATCACGCCCTCGGAATCGCCGGCGTCTGCCTCGCCGGTGCCTCGGCCGTCTTCGGCATCGGCATGACCTTGCATGGTCCGGCGGCCTCGTTCGGGAACGGCAAGGATTTCACCGTCTTCGCGCAATTGGCGCCTCGCCCGGCTGCGAGCGCGGAGCGGGCGGTCGTGCCGGGCCGATCCAAGGGTGCCGCCGACGACCTCGACATGATCGAGACCGCCTCGATCCCCGCGTCCAAGGCCATCGCGGCCGACCTGGGCGACGCCGCGATCATTCCGGCCGTCACGCTCGAGGCGGTGGGCTCCGACAGCGCGACGGTGGCGATCGGAGGCCAGAGCCGCGTGGTGCGCGTCGGCGACGAGGTGCCCGGCGCCGGCCAGGTCATTGCCATCCTGCCGGGCGCCCGTCCCGCGCTCAAGACTTCGCGCGGGCTGATCGTGCCCGCGGCTGATTAGGCCCTGGTCCAAGGCCAGCCTGGAGCAAGCTCGTACCGGCAGGATCGTTGGATCACCTGAAGAACCATGGACCCATGGACCCATGGAGCCGATCCAACTTCTCGATCTCGCCGCACGCAAGAGCGTCTGGCTCGCCGCACGACAGGCGACGCTCGCGAGCAACGTCGCCAACGCCAACACGCCGGGCTACCACGCCAAGGACATCGCGCCCTTCGCCGACGTGCTCGCCAAGACGCAGCTCGAGCTGTCCTCGACGAGCGGCGCGCATCTGACGCTAGCGAACACCGGCGGCGGCGCCGGCGCCGGCACGAGCGAGGAGGCCAACGCCTTCGACGTCTCGGAGACCGGCAACAGCGTCGGCGTCGAAAGCGAGATGATCAAGGCCGGCGAGGTCAACCGAGACTACGCGACGACCACCAACATCGTGAAGACCTTTCACGCCATGCTGATGGCGAGCCTGAAGGAATGATCGACGCCCTGCAGGCCTCGCTCAAGATCGCGGCGTCTGGTCTTTCGGCCAATTCGGCGCGCCTGCGCATCGCCTCGGAAAACATCGCCAACGCTCGCTCCACGGCGGCGACATCGGACGCCGACCCGTACCGGAGGAAGACCATCACCTTCGAGAATGCGCTCGACGCGGCCAGCGGCGCCGACCTGGTGCAGGTTGCCGACATCGGCACCGACCAATCGCCGTTCACGATCGAACACGATCCCGGCAACCCGGTCGCTGATTCGAAAGGGTTCGTAAAGCTTCCGAATGTTAACCTTATCACCGAGATGGCCGATATGCGCGAAGCCAACCGTGCCTACGAAGCGAACCTTCAGGTCGTGAAGCAATCGCGCGACCTGATCTCGATGACCATCGACCTCTTGAAGGGTACGTGATGATAGCCGCACTTCCGTTGATCACCTCGGCTGTCGGGTCCTTGTTCGGGTCGAGCGCTCCGACGGCGAGCCCCGCGGCGACCGGCGCTGCCGGCGACAGCTTTTCCTCGCTCCTCGCATCCTTTTCCAACGATACGGTCGGCGCGATGAGGACGGGCGAGCAGATGTCGATCGCCGGCATTCAGGGGACCGCCACGACGCAATCGGTCGTCGAGGCCGTCATGTCGGCGCAGGAAAAGCTGCAGACGGCCCTTGCGGTCCGCGACAAGGCCGTCGCGGCCTTCACGGACGTCACACGAATGTCGATCTGAGGATCATCAAACCATGCGAGCCCTCACGATCGCCGCGACCGGCATGAACGCGCAATCGACCAATGTCGAGGTCATCGCCAACAACATCGCCAACATCAACACGACCGGCTTCAAGCGCGCCCGCGCCGAATTCACGGACCTGCTCTACGAGACCCAGCGCCTGCAGGGCGTCTCCTCGCGCGGCAACCAGGGCGTGGTGCCGGAAGGTGCGCAGCTCGGCCTCGGCGTCAAGACGGCGGCGATCCGCAACCTCCACATCCAGGGCGTGCTGACGCAGACCGGCAATCAGTTCGACCTGGCCATCAGCGGCCGCGGCTGGTTCCAGGTCACGGACGCCAACGGCAATACCAACTACACCCGCGCCGGCAGCTTCAACACCAACGCGCAGGGGCAACTCGTCACCCTCGACGGCAATCTCGTCACGCCCAATATCGTGGTGCCGCAGAACACCACCGCCGTGACCATCAGCCAGTCCGGCATCGTCAGCGCGACGGTTGCGGGCAACACGACCCCGGTGCAGCTCGGGCAGCTCACCATCGCCAATTTCGCCAACGACGCCGGTCTGCAGCCGCTCGGCAGCAACCTGTTCCAGGAGACGACCGCCTCGGGCACGCCCGTCGTCGGCGTGCCCGGCGATTCCGGCTTCGGGACGGTGACGCAAGGCTACCTCGAGGCCTCCAACGTCGATCCCGTGGCGGAGATCACCAACCTCATCTCGGCGCAGCGCGCCTACGAGATGAACTCCAAGGTGATTCAGGCCGCCGACAAGATGAGCGAGACGCTCTCCACAGGCATCCGTTAGGCCTCGCCGGAGCTGGACCCATGCAGCGCCTCCTCGCATCCCTGCTCGTCTTCGCCATCGCCGTGCCGGCCGCCGCGGCGGAGCGCCGGCCGGTGCCCGCCGTCACCATCTACCCCGGCGACGTCATCCGCGAGGAGCAGCTCGCCGACCAGGACTTTCCCGATGCCGTGGCGTCCGGCGCTTTCGCGTCGAATCGCTCGATGCTCGTCGGCAAGGTGGCACGGCGCACGTTGCTGCCCGGCCATGCCATTCCCGTCAACGCGATCGGCGAGCCGCGGCTGATCACGGTGGGCGCCCGCGTGCGCGTGATCTTCGAGGATGGCGGCCTCAACATCACGGCCTTCGGCGCGGCGCTCCAGGCCGGCGTCGCCGGCGATTTCGTCTCCGTGCGTAACGTCGAGAGCGGCGTGACCGTGTCGGGCACGGTCGCGCCCGACGGCTCGGTGCACGTGGGTCCGGGCTGATGGCACGCCGGCTCATCGCCTGTCTCGCCGTGCTGCTGCTGTCGTTCGTGGCTGCGCAGGCGAGCGTGCGCATCAAGGACATCACCGATGTCGAGGGCGTGCGCGACAACCAGCTCGTCGGCTACGGCCTCGTCATCGGGCTCGCCAGCACCGGCGACACGTTGCGCAACGCGCCCTTCACCGAGCAGACGATCCAATCGATGCTTGATCGTTTGGGCATCAACGTGCGTAATCAAAGCCTTCGCACTCGCAACATCGCCGCGGTGCTCGTGACCGCCAACTTGCCGCCGTTCATGAACGTCGGCGGCAAGATCGACGTCACCGTGTCCTCGATGGGCGACGCGACCTCGCTGCTCGGCGGCCAGCTCGTCATGACGCCGCTGTCGGGTGCCGACGGGCGCGTCCATGCCGTTTCCCAGGGCCAGGTCATGGTCTCCGGCTTCGCCGCCACTGGCCAGGCCGAGAGCTACTCGCAGGGCGTGCCCACCGCCGGTCGCATTCCCGGCGGTGCCACCATCGAGCTGCCCAATCCGACGCGGCCGGGCGATGTCGGTCCGCTCGCGCTCGACCTGAAGAACCCCGATTTCACCACGGCGGTGCGCGTCGCCGATGCCATCAACGAATATTCCCAGGCGCATTGGGGCTTCAAGGCGGCGCGCGAACGCGACTTCCGTTCCATCGTTCTGGCGCTGCCGCCGCGCATGCACGCCACGCGCTTCATCGCCGAGATCGGTGTGCTCATGGTCGAGCCCGACATGGAGGCCAAGGTGGTGATCGATTCGCGCACCGGCACCATCGTGATCGGCCAGGACGTGCAGATCTCGACCGTGGCCGTCACCCACGGCAACCTCGTCGTGCGCATCACCGAGACGCCCGAGGTCTCGCAGCCGGCTCCCTTCTCCAAGGGCAAGACCGTGGTGGTGCCGCGCACCGACGTGGAGGCCCGCGAACAGGGCGGGCAGATGCGCATCGTCGGCGGCACGACTCTGCGCAAGCTCGTCAACGGGCTGAACCAGATCGGCCTCAAGCCCTCCGGCATCATCGCCATCCTGCAGGCGATCAAGTCGGCGGGCGCGTTGCAGGCCGAGCTCGTCACGCAGTAGCGCCAAGCCTGGTTCAGGGGCCTTTGACTTCGGTCGCCGTTCGTGAGGTGGCGACCTGCGCGTTGGTCGAGTGGGACCCGGTCGCCCGATCATTGGCCGGCGTCGGCGGCAGCCTTCGCGCGATCAGGCGCCGTATCGCGCGGAGCCGTCTCTGGAAGTCTTCCTCGGTGACGCCGCGCATCTCTTCCCCGTGGGTACCGACCCACTTCTCCAACGTCGGACATTCCGCGATCCTACGCGCCCGAGGCATTCCGTTCCCGAGATGTCACCGCCGTCCGGCCGCGACGTTCCTCGCACGTCCGGGCCAGCCCGACGCAAGCTTGCGTCGCCACTCTGGCGGCCATGATCGAGGGACAGCCCATCTGGAGAAGGACCAACGGCGCCGCCCGCGTCGGCCTCCTGGCTCTTCTCGTGGGTCCGGGCGTCGCCGCAGCCGGCGAGCCAAGCCGGCCGGCGCAGTCGCCGACGACGCCCGAGGTGCGCACCTATTGCCAGAACATCGCCGGCGCCGCCGCCGATGCACGTTTCGCCTGGCAGACGCAGAAGCTCGAAGCGCTCGAGACCCGGGTGAAGGCGCAGGTCATCGACCTCGACGCCAGGACGGCCGAGCTGCGCGCCTGGGTCGCCAAGCGCGAGGACATCGAGCGCAAGGCCGGCGAGAAGCTCGTCGGCATCTATTCCAAGATGCGGCCCGAAACGGCCGCCACGCAGATCGCGACGCTGGACGACACGATGGCGGCGGCGGTGCTCGGTCAACTCACCCCGCAGAAGGCCAGCGCCATCTTCAACGAGATCGTGCCCGAGCGGGCGGCCAAGCTGGCGGCGCTCATCGCCGGCACCACTCCGCCCGACGAGAAGAAGCTGTGAGCGCACGCCCGCTTCTGGCCTGCGCCTGCGCGGCCCTGGCGCTCGGCGGCTGCGCCACCCGCCCTCAGGAGATCGGCCGCGAGCCGACGCTCACGCCGGTCGGTTCGGGCGCGATCCCCAGCGTGATGCCGCATACGCTGGCCTATGCCGCGGCGCCGCCCCCCGCGTTCAACTCCCTCTACAGCGAGGGTGCCAGCCTCTATCGCGATCCGCGCGCGATGAAGCCCGGCGACGTGCTGACAATCCTGATCTCGATCAACGACAAGGCCTCGCTTGGCAACAACACCGACCGTTCGCTCGACAGCGAGATCGACAACAAGTTCGGCTTCACCGCCAACGGCGGCAAGACCAGCAACACCGTCGGCGTCGGAAGCGAGATCACAAGCGGGTCGAAGAGCTCGGCCAACGGGCAGGGCACGATCGACCGCACCGAGAAGATCCAGGTGAGCGTCGCCGCCGTGGTCACCGAGCGGCTGCCCAACGGCAATCTGGTGGTCAGCGGCTCGCAGGAGATTCGCGTCAACTTCGAGATCCGGCAGGTCTACGTCGCCGGCATCGTTCGCCCGATCGACATCTCCCGGGACAACACGATCTCCTACGACAAGGTCACCGAGGCTCGCATCTCCTACGGCGGCCGCGGACGCCTGACCGAGGTCCAGCAGCCGGCGGTCGGCCAGCAGATCTACGACGCGCTCAAGCCGTTCTGACATGGCCAGCGCCCTCTCATCCGATGCGAAGAAGCCGGCAGGCAAGGGCGGTCTCGTCATCACGGTGGCGACCTTGACCGTGCTGGCGGCCGTCGGCGGGGGTTTGGTCGGCAAGCTCGTCGGGGGCGCGCACGCCGTGCCCTCGCCCGTGACGTCGGAGACCGGCAAGCCTTTGCCCTACGCCGCCGACATCGAAGTCCGGGAGCTGCCCGCCATCGTCACCAACCTGGCGCAGCCCGAGGAAGCCCGCGTGCGCATCCAGGTCGCGATGGTCTATCCCAAGAAGGGCGTGGAGAACGCCGTCCTGCTCGGCGCCAGGATCAACGACGACATCGTCGCCTTCCTCAAGACGCTCACCGTCGCCGAGCTGCAGGGGCCGAGTGGCCTCCAGGCCCTGCGCGAAGACCTCAACGAGCGCGCCGCCGTGCGATCCGACGGCAAGGTGCGCGAGATCATCATCGAAGCCCTGGTGGTCCAGTGAAGCGCATCGTCCTGCTTTCCGCTCTCGCCGGGCTCGCGCTCGCCGCCGGCACCGGCGTCGCGCTGGCCCAGACCACCGGCGGCACCGATCTCAACGCGCTGGTGCCGCAGGCGGGAGCCACGGCGACCGGCCGCATCGTGCAGGTGGTGGGCATCCTCACCGTGCTGTCGATCGCGCCGGGACTGCTCGTCATGGTGACCAGCTTCACCCGCTTCGCCATCGCCTTCTCGTTCCTGCGCTCGGGTCTCGGCCTGCAGACGACGCCCGCCAACCTCATCCTGCTGTCGCTGTCCCTGTTCATGACCTTCTACGTCATGGCGCCGACCTTCGACCGCGCCTGGCAGACGGGGCTGAAGCCGCTCATCGACAATCAGATCAGCGAGAGCGAGGCCTTCCCCAAGATCGCCGGGCCGTTCCGCCAGTTCATGCTGGCGCAGGTGCGCGACAAGGACCTCAAGCTCTTCGACGACCTCGCGCAATCCTCGATCAAGACGCTCGACAAGAAAGACATCGACCTTCGCATCCTCGTGCCGGCCTTCATGATCTCCGAGATCCGCCGCGGCTTCGAGATCGGCTTTCTGATCGTGCTGCCGTTCCTCGTCATCGACATGATCGT
>CAXTVT010000093.1:0-11668 GCA_964247745.1 uncultured Beijerinckiaceae bacterium
TAGGGATCGATCGGCGGGAAGAACGTATCGGCGTCGGGCCGCAGGTCGACGAAGGTCATCGCCAACCGGTCGGCGCGCGGCATGAGCGCGGCGAACAGCGCGGCGCCGCCGATCAGCGCGATCGCGGGAGCCCGCATCGCCTCGGCGCGCCGCGCCGCCACGGTCAAGGCATGCTCGGGATCGGTCGCGGCGTGCGCTCCCTCCGGCAAAGGGAGCAGGCCGCGCGACACCACGACGCTCTCGCGGCCGGCCAGATTGCGGCCGATCGACTGCCAGGTGCGGCGGCCCATGATCATCGGGCAGCCCATCGTCAGCGACTTGAACCGCGCGAGGTCGCCCGGCATCGACCAGGGCAAGGCGTTGTTGCGTCCGATCGCGCCGTTGCGCGCCACGGCGGCGACGATGACGAGGGGGCGGGCCATGGCGTGTCCGGGACGTTGCCGCGGCGCACCGCGACGCGTAGGACGGAGCCGCCGCGAAGAGGAACGACGCCATGGCAGACATGCACGGCACGCCGCATTTCCACAACCAGCCCGGGCTGCCGAGCCTCAGGGTCGGCGTGCGGAAGTTCATGTGCGTCGGCGCGCTGCCGCCGTTCGATCATCCGCACATCTTCATCGACATGGGCCGCGAGACCGACATCGTGTGCTCCTATTGCTCGACGCGCTTCGTGTACGAGCCCACGCTGAAAGGCATGGTCGAGCCGGCGGGGTGCCTCTACCTTCCCGACGCGGTGACGGAGGACAAGGTCGGCGCCACGGCGTCGATCGACGTGGCGACGCGCGCCGCCTGAACCATGACGCGGGATGCGCCGGTCCTGATCGCAGGCGCCGGCATCGCGGGCCTGGCGAGCGCGCTGGCGCTGGCCAGGGTCGGCATCGCCTCGACGATCCTGGAGCAGGCCCCCGCCCTGGCGGAGATCGGTGCGGGACTGCAACTCTCCCCCAACGCGACCCGCATCCTGGCGCGCCTCGGCGTGCTCGAGACGCTCGCGCGGGACGCGTCGCGGCCCAGCGGCGTGCGCGTCCGCAATGCGCGTGCCCGCACCCTGTCGCTGCTGCCGCTCGACGATGCCGAGCGCCGCTGGGGCTCGCCCTATCTCGTGGCGCGGCGCGCCGTGCTCCAGCGCGTGCTGCACGAGGCGGCTCTGGCCGAGCCGGCGATCACCCTCCACCTCGGCACCGCGCTCGCGGGCTTCGGCACCACGCCGGACGGGGTCGCGATCACCGTCCGACAGGGCGCGCTCGGCCGCTCCTTCGCCGGCGCCGCGCTGATCGGCGCCGACGGCGTGCGCTCCACCGTGCGCCACAAGCTCGCGCCTTCCGGCGATCCGCCGCGCGACACCGGGCGCACCGCGTGGCGCGCCACGGTCCCCGCCGCCGCCGTCGCGCCGGACCTGCGCGGCGCCGAGACCGGGCTGTGGCTCGGCCGCGACGCCCATCTCGTGCATTACGCGCTGGGCGACGCGATCAACGTCGTCGCCATCACCCGCGACCAGGCGGGCGACGGAGCCGGCGAACCGTGGGCGCGCCCCGGCGATCCCGCCGCGATCCGCGCCCGCTTCACCGGTTGGCACCCGGCGGCACGCGCGCTGATCGCCGCGGCGCCGAGCTGGACGGGATGGTCTCTGTTCGAGCGCACGCCGCTGCCGGCATGGAACGCCGGTCCGGTGGCGCTCGTCGGCGATGCCGCGCATCCGATCCTGCCGTTCCTCGCGCAGGGCGCGGCCCAGGCGATCGAGGATGCCGCGGCGCTCGCCGACGCGCTGGCCGCCACGCGCGACGTGCCGGCCGGTCTCGCCGCCTATTCCGCCGCGCGCGTCGCTCGGGCGACGCGGGTGCAGCGCGCCTCGAACGAGCTCGGCCGCCTCTACCATCTCGCGGGGCCGGCAGCCGCGGCGCGCGACGTCGGCATGCGGCTGCTCGGGTCGCAGCGCCTGCTGGCGCGCTACGATTGGCTCTACGGCGGCTGAGGTCCCGCGCCTGTGACCGCGCCACAGGTGACAGCGCGGGCGCGGGCAGCTTAACCTAAGGCGAGTTGTGAGAATCGGAGCAGCCGATCGATGGGCGTGGCCGCCGACCTGGAGTTCGACGATCTCGAGACGCCCGACCTGAGGTCGGCGCACGTCATCGTGGTCGGGAACGAGAAAGGCGGCACCGGCAAGTCGACGCTGTCGATCCATCTTTCGGTCGCCCTGATGAAGGCCGGCTTCCGCGTCGCGACGATCGATCTCGACACCCGGCAGCAGACCCTCACCCGCTTCTTCGAGAACCGTCGCTCCTGGGCGCAATCGGCGCCTTGGGACGTCGAGCTGCCGCTGCATTTCGCGCCCCAGCGCGGCGACACGGAGAGCGTGCGCGACAACGAGACGCTCGAGTTCGCCGCCTTCGCCGACGCCGTGACCCAGGTCGAGCACGTCTACGAGTTCGTGGTGATCGACACGCCGGCTTCGGATTCCTACCTGATGCGGCTCGCGCACTCGCTGGCCGACACGTTGGTATCGCCGGTCAACGACAGCTACATCGACGTCGACGTGTTCTCCCGCGTGCACCACGATCGTTCCAAGCGCGGCGCCGTGGCGCATTACGCCGATCTCGTGATCGAGGCGCGCCGCAAGCGCCATCTCGTCGATCAGGGCATGATCGACTGGGTGATCGTCCGCAACCGGATCGCGTCGCTGCAATCCAACAATGCCAAGCAGATCGCCATCAGCCTCGGCCGCATGTCGGGCGAGCTCAAGTTCCGTCCCGCCGAGGGGCTGCACGATCGAGTCATCTTCCGCGAGCTGTTCCCCATCGGGCTGACCGCGCTCGACCCGATCGAGGAGGCGATGAAGACCGGCGCGCTGTCGGCCTCCCAGCAGTCCGCCCGCCGCGAGATCGAGGAGCTGGTCGAAACGCTGCAGCTGCCGGCGCGCGGCACCGGCATGGCGCACCTTCAGGCGCGCCACGAGTGGTTCCACCGGATCGCCGGCTTCTACCGGGCGATGGGCGCGGCCTGCTGAGCGAGCGCCTTGGCGACGCCGCTCAGGCCTCGACTTCGAGCTCCTCGACGCCGTCGGGCTCCGCCTGAGCGGCGGCGCACCATTCCAGCATCTCCGGCATGGCGAGGATCGTACCGCAATAGGCCTGTGCCGCCGCATCGACGGGCACGTGGTAGGTCCGCAGCCGCGTGCAGACCGGCGCATACATCGCATCCGCCATCGTCCGCGCGCCGCCCATCAGGAACGGGCCGCCGTAGGCCTCGAGGCATTCGCGCCAGATGACGACGATGCGGTCGATGTCGGCCTGCGCCCGCGACCAGATGCGAAAGCTCGGGAAGTCGCCCTTCAGGTTCATCGGAAGCGCCGAGCGCAGCGGGGCGAAGCCGGCATGCATCTCGCCGCAGATCGAGCGGCAATGCGCCCGCCGGGCGCGGTCGGCGGGCAGCAAACCGGCCTCCGGCCTGATCTCGGCGAGATATTCGCCGATCGCGAGGTTGTTCCAGATCACCAGCCCGTCGTGGCGCAGCGTCGGCACCCCCATCGACGACGAGAGCAGCAGGAGCTCGGCGCGCATCTTGGGCTGGGTCGGCGAGATCATCAGCTCCTGGAACGGCAGGCCGGCGAAGCGCGTCATCAGCCAGCCGCGCAACGACCAGGCCGAGTAGTTCTTCGAACTGATCGTGAGCGTCGTCTCCGCCAACGATGATCCTCCTTCGAGCCGCGACATGCGTTTGCGCCCGACCTGCACGCGGCATGCCGGCAATCCGGTCGGCCGAAAAGACGGTCCGGGGATAATGGACCTTGCTCCTCCGGCCTCCGACCGGGATAAGGCGGCTCCAGACGCCGGACCTTTTTCCCGCGATGACCGCGCTTCCGACACGCAGCAAGCCCCGGCGCCGTTCGCTCATCCGCCGCCTCGGCTTCTCGCGTCTGGCGGTGGACCAGTGGCTGCGCCGCGGCGTCTTCCTGCTCGGCGGCCTCTGCGTCGGCGGCGCCGCGGTGCTCATGGCGGTCATGGCGGACAAGGCGCAGGAGCTGTTCGCGAAGATCATCGGCCATGCCGAGTGGCTCGCGCTCCTCGTCACGCCGGTGGGCTTCGCGGTCTGCGTCCTGCTCGCGCGCACGGTGTTCCCGAATTCGCAGGGGTCCGGCATCCCGCAGGTCATCGCCGCGCGCCAGATCGACGATGCCAAGCTGCGCTACGCGCTGGTGTCGCTGAGGACGTCCTTCGGCAAGATCGTGGTCATGATGATCGGGCTGCTCTGCGGCGCCTCGATCGGCCGCGAGGGGCCGACGGTGCAGGTCGGCGCCTCGATCATGGGCTTCATCGGCCGCAAGGCACCGGTGGTGTACCAGCAGAACCTGCTGCTCGCCGGCGCCGCCGCCGGCATCGCCGCCGCCTTCAACACGCCGCTCGCCGGCATCGTCTTCGGCATCGAGGAGCTGTCGCGATCGTTCGAGGCCAAGGCCTCGGGGCTGGTCATCGGCTGCATCATCGCGGCCGGCGTCACCTCGCTCGCGATCCTCGGCGACTACACCTATTTCGGCTCGACCGCCGCGACCATGCCGCTTGGCCGCGTCTGGCTGGTCGTGCCGATCATGGCGGTCGCCGGCGGCCTGCTCGGCGGCCTGTTCTCGCGCATCCTGATCGTGTGTCTCGCCGGGGACGCCGCGCGTGGCGTCCGTCGGCTCGTGGTGAGCCGGCCGATCGTGTTCGCCTTCCTGTGCGGATTGGGCGTGGCGGTGTGCGGCCTGCTCGGGCACCATTCGTCCTACGGGACGGGCTATGCCGAGGCCAAGGACATCCTGCACGGCAAGTCCGACCTGACGCTGCTGTTCATGCCGCTGAAGTTCCTGGCGACGGTCTTCTCTTCGGTGAGCGGCATCCCGGGCGGCATCTTCGCCCCCTCGTTGTCGGTGGGCGCCGGCCTCGGGGCCGAATTCCACGCGATCTTCACCGCGATCCCGCTCGGCGCCTTGGCCCTGATCGGGATGGCCTCCTACCTCGCCGGCGTCGTGCAGACGCCGATCACCTCCTTCGTCATCGTCTCGGAGATGACCCAGGACCACGCCATGGTGATCCCGCTGATGGTGGCGGCGCTGATCGCCGACGCGGTCTCCCGCCTCGTCTGCAAGGAGGGGCTCTACCACACGCTGGCGCACCCGTTCCTGCCGCCCGACGTCGAGCCGGAGAAGCAACCGGGCGGCATCGAGCCGACGTGAGGGGCGAGCGCTCGTGACGGCGGTCGACGAGCCGCTGCCCCTGGACAGGGGCTTCGACGCGCCGGCCGCGGCATCGATCCAGGTGTCGCCGCTGGTGCGCCGGCTGGTGGCGCCCAATCCGGGACCGATGACCTTCACCGGCACCTGCACCTACATCGTCGGCGCGGGCCCGTCCGTCGCGGTGATCGATCCCGGCCCGGACCTGCCGGAGCACCGCGCGGCGATCCTCGCGGCGATCGGCGATGCCCGCGCGACGCACATCCTGGTGACGCACACGCACCGCGATCATTCGCCCGGCGCCGCTCCGCTGGCCCTCGCGACGGGCGCCCAGGTGGTCGGCTGCGCGCCCTACGTCCCGGCGCGCGAGCCGCGCCCGGCCGAGCGCGCGGCGGTGGCCGCCTCCAACGATCTCGACTTCGCGCCCGACCGGGTGCTCGCCGATGGCGAGGCGCTGCGCGGCGACGGCTTCACGCTGGTCGCGGTGGCGACGCCCGGCCACACGATGAACCACCTCGCCTTCGCCTTGCCGGAGGAAAAGGCGCTGTTCTCGGGCGACCACGTGATGGCCTGGTCGACCACGGTGATCGCGCCTCCGACCGGCTCGATGAGAGCCTTCATGGCATCGCTCGAGCGATTGCGCGGACGCGACGACCTCGTCTATTGGCCGGGCCACGGCGGACCGGTGGCGCACCCGCCGCGCTTCCTCCGCGCGCTGCTGCACCATCGCCGCCAGCGCGAACAGGCGTTGCGAACCCGTCTGGCCGCGGGCGACAGCACCGTGCCGGAGCTGGTCGCGAGCACCTACGAGACGCTGCCCGACGCCTTGCGCCGCGCCGCCGGGATCACCGTGCTCGCCCATCTCGAGGATCTCTGCGAACGCGGCCTGGTGCGGGCGGACGGCGAGGGCCTCGAGGCGCGCTACCGGCCGGCGCCGCCTTAATCGAGCGTTAGGGTCCGTCTGTCTACGATGGGACATGCTCTTGATCACCGACCGTGGCGATCCAAGCTGCGTCGGCAAATGGGACGATCGGACCATCGTCCGACTCGGCGAACCCATCGCCCTCGAAGCCTCCGCGCCCTCCATCACCTGCGATGTCGCCCTGAACGACCACGCCACGGTGCAGGCCCTGCGCGAGGCTCTCGCGCAACTTCGGACCTCGCCCTCCGTGCCGGTCCACTTCGTGTTGCGCGAGCACGACATCGCGGCCCACGCCCTGGCGAACGCCTTCGGCGCGACGTCGATCTCGGTCGATGCCGACGGTGCCTGTGCGGCCCGGTTTGTCCCGGCCGTCGTCGATACCGAGGCCCCATTGACGCTCGCGAACAGCCCGAGCGTCGAGGACGATATCGCGACGGTCGCGGTGGGTCTTTCGCGGATCTTCGGCGCCGCGGCCGCCCGCGCCACGATCGCACAGGAGGATCTCGATCAGGGCGTCGCCGCCCTGCTGCGGTCCATCCGACAGGCGGGCATCGGGCGCTGGATCGAGATCGTCCGTCGCTACGACGACGCGACCTATCAGCATTGCCTTCTCGTCGCCGGGCTCACGGCGGCTTTCGCGGCACAACTCGGCCTCACCACCGTCAAGCAGCGCATGCTGGTGCAGGCGGCCTTGCTCCACGACATCGGCAAGTCGCGCGTGCCACTGGAAACCCTCAACAAGCCCGGCCCGCTCACGCCGTCCGAATTGGTGAAGATGCGGCGGCATCCCGTCGACGGCTATTACATGCTGACCAAGCAGGGCGGCCTGATGCCCGGCGTCCTCGACGTGGTACTCCATCACCACGAGCTGCTCGACGGCACCGGCTACCCGGACGGTCTGCGCGGCTGCCAGATCGCCGAAGTCGTGCGCATCGTGACCATCTGCGACATCCAAGCCGCCTTGATCGAGCGGCGGTCGTATCGCAAGCCGATGGACATGGAGGACGCCTATCGCCTGCTGCTCGGCATGGGCAGCAAGCTCGACGGCACCCTCGTCGCGACGTTCCGCGCGATCGTCGACGCGATGCTCGGCGAAGGCGCCTTGCCGACCCGACTGAGCGCGTAACGGCCGGACGCCGCTTCGCCGCTCCACGACCCTCGGCAGGCGCGCGCTTCGTCTCGCGATCAGGTCACTTCGCGAAATCCAGCCCCATCGCGCGAAACCGCTCGGGGTCGTCGCCCCAGTCGGGGCGGACCTTGACGAAGAGGAACAGGTGCACGTTGTGCTCGGCCGCCTGGATGATCTCCTTGCGCGCCGCCGATCCGATCGACTTGATGGTGCGGCCGCCCTCGCCGATGACGATCTTCTTGTGGCCGTCGCGGGTCACGTAGATCGTCTGCTCGACCCGCGCCGAGCCGTCCGGCTGCTGCGTCCAGCTCTCGGTCTCCACGGTCGACTGGTAGGGCAGCTCGTCGTGGAGCCGCTCGAACAGCTTCTCGCGCGTGATCTCGGCGGCCAGGGAGCGCAGCGGCGCATCGCTGACCTGATCCTCCGGATAGAGCCACGGCCCCGGCGCCATCAGCGCGCCGAGGTGGGCGACGAGCTTGGGCACGCCGTGGCCCCGCAGCGCCGAGATCATGAACGTGTCGGCGAACAGGCCGGTGGCGTTGAGGTCCGCCGCACGCTTCAGCAGGATTTCATGCTCGACGGTGTCGATCTTGTTGAGGATCAGCAGCTTGGGCGTCTTCGAGACCGACAGCGCTTCGATGATGGCGGCCGTCTCCGGATCCTCGCCTTTGCGGGCATCGACCAGCAGCGCCACGGCATCGGCGTCGCTCGCGCCCGACCAGGCCGTCGCCACCATCGCGCGATCGAGCCGGCGCTTCGGCGCGAAGATGCCCGGCGTGTCGACGAAGATGATCTGGGCCTTGCCCTCCAGGGCGATGCCGCGCACCAGCGCCCGCGTGGTCTGGACCTTACGCGAGACGATCGACACCTTGGTGCCGACGGCCTGGTTGATCAGGGTCGACTTGCCGGCGTTGGGCGCCCCGATCAGCGCGGCGAACCCGCAGCGGGTGTCGCCCATGGCCTCGTCCGTCGGGATGTCGCTCATGCCGGGCCGGCCTCCGTGATGGCGTCTGGGATGCCCTCTCGCGTCATGAAGACGGCCGCGGCGGCTTGCTCGGCGAGGCGCTTGGAGGCGCCCTGGGCCTGCGCCTGCGCATGGTCGTCGACGCTCACGGCGACGGTGAAGCGCGGCGCATGGTCGGGGCCGCTGCGCGCGATCTCGTGGTAGAGCGGGGCCGGCAGCTTGCGCGCCTGCGCCCATTCCTGCAGCGCCGTCTTCGGATCGCGCAGCGGACGCTCGGGTGCATGCATCCGCGGACCGAAGTCGCGCCGCACCAGCGCGGTCGCCGCCGCCAAGCCGCCGTCGAGGAAGATCGCGCCGATCACCGCCTCGCAGATGTCGCCGAGGATGGCACGACGCAGCGAACCTCTTTCGCCGGTCACGAGCCGGATGTGCGGTTCCACCTCCCAGCCCTCGGCCACGGCGACGCAGGTCTCGCGACGCACCAGCGCGGCGAGCCGGCGCGACAGCTCGCCTTCCTCCGCCGCGGGGAAGGCCTCGTACAGCATCGCGGCGACCACGACGCCGAGCACCCTGTCGCCGAGGAACTCGAGACGCTGATAGCTCGTCGCCCGCGTCGCGGCGGCCCCGACGTGGGTCAGGGCGCACAGCAGCGTCGCGGGATCGCGGAAGCTGTAGCCGAGCGTCCGCTCGAGCGCGACCGGCTCGGGTCTGGGCGCGCGCGCCTTCAACGGATCGGCTTCAGCGTGCGGTCGGGATGGCTCGAATTGTAGAGGACGAAGTCGACCTGCGCGACCAGGTTGTCGAACGGGACGAATCCGACGCCGCCCTGGTCCGGCGCCACCCGGCTGTCCAGCGAATTGTCGCGATTGTCGCCGAGCACGAAGATTTGGCCCGCAGGAACGGTGACGACGTCGGTGTTGTCGTTGAAGCCGAAATCGCCCTGGATCTCGATGATCGTGTAGGAGGCGCCGCCCGGAAGCGTCTCGCGATAGGTCGGAACCTCCGCCGAAACCCCGGTGTAGGTTTCGGCCGTCACCTTGGCGATGGCATCGCGCTTGACCATCGTCCCGTTGAGGATGAGACGACCCGCCTTCATCTGGACCGTGTCGCCCGGAAGCCCGATCACGCGCTTCACGTAGACGATGGAGGTGTCGCGCGGCAGCCGGAACACGACGACGTCGCCGCAGCGGGGTTCGCGGCCGAGGACGCGGCCCTTGAAGCCAAGATCGATCGGCAGGGAATATCGCGACAGGCCGTAGGACAGCCGCGAGGCGACGATGACGTCGCCGACGAGCAGCGTCGGAATGTTGGAAGCGGACGGGATTTCGAACGGCTTGAACAGGACGTAGCCACCGCCGACGACCAGTGTGGCGAGGATGGCGGTGGCGAAGATCAGGAACGGAGCGAACCGGACGCGCCCCGGTCGTGCGGCGGAGGCCTCTGGGCTCATGGATCGATTCCGGGCCTGCGCGCGGTGGGCGCCGGCACTCTTTCTAGCACCCCGCCCGCTGCCGGCCATCCGCCATCAGCGCACCGTCTTGCCAATGCGGTTCCATCGCACCGTCCACGGCCATTCCCAGATCTTCCAGGCCGGCTGACCGTCGCCGACGGAGAAGAAGATGATCTCGGCGCGGCCGATCAGGTTCTCGAACGGCACGTAGCCGACGCCGCCCTGATCGGGAGCGACGCGGCTGTCGAGCGAGTTGTCGCGATTGTCGCCCATCATGAAGTAGGAGTTCGCCGGCACCTTGAAGAGGTCGGTGTTGTCGTTGAAGCCGCTGTCGCCCTGGATCTCGATGATCGTGTGGGTCACGCCGCCGGGCAGCGTCTCGCGATAGGTCGGCACGTCGGTCTCGTGGCCCTGGTAATCCTCGGCCATTTCCTTCTTGATCGGCTCGCGCTGCACTTCGGCGTCGTTGATGTAGAGGCGGCCCTGCTTCATCTGGATCGTATCGCCGGGCAGGCCGATCACGCGCTTGATGTAGTCGGTCGTGTTGTCGCGCGGCAGCTTGAAGACGACGACGTCGCCGCGCTTGGGCGGTGTCGCGAGGACGCGGCCCTTGAAGAAATCGGGGCTGAGCGGAAACGAGAAGTGCGAGTAGCCGTAGGAATATTTGGAGACGAAGAGAAAGTCGCCGACCAGCAACGTCGGGATCATCGAGCCGGACGGGATGTTGAAGGGCTGGAATGCGAAGGTGCGAACCACGAGTGCGATCAGAAGCGCCTGGAACACCACCTTGACGAGCTCGAAGAAACCGCCGTCCTGCGCCTTGGTCTTCTCGCCCGGCACGGGCTGGCCGTCGGCTCTCACGGGCTTCGTCATACGTTGGGTCTCGGAGGGAGCGGGCGCGCCCGCGTGGGGGGTGGAGCCGGTGGGTCCGACACGAAGCGCGGTGCTTAACACGCGGGTTTGCCCGGGTATAGAAGCGGCCACGACCACTCCGACGCGGAAGATCGGCGCTTCACGTTGCCGTGACGGGCCGCCGGTCGTCGGCGGTTCATATCGCGTTCAAGCCCCGACCGGCTTCTATGATCCTCGAAGACGAGCACTGAAGGACGACGACCGATGCGCCTGTTTCGCCTAGCCCTGATGGTCCCGCTGTTGTGCGCCTGCGCCTCTCCCGCGCTTCTCGCGACGCCGGCCGCGGCGCAGGTCCTGATCACCGTCGGAGTCCCGCCGCCGCCGCTGCCGATCTACCTGCAGCCGCCGATCCCCTCGCCCGGCTACCTCTGGGCACCCGGCTATTGGGACTACGACGACGACTACGGGTACTACTGGGTGCCCGGCACCTGGATCCTGCCACCGCGCGTCGGCCTGCTGTGGACCCCCGGCTATTGGGGCTACACCGACGGCGTCTACGGTTGGAACGGCGGCTATTGGGGCGATCGCGTCGGGTTCTACGGCGGCGTCGACTACGGCTTCGGCTACACCGGCAGCGGTTATTACGGCGGCGAGTGGCGCGGCGACAGTTTCTTCTACAATCGCTCGGTCTCCAACGTACAGAACGTGACCAACGTCACCAACATCTACAATCGGCAGGTCGACGTCGATCGTACGGTGAACCGCGTCAGCTTCAACGGCGGCCAGGGCGGCCTGCAGGTGCGGCCGACGCCGCAGCAGATCGCGATCGGCCGCGGCCCGCACGTCCAGCCCACCGCTCTGCAGCAGCAGCACGTCCAGATCGCGCGGCAGGATCCGGCCTTGCGCGAGGCGCAGAACCACGGCCGTCCCGCCGTCGCGGCGACGGCGCAGCCGACCGCCTTCAAGGGTCCCGGCGTGGTGCAGGCACAGACAGCCGGCGCGCGTCCGGCCGGCCAGGCGATCCCGCAGGGGCACGCCGCCGCCCCGAACGCAGGCGCGGCACGTCCGGGCCAGGCCGGCACGCCCGGCGCTCCGGCCGCCGGCGCGGCACCGGGCCACGAACTCCCGCGTCCCGGCCAGAACGGCGC
>CAXTVT010000094.1:0-11580 GCA_964247745.1 uncultured Beijerinckiaceae bacterium
TGGGCGAGACGTCCATGTAGTCGACGCGTTCGCGCGGCACCATCATCACGTCGCCCGAGTGACGGCAGACGATCAGGTCCTCGGTGAGGTGGCTGCCCTTGTCCATCGGCGCGTCGGCCTGGGCGACGTAGTACTTCGCCTCTTCCATCGCCGAGAGATATTGAACGTCGAGCGAAACGACGCCGTCCTTGACCTTGCGGTAAGGGCTTTCGATGAACCCGTACTTGTTGACGCGGGCGAAGGTCGCGAGCGAATTGATCAGGCCGATGTTGGGCCCTTCCGGCGTCTCGATCGGGCAGATGCGGCCGTAATGCGTCGGGTGCACGTCGCGCACCTCGAAGCCGGCGCGCTCGCGGGTCAGACCGCCGGGCCCGAGCGCCGAAAGACGGCGCTTGTGGGTGATCTCGCTGAGCGGATTGGTCTGATCCATGAACTGCGACAGCTGCGACGATCCGAAGAACTCGCGCACCGCGGCGGCCGCCGGCTTGGCGTTGATCAGATCCTGCGGCATGACCGTGTCGATATCGACCTGGCTCATGCGCTCCTTGATGGCGCGTTCCATGCGCAGCAGACCCAGACGATACTGGTTCTCCATGAGCTCGCCGACCGATCGCACGCGACGGTTGCCGAGATGGTCGATATCGTCGATCTCGCCGCGGCCATCGCGCAGGTCCACGAGGGCGCGCACGACCGCGAGGATGTCTTCGCGACGCAGAGCGCGCTGGGTGTCGGGCGCATCGAGTTCCATGCGCATGTTCATCTTCACGCGGCCGACGGCCGAGAGGTCGTAGCGCTCGGGATCGAAGAACAGCGACTCGAACATCTTCTCCGCGGTATCGAGGGTCGGCGGCTCGCCCGGCCGCATGACACGATAGATGTCGAACAGCGCTTCCTCGCGGGAGTGGTTCTTGTCCACCGCGAGCGTGTTGCGGATGTAGGGACCGATGTTGATGTGATCGATGTCGAGCAGCGGCAGCTCGTCGAAGCCGGCCTCGATCAAGGCCTGCAGGGACTTCGCGGTGATCTCCTCGCCGGCCTCGGCGAAGATCTCGCCAGTCGACGGATTGTAGAGATCCGTGGCGATGTACTGACCGTGCAGGTCGTCGTCTGCCGCGAGCAACGACTTCACGCCGCGCTCCTCGAGCTGGCGGATCGAACGCACCGTGAGCTTCTTGCCGGATTCGACCACGACTTCGTTGGTGTCGGCATCGATCAGGTCGGCCGAGACCTTCATGCCCTTCATGCGATCGCCGTTGAAGGGGAACTTCCAGCCGTCCTTCACGCGGTCGTACTGGATGGTCTTGTAGAAGGTCGAGAGGATCTCCTCACCGTCCATGCCCAAGGCGTAGAGCAACGAGGTCGCCGGGATCTTGCGACGGCGATCGATACGCGCGTGCACGATGTCCTTGGCGTCGAACTCGATGTCGAGCCAGGAGCCGCGGTAGGGGATGATGCGGGCGGCGAACAGCAGCTTGCCCGACGAGTGGCTCTTGCCCTTGTCGTGATCGAAGAAGACGCCCGGCGAGCGGTGCATCTGCGAGACGATCACGCGCTCGGTGCCGTTGACGATGAAGGTGCCGTTCATCGTCATGAACGGCATGTCGCCCATGTAGACGTCCTGCTCCTTGATGTCCTTGACCGACTTGGCGCCGGTGTCGGGATCGACGTCGAACACGATGAGACGCAACGTCACCTTGAGCGGCGCGGCAAACGTCATCCCGCGCTGGCGACACTCATCTACGTCGAACTTCGGCTGCTCGAACTCGTACTTGACGAACTCGAGCAACGAGGTTGCGGCGAAGTCGGAGATCGGGAACACCGAGCGGAAGACGGACTGCAGGCCCTCGTCGGGCCGGCCGCCCTCAGGCGAGTCGACGAGGAGGAATTGATCGTAGGACGCTTTCTGCACCTCGATGAGGTTGGGCATCTCCGCCACTTCACCGATATGCCCGAAGACCTTGCGAACACGCTTGCGATTGCTGAACGTCTGCGCTTGGATCTGGGCCATGGATGCTCCTCGCATTCTCTAGGCGGGCCCGCGATCGGGCGTCCGCTCGCCCTCCGGGGGCGCCATCGACGTGTGTCGCGCTGGAACGCTGGCGTTCCGATCGGCCGCCGGTGGCCGAAACGCGAAAACCGAAAGGCCTCTAGGCCTTTCGGGTCGTAGACGGAGATGCGGACCGGAGTCCGCATCTCGATGACGTGGTCGGCCGCAAGCGGCGCGCGCTCCCTACTTGATTTCGACCTTGGCGCCGGCCTTCTCGAGCTGGGCCTTGAGCTTGGCGGCGTCGTCCTTGTTGACGCCCTCCTTGACCGGCTTCGGGGCGCCCTCGACGAGGTCCTTGGCTTCCTTGAGACCGAGGCCGGTGATCGCGCGGACCTCCTTGATGACTTCGATCTTCTTGTCGCCGATCGCGGCGAGGACGACCGTGAACTCGGTCTGCTCCTCGACGGGCGCAGCGGCGGAGGCGGCAGGGCCGGCTACGGCGACCGCGGCAGCCGCGGAGACGCCCCATTTTTCTTCGAGAAGCTTTGCGAGATCGGCGGCTTCGAGAACGGTCAGGCTGGAGAGGTCGTCGACAATCTTTTCGAGATTGGCCATTGGGTTCGTTCCTTGGATGTTGGTTCGATGAAAGGGTGTCTGGAGCGTGATCGATCTCAGGCGGCTTCGGCGTCCACCTTGTCCTTGTCCGCGTAGGCGGCAAAAACGCGCGCGAGCTTGGCGGCCGGAGCCGTCTGCAGCTGCGCAAGCTTGGTCGCGGGCGCCTGGATGAGGCCGATGATCTTCGCGCGAAGTTCATCGAGCGACGGCATCGTCGCCAGCGACTTGACCGAGTTGACGTCGAGCGCGGTTTGACCCATCGCGCCGCCGAGGATGACGAGCTTCTCGAAATCCTTGGCGAAGGCGACCGCAGCCCTGGGTGCTGCGACCGGATCGTCCGAATAGGCGATCAGGGTCGGGCCGGTCATCAGACCGGCGATGGACGCGCTCGGCGTCCCTTCGAGAGCGATCTTGACCAAACGGTTCTTCGCGACCTCGACCTTGGCGCCAGCATCGCGCATCCGCTTACGCAGATTTTGCATCTGGGCCACGGTCAGGCCGGAATAATGGGCCACCACCACGACGGACGTCGTCTTGAAGACGTCGTTCAACGTGGCAACAGCCTCCTTTTTTTCCGCTCTGTCCACTTGCGTCTCCTGGAGACTATGTCTCCTGGCGCGGGCTCGGGAGAGCCCGCAGGTTGCGGGAACCGCCAAGATCCGCCGTTGCGGGCGGAAGGCGGCGCGGCACCTGTCCCCGATCCGGCGCGAACGCCTTCCCGGCAGAGGGATCGAACCAAAATCGAGCACGCGCGGGCGTGAGCCCGTCCTGCTGAAATCCGGCTTCCCCGTCTATGCTGGCACCTCTCGATCGACCGATGAAACCGGACGATGTCGAGAACATTGAGGAAACGTTCCGGCGCGTGCCGAGGCGTTTCCGCCTGCAGTCTAGGACAGGACGTGGCCGGAAAGGGTTTGGGCGAGACCCAGACCCTCCAGCCACTCCACCTCGTCACGCTCCGTGCATTCGATGAAGCCGGCGCGTACCAAGATATCTCTTATAAATGCGAACCAGAGCGACTCCGCATCAGCTCCGGAACCTCTATCTAACGGCTGAAAAACCTCTTGCCAAGAGGCTTTTCTTCGTTTCCGCCGTTTAATGCATCACGCCGGTGAGCCGGCCGTTACACTGGACGGATCGACCTTCACGCCCGGCCCCATCGTCGAGGATAAGGCGATGCGTTGCAGGTAGGTGCCCTTGGCGCCGGCCGGCTTGGCTTTGGAGACCGCATCGACGAAGGCATTGATGTTCTGGACCAGCTGTTCCGCGCCGAACGACGCCTTGCCGACGCTGCCTTGGATGATCCCGGCCTTCTCGACCCGGAACTCGACGGCGCCACCCTTTGAGGCTTTCACTGCGGCGGTGACGTCCATCGTCACCGTACCGACCTTGGGGTTCGGCATCATGCCCCGCGGACCCAGCACCTTGCCGAGACGTCCGACGAGCGGCATCATGTCGGGCGTGGCGATGCAGCGATCGAAATCGATCGTGCCACCCTGTACCGTCGTCACCAGATCCTCAGCGCCCACGACATCGGCGCCGGCAGCCCTCGCTTCGTCGGCCTTCGCACCGCGCGCGAACACCGCCACCTTGAGCGTGCGACCCGTGCCGTTCGGCAAGTTGACCACGCCGCGCACCATCTGGTCGGCATGCTTGGGGTCGACACCGAGGTTCATGGCGATTTCGACGGTCTCGTCGAACTTCGCCGAGGCCCGATCCTTCACCATCGCGACTGCGTCGGCCACGGGGTAGAGCTTGATCCGGTCGATGCCCTCGCGGGCCTTGTTGAGACGCTTCTCTGCCATGATCCCTACCCCACCACCTCGAGGCCCATCGAACGGGCGGAGCCTTCGATCATCGCGCTGGCCGCTTCCACGGATGCGCAATTGAGATCGGGCATCTTCTTGGTCGCGATCTCGGAAATCTGGGCGCGGGTGATGCTGCCGACGAATGCACCCTTTCCGACCGTCGCCGAACCGGACTTGATGCCCGACGCCTGCTTCAGGAAGTAGGACACCGGCGGCTGCTTCATCTCGAAGGTGAAGGAGCGGTCCTGATAGGCGGTGATGATGACGGGAATCGGCATTCCCTTCTCGAGCTGCTGAGTCTTGGCGTTGAACGCCTTGCAGAATTCCATGATGTTCAGGCCGCGCTGGCCGAGCGCGGGCCCGATCGGCGGCGACGGGTTCGCGGACCCCGCCGGCACCTGCAGCTTGATGTAACCGGTAACCTTCTTTGCCATGAGACACTCCTTTGATCGTGGTGCGGCGCTGGCTCGCCTTCCACGTGGGCTTCGACCGTCCGACTAGGCGGCGATCTCCGCCTCCAACGACGGAGGCGAAACTGATGTGATCAGGTCACCTTTTCGACCTGGGCGTATTCCAACTCGACCGGCGTGGCCCGACCGAAGATCGAAACCGCGACCTTGACGCGCGAGCGGCCCTCGTCGACCTCCTCGATCGTTCCGTTGAACGAGGCGAACGGGCCGTCGGCGACGCGAACGTTCTCGCCGATCTCGAAGCGGATCGTGGTCTTGGGCCGCTCGACCCCATCCTGAACCTGGCCCTTGATACGCTCGGCCTCGGCATCGGGGATCGGCACCGGCTTCTTGTCGGCGCCGAGGAAGCCGGTGACCTTCGGCGTGTTCTTGATCAGGTGGTAGATGTCGTCGGAGAGGTCGCACTTCACGAGCACGTAACCGGGAAAGAACTTCCTTTCCGCCGAGACCTTGCGGCCTTTGCGGACCTCGGTGATGTTCTCCGTCGGCACCAGGATCTCGTCGAACTTCTCCTCGAGACCTCGCTGCGCCGCCTGCTCGCGAATCGATTGCGCGACCTTCTTCTCGAAGTTCGAGTGAGCGTGAACGATGTACCAGCGCTTGTTCATGACGGTCGATTCTGATCGGCGACTAACGGCCGAAGCCAAGGATGATTTGGATGGCCAGATGGATCAGCTGATCGGTGATCGCCAGGAAAGCCGAGGCCAGGACGCACATCAACATGACCAGCATGGTGGTGATCACGGTCTCGCGCCGGTTCGGCCACGTGACCTTGCTGCCCTCCTGGCGAACCTGCTGGATGAACTCGAACGGATTGGCCATGTGTCCGATGATGGTGCGGATGCCGCTCCTCGCGAAGCGCATCAAAAACAAAGTGGCGCGGGACCAGTCGGTCCCGCGCCACAAATTCTCATAGACAGACTTTGCGCCCCGCGCAAGCCCGCTTCCGCTGAAAGAGGCGCCTCCTCAAGCCTTGGCGCCTTGCGCCTCCGGCAGCGACGACGCTGCGAAGATGAGCCCGACGCCGGCACCGGCGATGGAAGCCGCCCCGAGCACCCAGGTCATGCGCATCAGGGTCGCTCCGCTTTCACCGAAAGCGAGGATCTGAAGGGCCCAAACGGCGCCGACGCAGATCGCCATGAAGCCGATCATCCGGAGAAGGCTCGGGCCGTTTGCTTCGTTCGTCATGTTCGTTCCCCTCGTGTTGACGGAAGAACATGCGAACCGCGCACCCGGTTCAAGGTCAGGACCACCGAAACCACCATCGTGGCTAAAAGATCACTAAAGGCAACCGGTGACGTTAAGACGTCGAACTCAGGTGGTGCCGGTCGCGAGCGTCTTTTCCATGAGATCCTCTATCCATTCCGCCTGGGTCTCCCCGGTGGACCGGCCGACCTCCTTGCTGCCGCGGAACACGATCAAGGTGCTCTGTACGTTGGCGTGAAACTTCCGCATCACGTCTTTCTGGGTGTCGAAGTTGACTTTGAAGATCACGAGATCCTTGAATTTCGGCTCGGCGCGCAGCTTTTCCAAAATCGGCGCCTGGCGCGCGCAGATCTGGCACCAGGTCGCGTAAGTGTCGACGAGGATCGGCTTGCCCGTCTGCTGCGCCGCAGCGAGCGCGGCTTCGGTGAAAGGCTGCTCCGGCTCGGCCTGCGCAGCGAACGCGCTGCTCGCCGCTCCGGCCGGTAGTGCCAGCACCAGCAGCGTGGCAAAGCCCAGAACGCTCGTGACACGTCGGCGATCGATCATCATTTCGCTCTCCTCATGCGGCGAATGTCTTGAACGGGAACGGCGGGTACGACCTTCTACTGGGTCGCCTCTATGGGCAGTGAGTCGACCCACGCGGCGTCCGGTTTAACCACGCGGGTTTCGTGATCCGTCTGCCAGCCTTCGGTCCCATCCGGATACCAATAGACATGGGTATATCGCGCGCCGACCAGCCGCTTGGCGGCATTCCAACTGCCCCAGCAGTCAGGGTGGCAGAACGTGACGATCGGCTTCGCCTTGTCACCGCCCGTCAACGCCGCGAGACGTGTCGCGAAGGCGTCGGCATAAGGTCCCCCGCCATCGCCTTTGCCACCGCCCTGCAGAAAGACGGCGCCCGGAAGCGACCGGTGGCTCGGCAGCCAGATCATGTCCTTGTCCATGCTCGGCGGTTTACGATCCTTCTCGGCAACGTCCAGCAGAAGCGGGTGCTCGGCACCGATGAGGGTGGCGAGCTGCTTGGTGTCGATCACCGTCCCGCCCGATATCGTGCTCGGCGTGTAGCCGTGCATCGCGCCCTGGTAGAAACCAGCCGGTTCGGGAACATGGCCGGGCTGCACGGCCGAAGGCTCGTCGGCCCACGCCACCTCTTCCCCGGGCGCCATCGCCCCGAGGACGAGGAGCGACGAGACGGCAATCGCCGCGACGCGCATCAATTGCTGACGTTCGGCACGTTGAAGGTCTTCGTCCAAGCGCCGTTCTGCGAGTCTTTTACGTTGACCTTCACCTCACCCTTGGCCGCCGAGGGCAAGAGGTCGAAGGTGATGACAGGGTTCGATGCCAGAGAGATGTCGGTGTCGAGATCGAAGACCTTCTTGTCGTCGTAGGTCACATCCACCTTCTGGATATAGCGTGCCGGCGTGTACTCGCGCGTGACCTGGTTCATCTGCATGCCGTTGAAGTTCGGATGCTTGATCATCAGCGTCGCGTCGACCGGCTTGTTCGCCTGGACGTCGCCAGCGATCTTGAGGCGCATGTCGCCCATGCCCTGCATGGCTTCCTGGTCGCTGACGCCCATCGGCGCCGAGCAGCCGCCGGACGCCTTGACGAACTTGGTCGTCTCGACGAGCGAACCGTCCTTCATCACGGCCACGGCATGCATGTCGGTGTAGGTGTTCACGCGAACCCTGAGCTTGATCTCCTTGGGGTCGGCGTCGGGCCCAAACTGGAAATGCGCGGCGATCGGCGAGGGATTGTCGTCGATGACGAGATAGATTCCCTTCACGTCCTTCGGAACGGTGAGGTGGATCGTGATCGGCACGAGAGCGGCATCCTCAGCGCGCGTCGGCGCGTCGAGCTTGATGACGGCATCGTCGACCTTGGCGGTCTTTCCGTCGAAGATCTGCTTTTCCAGCTCCTGCCAGCGCTGCTGGCGCTGCTGGTCGCTTTCGTCGACGCCGGCGAAGGCCGGCACCGCGGCGAGAACGAACGCGCTGGTGGCGAGCGCTGCGGCGGTGATCTTAAGGCTGGATGTCATAACGGCGGTGCCTTTCCTGGTCAGTCCCATTCGAGTTCGCTGTACGCCTCGGTGACGTTGCGCCCGTTGTAATCATCGAACAACGCCCAATGGTCGCGTTCGGTTTGCCCGACGGTCTTGGCGGCCTGCGATATGTCCTCGCCGGACTTGATCGCCGCCTTCACGCCGTCGCGCACCGTCGTGAGATACGTGCGCAACGGCCGAACCGCATCGGCGAACCTGACCTTGGTCGGTCCGTGCCCCGGCACGGCGTATTCGGCCTTCATCGCCTCGAGCTTGTCGAGCTCCTTGAGCCAACCGACGAGGCTGCCGTCGATCGACGGAATGCGGTTCACGAAGAGGAGATCGGCCGGCAGGAGGACGCCGCTGCTCTTGTCCAGCATCGAGAGATCGCAGTCGGTATGCGCCTTTCCGTGGGCGTGGAAGGCGACGACACGATCACCGAGGTCGATGGCATCCGTGTCGGCGACCGTGTGCGTCGGCTTGATCACCGGTCCGGTCTTGTCGGCGCCGAACAGGTCGGCCAATCGTTTGCGGTAGAATTCGCCGCGTGCGTCGAGGGCTGCGGGGAGACGCGCGTGCCCGATGAACATCGGTTTGTCGTCGGCGAACGCGCCGGCCCCGAAGGTGTGGTCGGGATGGACATGGCTGAGAACCACCCAGCGGATCGGCTTCGCAGTGCGTTTCACGATTTCGCCGCGCAGCCATTGTCCGTCAGCCAGACTGCCGCCCGTCTCCGTCACCAACACACCGTCGCGCCCGACGATAAATCCGGTGTTGCAGATCGCATCGAGGTTCCGCGCATCGGCATTGGCCAGAATTCCGCGGCGGATGAACATCCCGGGCGCCACCTCGTCGAGGGTGAAGCCTTCGGCATGCGCGGACGGATCGAGGCAGCAGAGGCACAGCCCCCCAAAACCGGCGATGAGGGCCGTGCGGCGGCTTGGTCGGATATCGGCACCTTGCCCGAAAATCATCGCCCCTCCCGCGGGCAAATGTTCCTTGCCTCGACTGGCTCCCATCTAGTAGGTAGACGGCTCATCCGCAAACGCTTTCGACCGTCCGAACGACGGAGCGCTCACCGCGAGGCCGTCCATGCGCGACACACGCGCCGAACTCCTGGCCGAAGCCGAGCTGCTCATCCGCAAGCGTGGCTACTCCGGCTTCAGCTATGCCGATCTCGCCCACGGCGTCGGGATCCGTAAGGCGAGCATCCACCACCATTTTCCCACCAAGAGCGATCTCGCAGCGGCGCTGCTCGCCTCGTTCGACGCACGCTACGACGTGGCGATGGCGGATATCGTGAGCGCCTCGGAGGATGGGCTGAAACGGGTCCGCGCCTATGCGCAGCTCTATCTGGAGGGTGTGGAGAAGGGCCTGGGATGCCTCTGCGCCGCCTTCGCCGCCGAGCTGGAGACGTTGCCCGACGCCCTCAGGTCCGATCTCTCGCGCTTCTTCGCGAAGCATATCGGCTGGCTCGAGCGGGTCCTGAACGATGGTCTCGCCGACGGCACGATCCGCGCGGATATCGTGCCCTCGTCGCACGCACGGATGATCGTGGCAGCCCTCGAAGGCGCGCTGATGATGGAGCGGGTGCTCGACGGAGCCATCGGCTTCGCCGGCAGCCTCTCCACTCTCGAGGCTTCGTTGCGCCCATATCCAAGGATCTAGCGGTTTCCCGCATTAGCCCTTGGCGACGGCAGCGACCTCGGCGGCGAAGTCGCCCTCGTCCTTCTGGATTCCCTCGCCGAGCGCGAAGCGGACGTATCCCTTGAGCGTCACCGCGGCACCGATGCCGGCGGCTTCCTCGACGACCTTGCCGATCGTCTTGCCGGCATGATCGGCATGGATCGACACCTGATCGACCAGGCAGTTCTCCTTGAAGTAGCTCTTCAGGCCGGATTCGACGATCTTCTCGACGACATGGGGCGGCTTGCCGGCACCGTTCTTCTCGGCCAGCACGGCCTTCTCGCGAGCGATCGTCTCGGGGTCGATCGAGCTGGAGTCGAGCGCGACAGGGTTGATGGCGGCGATATGCTGGGCGATCTTCTTGCCCAGATCGCCGAGCGCCGCCGCGTCGCCGGTCGATGCCAAGGCCACCAGCACGCCGAGCTTGCCGAGACCGTCGGCCACCGCATTGTGCATGTACTGCGCGATGACGCCCTGCCCGACGTGCAGATGGGCAGCCCGACGGATCGTCATGTTCTCGCCGATCGTCGCGATGGCATTGTTCAGCGCCGCCTCGACGGTCCCTCCGGTCGGGTAGGAGGCGGCCTTGATGGCCTCGACGTCGTCGAGCTTCTGATGCAACACGACCTCGGTCACGGCGCGCACCAGCGCCTGGAATGCGTCGTTGCGCGCGACGAAGTCGGTCTCGGAATTGAGCTCGACGATGGCGCCTTCGTGGCCCTCGGTCTTGAACCCGATCAGGCCCTCGGCGGCGACGCGGCCGCTCTTCTTGGCGGCCTTCGACAGGCCCTTCTTGCGCAACCAGTCGACCGCACCCTCGATGTCGCCGCCGGTCTCGGTCAGCGCGTTCTTGCAATCCATCATGCCGGCTCCGGTCTTCTCGCGAAGATCCTTCACCATCGCCGCGGAAACAGTCGCCATCGCAGTTCGTCCTTGTCGGTAAGCAGAGCCGGCCTCGCGCCGTCGCAATGCTGAAAGAGGTCAGCCGCTCCGCCACGCGGTGCGGACGAAACGAAAAGGTCGCCGCACGACGGCGGTCGACCGATCCGTGGAAGCCGAAGGCTCCGGGCGCCGAGCCGGGAGCGATGCGCTTCGGCTACGCCGCCAGCAATGTGCGAGCCTGGTTGATCCAGCCGTCGCGCTCGATGCGACCGCCGAGCTTCAGGTCGGCCTCGACCTTCGTGATGTCTTCCGGCGTCATCGCGGCGATCTGCCAATAGTGGAAGATGCCGCCGTCGTTGAGCTTCTTCACGATCTGGGGGCCGACGCCCTGGATTTTCGCGAAATCGTCCGGCGCACCGCGCGGCGCGGACAGCAGCTCGAAGGTCTCGGCCGGAGCGTCAAGATTCTCTTCGACCTCGGGCTTGGCATCGCCGGCGACATCCGGCGTCTGCGGCGCCAGCGCGTCGGCGGCATGCAGCTCCGGCGCGGGTGCCGACTGCGGCAGCGCCTCGGCGGTGGGCTCCTCCATCTCGCCGAGGTCGGCGCCGGCCGAGCCTTGCGAGCGCTGGATGCCATCGAGCGCGGCGCGGGCCACGAGGTCGCAATACATGCTGATGGCGCGGCCGGCATCGTCGTTGGCCGGGATCGGGAACGTGATGCCGTCGGGATCGGAATTGGTGTCGAGGATCGCCGCGACCGGGATGTTGAGGCGCGCCGCCTCCTTGATCGCCAGCTGCTCCTTATTGGTGTCGATGACGAAGATCAGGTCGGGCACGCCGCCCATGTCCTTGATGCCGCCGAGCGCCTTCTCGAGCTTCTCGCGCT
>CAXTVT010000095.1:0-10980 GCA_964247745.1 uncultured Beijerinckiaceae bacterium
GTGCGCGACCCCGACAAGATCGTCTCCGCCACGATGAGCTGACGTTCTCGACCTCGTTCAGCGCGGGAGATCGACGTACGAGGTCCCTTTTCCCGAAGGGGAAGAAGGGCTTGCCCCGCAGATCGCGACTGCGAGATATGTGGATGCCGTAGCAGTTTCATGCGCGTCGACCTCTTCGATTTCGACCTGCCGCCCGAGCGCATCGCGCTCAGGCCGGCCGAGCCGCGCGAAAGCGGGCGTCTGCTCGAGGTGGAGCGGGGCGGACTGACGGATCGCACGCTCGCCGACCTACCCGCCCTCCTGCGAACCGGCGACAGCCTCGTCGTCAACGACACCCGCGTGATCCCTGCGCGGCTCTCCGGCCGGCGCCGGCGCGGCGACACCGAGGCGCGCGTCGAGGCGATGCTGCATAAGAGGGAAGGGGCCGAGCTTTGGCGCGCCTTCCTCAGGCCGGCCAAGCGCGTCGCCGATGGCGAGGCGATCGCCTTCGGCACGCCGGACGACCCGCTCGACGCGACGTGCCTCGAGCACGCCGGCGAGGGCGAGGTGGTGCTGCGCTTCGCGCTCGCGGGGGCCGAACTCGACGCCGGCCTGGAACGCCATGGCGCGATGCCGCTGCCGCCCTACATCGCCGGCAGGCGCCCCGTCGACGGCCGCGACGCCGCCGACTACCAGACCCTGTTCGCCGCCAAGCCCGGTGCCGTCGCGGCGCCGACGGCGAGCCTGCACTTCACGCCGGCGCTCGTCGCCGCCATCGCAGCCCGCGGCGTCGCCATTCACCGGCTGACCCTGCATGTCGGCGCCGGCACGTTCATGCCGGTCAAGGCCGACGATACGGACGCGCATCGCATGCATGCCGAGTGGGGCACGATCGACGCCGCCACCGCCGCGGCGCTGAACGCCGCCCGGGCGGCAGGCGGGCGCGTCGTCGCCGCCGGCACGACGAGCCTGCGCCTGCTCGAGAGCGCGGCGCGCGACGACGGCACCATCGCCGCGTTCAGCGGCGACACGTCGATCTTCATCACGCCGGGCACTCGCATCCGCGCCGTCGACGCGCTGCTCACCAACTTCCACCTGCCACGCTCGACCTTGTTCATGCTGGTCGCCGCCTTCGCCGGTCTCGAGAGCATGCACGCCGCCTACGCGCACGCCATCGCGAGCAAGTACCGCTTCTACTCCTACGGCGACGCCTGCTTCCTCACGCGAGCCGAGCCATGACGCCATTCGGCTTCACGCTGCTGGCGAGCGACGGTGCCGCGCGCCGCGGCACGATCGCCACGTCGCGCGGCGACATCCGGACGCCGGCCTTCATGCCGGTCGGTACCGCCGCGACGGTCAAGGCGATGCACCCGCAGGAGGTCCGCGCGCTCGGCGCCGACGTGGTCCTCGGCAACGTCTATCACCTGATGCTGCGCCCCGGCGCCGAGCGCGTGGCGGCGCTGGGTGGGCTGCATCGTTTCATGAACTGGCCGCATCCGATCCTCACCGATTCCGGCGGGTTCCAGGTCATGAGCCTGGCCAAGCTGCGCAAGCTCGACGAGAGCGGCGTCGTGTTTCAGTCGCACCTCGACGGCTCCAAGCATGTGCTGACGCCCGAACGCTCCATCGAGATCCAGGGACTGCTCGGCTCGGACATCCAGATGCAGTTCGACGAATGCCTTCGGTTGCCGGCACCGGAGGCCGAGGTCGAGAGGGCGATGCGGCTGTCGCTGCGCTGGGCCGAGCGCTCCAAGATCGCCTTCGGCACGCAGCCGGAGCGGGCGCTGTTCGGCATCGTCCAGGGCGGCACGACACCGGCGCTGCGCCGGATCAGCGCGGAGGCGCTGGTCGCCATGGGGTTCGATGGCTATTCCGTCGGCGGCCTGGCCGTCGGCGAGCCGCAGGACGTCATGCTCCGCACGCTGGACGAGGTGCTGCCGTTCTTGCCGCGGGACAAGCCGCGCTACCTCATGGGGGTCGGGACGCCGCACGACCTGCTGGAAAGCGTGGCGCGGGGCATCGACATGTTCGATTGCGTGATGCCGACGCGCGCCGGACGCCATGGCCAGGTGTACACTCGTCACGGCCGCCTCAACCTGCGCAACGCCTGCCACGCCGAAGATCCCTCGCCCGTCGACCCGCACGCGACGAGCGCGGCCGCGCGGGACTACTCCCGGGCCTACCTCCACCACTTGGTCAAGGCCGGCGAGATCCTCGGCATGATGCTGTCGACGGCCATCAACCTCGGCTATTATCAGGACCTCATGCGCGACACGCGCGATGCCATCGAGACCGGCGGCTTCGACGCGTTTCGTACGCGAACGGTCGCGCGCTGGAGCGCCGCCGACGATTGAACGCAAAAGGCGAGGCGCTGGGATTGACCCGGCCGCCTCGCCCTAAGCCTTGTTCCGACCCGAGCCTCGAAGGGCCGCTTCTTGCACGAGCGTGACGGATCGGGAGCGTCCTCCCAGACTTGGTCTCGCGCCATGTTGCTTTCGCATGATAGCCACACGCGGCGCGCGTGGCTACCTAACCTAGACGACGGCCCGAGTCACGCTACGGCATCGGCAAGATGACGGTTTTGCTAACAAATTTCTGAGCGCCGACGACGCTGGCCGCAAACGAAAGGGGCGGCCCGATCGGCCGCCCCTCGAGTCGGCGTGACGAGAAGAGACTAAGGCGCCTTCACCATCTCGGTCACGACGCCCCATGATCCCCAGACATAGATGCAGGAAAACAGGAACAGCCAGACCACGTCGACGAAGTGCCAATACCAGGCGGCGAACTCGAACCCGAGATGCTGCTTGACCGTGAACTGGCCGAGGAACACCCGCGCCATGCAGACGATCAGGAAGATCGTGCCGATAATTACGTGGAACCCGTGGAAGCCGGTGGGCATGAAGAAGTTCGAGCCCATCGCCGAGGCGAACTTGAAGTCAACGTGCATGTATTCCCACGCCTGCACGCAGGTGAAGAGCACGCCGAGCACGATGGTCAGGATGAGACCCTTGGCGATCGCCGAGCGATCGGAGTGCAGCAGGGCATGATGCGCCCAGGTCACGGTGGTGCCCGAGGTCAGCAGCAGTAGGGTGTTGAACAGCGGGAAGTGCCAGGGGTCGAGCGCTTCGGTCCCCTTCGGCGGCCAGACGCCGCCGATGGCTTCGGTGCGGGCGTATTCGATCGCCTCGTGCGGCCACAGCGCGATGTCGAAATAGGCCCAGAACCAGGCGACGAAGAACATCACCTCGGATGCGATGAACAGGATCATGCCGTAGCGATGGCTTATCTGCACGACGCGGGTGTGGTCGCCCTGCTGCGCCTCGCGGACGACGTCGGTCCACCAGGCGGCCATGACGTAGAGCACACCGAGCAGTCCGGCGAAGAAGACGTACATCCCGTAGGCGTTGAGCGACTTCATCCACATGATGCCGCCGACCGCCATCAGGAACGCGCTGATGGCTCCGACCAGGGGCCACGGGCTGAGCGGGACGATGTGATAGTCGTGGTTCGGCTTGGCGTGCCCACCGGCCATGGCTTGCGTGTCCTCTTCCCAACCACCGGCGATGTCCCGGCGGGGCCCCTATCTGGCGTTAGCGTTTTTGCCCGCGAGCGGTCAAGGTTCGACGCTCACAGCTTCTGCCGGCTCGTCTCGACTGTCACGGCATCGGCCTGCGCCGCCACCGTTTTCTGCCTGTAGAACGTGTAGGACAGCACCACCTCGGCGACGCCGTCCATCGTCTCGTCCTTCTCGAGGGCCGGATCGAGGAAGAAGACCACCGGCATCTCGAGGGTCTGGTGCGGCTTCAGCGTCTGGTCGGAGAAGCAGAAACAGGCGACCTTGTCGAAATAGGCGCCGATCGACGGCGGCCCGACATTGTAGACGGCGCGCGCGGTGATGGTCTCGTCGCTCTCGTTGGTGACCTTGTAGAACACCGTGGCGGTCTGCCCGGTCCGCACCTCGATTTGAGGCTGCTCGGGCTCGAAACGCCAGGGCAGGCCGTTGCCGACGTTGGCATCGAACCGGACTTGCATCAGACGCTTGCCCTTGACGATGCCGAGCGCCTGCGCCCCGATCCGCGGCGTGCCCTCGTAACCCGTCAACTGGCAGAAGGCGCGATAGAGCGGCAGGGACACGGCGACGAGCGCGAGCATGCCGATCACCACGGAGGTGGCGGCGATGGGAGCGACGTGGCGACGACCGAGTCGCGCCATCAGAGCGGTCGATCCAGCACGTGGGACCCGAGCTTGGCGATCGTGACGACGTAGAACAGCACGACCAGCAGGCCGACCGCCAACCCGATGGCGATGTTGCGGTTGCGGCGGCTGCGCTGCTGCTGCTGCGTGAGGACTATGCCCTCGGGCTCCTCGCGGATCACGGCCATGGCAGCACCTTCGCCAGCATCAGCGTTCGCTCGCCGATGATCTCGGCGAAGAGGAGGAAGAGATAGGGGATCGAGAACGAGAACAACGCCATCGCCGCCTTGTCGGCGGCTGCGCCTTCCCGGATCGTCCAGCAGCGGACGGCCAGCGCGACGAAGGCCGCGCCGAGCACCGCGGACAGCACGCCGTAGCCGAGCGTCGCGAACCCCATCAACCACGGCAGCATGCCGACCGGCGCGAGCAGCAGGCTGTAGAGCAGGATGTCGCGCCGCGTGCGGTCGGGACCGGCGACGTTGGGCAGCATCGGGATATCGGCCTTGGCGAACTCCGCCGACTTGACCAGCGCGAGCGCCCAGAAGTGCGGCGGCGTCCACACGAAGATCAGCGCGAACAGCGCAACGCTGGACCAGGAGACGGAGCCGGTCGCCGCGGCATAGGCGACCATCGGCGGAAAGGCGCCGGCGGCGCCGCCGATGACGATGTTCTGCGACGTCGAGCGTTTCAGCCACATCGTGTAGACGATGACGTAGAAGAAGATCGTGAAGGCGAGGAGGGCGGCCGCGAACCAATTGGCGACCACGCCGAGCGTGAACACGGACAGGATCGACAGCGTCAGGCCGAAGGCCAGCGCCTCCGGGCGGGTGATGCGGCCCTGCGGGATCGGACGCCCGGCGGTACGCCGCATCACGGCGTCGATGTCGGAATCGTACCACATGTTCAGCGCGCCGCTGGCGCCGGCCCCGATGGTGATCGCGAGCAAAGCGGCGGCGGCGAGGATCGGGTTGATCGTGCCGGGCGCGATCAGCAGGCCGGCGACGGCGGTGTAGACGACGAGCGACATGACCCGCGGCTTCAGGAGAGCGACGTAGTCACCCGGGTCAGCCGTGGAAATCAGAACGCGGTCGTTGGTGTCGCTGATGAAGCTCATGGCACTCTTGGGATCGCCGGCCACGGAGAAGGCACGGCACGCTCGATATTCGAGGTTCGGACGACATGGGAGGATGTCGACGTTCGACATCCTCCCGCATCAAGCTTGCCTATCGCCCTCAGGCGATGTTGGAACCGCCGCTCAATGACCGCCGGCGGTCGTGATACGCGGCAACGTTTCGAACTGGTGGTAGGGCGGCGGCGACGACAGCGTCCATTCCAGCGTGGTGGCGCCGACACCCCAGGGATTGTCCCCCGCGACGCGCTTCTTGGCGAAGGCGTCGTAGATGATGAAGAGAAACAGGAACACGCTCGCGAACGACAGATACGCGCCGTAGGAGGAGATCTCGTTCCACAGGCGGTAGGCGTCGGGATAGTCGATGTAGCGGCGCGGCATGCCGGCGAGGCCGAGGAAGTGCTGTGGGAAGAAGGTGACGTTCACGCCGACGAACATCAGCCAGAAGTGCCACTTGCCGAGCGTCTCGTTGTACATGTAGCCCGACATCTTCGGGAACCAGTAGTAGAAGCCGGCGAAGAGCGCGAACACGGCGCCGAGCGACAGCACGTAATGGAAGTGCGCGACGACGTAATAGGTCTCGTGCAGCGCGCGATCGATGCCGGCATTGGCGAGCACGACGCCGGTGACGCCGCCGACCGTGAACAGGAAGATGAAGCCGGTCGCCCACAGCATCGGCACCCGGAACGAGATGGACCCGCCCCACATCGTCGCGATCCAGGAGAACACCTTCACGCCGGTCGGCACCGCGATGACCATCGTCGCGAAGACGAAGTAGCGCTGCGTCGAAAGCGACAGGCCGACGGTGTACATGTGGTGGGCCCACACGACGAAGCCGACCACGCCGATCGCGACCATGGCGTAGGCCATTCCGAGATAGCCGAAGATCGGCTTCTTCGAGAAGGTCGAAATGATGTGGCTGACGATGCCGAAGCCCGGCAGGATCAGGATGTACACTTCGGGGTGACCGAAGAACCAGAACAGATGCTGGAACAGGATCGGATCGCCGCCCTGCGACGGGTCGAAGAACGTGGTGCCGAAGTTGCGGTCCGTCAGCAGCATCGTGATGGCGCCGGCCAGGACGGGCAGCGACAGCACCAGCAGGAAGGCGGTCACGAGCACCGACCAGGCGAACAGCGGCATCTTGTGCAGCGTCATGCCCGGCGCGCGCATGTTGAAGATGGTGGTGATGAAATTGATCGCGCCGAGGATCGACGACGCGCCGGCGAGATGCAGCGAGAGGATGACGAAGTCCATCGCCGGGCCGGGCGTGCCGACGTTCGACGAGAACGGCGGGTACATGACCCAGCCGCCGCCGAAGCCCTTCATGCCGGGCGAGCCTTCCATGAACGCCGAGATGATCAGCAGAGAGAACGAGGCGGGCAGCAGCCAGAACGAGATGTTGTTCATGCGCGGGAACGCCATGTCAGGCGCGCCGATCATGATCGGGATGAACCAATTGCCGAAACCACCGATCAGCGCCGGCATGACCATGAAGAAGATCATGATCAGCCCGTGGCTGGTGATGATGACGTTGTAGAGGTTCTTGGCCGCCTCCATCGCCAGATCGCCATGATAGCCCTGGAGCTCGGCGATGTGGTTCATGACTTGGATGCCGGGCTCCTGCAGCTCCATGCGCATCAGGACCGAGAACAGACCGCCGATCACGCCAGCGCCGATCGCGAAGATCAGGTAGAGCGTGCCGATGTCCTTGTGGTTGGTCGAATACATGTAACGGCGCCAGCCATGCGGCATGGCGTGGTCTTCCCCGTGATCGGCGACTGCTGTGGCCATGGTTCTGGTCCTGGACCTCTGGCTGCTACTGGGCGACGGCGATGCGCAAGGGCACCGCCGCATTGAAATGGCTGTCGTTCGCCGGCTTGTCGGCCGAAGCGAAGGTCGTCGCGCTGGCTCCGGACGCGTACTTCTTCTTCGCGTCCTGCAACCAGGCGGTATATTCCTTGTCGCTCACCACCTTGAACGAGATCGGCATGAAGGCGTGATCCTTGCCGCAGATCTTGGAGCACTGCCCATAATAGGTCCCCTCGCGGGTCGCGCGGAACCAGCTCTCGTTCAGACGGCCGGGCACCGCGTCGATGCGGACCCCGAACGATGGCACGACGAAGCCGTGGATCACGTCGGCGCCGGTCACGAGCAGATGGATGGTCTTGTTGACGGGCACCACGGCCGTGTTGTCGACGGCGAGCTGGCGTAACATGCCCGGCTTCAGGTCTTCACCCTTCAAGAGGTAGGAGTCGAACGCGAACCCGCCGTCCTGATCCTTGGGATATTCGTAGCTCCAGAACCACTGCTTGCCGGTCACCTTGAGGGTCATGTCCGACTTCGGCACGACGAGCTCGTTGGTGAGGAGCTTCATCGACGGGATGGCGATGATGAAGAGCAACAGAACCGGCAACACCGTCCACGCGATTTCAAGAAAAGTGTGATGGGTGGTCCGCGACGGGACCGGGTTGGCCTTCTCGTTGAAGCGGACGATGCAGATGACCAGGAGGATCGCGACGAACAGCGAGATCGCGATGATGATCGGCAACAGAAGTACGTTGTGGAACCAATGCATCTCGTCCGCGATAGGCGTCACGGCTGGTTCGAAACCGATCTGGCCCGGCACGGCGACGCCGACCACCTGATCGGACGCGCTTTCGGCGAACGACTTGGTCGCGATCACCAACCCGGCCAGCACCGTCGGAGCTCCTGCGAGGCCAGCCTTCAGCAGACTTCTCATCCGTCCTTCACTCCGCGGGCTCGTCAAGCAGGATTCGCGCACAGCCTCCCCATAGAAGGCACGGCGACCGTCGTCTTGGTACGATCCGGTCAAACCATAAAGACGAAACGAGCGCAATCTTCGCCGTAGGGCATTCTCGCGGCATAAAAGCGCTCCGCTCCGCCTCGTTCGTCTCGCTTTCGCCTCAGCGCTTCGGCTTTAAGTCGGCAACAGCTTGAGTGAGGTGCAGGTGCGCGGCACGACGGGTTCATGGGGTGGCGGAACGCCACGCGAAAGACGTCGGTCGAGAGCCGGCGCGGGCGTCTGCGTCGTGCTGGCGGCGCTGGGCGTCGGTATGCTCGGGATGGCGCCAGCGCGACCGGCCTTCGGTCAAGGTGTCGCCAAGGCCAAGCACGGCGATTGGCAGGTGCGCTGCGAGACGCCGCCGGGCGCCGAAAAGGAGATGTGCGCGCTGATCCAGAGTATCGTCGCCGACGATCGGCCGAACATCGGGCTGGTGGTGATCGTGCTCAGGACGGCCGATGGCAAGAATCGTTTGCTGCGGGTCATCGCGCCGCTCGGCGTGTTGCTTCCGTCGGGCCTCGGGCTGAAGATCGACAATGTCGACATCGGCCACGCCGGCTTCGTGCGATGTCAGCCCTCGGGCTGCATCGCCGAAGTGGTGATGGAGGATAAGCTCATCGATCAGTTCAAGACCGGCAAGACCGCGGTGTTCATCATCTCGCAGACGCCGGAGGAGGGCGTCGGCATCCCGTTGCAGCTCGCCGGATTCAAAGACGCTTTCGACGAGCTCAAGTGAGGTTTCGCCGCAATCGTGCGGCAAAGTGGGCATCTCGTATGTTGGTAGGGAGGCGCGCATGCGTCGGGGTCTTGCACAGGAAAGGATCGGGCCGGTCGTCCGCCGCCGGTCGCGCGCGCGGTGCGCCGCGTTGCTCGGCGTCACGCTGGCCACGATGGTCGCGTCGGGGGCGGTCGCCGCCAAGGACGATGACGAAGAGGACAGCTGGAGCCAGTCCATCTCCGACAAGATGAAGGATTCGATCAGCGCGGCGACGGCCCGAATGGGCCTCAACAAGCCGCCCGGACCGGCGCCTCTGGAATCGCCTTCGGGCTGTCCGACGATCACCTTGCTGCCGGGCACCGAATCTCAGCGGGTCATGGTCGCCGGCGCGACCGGCAACCAGGGGCTGCGCTATCAGTACAGTCTACAAACCGTCGGACGCGAATGCTCGATTGCCGGTGATCGCGTCGCGATCAAGGTCGGGGCGGACGGTCGCGTGCTTCTCGGGCCGGCCGGCGCCGCGGGGCGGTTCGATGTCCCGATCCGCGTCGCGGTGTTCAGCGAATCGCAGGGCAAGCCGGTCGAGAGCAGGCTGTTCCGCATGGGCGTCTCGGTGCCGGCCGGCCAGGCCTCGGTGCCGTTCCAGTTCGTGTCCGACAGCGTCGTGGTGCGGATCCCACCGGGTCACACCGGCGAGTACTCGATCAAGATCGGGATCGACGGCGGCGCCAAGGCGGCGGAGCCGGGCGCCAAGGTGAAGCACGCGGCCCGCAAGCATAAGGGAGCTGCGGAAGAGACGGCGGCCGCGCAGTAGCGGTCGATCTCGGTTGCCTCACCGCAAGCCCGGCGTGAGCCGGGCTTCAGGGGTCATGGTCGTACGCTAATGGGCCAGGCGCTTGACGTCGCCGATGCCCTGCTCGACGAGCCTGTCGGCGAAGCTGCCCTTGGTGTCCTCGCGCAGCACGATCTCTGCGGCTGCGGTCGCGGCATCGGCGGCTGCGGCACGCACCTGCGCCATCGCCAGGGTCTCGGCGTTGGCGATCTTCTGTTCGGCCTGCGCGGTGCGGCGACGCACGAAATCCGAAAGACGCTGCTCGGCTTCCTTGGCAATGAGTTCGGCCTCCTGGCGCGCCTGCTCCACCAGCTCGGCGGCCTCCTTCTCGGCCTGAGCGCGCTTGCCCTCGAACGAGGCCAACACGGCAGCAGCCTCGCGGCGCAGGCGCTCGGCCTCGTCGAGCTCGTCGCGGATGCGCGCGCCTCGCTTGTCCAACGCCGCACCGATCTTGCTGTGCGACTTGAAGTAGAAGATCGCGAGAAGGACGAAGCAGGTGAAGCCCGCGGCGACCCAGAATTCGGCGTCCATGATCCTCAGGTCCTCGAATCGGCGATCGCCTTGGCGACCTGGTCGTGGTTGGCCGGCTTGCCGGTGAGATGCTCGACGATCGCGGCGGCCGTGTCCGTGGCGATCTGGCCGACGCTGGCCATCGCGTTGGCCTTGGTCTCCGCGATCCGCAGCTCGGCGGCTTTCAGCTTGTCGTCGAGCTCGGCCTCCAGCGCCTTGCGCTTGCCCTCCTGCTCGCTCTTCACGCGGTTTCGCGTCTCGTTGGCGAGGTCCTGAGACCGGGCCCTGGCTTCGGCCAGCGTGCGATCGTAGGCGTCCGAGGCCTCGCGGGCCTGTTCGCGCATCTTGCGGGCGGCGGCGAGCCGCTCGTGGATCTTGTCCGAGCGCTCCTTGAGGATGCTCCCGACCCGCGGCAGCGCGTAGCGGGACATCGTGAAATAGAGGATCCCGAAGGTTACGATCAGCCAGAGGATCGAGGTGGGATAGGTGTGCGGGTCGAACGGCGGAAAGGCGTCGCCGCCGCCACCTGCTGCCTGTTCTGCTGCCATGGAAGTCGAGGTCTCTGGAAAGCGGATGGAAGAACGGGGCGCGGCCGGCGAGCGGCGCGCGCCCCGGGCGAACTACTTCATCACGAAGAGGAGCAGGATCGCGACGAGGAACGCGAAGATGCCGAGGCCTTCGGCGAGCGCCGCACCGATGAAGGCGCGGCCGAACTGCGCGTCGGAAGCCGACGGGTTGCGCAACGCGCCGGCGAGGAAGGGTCCGAAGATCTGGCCGACGCCGATGGCGGCGGCGCCCATGCCGATGGCGGC
>CAXTVT010000096.1:0-10744 GCA_964247745.1 uncultured Beijerinckiaceae bacterium
TCATCGGGAAGCGCTCGTGTAGCTTGTCGACCATCTGCTTGGTGTCGTCGAGCGACAGCGTGGTCTGCGTGACATAGGCGAGGTTCGCCTCGTCGCGGACCTGCACCGTGTCGATGTCCTCGGGATGCTGGACAAGGATGATCGATCCCTCGGGCAGCTGGCCCAGCGTGCCGACGACCTCGGGGTG
This sequence comes from uncultured Beijerinckiaceae bacterium, assembly GCA_964247745.1. GTDB lineage: Bacteria > Pseudomonadota > Alphaproteobacteria > Rhizobiales > Beijerinckiaceae > RH-AL1. The sequence goes on from CAXTVT010000096.1 coordinate 188, forward strand.
GCCGGCATGGCCGACGAGCAGGATCTGGCGGCCGCGCTTGAAATGAATCTGCGCCTCGCGATGCACCTTGGTGACCAGCGGACACGTCGCGTCGATCGCGTGAAACTTGCGGCGCCCGGCCTCGGCCGGGATCGACTTCGGCACGCCATGCGCGGAAAAGATCACCGGCTGCTCGGTGTCCGGCACCTCGGACAGTTCCTCGACGAAGATCGCGCCCTTCGCCTTCAGACCCTCGACCACGTACTTGTTGTGAACGATCTCGTGGCGCACATAGACCGGCGCGCCGTAGAGGCGCAGCGCCTGCTCGACGGCATCGATCGCCCGCACCACGCCGGCGCAGAATCCGCGCGGCGCGCAGAGGAAGATGCGCAGCTTGGGCTTGGCAGATACCTCGACCGGCTTCGCGTCGAGGAGATTGGCGTCGGACATGAGCGCTCCCGCGGGGCCTGAACGTATGACCGGGTATTGGGGTTGGGGCTCCAGGTGTCAAGGTTGTGCACCCCTGCCCTTCCCTGCGTGACGCACGCGACACGGACCCAGAAATGACCGACCTCGCGGACCTTTTCCCCGGCTTCGCCTCGCACTGGATCGACACGGCGCACGGCCGCTTCTTCGCCCGCGCGGGCGGCAGCGGGCCGCCGCTGCTGCTGTTGCACGGCTACCCGCAGACGCATGTCGAGTGGCACAAGATGGCGCCCCTTCTGGCCGAGCGCTTCACGATCGTCGCGATGGACCTGCGCGGCTACGGCTGGTCGTCGCTGCCGGAGGGCAGCGACGGCGAGGGCATGAGCAAGCGCGCGCTTGCGCAGGACGCGGTCGATGTCATGGAAAAGCTCGGCCATGTGCGCTTCAGCGTCGTCGGCCACGATCGCGGCGGCCGTGTCGCCTACCGCCTCGCCTACGATCACCCCGGCCGGGTGGAGAAGGTTACCGTCATCGACATCGTGCCGACCTTCGCGATGTTCGACGACATGGGGAAGACCGAGGCGGCGCTGAAGAAGTACCATTGGCTCTTCCTCGCCCAGCCCGCGCCTTTCCCTGAAAAGCTGATCGGGGCAAGCGCCCGCTATTTCCTCGACCATACGCTGGCGAGCTGGACCGCGACCAAGGACTTGTCCGCCTTCGCGCCCGAGACGCTGGCGCATTACCGCGCCGCGTTCGAGGATCCGTCGCGCATCGCCGCCAGCTGCGAGGATTATCGCGCCGGCGCGCTGATCGACCGCTTGCTCGACAAGGCCGACCTCGACGCCGGCCGCAAGATCGAGGTGCCGCTGCTGGCGCTGTGGGGCGATGCCGGGCTCCCGGCCTCTGGCTCCGCGCCGCTCGAGATCTGGCGGCAATACGCCAGCGATGTCTCCGGCAAGGCCATTTCCTCGGGCCATTTTGTGCCGGAGGAGAATCCGGACGCCTGCGTCGCGGCGCTTCTCGCGTTCCTCGCCTGAACGGGAAACAAGTCGTCCGGAACGAAACAAGCCGCTCGACGCCCGGAAAGAGAAGGAACCCGCGCCGGAACGCGCGGATTTGGAAGAACATTCAAGAGATTGACGGCACAACTTTTCCAACCCCACATATCGCTCGATCAAGGGGCCGGAAGGGACGGGCGTGGAGTTCATCAGCCACATCAATTGGGCGTATTCGCTCTCCGGCTTTCTCGTCGGCGTGCTCGTCGGGCTGACAGGCGTCGGCGGCGGCTCGCTGATGACGCCGCTGCTCGTGCTGCTGTTCGGCATCTCGCCGGCGACAGCCGTCGGCACCGACCTGCTCTATGCCGCGGTGACGAAGAGCGGCGGCATTGTCGTGCATGGGCTCAACCGTACGATCGACTGGGCGATCGTCCGCCGCCTGGCGCTCGGCAGCGTGCCGGCCACGGCGCTCACCCTGCTCTACCTGCACCACATCGGGGTCAACGGCCACGCCCAGCACAGCCTGATCTCGACAGTGCTCGGCATCGCGCTCGTGCTGACGGCGATTTCGCTGATCTTCCGCCGCTTCCTGCTCGACCGTCTTGCACCGACCATGGAGCAGCTGAGCGAGCCGCGGCGAATCGCGCTCACGGTCGTGCTCGGCGTGGTGCTCGGCGTCTTCGTCTCGATCTCGTCGGTCGGCGCCGGCGCGATCGGCGTCACTGCGCTGCTCATCCTCTATCCGCGGGCGCCGCTGGTGCGGATCGTCGGCGCGGACATCGCGCATGCCGTGCCGCTGACGCTGATCGCCGGCCTCGGTCATTGGTATCTCGGCTCGGTGAACTGGGCCGTGCTGGGCTCGCTGCTGGTCGGCTCGCTGCCGGGCATCGCGATCGCCAGCCAGCTCGCCAGCCGCGCGCCGGACAAGGTGCTGCGGCCGATCATGGCCGCGATCCTCGCGGTTGTCGGGTTGCGCCTCGCGTTCTGAAGGAGCTAGCGGCGCGCCGCGAAGAAGTCCTTCAGGAGCGCACCGGCCTCGGCGGCGCCGATGCCGCCGAACACCTCTGGCGCGTGGTGGCATGTCGCCTGGCCGAAGAAGCGGGGGCCGTTCTCGACCGCGCCGCCCTTCGGATCGTCGCAGCCAAAATAGAGCCGGCGCACACGGGCAAATGAGATCGCGGCGGCGCACATCGCGCAGGGCTCCAGCGTGACGTAGAGGTCGCAGCCCGGCAGCCGCTCGCTGCCGAGCTCGGCACAGGCGGCGCGGATCGCCAGCATCTCGGCGTGCGCGGTGGGATCGCGATCGACCAGCGTGCGGTTGCCGGCGATCGCGAGCACGCGGCCGTCGCGGACGATCACGGCGCCGACAGGCACCTCGCCGGTCTCTACGGCTGCACGCGCGGCGTCCAGCGCCAGTGTCATCGGGTCGTTCGTGGTGTCGGCCATGTCGTGCGCGTTTGCTTTTCGAGGCCGCCTCTGTATCAGGGGTGATGACCCGAAACGAGACCGACAACGCGGCGCCCGCCCGACAGCGCATCGCCAAGCTGATGGCGCGCGTCGGCCTGTGCTCGCGCCGCGACGCCGAAGCGTGGATCGTCGACGGCCGCGTCAGCGTCAACGGCGAGGTGCTGACGAGCCCGGCGCTCGACGTTGCCCTGACCGACACGATCCTCGTCGACGGCGCGCCGCTGCCGCAGGCCGAGCGGACGCGGCTCTTCCTGTTCCACAAGCCGCGCGGCCTCGTCACCTCGGACCACGATCCCGAGGGCCGAGCCACCGTCGCGGACTATTTGCACGAGCACTGGCCGGACGGGCCGCGCGTGGTGACGATCGGTCGGCTCGACATCAACACCGAAGGCCTGCTGCTGCTGACCAACGACGGCGGCCTCGCGCGCCTCCTCGAGCTGCCGAAGACTGGCTGGGTGCGCCGCTACCGCGTGCGCGCCAAGGGCGAGACCGACCAGAGCGTGCTCGATGGCCTGCGCGACGGCGTCTCGATCGAGGGCATCGACTATGCCGGCATCGATGCGGTGCTCGACCGCCAGCAGGGCGCCAACGTCTGGCTGACGATGGGCCTGCGCGAGGGCAAGAACCGCGAGGTGAAGCGCGTGCTCGAGCACATCGGGCTCGAGGTGAACCGGCTGATCCGCCTCTCCTTCGGGCCGTTCCAGCTCGGCGACGTGCCGGAGGGCGCGGTCGAGGAGGTGCGCACGCGCGTGCTGCGCGACCAGCTCGGCGCGGCCCTCGCCGCCGAGGCTGGCGTGGCTTTCGAGGATGCGCCGCCACCGGTCGAGACCAAGCCGGTGCGCGCCGACCGCAGGCCCGGCCGCACCGCCGGGGCCGAGCGCACGAACAAGGGCGTGCGGCCGCCGCCGAAAGCGCCGCGCGACGAACGCGGTTCGCGCGGCGATCGCCCGCTGCGCCGATCGAGCGAGAGCGAGACGCCGCCGCCGGTCCGCGAGCGGCCGACCGCCGGCACGCGCAAGCACGTCTCGGCGCTACGCGCCGAGGAGGCCGAGACGGCGAAGCGCGGGCCGCGCCGGCGCATCGAGCGCAGCGACCTCACCGACCGTCGCGAGCGCAAGGTCGCGGTCGAACGCGTCGTTAGCGCCCGCCCCGGTGCCGGCACGATCGAGCCCACACGCGCCCGTGGTCCCGTGCGGCCGCGCCGCGACGATTCTTTTGGTCCGCCCGTAAAGCCGGGCCATCGCCAGGTGAGCCCTTCGGCGCAGGCCAAGCAGGCGCGCATTGCGCGCAGCGGCGGCCGGTTCGGTGACGAGCCCGAGGAGCGTGGCCGACGAGACGAGGCGGCGCCGCGACGCGAGCGGCCCGACGATCGTCGCGAGCGCCCCGCGCGCGCGGTTGGTGACGCGCCGCGCCAGCATCGCCCGGACAGTCGCCGGCCGGACGGCGAGCGTCGTCGGCCGGAGCCCGGCGGCCGCGCGGAAAAAAGCGGCACGAAGTTCGAGGGCAAACGACCGCAGCGCGGCGGCGATCGGCCGCCCGGCGCGGCGCCGCGTGGCGACGGACCGCGTGCTGCAGGCCCACGCGGCACCCGCGACGGCGACCGCCGCAGCTCGGCCTCTGGCGGTCGTGGCGCGGAAAGGTCGGAGACGAGATCGTCCCGGCCGAGGGGAGAGCGGCCCGAAAGAGGCGAGCGGTCCGCACGCGGCGACGGCCCGGCACGAAACGAGCGGCCCACGCGCGCGGACCGGCCGGCCCGAAGCGAGCGGCCCGCACGCAGCGAGCGCCCTGCACGTCCGGAAGGTCGCGACCAACGTCGCGACGGCGCGAAGTTCGAAGGCAAGCGGGCAGCCGGTCCGCGAGCGGCGCGCGGCGATGAGCGTGGTCGCCCCGACCGTGCGGAACGTCGCGACGGCCCGTCGCGCGCGGAGCGGACGGGGAAACGGCCCGGCACCGCAAAACCCGGCGTCGGCGAGCGGCGCGGTCCGCCGCGGGGTGCGCCTAGCGGTCGGCCCAGTGGTGGCGGCAAGCCGCCGCGCGGGCCGGGACGCAGCAAGCCACGCGGGCCTGAGGGCGCTGGCCGCGGCAAGCCACGTCCGAAGGGCTGAGGCTTGCGCATCGTCGGCGGCCGGCTCGGCGGCCGGAGCCTGAAAGGTCCGAGCACCAACCAGATCCGGCCGACCTCGGACCGGCTGCGCGAAAGCCTCTTCAACATCCTCGAGCACGGCTACGGTGGGGTCGACGGCCTGCGGGTGATCGATCTCTTCGCCGGCACCGGCGCGCTGGCGCTCGAGGCGCTGTCCCGCGGTGCGCGCTTTGCGCTGCTCGTCGACGACGGCGCCGAGGCGCGTGCGCTGATCCGCGCCAACATCGAGGCGCTGGGCCTCGGCGGCGCGACGCGCATCTTCCGTCGCGACGCGCGCAAGCTCGGATTGGTGCCAACGGGCGACGCCTACGACATCGCCTTCCTCGATCCGCCCTATGGCCGGAGCCTGGCCGAGCCCACGCTCGACATCCTGCGCGACGGCCGTTGGCTCAAGCCTGGCGCCATCGTCGTCGTCGAGGAGACCGCGGAAGCGCCGCTCGCGGCACCTGCGGGGTTCGAACGGCTCGATGGCCGCACCTTCGGCGACACGCAGGTCGTTCTGTTGCGCGTGGGCTGAGCCCAACGAAAAAGGCCCGGCAAGAGCCGGGCCTTTCGATCCTGAAAGCGGTTTCGCTTACGGCAGCATCACGGTGTTGACCACATGGATCACGCCGTTCGACTGGATGACGTTCGGGATCGTCACGGTCGCGGCATCACCCTTCGAGTCGGTGATGATGACGCTCTTGCCCTTTTGCGTGGCAATCAGCGACTCGCCCTGCACGGTCTTCAGTTCGGCCTTGCCGCCGCCGGCCTTGATCTGCTCCTCGATGTCCTTGGCGGTCATCTTGCCCGGGACGACGTGGTAGGTCAGCACGGCGGTAAGCTGGGCCTTGTTCTCGGGCTTCAGCAGGTTGTCGACGGTGCCGGCCGGCAGCTTCTTGAAGGCTTCGTTGGTCGGCGCGAACACGGTGAAGGGACCAGCGCCCTCGAGCGTGTCGACGAGGCCGGCGGCCTTGACGGCGGCGACCAGCGTGGTGTGGTCCTTCGAGTTGACGGCGTTCTCGACGATGTTCTTGTTGGCGTACATCGGCGCGCCGCCGACCATCGGATCCTTGGCATAAGCCAAGCCTGATACGCTCGTCATCGCGAGGAAGGCGACGCTGGCAACGGCCATACGGTTGAATGTCATATTGGTCTCCAGAACCGATGCGAGGCACGGATGGCCTCGCTCACCGCATCTACGCGAGGTTTGTGACCAAGGTTTCACCCTCATGCCGGAGCTTTCGGCGGACCATGTCCATCGCCGGGTCTCCTCGGCGTCGATCGTCAAGCCGTCGCGATCGGGACATCGAGCGCGCGGAGCCCGATATCGCGACGGTAGAAGCCGTCCGGCCAATCGATCCGCGCGATCGCGGCGTAGGCCGCCTCCCGCGCCGTGCGAACGTCGCGTGCCAACGCCGTGACGTTGAGCACGCGGCCGCCGTTGGCCACGATCTCGCCTGCGTCGTCGCGACGGGTGCCGGCCTGGGTCACGACAACGCCGGCCAGCTCGTCGAGGCCGCCGATCACGCCGCCCGTCCGGGGAGGGCCGGGATAGCCGGACGCGGCCATCACCACCGTGAGCCCGACCCCGTCGCGAAACCGCGGCGGCGTCGTGGGAAGCTCGCCCGCAGCGCAGGCGTGGAGCAGCATCAGCAGGTCGTCCTCGAGCCGCGGCAGGATGGCCTGCGTCTCGGGATCGCCGAAGCGCACGTTGTATTCGATGAGCTGGGGCCCGTCGGCGCCGATCATCAGCCCGGCGAAGAGCACCCCCTTGAAGGGCGCCCCCTCGGCCGCCATGCCGGCCACGGTGGGCTCGACGATCTCGCGCATCACGCGCAGGATCGTCGCGGCGTCGAGATTGCGCGCCGGCGAGGTGGCTCCCATGCCGCCGGTGTTGGGGCCGGTGTCGCCCTCCCCCACCCGTTTGTGGTCCTGGGCCGAGGCGAACGCCAGCGCGGTGGTGCCGTCGCAGAGCGCGAAGAACGAGGCCTCCTCGCCCTCCAGCACCGCCTCGATCACCGCGGAGGCGCCGGGCTCGGCGAAGATCGCGGCCAGCGCCGCCTCGGCCTCGGCCAGCGTCGCGGCGACGGTGACGCCCTTGCCGGCGGCGAGACCATCGGCCTTGACGACGATCGGCGCGCCGCACTCGGCAAGAGTGGCCAGGGCGGCCTCGAGATCGGCGCATCGGCGGTAGGCGGCCGTGGGGATGGCGTGACGGGCGCAGAAATCCTTGGTGAAGCCCTTGGAGCCCTCGAGCCGGGCGGCGGCCGCCGAAGGCCCGAACGCCGCGATACCCTCGCGTTCCAGGGCATCGACGAGGCCGCCGACGAGCGGCGCCTCCGGTCCCACCACGACGAAGTCGACGGCGTGCGCGCGGCAGGCGGCGACCACCGCCGCGTGATCGCATGGGTCGAGATCGAGGCAGGCGGCATGGGCGGCAATGCCCGGATTGCCGGGTGCGGCGAAGAGCGTGCCGAGGCGCGGAGAGGCGGCGAGCGCGCGCGCCATGGCGTGCTCGCGTCCGCCCGAACCCAGAAGAAGAACGTTCACGCCGGCCCCAATCTCCGCTCGGCGCTTTTTAGCGACGGGGTGGCGCGAAATTCAAGCCGCGACGAGGCGGCGCGCGAGCTTCTCGGCCGGCGCCTTGGACGTTTTGGCGAGGCGGCGCTTCAGCGACGCGTAGAGCAGGCGCATCTCCTCGGCGGCCTTGCCTTCGGGCTCGAGCTCGGTCGGGCCCATGCCCTCGCGGGCCGCCTCCTGGAAGGCGACGCGGGAGGCGACGAGGGGGCGCAGCAGGCCGCCCATGCTCTCGAGCGCCGCCGCGCCGTCGATCACACGCTGGCTCTCCTGCATCGGCGGGCACTGATTGAGGACGAAGGCGAAATCCTTGGACAGCGTCTTCAGCTTGCCGCGCGTGACCTCGCTTGACCAGATGTCGAAGATCGCGGGGCGGGCGGGGATGAGACAGAGGTCGGCCGCGCGCATCGCGGCATCGGCGGCGGGCGTGTCGGTGGCCGGCGTGTCGATGATCACCAGCGTGACCTTGCTCTTCTCCAGCGCGGCGAGGGCGTCGGGCAGCTTGCCGGCGGAGAGGGTTTCGCACGGCATCGCCTTGTCGGCGCGGCGGTGCGCCCATTTGGTCAGCGACTTCTGCGGATCCATGTCGATGAGGAACACGCGCTCGCCGGCCGTCTGCGCGCAGACCGCGAGACAAGCGGCCAGCGTGCTCTTGCCCGAGCCGCCCTTCTGCGTCACCAGCGCCACTGTCCGCATCGCCCGCTCCCAAAGGTAAACGCTCCGCCCAGGGTGCCGCGAGTTTGGTTAACGAAGCGTTTAACCGGCCGGCCGGCCGCGAGGTCTACGCCCAGCGTGACAGGATCTTCAGCGTGCGCCTGGTGAAGCGGGTGTAGGGCGGGTTGAGCAGTACGCCCGTGGGGAGCCGGCGCGACTGGGTGAACACCGACTTCTGCTTCGTCAGCTGCAGAAAGCCATGCTCGCCGTGGTAGTGCCCGCTGCCCGAGGCACCGACGCCTCCGAACGGCAGGCCTTCCTGGGCGGCGTGCATCAAGGTCTCGTTGATGGCGACGCCGCCTGAGATCGTCTCTTCGAGCACCTTGTCGCGGTTGGCGTCGTCGGTGCCGAACCAGTACAGCGAGAGCGGTCGCGGCCGCGCATTGATCCACGCGATGGCGTCCTCGATCTCTTCGTAGGCGAGAATCGGCAACACGGGGCCGAAGATCTCCTCCTGCATGATCGCCATCGCATCGGTCACGTCGAGCAGCAGCGTCGGCGCGATCGTGCGCACCGCGCCGTCGGCCGTGCCGATCACGATCGCCCGCGCGCCGCGCGCCTTGGCATCGTCCACCAATCCCGTCACCCGCGCGAAATGGCCATCGTTGACCATGCTGGTGTAGTCCGGGTTCGTCGCGATGGTCGGATATTGCCTGGCGACCGCCTCGCGCAGCGCCGCGGCGAAGGGCTCGACCATCGCTTGCGGCACCAAGGCGTAGTCCGGCGCGATGCAGCTCTGGCCGGCGTTGAAGAGCTTGCCGAACGCGATGCGGTCGGCCGCCTTCGCCAAATCGGCCGAGGCATCGACGATGACGGGCGACTTGCCGCCGAGCTCCAGCGTCACGGGGGTCAGGTTCTTCGCCGCCGCCTCGGCCACCAGCCTGCCGGTGCGGGTCGAGCCGGTGAAGATCAGATGGTCGAACGGCAACGCGGCGAAGGCGCGGCCGACCTCCGAGCCACCCGTCACGACCGTCACCTCGTCCTCGGCAAAGGTCTCGGCGACCGCCTGCTTCAGCGCCTCGGCGAAGAGCGGCGTCAGCTCCGAAGGCTTCAGCATGGCCCGGTTACCGGCGGCGAGCGCGCCGACCAGCGGCGACAGGGTCAGCTGCAGGGGGTAGTTCCAGGCCCCGATGATGCCGACGACGCCGAGCGGCTGGCGGATGATGCGGCAGGAGCCGGTGAGACCGAGGCCGACGCGCCTGGCCTTCATCCAGCGACCGAGGTGCTTGCGGGCGAACCGGGCGGCGGAGCGCACCATGACGATGTCGCCGAGCTGGCCGATACTCGCCGGGCGGTGGCCGAAATCCAGCGAGATCAGCTCGCAGAAACGGTCGGCGTGCGTCGCCACCATCGCGTCGAGCCGGCGCAGCCGATCGTCGCGCCGTGCGCGTCCCGGGTTCATGTCGCGGGTCGCGGCGGCCTTCTGGCGCTCGTACAGGTCGGCGACGGCCGCCGGGTCGGCGTCTCCAGCGGTGAAGAGACTGGGAATCAAGCGTCGTGCTCCGTCTACGGCGATGGCCTCGGGGAACCGAGCATCTTTTCCTTCCCACGCCACATCCGATCCACTCACAATCGCGTGGGAAAAAATGCCACAAGAATGGAGAGCTCTGGAGTTCATCACAGAGCGTCAGACAGGCTTCGAAAGCTCGGACGGGAGCGTAACAGCCTACGCCCTGGCACGCACGCTCGACGCGCCTCTTCTCTTCGAGGACGAAGACTTTCCGCACGCCGACGCAGCACGCTGCGTGTAAGCTCGCGCGATGCCGCGCCCGGTCACGCCATGAGCCTCTTTTCCGCCGCCGGTCTGGAACCGGACGCTTCGCAGCCCGCGGACGGAGCGCCGGCGAACCGTCCGCTCGCCGACCGCCTCAGGCCCACGACGCTGGCCGATGTCGCCGGGCAGGATCATATCGTCGGACCGCAGGGCGCGCTGACGCGGCTACTCGGCGGCAGGGCGTTGGGCTCGCTGATCTTCTGGGGCCCGCCCGGGACCGGCAAGACCACGGTCGCGCGGCTGCTGGCCGGCGAGACCCGGCTCGCTTTCGTGCAGATCTCGGCGATCTTCTCCGGCGTCGCCGACCTGAAGAAGGTGTTCGAGGAGGCGCGGCGGCGGCGCCAGACCGGCCCGAGCCAGGACCGCACCGGCACGCTCCTCTTCGTCGACGAGATCCACCGCTTCAACCGCGCGCAGCAGGACGGCTTCCTGCCGGTGATGGAGGACGGCACGATCACGCTGATCGGCGCCACGACGGAGAACCCCAGCTTCGAACT
>CAXTVT010000097.1:0-10622 GCA_964247745.1 uncultured Beijerinckiaceae bacterium
CGTCCATGCTTCCGGCCGGCGGATGTCGACGGCATGGTCGTGCGGGATCACGACGTCGTCGAAGACCACGTCGTGGCTGCCGCTGGCGCGCAGGCCGAGATGGTCCCAGGTCTCCTCGATGAGCGTGCCCGACAGGCCTGCCGGCACCAGGAAAGTGCCGACACGCGGCTCGGCCTCGTCGGTGCGCGCCCAGACGGCGGACCAGGCCAGGATCGGCGATCCCGTCGAGTAGATCTTGCGGCCGGAGAGGTGCCAGCCGTCGTCGCGCCAGACCGCCATCGTTCCCGGCAGACCGCCGCGCGCGGGCGAGCCGAGTTCCGGCTCGACGCGCAGGGCGTTGATCAGCGAGATACCGGCAACCGCTTCGCGCGCGACCCGCGCCTTGAGGTGCTCGGGCCAATGCGCGCTACGCGCGATGCCGGCATGCTGGATGTACTGCATCGCCAGCACCAGCGCGGTGGCCGGCTCGCCCTGCGCGATCGTGCCGATGACGCGGGCGGCTTCGGCGACCCCGCACCCCCCGCCGCCTAAGCGCGTCGGCGTTCGCAACGCCAGCAGCCCGGCCTCGTGCAGCAGCCGGAAGTTCGAGAACGGGAAGGCGCCGGTGCGGTCGTGCTCGGCGGCGGTGCGCGCGAAGACGACTGCGAGGTCGCGCGCCCGCTGTTCGGCGTTCGCCTCGGTTGGTTGGAGGCCAGCGGTCATGTCGGGCTCGCCGCCGGATGACAGATTCGTACGTCCGTGGCATCGATCGGCTTGGGGATGAGGTGCGCGGCGGCAAAGGTGTCGGCGATGAGCTGCTGGTCACCGAGCTGGGCCTTCTCGACGGGCTCCACGTGGTAGGTGCGCCGATTGTTGGCGCGCTCGATCACCGCCGTCGGCATGCCGCCCCAGATTGACGACAGCGTCTTGGCGGCCTGCGCCGGGTTCTGCTTCACCCAGGCGCCCTTGGCCACGAGCGCGTCGTAGACGATGGTCACGAGGTCGGAATGGGCTTCCGCGAAGCTCGTCGCTGCCGTGTAGTAGCGGTGGTAGTGCGACAGTCCGGTGGCATCGCATACCGTTCTCGTCGGCAGCTCGGCCTCGATCAGCGCCAGGAACGGGTCCCAGATCGCCCAGGCGTCGACGCTACCGCGCTCGAACGCCGCCGAGGCATCGGACGGCGTGAGGTAGGCCGGCTTGATGTCCGCGAAGCTGAGGCCGACCCGCTTCAGCGCGGCAGCCAAAACGAAGTGGCAGCCCGAGCCGCGGTGCACCGCGACGGTGTTGCCCTTGAGATCGGCCACCGTCCGGATCGCGGACTTGTCGGGCACGATGATCGCCTCGGCGGCGGGCGATCCCTCCTCTCGGGCGTAGAAGGTCAGCGGCGCGCCGGCGCTCTTGGTGAAGATCGGGACGGCGTCGGCAACATCGGCATCGAAGTCAACGGTGCCAGCGTTCATCGGCACGATGACGTTGTCGAAGAGGTTCCACTCCGGCCTGTGGCCCTTCGCTGCGAATGGTGCATCCAGAGTGCCATCGGCCTTAAGCAGCGTCAGCAGGGTAGAGGAACGCTGATAGCTTAAGCGCACGGGCGTCGAGGCGCGCGCCGTCTCCGGAAGCAGCGCCAAGCTTCCAATCATCGTAGCGGCGACGCGTCTCGTCAGCTGCATTCGTGGCTTTCGGTGTAGCGGCTCAGCCGAACGCTACGGCGTGGTCGATGCCAATCGGCTTGGGGATGAGGTCGAGTCCTTGGGACATATCGGCGTACCTGCTCGTCGTCGTGTCATCCCAGAGCCCGTCGTCGCCCTTCGAGGCGACTGCGTCGACGATGCTCCGCGCGAGCGCCATCATGCGTGGCGGCCGCGCGACGCCTCCCGACACTCCAACGATCGTTGGTCGATGAACCACATCTGCTTCGCTCTACTTTAAGTATGGTGGGACAAGGATCGTCTTAATGGGGTCGACGGGTCAACCGCGCAGCGAAGCAGAACACGGCAAAGGCGGATCTCTTCTCTCAACCGAGCAACTAAGGGTACTGATCTTCTAAGATCAACGCTACAAAACGAGGAGGCTTCTCTCGACGCTCGCAGATCCAGCGGCGAGATTGCCGCTTGTCCAGGCAACGAGGCGGGCGCCGCTCGTCGAGCATAGGGGCTTCTCTTGACGCGAGACACGAGCGCCGACAACGACTCCGCCTTCGAACGGCAGGCAGCCGAGCGTCGGGCATCCCCGCCGACGACGCCGGCCCACGTCCTGCGCGACGATGCTGAGGCCGTCGCCGTGGCGAGCCGGCTCGCGGCCGTCTTCGCCGACGGCGCCTCCGAGCGCGACCTCGACCGCCGCCTGCCGTGGGACGAGCTCGACCTCTTCTCGCAAAGCGGCCTCTGGTCGATGAACGTGCCGAAGGCCGACGGCGGCCCGGGCGTCTCCTACGCGACGGTAGCGCGCGTGTTCGCGCTCATCGCCTCGGGCGACGCCTCGATCGCCCAGATCGCGCAGAATCACGTCAGCCTGATCGACATCCTCCGCTTCGACCCCGACTCCACTCGCAAACGCTTCCTGCTCGGCGAGGCGCTGCGCGGCATGCGTTTCGGCAACGCCTTGGCCGAGCGCGGCGGCAAGACCATCCTCGACATGGCGACACGGATCACCCGCGCCGGCGACGGCCTCACGATCACGGGGAGAAAGTTCTACGCCACCGGCGCGCTCTACGCGCATCTCGTGCCGGTCCACGCGATCGACGACGACGGCAAGCACGTGCTCGCCTTCGTCGCGCGCGACGCCGCCGGGCTCACGGTAGTTGACGATTGGTCGGGCATCGGCCAGCGCACCACCGGAAGCGGCACGGTGATCCTCGACAAGGTGGAGGTCGCCGCCGACCACGTCGTGCCGTCGTATCTCGCGTTCGAGACGCCCAGCGTGCACGGCGCCGTGGCGCAGATCATCCACGCGGCGATCGACGCTGGCATCGCCCGCCGCGCCATCGACGAGACGATCGGCTTCGTGCGCGACCACGCCCGGCCCTGGGCCGACAGCGGCAAGGACAAGGCGACCGACGATCCCTTCACCCTGCGCGAGGTCGCTGACCTCAAGGTCAGGCTGCACGCCGCCGAGGCGGTGCTGGCGCGCGCCGGCCGCGTCATCGACGCCGGCCTCGCCGACGAGACCGCCGACACAGCGGCGGCCGCGTCGATCGCGGTGGCCGAGGCCAAGGTGCTGACCACCGAGGTGGCGCTGCAAGCGGGCAACAAGCTCTTCGAGCTCAGCGGCACGCGCTCGGTGCTGGCCGCGCTGAACATGGACCGCCACTGGCGCGACGCCCGCGTGCACACGCTGCACGATCCCGTGCGTTGGAAGTTCCACGCGATCGGGGATTACGTGGTCAACGGCACCAAACCGCCGCGCCATTCCTGGATCTGACGTCATGACCCGGAGCGTCCCCGTCCCGACCCCGACCCCGACCCGGCCAGTGCCGAAGCTGCCGCCGCGCACGCCGGCGTGTCGCATCCGCGACGACGCCGGGGCGCTCGTCGCCGCGCATCGCCTCGCCTCGGACTTCGCCGAGGGTGCCTCGGAGCGCGACCGCGAGCGACGCCTCCCCTGGGCCGAGATGGAGGCCTATTCCGACAGCGGGCTGCTCGCGATGACCGTGCCGAAAGCCTACGGCGGCGCCGACGTCTCGGCGGTGACGCTGGCCGAAGTCATCGCCATCATCTCCGCCGCCGACGGCAGCCTCGGGCAGATCCCACAGAGCCATTTCTACATGGTCGAGGCGCTGCGGCTCGACGCACCGGAGGCGATGAAGCGCTTCTTCTTCGAGCGCGTGCTGAACGGCGAGCGGCTCGGCAACGCGCTCTCAGAGATCGGCGGCAAGCACGCTGCCGACTACAAGACCTATGTGCGTCGCGATGGCGGTGGCTGGCGGCTCGACGGCCGCAAGTTCTACTGCACCGGCGCGCTGTTCGCGCACTGGGTCGCCTGCGTCGCAGTCACGCCCGAAGAGCGGCGCCGGCACATCTGCTTCCTGCCGCGCGACGCCACGCCGGGGCTGACGCTTATCGACGACTGGTCTGGCTTCGGCCAGAAGACCACCGGCAGCGGCACCACGATCTTCGAGGACATCGCCGTGCCAGCGACCCACGTGTTCGACCACGAAGCGGCCTTCGAGCGCCCCACGCGCATGGGCTCGTTTGCGCAGATCATGCATGCCGCGATCGACGTCGGTATCGCCCGCGGCGCCTTCACGGTCGGCCTCGACCACCTGCGCAGGCACGCGCGGCCCTACGGCGCGAGCGGCATCGACAAGGTGACCGACGATCCGCACATGATCGCCGCCGTCGGCGGCCTCAAGGTGCGGATGACCGCGGCCGACGCGATGCTGGAGCGCGCCGGTGAGTACGTCGACCGCGCCGGCGCCGACCCCAGCGAGGCCAGCGTGGTCGAGGCCTCGATCGCCGTCGCCGAGGCCAAGATCGCCGGCAACGACATCGCCTTGCTGCTCGGCAGCAAGCTATTCGAGATGACCGGCACCCGCGCGGTGCTGGAGGCGCTTAACCTCGACATCTTCTGGCGCAACGGCCGCACCCACACGCTGCACGACCCCGTGCGTTGGAAGTACCATTTTGTCGGCGACTATTGGCTGAACGGCGAGGCTCCGCCGCGCACCGGCACGCTCTGACGATGGCGAGCGAGATCCTGTTCAACGCCTTCGTGATGAACTGCGTCGCGCACCAGTCGCCTGGCCTGTGGCGCCACCCCGACGACCATTCCTTGGACTACACGTCGCTAGCGCACTGGGCCGAACTGGCGAAGCTGCTGGAACGCGGCCGTTTCGACGCGATGTTCCTCGCCGACGTGCTCGGCGCCTATGACGTCCACGGCGGCACGCCCGACGCGGCGCTGCGCGGCGGCGTCCAGGTGCCGGTCAACGACCCGATGATGCTGGTCTCGGCCATGGCGCTGGTCACCGAGCACCTCGGTTTCGGCGTCACCGCAAACCTCTCCTATGAGCCGCCCACCATCTTCGCCCGCCGGCTCTCGACACTTGATCATCTCACCAAGGGCCGGGTCGGCTGGAACATCGTCACCGGCTATCTCGCGAGCGCCGCCCGCGGCGTCGGCGAGCAACTGCGCGCGCACGACGACCGCTACGAGGTCGCCGAGGAGTTCTTGGACATCGTCTACGGGCTCTGGGAAGGCAGCTGGGCCGACGATGCCGTGCGCCGCGACTGCGGCGCCGGCGTCTTCGCCGATCCGGCGAAGGTGCGCGCGATCCGACATCACGGCCGGCATTACGCCGTCGATGCGATCCACCTCGCCGAGCCCTCGCCGCAGCGGACGCCCGTGCTGTTCCAGGCCGGCACCTCGCCGGCGGGCACCACATTCGCCGCGCGCCACGCCGAATGCGTGTTCGTGTCGGGGCCGTCAGCCAAGGTCATCGGTCCACGCGTCGCCAGACTGCGCCAGGCGGCCGTGAGCCAAGACCGCGCGCTCGACGCGCTCAAGATCTTCTCCTTGATGACGGTCGTGCTCGGCTCCACCGAGGCGGAGGCGCGGCGCAAGCTTGCCGCGCTGCGGGAACAGGCCAGCCCGGAGGGCGGCCTGGTGCTGATGTCGGGCTGGACCGGCGTCGACTTCTCGACCCACGCGCTCGACGACGAGGTGCGCCACGTCGAGAACGACGCCGGCCGCACCGCCATGGACAACATCACCCGCGCCGATCCTTCCCACACCTGGACGGTGCGCGAGGTCGGCGCCCACGTCGCGCTGGGCGGCATCGGCCCGGTCGTCGTCGGCACGCCGGCCCAGGTCGCCGACGCGATGGAAGCCTGGGTCGCCGAGACCGACGTCGACGGCTTCAATCTCGCCTACGCGCTGATGCCCGGCACCTTTGCCGACATCGTCGAGCACCTCGTGCCGGAGCTGCAGCGCCGCGGCCGCTACAAGCGCGACTACGCCGAGGGCACCCTGCGCCATAAGCTGTTCGGTCGAGATGCGCGCCTGCATCCGCCGCATCCGGCGGCTGGTCACAGATGGAGCACGTCCGAGGAGGGCTCCGCGAGAAACGGAGAAGCCGTTTGACCCAAGCGAGACACGCCGTGCTCGCCGCCACGGTCGGAACGGTGATCGAATGGTACGACTTTTATCTATATGGGCTTGTCGCGGCCCTGGTCTTCGGCAAGCTGTACTTCCCGGCTTACGATGCCTTTGCTGCGACCCTGCTCTCATTCTCGACCTTCTTCCTCGGCTTCCTCGCGCGCCCGATCGGCGCCCTGGTGTTCGGCCATTTCGGCGACCGTATCGGACGCAAGCACACCTTGGTCGCTTCACTGATGTTGATGGGTGTCAGCACCGTCCTGATAGGCTTCGTGCCGGCCTACTCGACGATCGGCATTTGGGGCGCGGTCGCGCTCACGATCCTACGGCTGCTCCAGGGCTTCGGCGTCGGCGGCGAATGGGGCGGCGCTGTCGCAACCGCGACGGAATGGTCCCAGTTCGATGGCAGTCGAGGGTTCGCCGGAAGCTGGCCGCAGTTCGGCTCGCCGCTCGGCATGTTGCTGGCGGTCGCCGTCCTGACGCTGGTGACGCATTTGGGATCGGCGGCGTGGTTTGAGGCGGTGGGCTGGCGCATTCCGTTCCTGCTCAGCACCATCCTCATCGCCATAGGTCTTGCGATCCGCATCGGACTGGCCGAGACGCCCGTCTTCGTCGAGATGCTGTCCTCGCAGGACGTTTCGGCGGCTCCGGTTTTGGACGCCGTACGCGGCCATTGGCGTGCCATTATCCTGACTTGCCTGATCCGCAGCGGACAGACGGCGCCCTTCTTCCTGTTCAGCACGTTCCTGCTCAGCTACGGCACGACCCGGCAGCAGCTGAGCAGGTCTTTCCTGTTCGATGCGGTTTTGGCGGCATCCGCCGTCTCGCTCTTCACCACGCCGCTGTTCGGCCACCTCTCCGACCGGCTCGGCCGAAGGCGTGTCTACGTCGCAGGCGCAGTCGCGATGCTGTTGTTCGCCTTCCCGTACTATCGGCTGCTGGACAGCGCAGCCCCGGGCCTCGTCGTGCTGGCCGTCATCCTCTCCTTCGTCGTCCACGACATGCAGTACGGTCCACAGGCGGCGTTCATCGCCGAGGCCTTTCCGCCCGACGTTCGCTACACGGGCTCGTCGCTCGGCTATCAGCTCGCGTCCGTTACATCCGCCGGCCCGGCGCCTCTCGTCGCGACATGGCTTCTGCATCGCTTCAGCACCTCGCTCGCGATCAGCGGCTACATCGCCGTGCTTGCGGCGATCAGCATAGGATCGGCGCTTCTGCTTCAGGACCGATCCGCTCGGGCCTACGGTATCGCGAGGACCTTGCGCCATGTCGATCCGGTAGTCGACGTGATCAGTCCGCGCGAAGATCGAGCTTGAGACCTCGCCGTCCGAGCACATCGACATCCGTCGTAGCGGACCATCGGGGGAGATCGAATGCGGGCTGGAAATCGGAGCGACGCCCCCTGATCAAGGCGGGCTGTCCGAGGTTGGGAAGGATCGTCTCGAATCGCGGTCGTCCTAGCAGCTACATGCTTCACGGAGCGTCGTCATCGATGCGAACATTCGTTTGATGCGTCGTCGCAAGTCGAGATGATGAGCCGGTTCACAGGCTTCTCATCCATGTCGATTTTCAACGCCGTCGCGTGGCCCTACGCCTTCTCCGGTCTGCTCGTCGGTTCGCTCGTCGGACTGACGGGCGTCGGAGGTGGGTCGCTCATGACGCCGCTTCTCGTGCTGCTCTTCGGCGTCAACCCGGCGACTGCGGTAGGAACGGACCTACTCTTCGCCTTCGTCACGAAGAGCACCGGCGTCGTCATGCACGGCTTCCGCGGCAGCGTCGACTGGCGGATCGTGCGGCGCTTGTCGATCGGCAGTATCCCGGCGACCGCAGCGACGATCTACTGGGTCGTGGGACGAGGACACGCCGAACGCGGAGCCGGCTTGATCGCGACGACGCTGGGGATCGCTCTGATGCTGACGGCCGTCGGGCTCATCTTCCGACGCCGCATCGTCGGGCGCTTGGCGCCGGCCGTCGAGAACCTGGGAGAACGATCTCGCACCGTGCTCACGGTGGCGCTCGGCGCCTTGCTGGGCGTCTTCGTATCGATGTCGTCGGTCGGCGCCGGCGCGATCGGCGTCACGGTCCTCCTTGTCCTCTACCCCCGATTGCCGACGCTTAAGATCGTGGGATCCGACATCGCCCACGCCGTCCCGCTGACGCTCGTCGCGGGAGCCGGTCATTGGTTCTTCGGTTCGGTCGAGGTGGCGATACTCCTGTCGCTCCTTGTCGGATCGATCCCCGGCATCATCGTCAGCAGTCTTCTCGCTGATCGCGTACCGGAGGCGGTCCTGCGTTTCCTGCTCGCGACGATCCTCGCCGTCGTCGGCCTACGCCTCGCAGTATGAGTTGCAGCCTCTCCAACCATCGAAAGAATGATGTCTGTACGATTGCTGCTGCAGGCGGCCTTGGCGGCCGCGCTTCTTGGTTCGTCAGCCGCTTCATCCACGGCCATCGCCAGCGACCTCCATGAGGTCCGGCTGGACTTGGCGACCTACAACCCGCTCAGCCTTGCGCTCCGCAACGTGTCCCGCGAAGACCGCGACGGCCGCGTCGAGGCAATCCTCGAGCGCGTCGAGCTTCTCGCCCAACGCTCCAAGCTGCCGCGCGACCTGAGCGGCGGGCAGCAGCAGCGTGCGGCGCTTGCGCGAGCGTTGATCACGAAGCCGAAGGTCCTGCTGCTCGACGAGCCCTTCTCAGCGCTGGACGCGATGACCCGCGAGGCGCTGCAGGATCATCTCCTGGACCTCTGGAGCGCCGATGCTCCCACCATCGTGATGGTCATGCACGACATCGAGGAAGCGGCCTTGATGGGCGATCGCATCGAGGTTCTGAAGCCGAACCCGGGGCGCTCGCATGAGAGCTTCGACCACCCGCTGGCACGTCCCCGCCAACGCGACGGCGCCGATTTCCTGTCGCTGAAGAATCAGCTCCGATCCAGCCTCGATGGCGCCGCCGACTACGGCCGCGAAGGCGAGACGATGTTGGAACGCCTTTGAGCCGCCGTCGCCATCTCGGCGCCTTCATGCGTCCGGTGAGCATCCACACCGGCTGGCGCGCCCTCCCCAAGGGCTCGACGACATCGTCGACAAGATGGTCCTCGAGTTGAAGCGCCGGGGCTTGTTCCGGACAGAATGCGAAGGTGCGACGCTGCGCGACCATCTCGGCCTGCCGCGCACGGCGAACCGCATCTTTGCGGTCTGAGCACCCGAACGAGGTTGACAATTTGAAAAGCGTCGGCTCGAGGTCGAGGACCGAGATCGCCATCGTGGGCGCGGGGTTCAGCGGTTCGCTGCTGGCCTTGCAGATCCTTCGCGCTGACGCGGAGGCGCGCGTCCATCTGATCGAGCAGGCGGCGCATTTTGGCCGCGGGCTCGCTTACGGTGCGGCGGATTCAGGGCATCTTCTCAACGTGCGCGCTGCCAACATGAGCGCCTTTCCAGAGAAGCCCAGCCATTTCCTGGACTGGTTGCGTTCGATCGCGCAGGGCGAGGACAAGGCACCGGCCTTCGTGTCGCGCCATCTCTACGGCACCTATCTGCAGGCCCTCCTCGGTGCCGCCATGCAGGGCGAGCAGGGCGCCGGGCGTCTCATCGCGATCGGAGACGAAGCCGTGTCGGTGAGCATCGACGGCGCACGGCCGCGGCTGCGGCTTGCGCTCGGCCGCGATCTCGATGTTGACCACGTGGTGCTCGCTACCGGCAACCTGCCGCCTCGCGACCTGGCGCCGCTGATCTGTGCCGACCCCTCGATCTACGCGAATGATCCGTGGGCGGACGACGCCCTCGCCGACCTGGGCGCGGATGACGAGGTGCTTCTCGTCGGCACGGGTCTGACAGCCATCGACATGATACTCCGCTTGTGGAGCCGAGGGCACGTCGGGTCGATCCGCGCCATGTCGCGACGTGGGCTCCGACCCCGTCGACATGACGTCTCCTTCCCGTCGGCAGCGTCGTGGCCGGTGCCGCCACGGCCGTCCCTGACGAGCCTCTTGGGCCTTGTGCGCGACGCGGCGAAAACGATGGGCTGGCGGGAGGCGGTCGACGGCCTTCGTCCGAGCGTGCAACGCCTGTGGCGGGATGCCTCGCTAGCCGAGCGTCAGCGCTTCCTTCGCCACCTCCGTCCCTGGTGGGACGTCCACCGCCATCGCATCGCGCCGGAGGTGGGAACGATCGTCGACCGGCTCCTGGCCGAAGGGCGGCTCGCGTTCCTGGCCGGCCGCATCGAAGACGTTCGCTTCCGTCGAGAAGGTGCGGTCGTGAGTTGGACTCCTCGCGGAACGCGGGAGAGGCACGAGATGCAGGTCCAGCGCATCGTCAACTGCACGGGGCCAGCGGAAGACCTCGCCAAGTGTCGGTCGCCGCTCCTGCGCGACCTGCTCGCGCGTGGGTACGCGCGGCCCGATGCCTGCGAACTCGGCCTCGACGTCGACGAGCGTTGCAGGCTCCTCGACGGCAACGGCGATCCTCAGGATTCCTTGATGGCCGTCGGACCGCTGAGCCGCGGCTCGTTCTGGGAGATCACGTCGGTGCCGGACATCCGGGTCCAGG
>CAXTVT010000098.1:0-10474 GCA_964247745.1 uncultured Beijerinckiaceae bacterium
TGGGCAACTTCCTGCTGCCGATCATGATCGGCGCCAAGGATCTCGCCTTCCCCCGCCTCAACCTCCTGAGCTGGTACATCTTCATGACCGGCGCGTTCTTTACCCTGGCGGCGGTGGTGGTCGGCGGCGTCGACACCGGCTGGACCTTCTACGCACCGTTCTCGACGACCTTCTCCAACACCTGGGTGGTGCCGGCGCTGATCGGCGTGATCGTCGTCGGCTTCTCCTCGATCCTCACCGGGCTCAACTTCGTCGTCACCGTGCACACGATGCGCGCGCCCGGCATGGGCTGGTTCCGCATGCCGATCTTCGTTTGGACGATGTATGCGACCAGCCTGATCTTCCTGCTGGCCACGCCGGTCATCACCATGGCGCTGATCCTGCTGGTGCTGGAGCGCGCCTTCGGCATCGGCGTGTTCGATCCCGCGCTCGGCGGCGATCCCGTGCTGTTCGAGCACCTGTTCTGGTTCTACTCGCACCCGGCCGTGTACATCATGGTGCTGCCGGGCATGGGCGTGATCTCGGAGATCGTGCCGGCCTTCAGCCACAAGAAGATCTTCGGCTACCGTTTCATCTGCTACGCCACGATCGCGCTGGCCTCGATCACCTTCTTCGTGTGGGGCCACCACATGTTCGTCAACGGGCAGTCGACCTACGCCTCGCTGACCTTCTCGTTCCTGTCCTTCGCCGTCGCCGTGCCCTCCGCCGTCAAGGTCTACAATTGGACGGCGACGATCCACAAAGGCGATCTCCGGCTCGACACGCCGATGCTGTTCGCGATGGGCTACATCGGGCTGTTCGTGCTCGGCGGGCTCACCGGACTGTTCCTGGCGACGCTGGCGATCGACGAGCACGTCCACGACACCTATTTCGTGGTTGCGCATTTCCACTACATCATGGTCGGCGGCACCATGCTCGCCTTCCTCGGTGGGCTGCATTATTGGTGGCCGAAGTTCACCGGCCGCATGTACAACGAGGCATGGGGCCGCGTGTCGGCGCTGCTGATCTTCCTCGGTTTCAACGTCACCTTCTTCCCGCAGTTCATCCTCGGCTATCTCGGCATGCCGCGGCGCTACCACGTGTACCCGCACGAGTTCCAGCTGCTGAACATCCTGTCCTCGGCCGGCTCGACGATCCTGGCGGCGGGCTACATCTTCCCGATGGTCTACCTGACGTGGTCGCTGTGGTACGGCCGCAAGGCGAGCGCCAACCCCTGGGACGCGAAAGGCCTGGAATGGACGACCTCGTCGCCGCCGCCCAAGCATAATTTCATCACGCCGCCGATCGTCGATTTCGAGCCCTACGACTACCCGATCCAGGTCAACGAACGTGGCTGAGGCGCTCGCCGCCGGGGTCGGCGTCGAACTGCACGAGCAGTTCACCGAGGTGCGCCAGCAGCGCCATGCCGCGACGCTCGGCATGTGGTCGTGGCTGCTGACCGAACTGCTGCTGTTTGCGGGACTGTTCCTCATCGCGCTGATCCTGCGCATCCTGCACCCGGCCTCGGTGCAGAACGCCACGCGCCATCTCGAATTCTGGATCGGCTGCGCCAACACGGTGATCCTGATCGTCTCGAGCCTGACGATGTCGGGCGCGATCATGACCTCGCGCCTCGGCCTGCAGCGGCTGATGGTGTGGTGCATGTACGCCACGGCGGCGCTGGGCACGGCGTTCCTCGTGCTCAAGGGCTACGAGTGGTACAAGGACTATCTCGATCATCTCGTGCCGTTCATGGCGCGGCCCTACGATCTCGCCGGCGATCCGACCTCGATCCTCTACGTCGACCTCTACTACGTCGCCACCGCGCTGCACGGCTTCCACCTGCTGACCGGGGTCAGCATCCTGATGGTGCTGGCGATCCAGGCCCGCGCGCCCGGCTATCTCTCCCGCCACCAGAACCGCATCGAGGTCTACGGCCTGTACTGGCACTTCATCGACCTGATGTGGATCATGGTCTGGACCATCATCTACGTGATGAACCGATGAGCGCCGGCAAAGGAGCGAGCGGCATGGATGCCGAGGTGACGGCCGAGCAGAGGCGCGAGCTGATGCATCGCATGCGCGAGCCGCTGCTGACCTTCGCCGGCCTGCTCGGGCTGCTGACGCTGAACGCGATCACCGGCTGGTTCCAGTTCTTCCTCCACACCTGGGGCCTGAACCTCGGCGTGCTCGTGATCATGATCGTCGTGGTGCTGCTGTTCTCGATGGAGGTCGTCAAGGACCCGCCGCTGGTGCGCTTCTTCTCGGCGCTCGGCTTCTGCTGGGTCGGCATCCTCTTCGCGATGGTGCTGATCGACTACGTCACGCGCTGACTCGACGTTCTCGACTTCTGCACGCACCGCTAGGTGCGGCTGCGATAGACTAAGCCGCCTGCTATCGAACGGGACTTGTACCTGTCACATCGAGACATGGTATAAACTATATACTTCCATGATCAGCCCACCAGCACAAAATAGTAGTCCTGTTATGCAAAGCATACGCGTAATTCGATTGAATTTTACCGGATCGTCATTGCGGTAGCTGGTGTTAAACCGCCCTCGCGCTAATCCAGAGATTTCGTTATATCTGGCTTCCGCAAAAGCAAACAATCCTAGAAACAAAACTATTTCTTCGAGATAACGAAAGCGTGCCCGAACGACGACGTCGATATAGCATAGCAGACCCAGCATGAGCAGGGCTGAATAGAAAACAAATGCTGCCTGCCAGCTTGGCATCGGCGTCCGCAGACATTCCAGATGGGTCTTGCGCGTCATCTGATCGAGCTCTCTTACGCCATCTGCAAATCTCGAAGGTTGCTTGATCCTAGCGGGATCATGGCCGCCATAGGTTTAAAAGTCGACGCCCTCGCGCCCCCAGGCGAGCCGCACCTGCGCCTCCCAGGCGCGCGTCAGCACGTCGGCCATCAGCTCGAACTCGGCGGCCCGGGGCGAACTCGGCCGCCAGGCCAGCGCGATCTCGCGGGCGGCGTGGCGCCCGTCGAGCGGCCGGGCCTGCACCGGCGTGCCGGCCAGGATGCCGCCCATGATCGCCATCTCCGGCACCAGCGTCAGGCCGAGCCGGTTCGCGACCATCTGCACCAGCGTGTGCAGCGAGGTGCCGATATGGTCGGCATCGGCGCGCAGTTCGGGCCGGCCGCAGGCGGTCAGCGCCTGGCCGCGCAGGCAATGGCCGTCCTCGAGCACCAGCAGGCGGGTGTCGTCGATCGCCTCGGGTGGCACGAAGGGGACGCGTCCGTCGAACTCAGCGGGATGGAAGGCGAGGTACAGCGGGTCGCGAAACAGAACCCGCGTCGCGGCGTCGCCGCAGGGGTAGGGAAGAGCGAGCAGCACGCAGTCGAGCTGACCGCGGGCCAGGGCCTCGCAGGCGGTGGCAGTCAGGTCCTCGCGCAGGTAGAGTTTCAGGTCCGGAAATCCGGTGCGCAGCTCCGGCAGAAGCCGTGGCAGCAGGAATGGCGCGATGGTCGGAATGACGCCGAGCCGCAACTCCCCCGCGAGCGGTCGGCTCGCGGAGGCGATGGCGAGCTTCGCGAGTTCGTCGGCCTCGCGCAGCACGATGTAGGCCTTGGCGACGATGCGCTCGCCGAGCGGGGTGAAGCGCATGACCCGCGCCGTGCGTTCGACCAGCACGGTGCCGAGCAGCGTCTCCAGCTCGCGCAGCCCGGCCGACAGGGTGGATTGCGTGACGTTGACCGCCTCGGCGGCGCGGCCGAAATGGCCGTGCTGGTGCAGCGCGGTGAGATATTGAAGCTGCTTCAGCGTCGGCAGGAACGTCATGCCGGCTTTGAAGCGGCTCGCATCAAGTGACGCAATCGCACGTTCGGCCGATATCGATCGAACCGCTCGATCGGCCCCATTGAAACGTTTCGTTGTACCTTTTGCGGGGGTCGGCGCATTAGACCTGCGACTACCGAGAACGGTGGCGAAACAAGAACATCGACCGAGGAGATCATCATGAGCTGGGTTGCACCGTCCGTTTCCGAAATCTGCGTTGGCATGGAAGTCACGAGCTACGAGTCGGCCGATGCCGGCACGCTGTGGCACGCCCCGCAGGTTGCCGAAATCTGCGTCGGCATGGAAGTCACGAGCTACGAGTCGGCCGACGCCGGCGTCGAGTTCTAAGAAGCCTTTTCGACCGTCAGGTCGGGCAAGCGGCGGTCCCTTGGGGCCGCCGCTTTCGTTTGTGCGGTGATCCAAGTTCTACGGGCTGCAAAGCGGCCGAATTCCTCTCCGCTCGCGAACGGGGTGGCGCGAAGCGTCAGACGAGGTGTCGCCCATTGTCGGCGATGTCGAGGCCTCGGGCGGAAGCTGCCAAATGTCACGACCCCTCATCCGCCTTCGGGCACCTTCTCCCGCAGGGGGAGAAGGACGTCGGATCGCGAGCGGATCGATCCGGAAGCCGTCCTTGCGAGCGAAGCGAAGCAATCCAGGGGCGGCGTGACCTCTCTCGGAGCCCTCGGTTGCTTCGCCTCCGGCTCGCAAGCACGGACCGCATCCATCGACCAGGCCCTGGCCGTTACGCCTCTCTCAGCCACGCCAGATACGGCTCCGACCCGGCGGCGATCGCCACCATCACGATCTCCGGTACGTCGTAGCCATGGCGCGCCCGGATCGCCTCCGCCACGGCGGAGAAATCCGCCGCCGCGATCTTGCAATCGAGCCGGTGCTCGGCCGCCTCCTCGAGACGGCCCTGCCAGCGGTACAGGCTCGCCACCGGCGTGATCTGCACGCAGGCGGCGAGCCGCGCCTCGACCAGGGCCCGCGCCATCGCGCGCGCTTCGCCGTCCGACGAGACCGTCGTCGTCACGATCGCGAAGCCGGTCACGGCAGCACGGCGTAGACGCGGGCGGGGAAGCCCAGGCCGCGCTCGGGCTTGGGCCAGGCCGCCACCAGCACGGCGCCGGTCGCCGGCACCTTGTCGAGCCCGGTCATGACCTCGATCTGCCAGTGCTGGTGGCCGAGAACGTAGCGCTCGGAGGTCATCTCCGGCGTGGCATCCGTGTCCATCGCCTCGTGGCCGATGGCGATGATGCCGCGCTGCTCGAACAGGATCTTCAGCGTGTCGGCCCGCCACGCCGGGAAAGGCGTGCGCCCGAAGCGCGCGGGATCGTCCCAATCCTTGGAGAGGTCGGTGCGCAGCGCGACGAAGGCGCCCTTCGGCACGGGGCCGTGCTGTCTCTCCCAGGCGGCGAGATCGTCGGGCGAGAAGGCATGGGCCGGTTCGGTCGCGAGATAGGGCGTGTCGTCGAGCACCACGAGCGGCAGGATCAGCTCGTCGAGCGGAATCTCGTCGAGGTACCGGCCGTCCGGCGCGAAATGCGCCGGGGCGTCGACATGCGTGCCGTATTGCCCGACCATTGCGTAATAGGTGGCGCGAAACCCGTCGTGGGCGATCGTGTAGGCCTCCAGTGTCTTGGGATCGACGGCGGGCGTGAACCGCGCCTGCCCGAAGCCGGACCACACCGGGGACTTGGGCCCGAAGACGTGGGTAAGATCGACCTTGGGATGGGCCTGGAGCACGGCGAGGGCCTGGGCGAGGCTCGGCGCGGCCGGCCGCGCCTCCTGCCCTCGGGCCGGGGCCGCGACGAGCAGGGCGAGCGCGCCGACGAGGCGCGGCAGCTTGGCGGACATGGACACCTCCGGGATCGCGCCCGAGAGGAGCCGTTTCGGCGACGCCTTGCAAGGGCGCCGCGTCCATCGGACGAGGCGGCCGACATGGTCGAAAGACACGTCATGCGAGCGGAAGACCCCTTCTGCATTTCTTCATCATTGAATGTCCAAATCGATCGAAAGGCGGTGGACATGATGTGGAGGAGACGGCTTGCCGCCACACCGGCCGCCGCGGCACAGGCGTTGGCGTCGGGCCCGGTCGCCCCGAGCGCGCCCGCCGTCGTAACGCCCGACAGCAGCGAGACGCGCCGGGCCGCCGAGACCGATCTCCTCAGCGGCATCGGCGAGGCCACCGAAACCAACCTGTCGCTCGCCACCATCCTGCGCGACGCCTTCGCGCTCGTCGGCGAGATGGCCGGGTTCGCCGGCGACTTCGAGGGCGCCGCGGAGCGGATGCGCGAGCGCGCGGCGGTCTTCGTCGACTCCGTCGCGGGCTTGCGCGAGCAGGGCGACCTGATCGATCGACGCCTCGAAAGCGCGACGCTGGATGTGGCACGCGCCCACGCGCGTTCGCGCTCGGCGCTCGCCAGCGTCGACGACCTCACCCGCTCGATCGGCGAGATCGAGCGCACCATCAGGATGATCGCGGAGATCGCCGCGCAGACCAACCTGCTCGCGCTCAACGCCACGATCGAGGCGGCGCGGGCCGGCGCCGCCGGCGCCGGCTTCCGCGTGGTCGCGGGCGAGGTGAAGTCGCTGTCGGCGCAGACGCAGCGGGCCACCGTCGAGATCAACGCCTCCGTGGCGCGGATCAAGCAGCGCGCCGCCGTCAACGCCGACGAGGTGCGCGACTTCGACCAGGCGGTCGGCGAGCTCGAGGACGTGTTCACCGCGGTGCGCGCGGCGGTGACCGTCCAGGGCGATCGCACCCGCGATATCGGGCTGGGCTCGGAAAGCGTGGCGGGCCTGGCGCAGACGGTGCGTTCGAATGCCGGTCGGATGCAGGTCCTCGGCGGCATGGTGCGCTTCATGACGACGTCGGCGGAAGACGCCGCGGCCCGGGCGCATGGGGCCTTCACCCGGCTCACCGAGCGCGCCGCGATCGTCATGCGTCAAAGCGAAAGCGACGGCGCGCAGGAGGGCGAGCGATGGCCGTGCCTCCTGGTCGGAACGATGCGACACGGGGCGGCGCGCTGGCCGATCCGGCTGATCGATCTGTCGCCGACGGCGTTCCAGATCGAGTGCGCGGGATCGGGCGCGGACATCCTGGGATCGGTCGTGGCGATTGAGTTCGCCTCGCTCGGTCAGATCGTCGCCAAGCCGCTGACGCCGACCGCGCTCGGTTACGAGTGCCAGATCGTCGACGCGGACGCCGCGGTGCGCGCCCGGATCGAGGGCATCATCGACCAGAGCCGGCGCGACTACGCACCCCACGTTATCCGCGTGCAGGACGTCGCCCGCGCCGTCTCGGCGACGCTGCAGGCGGCGATCGAGGCGGGCACGATCAAGGCCGACGACCTGTTCGACGCGCGCTACGAGCGAGAGGGCGACGCCGAGCCGGCCTGCTACACCAACGCGGCCGTGCGGCCGCTGGAAGCGACGGTTCGTGCCCTGCTCGAGGCCCAACTCCAGGTCGCGCCCCGTCCTGATTTCTGCATCCTGCAGGATCGCAACGGCTTCAACGCCATCCACAACCTCAGCTATTCGCAACCACGTCGCCTCGGCGACGTGACGTGGAACCACCGCAACTCGCGCATGCGCCGGATCTTCGACGACCGCGTCGGCATGTCGGCCTCGCGCAACCTCCGCCCCTTCCTGGTGCAGAGCTACGCCCGCGACATGGGCGACACGGTCGAGTGGCGGATGGAGTTCGACGCCCCGCTCTTCGTCGCGGGGCGGCACTGGGGCGCGGTGCGCATGGCCTACGAGATCCACGACGAGGGCCGACGCGAGAGCGGATCGAGCGCGCCGCCTGTCGGGGCGGTGGGATTTTCGCCGACGGCCTGACATCCGCTCGGCCTGCCCGTAACATGCTTTTTGGGCGCGTCCGGAGGTATGCTACGCCACGTCATGCCGCCGCGCCTCGCCGAGCCCGTCCTGCCGCCCGACGGCCGCCAGTCCGAGACGGCGCTGCTGATCGCGCGGGGCACGCGGCGCTATTTCAGGGCACGCGGCTTCGCCACGGTGACGGAGATGGCGCTGCGCTCCGGGCGCCGTGCCGACGTGGTGGCGCTCGGTGGCGACGGCGGCCTGCACATCGTCGAGATCAAGAGCTCCGTGGCCGACTTCCGCGCCGACCTGAAATGGCGGGACTACCGGCTGCACTGCGACCGACTCTACTTCGCCGTCACGGCGGCGATGCCGCTCGAGATCCTGCCGGAGGACGCCGGACTGATCGTCGCCGACGCCTACGGCGCCGCGCTGCTGCGCGAGGCGCCGGAGCATCGGCTCGCGTCGGCGACGCGGCGCATGATGACGCTGCGCTTCGCCCAGCTCGCAGCGCATCGGTTGCACGGGCTCGCCGACCCGGACGCGCGGGGTCCGTAAGCGGTAGACCTGCCGACCAGGATGGTCTATATCAAGGGGGTCGAAAGGGCCGGCCTGGTGCGGCCGTACGGCGAAATCCCCGGAAACGCGGCGTCGGCGGCAGCCCACGATAACGGAAATTCGGCGTGGGCGGACGCCGGCGGGACTATCGTCGACGTGGGCGAACGCCGACCTTCGAGTCAGCCGGTGGCCAGCCGGCGCGCCGGCAGCGGCGCCGCGCCGAACGCCGCCGCGCCCGATGCCGTGACGCCGACCAGCACGTAGAAGAGCGGCCCCAGATCGAAGATGGTGGCGATCAGCACCGCCGGCACCAGCGATCCGAGCACCCCGACGCGCGCCGCGGCGACGACCTTGCGGTCCTCCCGGGCGAGGTCGTCGCGAGGCGGCACCAAGGCCAGCGCCAGGATCAGCACGCCGAACAGGACGAGCCCGATGACACCGAGGTTGGAGGCGAGCAGGTACAGATAGTTCGAGGTGCGCGTCGCGCCGATGCCGGCGCCGAGCCCGTAGGTCTCGACGAAGATCTTGCCCGCCTGGACGTTGAGCGCGCCGCGCTCCAGCGCCGAGTCCGACTGTCCCTTGTGGATCACGGTGGTGTCGATCACGTTCCAGGCGGCGGCGGCGAAGCCCGGCGCCACGATCAGCGTCACGCAGACGAAGAAAGTGCCGGCCAGCAGGAGAAAGACCAGCACCTTCAAAGCTCTGGCATTGCCGCGCACGAGCAGCGTCCAGCCGGCGTAGGCGGCGAAACCGACGGCGAAGATCGCCAGTCCGGCGTAGGCCGTCGACGAGGTCGACAGCAGCAGGAAGGCCACCAGCGCCAGGCTGTAGAAGCCGGTGAGACGCGGCCGCACCCGCAGCACGAACAG
Organism: uncultured Beijerinckiaceae bacterium; assembly: GCA_964247745.1. GTDB lineage: Bacteria > Pseudomonadota > Alphaproteobacteria > Rhizobiales > Beijerinckiaceae > RH-AL1. The sequence goes on from CAXTVT010000098.1 coordinate 9,023, forward strand.
CGCCACGTTGACGGCGAGCAGGTCGAGCGAGAACGAGGCGAAGGCGGAGGCCTCGGTGAACGAGCCGGAGATGCGCTTCAGTCCGTTGGACTCGTCCTCGGTGAGGAAGGCGTAGGCGCCGGTGTGGATGACGTCGAGCAGGAAGCCGGTGTGGGTCGCGGCGGTGAGGAGGTCGAGCACCGCGAAGCCGAGGTTGAGGCCGGTCAGCACCAGCATCGCCCGCAGCAGCGTCGCGTAGCCGCCCGGCCGGCGCGAGAGCGCGGCGACGCACAGCGCCAGCACGAAGCTGCCGATGGCGTAGACCGATTGCGTGATGTTGCCGCTCGACGGCTTGAGCGGCACCGGGCCGCTGTCGATCACCGTCCGCTCCAGCGAATTGACCTCGACCGCCCCCTGGAACAGCCGCGGCAGGAAGATCGCCGACGGCACCACCCACAGCAGCAGGAGGACGTAGAGGAACAGCACGCGGCGTGGCGACACCTCCGCCAGCGCCGTGCCGAGACCGCCGCGCATGGACACGACCCGCAGCACGAGGAACAGCAGGAACAGCTTGGCCGGCGTCACCGAGGCGCCGCCCAGCGCCGGCAGGTCGGCGGCATCGGCCGCCTCGAACAGGGTCAGCAGCACGGTCGACAACAACGTGCGGCGGAAGCTGCCGAACTGGCACCACACGCCGAGCACGATGACGACGAGCCCTGTCGCTGTGGGGATCATCGGAGACGAGGCATCCTGCGTGGGCCGGGTGGACGCCAGCCTTGCGCGGGGAGGCTTAAGGTGGGGTTAGCGTACGGTGCTCGGGCCGCAGCGCCGCCTCCACCGCGGCGCCGTAGATCGGTGCCAGCAGCGCGTAGCCGCGATCGGTCGGGTGGATGCCGTCGACGTAGAGGCTCCTGTCGGCGGCGGCACCGTCCGGGCCCATGACCGGCGAGGCGGCGAAATCGGCGAGCGCGTCGATGCCGTGCGCCTTCGCCCAGTCCGGCTGGCGCAGGATGGCGTTGAGTGCGGCGCGCGGCCCGACGAAGGCCGCCCAGTCGCTCGGCAGCAGGGTGCCGACGACGACGCGATCGGCTCCGGCGCCGCGCATCGCCGCGATGTAGCGGGCGAGGTCGTCGGCATAGGCTGCCGCGCCGCCGCCGTAGCCGACGAGGTCGTTGCGCCCGATCAGCACGGTGAGCACCATTGTGCGGCCGGCGCGCTGGTCGAACAGCAGCCGGGCGTCGTCCTCGAGCCGGCCGTAGAGGCTGTTGACCGCGGGTCCGTCGCCGGGCGAGCCCAGCGTCGCGCGCGACTTCGCCGCGTCGATGCCGTCGGCCGAGGGCAGGCAGGCGCGCTGCACGTAGGACCGGTCGTCGCTGGAGCCCTGGCCGAAGGTGATGCTGTCGCCCTCCGCGAGGACGAAGACGTGGGCGCCGGCGGTCAGGTGGGGGGTGCCGTCGCAGGGCGCGGCGCCGA
>CAXTVT010000099.1:0-10447 GCA_964247745.1 uncultured Beijerinckiaceae bacterium
CGGCCTGGTGATCGTCGACGAGGAGCAGCACTTCGGCGTCAAGCACAAGGAGCGGTTGAAGGACATGCGCGCCGAGGTGCACGTGCTGACTCTCTCCGCCACGCCGATCCCGCGCACGCTGCAACTCGCCATGACCGGCGTGCGCGACCTCTCCATTATCGCAACGCCGCCGGTCGACCGGCTCGCGGTCCGCACCTTCGTCACACCATTTGACGAGCTGCTGGTGCGCGAGGCGCTGCTGCGCGAGCGCTACCGTGGCGGACAAAGCTTCTACGTCTGCCCGCGCATCGAACATATCGACGAGGCCCTGGCGTTCCTCCGCAACGCCGTGCCCGAGGCCAAGATCGTAGTGGCGCACGGCCAGATGCCGCCGACCGAGCTCGAGGACAAGATGGCGGCCTTCTACGAGGGCAAGTTCGACATCCTGCTCTCGACCTCCATCGTCGAGTCCGGCCTCGACATCCCGCGCGCCAACACGCTGATCGTGCACCGGGCCGACATGTTCGGCCTCTCGCAGCTGTATCAGCTGCGCGGTCGCGTCGGCCGCTCCAAGACGCGCGCCTACGCGCTGTTCACGTTGCCGCCGAACAAGACGGTAACGGCGCAGGCGGAGAAGCGGCTGAAGGTGCTGGATTCGCTGGATACGCTCGGCGCCGGCTTCCAGCTGGCCAGCCACGACCTCGACATCCGCGGCGCCGGCAACCTGCTCGGCGACGAACAGTCCGGCCACATCAAAGAGGTCGGCTACGAACTCTACCAGGAGATGCTGGGCGAGGCGATCGAGGCGTTGAAGCTCGGCATCGCCGACGAGCCGCCGCAGGAGGCCTGGTCGCCGCAGATCCAGACCGGCACGCCGGTCACGATCCCGGAGGTCTACGTCGAGGACGCGCAGCTGCGCGTGCAGCTCTATCGTCGTCTCGCCACGCTGGAGACCGACGAAGAGATCGAGGGCTTCGCCGCCGAGCTGATCGATCGCTTCGGCCCGCTGCCGCCCGAGGTCGACCTCCTGATGAAGCTCGCCTCCATCAAGCAGCTGTGCCGCCAGGCTCACGTCGCGAAGGTCGACGCCGGCCCCAAGGGCCTCGTGCTAGCCTTCCGCGAGAACTCCTTCGCCAACCCGCAGGGGCTGGTGCGCTTCGTCACCGAGCAGGGTGCCGACGCCAAGGTGCGGCCGGACATGAAGGTCGTCTTCGTGCGAGACTTCGAAAACCCGAAAAAGCGTCTCGAAGGAACGCGGCAGATCCTGCGCACGCTGGCGGCAATGGCGATGAAGAAGGCGGCTTAAACATAAATTGCGAGGCACGTCGTGGCGAGCGTGCCAACCAGTGTCGGTCGGCGTCCGGGTATGCTTTCCTCGACGCCGCGGCATCGGTAATTGGTGTCGCATGACCCGCCTGCGCACCTTCGTCGCCTGTATCGCCTGGCCGGCCCTGCTCCTGGCGGCGATCGCCACCACCGCGTACGGTTTCGCCCGCGGCATGCCGATCCTGGCGTTCAACCTGACCTATCTCGGCCTGGTCGCGGCCCTCCTCGGGCTCGAACATTGGATGCCGCACGAGGAGAGCTGGGTGCCGCGCGACGGTCAACTCGTCCTCGACCTCGGCCACACGCTGGTCAGCAACGGGACGGTGCAGGTGCTGGTGGTGTTCTCCAGCGTCATCGGCCTCTCGGCGCCGATCGCGGAGTGTGGACACCACGGCCTCGGGATCTGGCCGCACGGCTGGCCGCTGGCGGCTCAGGTCGCGCTCGGGCTCTGCGTCTCCGAATTCGCCGCCTATTGGGCGCACCGGCTCGCGCACGAATGGCGGCCGCTCTGGTATTTCCACGCCGTCCACCACGGCGTCGGCAGGCTGTGGTGCGTAAACTCCGGCCGCTTCCATTTCGTCGATGCGCTCAAGAGCGTGGTGCCAGGCGTCGCGATCCTCGTCGCAGCCGGCTCGCCGGCCGAGATCATGGCGTGGCTCTCGGCGCTGACCGGCTACATCGGGCTGATGACCCACACCAATGCGACGATGCGCTTCGGGCCGCTGTCCTACGTCTTCAACACACCCGAGCTGCACCGATGGCATCACAGCATGGACCTGCTCGAGGGCAACAAGAACTACGGCGAGAACCTCGTGATCTGGGACCTGGCGTTCGGCACCTGGTTCAACGAGCCACGCCGGCCGCCGGCGAAGATCGGAATCCGCGAGGCGATGCCGGCGCGACTCGGCGCGCAGCTCGTGTGGCCGTTTCTCAGGCTTCGTGCGCGCATGGCAAAGCGGTGTGGGCCCATCGTCTGACGATTGCGAGCTGCGACGGCGACAGCAGCCTTAATGTCTTTTCAAAGCCCGCGAAGCGAGGCTGTCTCGTTTTGGTATCGGACGATCGAAACGGGCACGGAGCGTGTCCGAATCGGCTTTGACTTAAGGTTCGTCGTCCGTTCGCGACCGCCGCTCGGCGCCTCGCCTCAAGCCCTCTGCATCAGGAACAGAAGCACCGAACGCCCGGTGGCGTCGTAACGATCGCCTGTCTTGAAAGAAGGCTCGTCGGCAAGGTCGGGCTGATTGGTGTCGATGAGCAAGGTCCAGCCGGTGCCGTCGGGCGGATCGGGCAAGGTGAAGCCGACGAGATCCTGCCAGCCGTTGAACACCAGCAGCATGGTCTCGTCCGAGCCGCGGCGCTTTATGCCGGTCTCCTGGGCGCGGCCGTCCATCAGCATGCCGAAGCAGCGGGTGTTGGGATCGTCCCAGTCGCCCGGCCCCATTTCGTGGCCGCCGGTGCCGATCCAGGTCAGGTCCTTGGTTCCGGTATCCTCGTTGTAGTCGCCCGACAGGAAGCGCGAGTGGCGCAGGATCGGGTATTTGCGGCGCAGCGCCGTCAGCTTCCGGGTGAAGGCGATGAGGTCGCGGCCCTTCGCCTCCATGTCCCAGTGCAGCCAGGATATCTCGCTGTCCTGACAATAGGCGTTGTTGTTGCCGCCCTGGGTGCGGCCGAACTCGTCGCCGGCGAGCAGCATCGGCGTGCCCTGCGACAGCAGCAGCGTCGCCAGCATGTTGCGGATCTGGCGTTCGCGCAGCAGATTGATGCCTTCGTCGTCGGTCGGCCCCTCGACGCCGCAGTTCCAGGAGCGGTTGTCCGAGTTGCCGTCCTTGTTGTCCTCGCCGTTGGCCTCGTTGTGCTTCTCGTCGTAGGTGACGGTGTCGTTCAGCGTGAAGCCGTCGTGCGCGGTGACGAAGTTCACGCAGGACCAGGCGCGACGGCCCTGATGGTTGAAGCTCTCCGCCGAGGCGCAGAGACGCGCGGCGAGCGTGCCGACGCCGGCACGCCCACGCCAGAAGTCGCGCACGTCGTCGCGGAACTTGTCGGTCCATTCCGCCCAGCCCGGTGGGAACGAGCCGACTTGGTAGCCGCCGGGGCCGATGTCCCAGGGCTCGGCGATGAGCTTGACTGCGCCCAGCACCGGGTCCTGGCCCACGGCCTTGAGGAAGCCGGACTGGTTGTCGAAGCCGTTGGGCTCGCGCGCGAGAATGGTGCCGAGGTCGAAGCGGAAGCCGTCGACGTGCATCTCCTCGACCCAGTAGCGCAGCGAGTCGGTCACCATCTGGATGACGCGCCAATGCGACAGGTTCACCGTGTTGCCGGTGCCGGTGTCGTTGACGTAGTAGCGCCGATCGTCCGGCATCAGCCGGTAGTAGCTGGCGTTGTCGATGCCCTTGAAGGACAGCGTCGGTCCCAGATGATTGCCCTCCGCGGTGTGGTTGTAGACGACGTCGAGGATGATCTCGAGCCCCACCTCGTGGAAGCGGGCGACCATCTCCTTGAACTCGCGCAGCGAGTTCGGCACGTCGGGCGCATAGCGCGGCGTCGGCGCGAAGAAGCCGATCGTGTTGTATCCCCAGTAGTTCGCGAGGCCGCGATCCACGAGGAAGTCGTCCTGCACGAAGGTGTGGATCGGCAGCAGCTCGACGGACGTGACGCCGAGCGCCTTGATGTAGTCCACCACCTTCTTCTGCCCGAGACCCTTGTAGGTGCCGCGCAGCTCTTCCGGCACTTCGGCATCGAGCATCGTGAAACCCTTGACGTGGGTTTCGTAGGTGATGGTGCGGTCCCACGGCACCTTGCGATCCGGCGGCTCGCCTTGCCAGTCGAAATTCTGGTCGACCACCACGCACTTGGGCATGTACGGCGCCGAATCGCGCTCGTCGAAGGTCAGGTCGTCGCCGCTCTCCATCTTGTAGCCGAAGACGGCCGGGTTCCACTCGAGCTCGAAGGCGTGGGCGCGGGCATAAGGGTCGAGCAGCAGCTTGTTGGGATTGAAGCGGTGGCCTTTCTTGGGCTCGTAGGGTCCATGCACGCGGTAGCCGTAGAACTGCCCGGGATGGACTCCTTCGATGTAGCCGTGGAAGACCTCGTTGGTGTATTCCGGCAGCTCGATCCGCGCGATCTCCTTCTTGCCGGACTCGTCGAACAGGCAGACTTCCACCTTCTCGGCATTCGCGGAAAACAGGGCGAAGTTGGTTCCGTTGCCATCCCAGTGGGTTCCACGAGGATAGGGCAGGCCTTCGCGCAGTTTGTAGTCGCTCACGTCAACGCTCCTCGTCCGCACCGGTGCTGCAGTGCGGTGCTGCCGCGTAACGGACGCCATGGCAAGTCGTTCATCTTCGGTTCATGGGCTTTTCTCGGCTGCGTCGATCAAATGAAGGTTTTCTCCATGCTCGAAACGCGCGCGCTGCTCTTCGACGTGCAGGGCACGACGGTGGACTTCTACCGGCCACTTCTCGGCATCGGCGAGCGCGTGAACGCGGCCAAGGACTTGGCGATCGACTGGGCCGCTTTCTCCGTGCGCTGGCGCGCGCTCTATCGCGAGACGATGGATGCGGTGATCGACGGCCGGCATCCCTGGGTCCGGGTCGATGCCATCTACCGTGCCTGCCTCGACAGGCTACTGAGCGAAGACGGCCTCTCCGCCCGCTTCACCGGGGAAGAGCGTGACGCGATCAACGCGGTCTGGACGCAGCTCGATCCCTGGTCCGACGCGCGCGCCGGTCTCTCCAGGCTGGCACGACGCTACACGCTGGCGACGCTGTCGAATGCCGGGATGGCGGCGGTGATCGCCGTGGTGAAACGCGCCGCCCTGCCGTTCGATGCCGTGCTCACCGCCGAACTCGCCCGGGCCTACAAGCCGGCGATGGACGTCTACCGGCTCGCGGTCGACTACCTCGACCTGCCGCCCGGGGCGATGATGATGGTTGCCTGCCACAAATACGACCTGCACGCCGCCAGAGCGTTCGGGATGAAGACCGCCTTCGTGGCGCGGCCCTTGGAGTTCGGGCCGCAAGGCAAGCCGGATGTCACGCCGGACCCGTCCTTCGACGTGAACGCGCGTGACTTTCTCGACCTGGCCGACCAGCTGGGGGCATGATGGTCGGCGTGACGCGTTGAGGATCGCCACCTTCAATATCAACGACGTCAACAAGCGCCTGAACCATCTGCTGGCGTGGCTCGCGGCGTCGCAGCCCGACATCGTCTGCCTTCAGGAGCTCAAGGCGGAACAGCGGGCATTCCCCATCGACGCCATGCGCGCTGCGGGCTACGCGGCCGTCTGGCAGGGTCAACGCAGCTGGAACGGCGTCGCGATCTTGGCGCGTGGCGACCGCGAGCCGATCGTCACCGCCGCCGAGCTGCCGGGCGACCCCTCCGACGGCCAGGCTCGCTACATCGAAGCGGCGGTGGCGGGAATCATCGTCGCCTCGATCTACCTGCCCAACGGCAATCCGCGCCCGGGGCCGAAATTCGACTACAAGCTGGCCTGGTTCGAGCGGTTGATCGCCCGCGCCTCCATCTTGCGCGTGGCCGGCGTGCCGGCGGTGCTGGCCGGCGACTATAACGTCGCCCCAAGCGACGCCGACATCTATGCCACGACATCCTGGTCGGGCGACGCGCTGGTGCATCCAGCAAGCCGATCGGCCTTTCACCGGCTCACGACGTCCGGCTGGTGCGATGGACTGCACGCGCTTCACCCCGGTACGCCGATCTACACGTTCTGGAGCTACAAACGCGACCGCTGGCGTCGCGATGCCGGCTTGAGGCTGGACCACCTCCTGCTTTCGCCCGCACTCGCACCGAGGCTATCGGACGCCGGCGTCGATCGCCACGTTCGCGCGCAACCCGGGTCCAGCGATCACGCGCCAGCCTGGATTATCGTCGCCGATTGACCGGCTTGGCGCCGCCTCAGGAGGGCTGGAGGTCCGCAGCGTGGCTGCGTGCCTGCATCTCGACAAAGACCCGGCGGATGCGCGGCTCGCGTCGCTTCAAGCCGGCGTCGAGGCGTGACACCAGCGCCTCGATGTCGGCACCCGTGGCGACGTCGTCGATGTCCAGGCTGAGATTGACGAGGATATCGGCCGGCCCGAGATGCTGAGTCAGAATTTCGTTGATCCCGACGATCGAGGCTTCAGCTCGGACGATCTCCTCGATCGCACGCCGGACGTCCGGCGAAGCCGCTTCGCCGATCAGCAGACCATGCGTTTCGATCATCAGGAAGAAGGCCATGCCCACGAGCACCGCGCCGATCCCGATCGAGGCGGCGCCGTCCAGCACGGGCCTGTCGAGCAGCGCGGAAAGGCCGACACCGGCGAAGGCGATGAGCAGGCCGACGACCGCCGCCGTGTCCTCGGCCACCACGACGAACAGGCTCGGATCCTTGCTGCGTCGGATCGCCGAGAGAGGCGAGCCCATGCCTTGCGGCAATTCGTGGAATGCCACCCACAGCGAACTGCCCTCGGCGACGATGGCGAAGCCCAGGATGGCGAGATTGATCCACACCCCCGCAACGTGCAGGCCCAAGAGCGTGACGACGCCGTCTGCCTCGGGATGCCTGATCTTCTCCACGCCCTCGTAGAACGAGTAGAGACCACCGGCCAGGAAGATGAGCAGCGCCACGACGAAGGAATAGAAATAGATCTCGCGGCCGTAGCCGAATGGGTGGCGCGCGTCGGCTGGTCTTTTTGCACGACGCAACCCGAACAGCAGAAGCGCCTGGTTGGCCGTGTCGACGACCGAATGCGCGCCTTCGGAGAACATCGCCGAGCTGCCGGTGAGCCCGGCACCGACGAACTTGGCAATGGCGATCGCCAGGTTGGCGCTGGCGGCGGTGACGATGGCCTTGGTACTCTCGGCCATCTCGCCTCCGTTCGGATCGTGCGAAGGAAGCCGTATGAGGAGGATGCGGTTCCGCTCTTTACGGGCCATGGTCTCGAGAGATCAGGCCGCCGAGCCGCCGATCGAGGTGCCCGGGGACATGGATCGCGGACGCGACAGCCCTCACAAAGGCGTGGCGGGCGGCATTGCCGGTGGCCGATCGCGTCCGAGCGCCTAGGTATGGCGACCTGCTCTCGACCCTGGAGACGTCTCACATGACCAGAACCATCGTGCGATCGGCCCTCGCGGCAATGCTCGCCGTCACGATCGTTCCGCTCGCCGATGCCGCCGAGCACTACAAGATCGGCATCATCGGCGCGGGCAACGTCGGCGGCACGCTCGGCACGGTCTGGGCCAAGGCCGGCGACGAGGTGATGTTCGCCTCGCGCCACCCCGACGAGCTCAAGGATCTCGCGACGAAGGCCGGCCACGATGCCAAGGTCGGGACGCCGGCCGAGGCCGCCGCGTTCGGGCAGGTCGTGCTGATCGCCGTGCCCTACAAGAACTTCGCAGAGGTGGCGAAGGCCAGTGACGCGGCGTTGAAAGGCAAGGTCGTGTTCGACGCCTCCAACGCCATCGAGTCGCGCGACGGTGCCATGGCGGCGGACGTGCACAAGCAAGGCATCGGCAAGGTCTCGGCCTCGCTGCTGCCCGGCGTGCACCTCGTGCGCGGGTTCAACGCGATCCATTTCACGGACATGGACCAGGGTGGAAAGAAGGACGGGCAGCAGCTCGGCATTCCGCTGTCGAGCGACGATCCCGAGGCGATCAAGGTCGCCTCGGAGCTGGTGCGGCAGGCCGGTTTCGAACCGATCGTCGTGCCGATCGCCCGCGCCGACGAGATCGGCCCGGGGCGTCCGCTCGGCAGCGGTCCCTTCACCTCGGTCGAGTGGAAGCAGAAGCTCGGCCTCGCCAAGTGACGCGATCCGAGTCGCCGGCCGAAGGCACCCTCGTCTCGCGCCTGCTGCGCCGCGCCGTGGCAATCGAGCCGGGCGAAGGCGCGGCGCTCGGCTGGGCGTGGCTCTACATCTTTGCGCTGCTCGTCGCCTATTACATCATGCGGCCGATCCGCGACGAGATGGGCGTCGCGGGCGGGGTCAAGAACCTGCCATGGCTCTTCACCGGCACGCTGGTCGCGATGATCGTGCTGAACGTGCCCTTCGGCTGGCTGGTGCGCTCGCTGCCCCGGGTCCGGTTCATCGCGATCACCTATCGCTTCTTCGCCGCCAACATCCTGGTCTTCGCGGTCCTGCTCTGGGTCGCCGACAAGGACCAGACGGTGTGGGTCGGACGGGCCTTCTTCATCTGGCTGTCGGTCTTCAACCTGTTCGTCGTCTCGGTGTTCTGGGCGATGATCGTCGACACGTTCGACTCCGACCAAGGCAAGCGGCTGTTCGCCTCGATCGCTGCCGGCGCCACGGTCGGCGCTGTGTTCGGCTCGTTCGTCGTCGTCGCGCTCGCCAAGGCCGTGCCGCAGACCGCGTTGCTGGTCGCGGCCGCCTTGCTGCTGGAGGTCGCGGTGTTCGGCGCCAAGCGGCTCTCGCAGCATGCAACGACGATGCGCGCGGAGGAGCGCGTGATCGCCGACGAGCGTGTCGGCGGCGGCGTGCTGGCCGGCTTCACCAAAACCTTCTCGTCGCCCTATCTCGCCAACACCGCGCTGTTCCTCCTGCTGTTCTCGGTCACCTCGACCTTCCTCTACTTCGAGGTCACGGAGGCCGCGGCCCACGCCTACAAGGACCACGCGGCGCGCACGCATTTCTTCGCGACCATCGATCTCGTGACCAACATCGCGACGCTGGCGATCCAGCTGTTCCTGTCGGGTCGCATCCTGCGCGTGCTCGGCATCACGCTGACGCTGGCGCTCCTGCCGGCCTTGTCCGTGCTCGGGTTCGGCCTGCTCGCCGGCGCGCCCATGCTCACAGCGATCATCGCGTTCCAGGTGGTGCGCCGTGCCGGCAATTTCGCCATCGCCCGACCGACCCGCGAGATCCTGTTCACGGTCGTGCCGCGCGAGGACCGCTACAAGGCCAAGGCCTTCATCGACACGGTGATCTACCGGCTCGGGGACCAGATCGGCGCCTGGTCGACCGATCTCCACACGCTGCCCGGCTTCAACCACGTCTCGTTGGCGGTCCTCGCGATCCCGCTCTCGGTGGCCTGGCTGTTGAACAGCCTGTGGCTTGGCCGGCGCCAGGAGGCGATGGCCGCCGCTCAGGCGGGGGCGTCGGAGACCCGCCTCGCGCCTGCGACGGATTAGCGTGTGGGTCTCGCTCTCTGGCGAGGCTCGCCCGGACACCGCGATGATCTCGCCCCGGGGCTGGCGCCCAAGATTGTTGCCCCTTAGGTTGGGTCGACGATCCTCTCACGCTCCGGACGCATGAAGAAGCCGAAGGCCAAGGCCGGCACGGCCACGCTTGCCACGACGCCGCCCGCCGCGCCCACATTCGAGGGCCGCGCCATCACCGTGCGCGGCGCGCGTGAGCACAACCTCAAGAACGTCGACCTCTCGATCCCGCGCGACAAGCTCGTGGTCTTCACCGGCCTCTCGGGGAGCGGCAAGTCCTCGCTGGCCTTCGACACGATCTATGCCGAGGGACAGCGGCGCTACGTCGAGTCGCTGTCGGCCTACGCCCGCCAGTTCCTCGAGATGATGCAGAAGCCCGACGTCGACCAGATCGACGGGCTGTCGCCGGCGATCTCGATCGAGCAGAAGACGACCTCGAAGAACCCGCGCTCGACGGTCGCCACCGTCACCGAGATCTACGACTACATGCGCCTGCTCTGGGCGCGCGTCGGCATCCCCTACTCGCCGGCGACCGGCCTGCCGATCGAGTCGCAGACGGTGAGCCAGATGGTCGACCGCCTTGCCGCGCTGCCGGAGCGCACGCGGCTCTACCTGCTGGCGCCGGTGATCCGCGGCCGCAAGGGCGAGTACCGCAAGGAAATCGCCGACTTCATGAAGAAGGGCTTCCAGCGGCTCAAGGTCGATGGCACATTTCACGAGATCGCCGAGGCGCCGGTCCTCGACAAGAAGCTGAAACACGACATCGACGTCGTTGTCGACCGGATCGCGATCAAGGACGACCAGCGCGCGCGATACGCCGAGAGCCTGGAGACCGCGCTCGAGCTCGCCGACGGCATCGCCATCGCCGAATACGCCAGCGAGACCGACGACAAGGGCGCGCCCAAGCGCATCACCTTCTCCTCGAAATTCGCCTGCCCAGTCTCCGGCTTCACCATCGCCGAGATCGAGCCCCGGCTG
>CAXTVT010000100.1:0-10447 GCA_964247745.1 uncultured Beijerinckiaceae bacterium
GTTCATTGAGGCGTGATCGGCCTCTCGGCGGAATGAGGAGAATGAAACGAGCGCGCGGGATCTTGACCGAGTGGATGCGGGTAGCCATCGCCGCGATCAATCAGCACCCCGTAAAGCACCGCGGACGACAATCGATTCCTGCTGCAAAACGCGTCGCGGTCATCGTTCAGACGAAGCGTCAAGTCCCGGTCAAGCGCGGCGATCTCCCGAGGAAAAGCCCCGGAGGCCGTGAAATCGGCCGGCTTCAAATAGTATAATCGCGCCGCGCGGGCGAAGGTGGCCTGGTCGATTGCGAGGTTCGGGCAATTGGCGACCGCGACCAACGCTTCGTAGAGCGGCGTCAACCCGATCAACTGCACATCGGTCGCGGTAACTCTCGACGGACTGCAAATCGCGCCCGGGATCGCGGTGGTCAGAAGGCATCCCGCGAGACACGGGACTAAGACAGGTTTCGGCAAGTACCGAACCGTCCTTCTGTACAGAGACCCGAAGACAGCCCTTCCGCGCATCATGGTTCGCCATATAGGATAGCGACCGATGAGCTTGCGAGAGCGCGATGTCAACACACGGACCTTTGACTTCATCGCTCCTGCAAAACCTCGGTAAGGAGGTGGCCCGCACAGCCGAAGCGGCAGCCTGAAGCGTAGGGTAGAAAGCAACGGTCATCGTGACGTGAAGCGTTCAAGTACAGACGGCCCGGCCGGTAGCGTGTGCTGCGGCCTGCGACGGGTTGCCCTCATCATCGCGACATCTGCCCTATGCGCCTGCACGGTCGGTCCGGATTACCTGCGCCCGAAGGCGCCGGTCCCGCTCTCGTTCAAGGAAGCCGCGGGTCTCCCGCGAAGCGGGTGGATACGTCCTACGCCGCTCGACACGATCGACCGCGGGCCCTGGTGGGAGATCTATCGCGACCCTTCGCTCTCCGCCCTTGCCGATCAGGTCGACATCACGAACCAGACCGTGGCGAATGCCGCGGCGTCCTACGTCGTGGCTCGCGAGATGATCAAGGAGGCGCAGGCGAGCCTGTTCCCGACGGTGACGGCCGGCCATACCACGACCGGCACCCATGCCGCCGGCGTGACGACGGTCACCTTCACGCCCCAGGTCGCCGCGACCTGGGACCTGGACGTATGGGGTCGTATCCGCCGAGGCGTGGAATCAAGCGCCGCCGCGGCCCAGGCCAGCGCCGCCGACCTGCAGAACGCCAAGCTCTCGGAACAGGGTGCGCTGCTCGCCGCCTATTTCGACCTGCGCGCGACCGACGCCCTCAAGGATCTCTACGATCGCACGGCGGTCGAGTACCAGAAGACCCTCGTCATCACCCAGAACGAGTTCAAGGGCGGCACGGTGTCGGAAGCCGATGTCGTCACGGCGCAGACGCAGCTCTACGCGGTTCAGGCGGCGTCGATCGGCACGGGGGTGCTTCGCGCGCAATACGAGCATGCCATCGCGGTACTGATCGGCCGCCCGCCGGCGGATCTCACCGTGCGGCGCAACGGTCGTCCCCTCCCCGACCCGCCCGGCACCCCTGTCGTCGTCCCCTCACGCCTGCTCGAACGCCGTCCCGACATCGCGGCGGCGGAGCGCGTCCTCCAGGAGGAGAACGCGCTGATCGGCGTGGCGGTGGCCAATTTCTACCCCGATATCAGCCTGTCGGCGGCGCTGAGCTACGCCGCCTCGCCCTCGCCGATCGCGGCGGCCGGTGCCGTCTGGTCCGTCGCGGGCACGGCGACGCAGACGATCCTCGATGGCGGCCTGCGCAAGGCCGAACTCGCCGCCGCCCGTGCGACCTACGACGCCAACGTCGCGACCTATCGCCAGACCGTGCTCAGCGCCTTTCAGCAGGTCGAGGACGACTTGGCCGCGTTGCGAGTCTACGCCGCGGAAGGACGCAAGGACCGGGAGACGATCGCCGCCGCGCGCAGGGCGGTGGCGGTCTACCTGAACCAGTACCAGGCCGGCACTGTCGCCTTCACCTCCGTGGTGACGGCCCAGGCGACGCTGCTCGCGGCGGAGGAGTCGCTGCTGGCCGTGCAGCAGTCGCGTCTGCTGTCCAGCGTGGCGTTGATCCAGGCGCTGGGCGGCGGCTGGCAAGCCGACCTGCTGCCCCCGATCGAGGCGCTGACGCCCGTCTCAAGCCTGACGCCGCCCTTATGACCGCGCCTTCGAGGGGGAGCCAAGCTCCTTGACCAAAACCGAGATCGATCATCCCGTTCGGCCGGCGGAGACCGCCGAGGCGCCGCAGTCCGAGCGCCCGATGCACGATGCACCGACGCGCCCCGTCAAGCGCGGGGGGTGGATCGGCTCACTCGTCACGCTGATCCTCGTGTGCGGCCTGGTCTATGCCGCCTACATCTACCTCGTGCCGCACGGCGAGAACGCGGCGCCGAAGGGCGCGCTGGCGGGCGGACCGCCGCAGACCGTCGGAATCGCGACGATCGCGCGCGGCGACATCGAGATCGACGTGGAGGCACTGGGCACCGTGACGCCGCTCGCCAACGTCACGGTGAAGACCCAGATCAACGGTCAGCTGATCGAGGTCGGCTTCCAGGAGGGGCAGATCGTCAAGGCCGGCGATTTCCTCGCCCAGATCGATCCCCGTCCCTATCTCGCGCTGCTGCATCAATACGAGGGCCAGCTCGCGCGCGATCAGGGGCTGCTCGCCGAGGCGATCACCGACGAGAAGCGCTACCAGACGCTGTTGAGCCAGACGTCGATCGCCCGGCAGACCGCGGAAGACCAGAAATACGTGGTCCAGCAGGACCAGGGCACGGTGCAGTCCGACATGGGGTTGATCGAGGCGCAGAAGGTCAACCTCGCCTTCTGCCACATCGTCGCGCCGGTCGGTGGCCGTGTCGGACTGCGGCAGGTCGACCCCGGCAACTACGTGCAGACGACCGACACCAACGGCATCGTCATCCTCGCGCAACTCCAGCCGATCTCGGTGATCTTCTCGATCCCTGAAAACCTCATCCCGCAGGTCGTGGACGCGGAGAAAATCAATCCGAAACTGCAGGCTGCCGCCTTCGATCAGGCCGATTTGAAGCAGGTCGCCCTGGGAACGCTGGAGACGCTCGACAACACCATCGACACCACGACCGGTCAGCTCAAGGCGCGCGCGATCTTCGACAATCCGGATCTCCACCTCTTTCCCAACCAGTTCGTCAACGTCCATTTGAAGACCGGCTCGCTCACCAACGTCGTCACCGTGCCGACTGCTGCGGTGCAGCGCGGATCGGTCGGCACCTTCGCCTACGTGGTGGGTAGCGACAGCAAGGTGAGCGTCCGCAAGATCGAACTCGGCCCGACGCAAGGGTCGATGGAGGCCGTCACCGGCGGCTTGCAGCCCGGCGATCGCGTCGTGGTCGACGGCAGCGACCGCCTGCGCGACGGCATCCGCGTCGTCGTGGCCGGGGCTCCTGCCCCGCCGGGCGCCGCGCCGGGACGAGCCGGCCGGACGGGCCAGGGGCAGCATGGAACCGGCAGCCATGCCACGCCCTGAGCCCGGGCGTTCGCCGCCATGAATCCGTCGCGGCTCTTCATCCTCCGGCCGGTCGCCACCACGCTTCTGATGGCGGCCATCTTGCTGTCGGGATTGTTCGCCTACCGCTTCCTCGCTCTCTCCGCTCTGCCCGAGGTCGACTATCCGACGATCCAGGTGCAGACCTTCTATCCCGGCGCCAGCCCGGAGGTCATGACCTCGGCGGTGACCGCGCCGCTCGAGCGGCAGTTCGGCGAGATGCCGGGCCTGAGCCAGATGACCTCGGCGAGCTCGGCCGGCGCCTCGATCATCACCATGCAGTTCAGCCTGTCGTTGAGCATCGACGTGGCCGAGCAGGAGGTGCAAGCGGCGATCAATGCGGCGCAGAGCCTGCTGCCGAGCGATCTGCCGACACCCCCGGTCTACGCCAAGATCAACCCGGCCGACGCGCCGATCATGACGTTGGCGATCAGCTCCGACACGATGAAGCTCATCGATCTGGAGGACATCGCGGAGACGCGGCTCGGGCAGAAGATCTCGCAGCAGAACGGCGTCGGCCTCGTCAGCGTCAGCGGGGGCCATCGTCCGGCGATCCGCGTGCAGGTCGATCCCCAGAAGCTCGCCGCCTACGGCATCAATCTCGACGACATCCGCACCACGATCGGCAACCTCAACGTCAACACGCCGAAAGGCAATTTCGACGGGCCGGCGCAAGCCTCCACCATCAACGCCAACGACCAGATCACCGACCCCGCGCAGTTCAAGGACGCGATCGTCGCCTATCGCAACGGCAACCCGGTGCGCCTGAGCAGCATCGCGACGGCGATCAACGGCCCGGAGAACGACAAGATCGCCGCCTGGGCGAACAGGACACCGGCCATCATCCTCAACATCCAGCGTCAGCCCGGGGCCAACGTCATCGCCGTGGTCGATGCCATCAAGACGCTGCTGCCCAAGCTCGAGGCCAGCCTGCCGGCGGCGGTCCACATCGACGTGATGAGCGACCGCACGACGACGATCCGCGCTTCGATCTCCGACGTCGAGTTCGAACTCGGGCTCGCCATCGTCCTGGTCGTGCTCGTGATCTTCGTCTTCCTGCGCAACGTGCCCGCGACCCTGATCCCGAGCCTGTCGGTCCCGCTCTCGCTCGTCGGCACGCTGGTCGTCATGTACCTGCTCGGCTTCAGCCTCGACAACCTGTCGCTCATGGCGCTGACCGTCTCGACCGGCTTCGTGGTCGACGACGCGATCGTCATGATCGAGAACATCGCCCGCTTCATCGAGGACGGCGAGGAGCCGCTGGCGGCGGCGCTCAAGGGTTCGGAGCAGATCGGCTTCACCATCATCTCGCTGACGGTGTCGCTGATCGCCGTGCTGATCCCGCTGCTCTTCATGGGCGACATCGTCGGCCGCCTGTTCCACGAATTCGCGATCACGCTGGCGGTCACCATCGTGATCTCGGCGGTGGTGTCGCTGACGCTCGTGCCGATGCTCTGCGCCAAGCTGCTCAAGCACCGCCGGGAGGACAAAAGAGGCTGGTTCGACAAGGGCGCCGAGGCGGTGATCGACGCGATCATCGCAGGCTACGGGCGGGTCCTGCGAATCGTGCTCGACCACCAGCCGGTGACGCTCGTCGTCGCTTTCGCGACGCTGGTGCTGACCGTCTTCCTGTACATCGACATACCCAAGGGCTTCTTCCCGACCCAGGACACGGGCGAGATCCAGGCGGTGTCGGAGGCTGCGCAGAGCATCTCCTTCTCGGCGATGGCCCAGAAGCAGCAGGCGCTCGCCGACGTCGTGCTCAAAAATCCGGCCGTCGACAACGTCGCGTCCTTCATCGGCGTCGACAACAACAACACGACCCAGAACAGCGGCCGCATCCTGATCGTTCTGAAGCCGCTGGACGTGCGCAAGCGCAGCGTCGAAGCGGTCATCGCCGAGCTTCGTCGCGCCGTGGCGGCGGTGCCGGGCATCACCCTCTACATGCAACCGGTCCAGGATCTCACGATCGATTCCTCGGTCACCCGCGCGCAATACCATTTCGTGGTCGAGAACCCGAGCCTGGCGACGCTCTCGGAATGGGTGCCGCGATTCACCGAAAAGCTGCGCGCCCGGCCCGAGCTTGCCAACGTCGCCGACGATCTCGCCGACCAAGGCAAGGCCGTCGACCTCGTCATCGACCGCGCGACGGCGAGCCGCTTCGGCATCACGCCGGCCAGCATCGACAACGTCCTCTACGACGCCTTCGGGCAGCGCATCGTCTCGACCATCTACACGCAGGCGAACCAGTACCGCATCATCATGGAGGTGGCACCGCACCTGCAGAAGAACCTCGCCGCCCTCTCGCAATTCTACCTTCCATCGTCGCTCTCGACGACCAACGGACAGGTCCGCCTGAGCGATCTCGTGCACGTCGTCGAGCACACCGGCCCACTGCAGATCGGGCATTTCAGCCAGTTCCCATCGGCCAACATCTCCTTCGACGTGGCGAATGGTTCGTCCCTGGGCGCGGCGGTCGACGCCGTCGAACAGGTGCAAAAGGGGCTCGACCTGCCGGCGAGCTTCGTGGTGGCGATGCAGGGCAGTGCCGCCGCCTTCAGCACCTCGCTCGACAACCAGCTCATGCTGATCGTCGCCGCCGTGGTCACGATGTATATCGTGCTGGGCGTCCTCTATGAGAGCTTCATCCATCCCATCACGATCCTCTCGACGCTGCCGTCGGCCGGCGTCGGCGCGCTGTTCTTCCTTCGACTGCTCGGCGACGAGCTCGACGTCATCGCCATCATCGGCATCATCCTGCTGATCGGCATCGTGAAGAAGAACGCGATCATGATGGTCGACTTCGCACAGGAGGCGGAGCACGAGCGGGGTCTGCAGCCGCGCGAGGCCATCTACCAGGCCTGCCTGCTGCGCTTCCGGCCGATCCTCATGACCACGCTCGCCGCCATGCTCGGCGCGCTGCCGCTGATGCTGGGGACCGGCACCGGCTCTGAGCTTCGCCGGCCACTCGGCGTCGCCATCGTCGGCGGTCTCGCGGTCAGCCAGGTGCTGACGTTGTTCTCGACTCCCGTGATCTATCTCGCCTTCGAGAGGCTCTCGCTACGCATCCGCCGACGCCCTCGCCCCGGATCGCACCCGCAGATGGCGGCCGGCGAATGAACATCTCCAAATTGTTCATCCTGCGCCCGGTCGCCACCACGCTGCTGACGATCGGCATCGCCATGGCCGGCATCCTGGCGTTCCCGCGGCTGCCGGTCTCGCCGCTGCCGCAGATCGACTTCCCGACGATCATGGTCAGCGCGCAGCTGCCCGGCGCCAGTCCCGACACGGTCGCGAGCAGCGTCGCCGAACCGCTCGAGCGGCATCTCGGCCAGATCGCCGGCGTGACCGAGATGACGTCGACTTCGTCCGTCGGCCAGACCCGCATCACGCTGCAGTTCGACCTCGATCGAGACATCAACGGCGCGGCGCGCGACGTCGAGGCCGCGATCAACGCGGCGCGCGCCGATCTGCCGACGAGCCTGCGCACCAATCCGACCTACCGCAAGATCAACCCGGCCGACGCGCCGATCCTGATCCTGGCCGTGACGTCGCCGACGCTGACACAGGGCCAGGTCTACGACGCCGCCAGCAACGTGCTTCAGCAGCGCCTGTCGCAGCTCGACGGCGTCGGCCAGGTGGTACTCGGCGGCTCGGCGCTTCCGGCGGTTCGCGTCGAACTGAACCCGCTGAAGCTCTTCAAATACGGCATCGGCCTCGAGGACGTGCGCGCCGCGCTCTCCTCGGCCAACGCCAACAGCCCCAAGGGCGCCATCGAGAGCGACAGCGAGCACATCCAGATCTACACCAACGACCAGGCGACCCGAGCGGCCGACTACACCGGCCTCGTCATCGCCTATCGCAACGGCAATCCCGTGCGGCTGACCGACGTCGCCGTAGTGACCGACGGCGTCGAGGACATCCGCAACGCGGGGCTCGCCAACGGCAAGCCGGCGGTGCTGGTCGTCATCTACCGGCAGCCAGGCGCCAACATCATCGACACGGTCAAGGCCATCAAGGCCTCGGTCGTCCAGCTGCGTGCGGCGATGCCGGCGTCCGTCGACGTCTCGGTCGCGATCGACCGCAGCATCACGATCGCCGCTTCGCTGAACGATACGCTGCATACCCTGGTGATCGCCGTGGTCCTGGTGATCGGCATCGTCGCGCTGTTCCTGCTGGATTGGCGCGCCACCCTCGTGCCGAGCATCGCCGTGCCGATCTCGATCGTCGGCACGTTCGCCGTCATGTATCTGGTCGGCTTCAGCCTCGACATCTTCTCGCTGATGGCGCTCACCATCGCGACCGGCTTCGTGGTCGACGACGCCATCGTCGTGCTGGAGAACATCACCCGCTACGTCGAGGACGGCGTGCCGCGCCTCGAGGCGGCGTTGCGCGGCGCGAAGGAGGTGGCCTTCACCGTCATCTCAATCAGCCTGTCGCTCGTCGCGGTGTTCACGCCGATCCTGCTGATGAGCGGCATCCTCGGCCGCCTGTTCCGCGAGTTCGCGCTGACGCTGGCGATTGCGATCATGGTCTCGCTCGTGGTGTCGCTGACCACGACGCCGATGCTGTGCGCCCTGCTGCTCAAGCGGCGGTCGGAGGGCAAGTCCGCGAAGCGGCGCTCGCCGTTCGCCATCATCCTGCGCGGCTACGAACGGAGCCTGATGTGGTCGCTCGATCATCGCATCGTCGTCGGCTCGCTGTTCGCCGCGACGATCGCGATGACCGTGATCCTCTACATGGCCATTCCGAAGGGCTTCTTCCCGGAGGAGGACACGGGCCGCTTGATCGGCTCGATCCAGGCCGACCAGGCCATATCCTTCCAGGCGATGGAGAAGAAGCTCGCGCAGCTGATGGCCATCGTCGGGCGCGATCCCGCGGTGCAGAGCGTCGTCGGCTTCACCGGCGTCGGTAGCGGCGGCGGCCCGGGCGGCGCCCTCAACACCGGCACGATCTTCATCGCCCTGAAAGACCTCGACCAACGCGACGTCGACGCGCAGCAGGTCATCACCCGCTTGCGTCGGCCGCTCGCCAAGATCGCCGGTGCGAAGCTGTTCCTGCAGGCGATCCAGGACGTGCGGACCGGCGGCCGCTCCAGCAACGCCGAATATCAGTACACCCTGCAATCGGATTCGACGGCCGAGCTCTACAATTGGACGCCCAAGCTCATGGCGGAGCTGCAGCAACACAGTCCGGCTCTCGCCGACGTCAACTCCGACCAGCAGCAGAAGGGCCTGGAGACCGACCTCACGATCGATCGCGACACCACCGCCCGCCTCGGCATCACCCCGAGCGAGATCGACAACACGCTCTACGACGCCTTCGGCCAGCGCCAGGTGTCGACGATCTACAGCGCGGCCAACCAGTACCATGTCGTCATGGAGGCGGCGCCGCGCTTCTGGGAGTTCCCGTCATCCCTGAAGGAGGTCTACGTGAGCACGTTCGGTGGCACGGCGAGCGGTTCCTCGACCACCAACGCCCCCTCGGGCGAGGTCGCCTCCACGGTCACGCCGACGCCGAACGCGCAGACCGTCCTCGTGTCGCCGGTGTCCCTGGCGTCCTCGTCGGCGACCGCGTCCACGTCGGCCGTCAGCTCGGCGCGCAACGCCACGACCAACGCGATCGGCAATTCCGGCAACGCCACGGCCTCGACCGGCTCGGCGGATTCGACCAGCGCCGAGACCATGATCCCGCTCGCCGCCGTCGCCCGCTACGCCGACGGCCACACGCCGCTCGCGATCAACCACCAGGGCCCTTTCGTCGCCACCACCATCTCGTTCAACCTGGCGCCGGGGGCCTCCCTCGGCGCCGCGACGGCGCAGATCCGGGAGGCCGAGAGCCGCATCCTGCTGCCGGTCACGATCCGTGGCAGCCTGACCGGCACGGCACAGCTTTTCACCCAGTCGCTCGCGAACGAGCCGGTCCTCATCGCCGCCGCTCTCGTCGCCGTCTACATCGTGCTCGGCATCCTCTACGAGAGCTACATCCACCCGCTGACGATCCTGTCCACCCTGCCCTCGGCAGGCGTCGGCGCGCTGATCGCGCTGATGGTCTTCAAGAGCCAGTTCACGATCATCGCGCTGATCGGCGTGATCCTCCTCATCGGCATCGTGAAGAAGAACGCGATCCTGCTCATCGACTTCGCCATCGAGGCCAAGCGCGACGGGGCGCTCGATTCGAAGGAGGCCATCGTGCAGGCCTGCCTGCTGCGGTTCCGGCCGATCCTCATGACGACGCTGGCGGCGATCCTCGGCGCCGTTCCGCTCGCCTTCAGTTCCGGCTACGGGGCGGAGATCCGTCGTCCGCTCGGCATCGCCATCGTCGGCGGCCTGGTCGTGAGCCAACTGCTGACGCTCTACACGACGCCGATGCTCTATCTGCTATTGGACCGCTTCGGCGGCCGCGGAGCGCCGCGGCCGCGCTGAGAGCCGGGCGAGCGTCCGATGCACATGACGACGATGGCGCCGGTCGACGATCGGCGCCGAGAAGAGCGGCGCGGGCGGCATGGCCTGGCCGGGATTGTTGGCGGGCAAATCAGTCGACAGCAACGGGATCAAGGGACGCAGGGTCGGCTCACGACAGCCCTGCGCAAGATAGACGCAAGACGCATCGGCTGGACCGGCGAGCGCCGAACCGACCGGCAGCGGTGCCAGCCCCACGCCGACCAGAACCAGCACGAGCTTCGAATGCAAGGCGACCTACCTTCGTCGAGTTCGCTCTGTTTTCAGCGACGATGGCGGCCGCATTTTGGCGATCGTCTGGATACGACGAATCGATGGGCTTCGCGGGATTGTCCACGATCGATGATGCGCAACCGCGACTTGGCGGCCGTGATGTGGGGGCTGCCCGCTTCGATCGTCGACAGGGGCGATGCGGCGCGAGAGTGGAAAGAACAGTCCGATCCGCGCCATCTGCGCATCCGAGAGC
>CAXTVT010000101.1:0-10254 GCA_964247745.1 uncultured Beijerinckiaceae bacterium
GGCACATCGGGAAGGTCTTGAAGTGGACGTAGCGCCCGTCCGCCTTCATCTTCCAGATCTCGAACTCGGCTTCCTTCTTGTAGGTGCGGATCAGCACGGCGGAGTTCTGGCTGACGCCCTTCTGCTCCATCAGCGCGACCATGTCGGGGTTGAGCGCGTGGGAGGCCCGCACGGAGCCGGCCATGCCGAGATCGCCCGTCGCCGCCTCGTCGCAGCCGGCGAGGCTTCCCGAAGCGATGGCCGCCGCGATGACGAACGCGAGGCGGGTAACGAGGCGTGAGGAACGCATACCGACCGACTCTCTCAAGGGAGGCCGCGCGTCCGCGCTCCCGAACACAACGATAACGCCTCGCTTTTGAGGCACCCGCAAGGCGTGGACCTTGGGCGGTGCCGGTAAACGAAGCGTCAATCCGGCCGGGGCATCGAATCGGACGTGGTGATGCAAGGCGGCCACAACGCCGCCCTGAGAGATCCGGTCAGTTGCGGTTGGGCACCGCCGGGGACGCCGCCGGTCGCCGTGCCGCAATGGTGGCGCAAGCCGCTGCCGTCCACGCGCCCGTTGCAATAGCCGTCGGCATGAACGGAATGCCCGCGCATGCCGTGATGCGTCATCTCGTAATGGTGGGCGGCATGACCGTGCGAATGCACATAGGCCGATGCCATCGTCGGGACGGCGCTCATCGCCACGGTGGCGACGAGGGTGAAAGTCTTGATCATGGTTGCTTGCCTCTCCTTTGTGGACGAAGAGGCAAGTAGGCATCGCCCGGGCGGCAGGTCGGGTCGAGACATGCTTCCTTACAATCGAAGCGCCGCGCGGCTCAAGCGATCGGCGACTTTCATGCCGCGAGCTGCGTCAGCAGGTCGTGCGGCACGTCGCCGATCGCGCAGATCAGGAGCGGCTCCAGGTACACGCCGTTGGCGGGATCGTCGCGGTCGCGCAGCACGATCACCCCGGCGTAGGACGGCGCCAGCCCGTCGGCCATCGCGATGGCGTTGGCGCGCGACAGGGAGTGGCGCGGCGTCCCGGGATGGAGCCGGCCCCTGGCGCCGACGAGGAACGGAACGACGATGTAGGTGGTGGTCAGCGCCATGACTTCGGGCCCCGTGAAGACCAAAGGAACATAGCAGGAACGAAGAACCGCTTCAACGGCCAAGTCGCGCGCGGCGCGGCCGAGCGGGTGGCGGACCGCTGTTTGCCGGGGCCGACCGCGGCCATGTAGAGTGCGGCATCCGGCCGATGAAAGGCACCGTCCATGCGTCTCGCCTTCGCCTTCGCCGCCGCCCTGCTCGCACCGGCCGCGTTGCCGGCGGCCGCCGCGCCCGATCCGCTCGCAATCGTGCTGCAGCTGGACAGCGTCGCCAACGGCTACGCCTCGACGTCGTCGCGGCGCGTGTTCCTGCCGCTGTCGCACATCGACGGCAGCGCCGGACCCCAGGTCGTCGAGTGGAAGAAGGGCAAGCCGGTGCCCTTTCCCGACGACCGTTGGAACGGCTGGAAACCGGGCGACGACGCCGCGCAGGGCTTCGTGCGCGTCAACGCGCTGCGCATCGGGCCGCGCGGCTCGCTGTGGATCGTCGACGTCGGCGCGCCGGGTCTCGGCAAGTCGCCGCTGCCGGGCGGCCCGAAGCTGGTCAAGATCGACTTGGCGAGCGACCGGGTCGCGCGAGTCTATCCGCTCGAGACCGCCACCAATCCGAAGAGCTTCATCGACGACGTCCGGTTCCACAATGGCCTGGCCTACGTGACCGATGCCGGCTCGCCCGGCGTGATCGTCGTGGACCTCGCCACCGGGGCGACCCGCCGCGTGCTCGACGGCGATCCCTCGATGACGGCGCAGCGCCCGATCTCGGCCGACACCCACGTGCTGCGCGGCCCCGACGGCAAGCCGGTCAAGATCCATGCCGATCAGCTCGAGGTCTCTCCGGACGGCAAGTTCTTCTATTACCAGCCGGCATCGGGCCCGATGTCGCGCATCGCCACGCGCTACCTCGACGATCCGGCGCTGCCCAACGCCCAGCTCGCCAAGCACATCACGACCTTCGCCAAGACGCCCTCGACCGGCGGCACGGCGATCGACGCCAACGGCACGATCTACTGCTCCGACGTCGACCAGCATCGCGTGCTCGCCATCGATCCCGACGGCAACACCCGCGTCCTCGTCGAGGACCCGCGGCTGTTGTGGGTCGATGCCATGTGGATCGACGCCGCCGGCTTTCTCTACATGCCCGCCGCCCAGCTCGATCGCATGGCGCCGTTCAACGCGGGCGTGTCGAAGGTGCAATGGCCGGTCACCGTGTACCGCACGCGCATCGGCGTCGGGCCGCCGCCCACGGACCATCCGTGAGCAGGACTTCCCGCGAAGGCACGCGCCGCGCGTCGCGCTTCGTTAAGGTCGCGCTGGGCATGGTGTCGCGATGACAGCGACCGTCCGGCTCGTCGACCTCTTCCTCGACATGATCGCCGCCGAGCGCGGCGCCACGGCCAACACGCTGGACGCCTATCGGCGCGACCTCCTCGCCTATTCCGCCGGTCTGGCGGCCCGGGATCGCTGCCCGCTCGACGCCTCGACGGAAGACGTGCGCGCCTACCTCGGGACGCTCGAGACCGCCGGCTACAAGCCCACGTCCGCGGCGCGCAAGCTCTCCGCCATCCGCCAGCTGCATCGCTTCCTCGTGGCCGAGGCCCTGCGGGCCGACGACCCCTCGCAAATCCTCGAAGGGCCGCGGCAGGGCCAGCGTCTGCCCAAGATCCTCAGTGTGGCCGAGGTCGACAAGCTGCTCGCCGCCGCGGCGGAAGGCCTCGAGGACGAGACCCGTTCGCCCGGCGCGCGGCTGCGACGCTGCCGCATGCATGCGCTGCTGGAGCTGCTCTACGCCACCGGCCTGCGCGTCTCCGAACTCGTCGCCCTGCCCCGCACAGCGTTGCGCGGACGCGAGCCGCTGATCCCGATCAAGGGCAAGGGCGGTCGCGAGCGTCTCGTCGTGGTCGGCGAGGTCGCGCGCGCGGCGGTGGCGGCCTACCGCGCGCGCCTCAAGGCGATGCTGCCCGGCGCGGCCGAGGGCGTCTGGCTGTTTCCGGCGGACAGCGACAGCGGCCATCTCACGCGGCAGGCCTTCGCCCGCGACCTGAAGGACGTCGCAATGGCCGCCGGGATCGCGGCGCATCGCGTCAGCCCGCACGTGCTTCGCCACGCCTTCGCCTCCCACCTCCTGCAGAATGGGGCCGACCTGCGCATCGTCCAGGAGCTGCTTGGCCATGCCGACATCGCCACCACGCAGATCTACACCCACGTGCTCGACGAACGCATGAAGGCCATGGTGCGCGACCTGCATCCGCTGGCGGACGCCGGCTGAGCCGCATCGCCGGAGCTGAAACGCCGCATCGGGAACGCGGCGCCGTCTCACGCGCTAGCGTCCGGAGAGGATCCTCCCATGTCACGCTTCGTCCTGCCGGTCACGATCGCGGCTTGCGCAATGGCGCTGCTTGCGGCGCCTGCCGCCGCGGCCGCCACCCGGCACGCACGTCATCGCGTGATGCACGCCGCCCCGCCGCCGCCTGCCGCGCCGGCGCCATCCTTCATGTTCTACCCTCAGGACGTCGAAGGTGGCGTATCGGGCAATCTCCCCTTCAACAATCAGATCCGCAAGCACACCGATCCTCTGAACGCCAACGGCGGCCGCTAGCCGGCCCCGGCGGGCGTCGCAGGAGAAGTCCCTCTCAAATCAACTTCCTGTGCATTGTGCGCGGCGCGGGGACATGGCCTTCTTGAACGGGCTCATGGATGTTGGACGGCTCTCGATGTTTCAGGCGATCGTGCACGCGCCGGCGCTGCGGCCCGGCGCCAGGCTCTGCCTCAGCGACCTCGCGCAGACGCCGTCGACGCCGCCCGCGCATCTCGCGGCGGGCGACGACGTCGCGCTGCGGTTCGGCGCGTGTTGCCCGGATCATGGCAACGGCGCCATCGAGTCGCTCGAGGCCGATCGTGCTACCCTTCGGGTGGCGGCGGCGCGCTGGCGCCTGCATCGCTGCCCGACGAGCGGCGGCATCGACGTGCCGGGCCTTGTCGCGGAAGACTGGTTCGTGGTCGAGCGCGCGGGCTGACGCCTACAGCACCTTGCCCGGGTTCAGGATGCCTTTGGGATCGAGCGCGGCCTTGATCGCGCGCATGGCGTCGAGCGCCACCGGGTCCTTCACGCCGGGCAGGAGGTCGCGCTTGAGCTGACCGATGCCGTGCTCGGCCGAGATCGAGCCGCCGAACGAGGCGACCAGCCCGTGGACGATGCGGTTGATCTCGTCCCAGCGCGCCAGGAACGCGGCCTTGTCGGCCCCCTCGGGCTGCTGCACGTTGCAATGGATGTTGCCGTCGCCGAGGTGGCCGAAGGCGCAGAGCCGGGCGCCGGGCATCGCCGCCAGCACCGCCGGTTCCACGGCGGCGAGGAAGGCCGGTACGCTCGCCACCGGCACCGAGACGTCGTGCTTGATCGAGCCGCCGAAGCGCTTCTGCGCCTCCGAGATGTTCTCGCGCAGCGCCCACAGCGCCTCGGCCTGCGCCAGCGAGGAGGCGACGGTGGCGTCCTCGACCAGCCCGCGCTCCGTGGCGCTCTCCAGGAATTGGAACAGCTTGTCGTCCAGCGCCTCGTCCGACTGCGTCGCCAGCTCGATCAGCACGTACCAGTCGTGGGGATCGTGCAGCGGTTCCCGCGAGGTCGGCACCGCCTCCAGCACGAAATCGAGCGCGATCCGCGGGATCAGCTCGAACGCCCGGATCTTGCCCGACATGGTTTCGCGGAGGCGGCGGAACAGCGCCAGCGCCTGCTCGGGGCCGGCCAGGCCGACGAAGGCCGTCTCCACCGAGCGCGGCTTGGGGAACAGCTTCACCACGACCGCGGTGATGACGCCGAGCGTGCCTTCCGAGCCGATGAAGAGGTTCTTCAGGTCGTAGCCGGTGTTGTCCTTCTTGAGCTTCGAGAGGTTCGACAGCACGCGGCCATCGGCCATCACGACCTCGATCCCGTTGACCAGCTCGCGGGTGTTGCCGAAGGCGATCACGTTGACCCCGCCGGCATTGGTGGCGAGATTGCCGCCGATCGTGCAGGAGCCGGCGGAGGCGAACCACAGCGGGAACAGCCGGCCCGCGGCATCGGCGGCGGCGCGCACCGCGTCGAGCGTCATGCCGGCCTCGACGATCATCGTGCCGGTGACGGTGTCGACCTCGCGCAGCGCGGCCAGGCGGGTCAGCGACAGCACGATCTCGCCGTGCATCGGCGTCTGGCCGCCGACGAGGCCGGTGTTGCCGCCCTGCGGGACCACGGCGGTGCCGGTCTCGTCGCACAGCGCCACCACGGCCGACACCTCCTCGCGGGTGCCGGGACGCACCACCGCGCGGGTCCGGCCGTGGTACAGATCGCGGCGCTCGCGCAGGTAGGGTTTGGTGTCGGCCTCGGCCTCGAGCACATGCGCCTCGCCGACGATCGCGCGGAGCCTGGCCAGGAGATCGGCGGCGGCCGGCGCCGGACGATCCAGGATTTCGACGGTCATGGGCGGCGTTCCTCCTGCGCTGGAGCTTAGCCGGGCCGGCCCGCGCCTCAAAGCGGGCGATCAGCCCAGCAGCCGTCGGACCCGTTTGGCCGGCTTGCGGCGGAAGGCGGCGACGATCTCGACATGCGCCGCATAGCGGAACTGGTCCACCGGCACGATCCACTCGGCCGCGAAGCCCGCGGCGACGAGGATCGCGGCGTCGCGGGCAAAGCTCCCGGCGTCGCAGCTGACCGACACGACCCTCGTGACCGCAGAGGCGGCGATGGCGCGCATCTGCGCCTCGGCGCCGGCGCGCGGCGGATCGAGCACGATCGTGTCGAACGGCTTCAGCTCGTCGGCATTCAGGGGTCGTCCATGGAGATCGCGCGCGGTCACGCTGACCGCCCGCAAGCCCGGCGTCTCGCGCGCGGCGCGATCGATCGCCGCGAGACCGCGCGGCTCGTTGTCGACGGCGACGACCTCGGAGCGGGCGGCAATGCGCAGCGCGAAGGTGCCGACGCCGCAGAACAGGTCCGCGACGCGCTTCGCGCCGGCCGCAGCCTCCAGCACGCGGGCGGCGAGCTCGCCCTCACCGGCATCGGTCGCCTGGAGAAAGGCGCCAGGCGGCAACTCGAGCCGCGCGGCGCCGAAGCGCACCGCCGGCTTGCGACGCTCCAGCACGATGGTGCCGTGGTTCGACAGCCGTGCCAGGTCGTGGCCGGCCGCCACGGCGACCACGCGTGCGCGCTCGCCGTCGCCGAGCGGGCCGTGCCCGCGCAGGTCGATGTCGAGCCCTTCGAGCGTCGCCATCGCCAGGATGTCGAGCGGCTTGCGCAGGCCGCCGCCGGTGTCGTCGAGCGCGGCGACGAGCGCGCGGGCCGCCGGCAGCGCGCCGGCGAGCCCGGGCTCGAGGATCGGGCAGGCCTCGATCGCGACGATAGCGTGCGAGCGCGCCTCGTTGAAGCCGGTGCGGGTGCGCCCGTCCGCCCCGGTACCGGCGTGGAAGGTGGCGCGGCGGCGCCCGGCGCCGTGCGCGTCGACAAGGGAGCCGACCTCGAGCGCCGCGAGGCCTGCGCGCGCGAGAGATTCGACGACGAGAGCGCGCTTCCACGTTGCGTAGGGCGCGTGGCTCCAGGCCTGGACGGCGCAGCCGCCGCAGGTGGTGAAGTAGCGGCATATCGCCGGGATGCGATCGTGGCTCGGACCGGTCACGGCGACCAGCGTCGCGCGCTCGCCGCCGACATCGTCGGCGACGATCGCCTCGCCGGGAAGCGCATAGGGCACGTAGAGCCGGCGGCCGTCGCGCGAGGCGATCCCTTCGCCGCGACCGCCCATCCGCTCGATGACGAGACGGGCGAGCCCGGCCGGCGCCACCTCGCTCAGGGTGCCCCGAGCGTCGAGATCACGGCGTCGAGTTCGCCGCGCAACGCGGCGATCTCGGCTTCGTCCATGCCGAGCTGCTTGACGATCCGGCAGCGCACGCCGACCGCGCTCTCCCGCAGCGCGCGGCCCGCCGGCGTCAGCGAGATCTCGACTTCGCGCTCGTCATGGGCGCGCCGCATGCGCGTGACCAGCCCGGCCACCTCGAGGCGCTTCAGGACGGGGGTCAGCGTGCCGGAATCGAGCGAGAGCTGCGAGCCGATGTCCGAGACCTTCAGCGAATCGGTCTTCCACAGCACGATGAGAACCAGATATTGCGGATAGGTGAGGCCGAGCTCGTCGAGGAGCGGGCGGTAGGCCTTCTTGATCGCGTGGGCGGCCGCGTAAAGCGAGAAGCACAGCTGATTGTCGAGGCTCAGCAAATCGACGTCTTCGTCGCGCTGGCGCACGGCCACGTTGTCCATGATCTTCACCAAAGGCTACGGCCTTCATCCACGAGGGCCGACCGGTCCACGGCTTTTATCGTGACGATCGCGTGACCGTCGTTTCCCGATGTACGCCTGATCCGTTCGCGGAGGAAACGATTTGATCGGCGCAGACACGCTCGCTCCCGATCCATTGCTCCGCCGCTAGATAGCGTCGTTCTCGTCCTCGCGCTTCTCGAGATCCTGCTTCACCTTGGGCGAATCGAGGATGGCGTCGATCTTGGCACCGTAGTCGAAGCTCTGATCGGCCTTGAAGCGGAGATCGGGCGCGAACTTCATGGCGATGCGATGCGCGACCTCGGTGCGCAATGCCTTGCGATGCCGGTCGAGCGCCTCGATCACCGGCGCCATGTCGCGACCGCCGAGCGGCATGACGTAGGCGGTGGCGAGCTTCAGGTCGGGACTCATGCGCACGACGGGCACCGTGATGACGTGGCCGTCCAGCACGGGATCGACGATCGAGCCGCGCGAGAGCAGGTCGGACAAGGCGTGACGGATGAGTTCGGCGACGCGCAGCATGCGCTGGGACGGCTCGCCGCCCTGCTGGTGGGTACGGGACATGTCTGGGGTGGTGCTCCTCAGCGATCGCCGGCGCGTGGAAGAGCCCCTGGGGTCATCTTCTCGATCTGCCGCGCGACCGCGTTGTCCATATTGGCGTTCGTGAAATCCTTGACCGCCGTCTGCAGAAAGGCCGTCAGGACCTTCGACTGGCCAGCGTGATCGGCGACGTCCGATTCCAAACTGGTGATGCGCGATCTCAGACTCTGGTTTCTCCCTTGAGCGCTTTTGGCCCGCTCGAGTTGCGCGACCGTGAAGAGGAAGTCCGCCAACCCGACGCCAGCTCGGCCAGGACCAGCGACGCACGTCGTCGGAGCCGGGTTCGCTCGGAATCATCGCGTGAGCGGGTGCCCGACGCGTTGCTCGAGCCTAACCCGATTCTCCTCGATCTCACGCCGCAATCGCGCGTGCCTGAAATCGAAGAGCTCGTCCATCAGCGCCATGCGTGGCCAATATTTCGCATCATCCAAGCCTTGAAGCTCGGGTGACGCGATCCTGGCTTCCAGAGCCTCGATACGACCGACCTCGCCGTCATCGATCGACGTCGCCGCTCCTTCAACGCCTCGTCCATCCCACGCCTCCGCCGTTACAGCGACCGCTTGATCTCCGTCACGTTGTAGCACTCGATGACGTCGCCGACGCGCATGTCCTGGTAGTTCTCGAACGCCATGCCGCACTCCTGGCCGGCGACGACGTCCTTGACCTCGTCCTTGAAGCGCTTGAGCGTCGAGAGCTTGCCCTCGTGCACCACCACCTGATCGCGGATGAGGCGGACGTGCGCGCCGCGCTCGACCTTGCCGTCCGTGATGCGGCAGCCGGCGACCTTGCCGACCTTGGTGATGTTGAAGACCTCGAGGATCTGCGCGTTGCCGAGCATGTCTTCGCGCAGCGTCGGATCGAGCAGGCCCGACATCGCCGCCTTCACGTCGTCCACGAGGTTGTAGATGACGTTGTAGTAGCGGATCTCGATGCCCTGCTGCTCGGCCATCGCGCGCGCCTCCTTCAAGGCGCGGACGTTGAAGCCGATGATGATCGCGTCCGACGCGTCTGCCAGCGTCACGTCGGATTCGGTGATGCCGCCGACGCCGGCCGAAAGCACGCGGGCGGCGACCTCGTCGGTGTTGAGGCCCTCCAGCGTCGCCACGATGGCCTCGACGGAGCCCTGCACGTCGCCCTTGATGACGAGCGGGAATTCCTTGCGGCCCGTCGCCTTGAGCTGGGTCATCATCTCGACGAGCGAAGAGCGGGCGCTGCCGGTGCGGGCGGCCGCCTCCTCCTTCTTCTGGCGATCGCGATATTCGGTGATCTCGCGAGCCCGCGCCTCGGACTCGACCACGCCGACGCGGTCGCCGGCCTCGGGCGAGCCCGAGAAGCCGAGGATCTCGACCGGCATGGACGGGCCGGCCTCCTGGACGTTGCGGCCCTGGTCGTCGATCAGCGCGCGAACCTTGCCCCATTGCGTGCCGCCGACCACGAGGTCGCCGACCTTGAGCGTCCCGCGCTGCACGAGAACCGTCGCCACCGGCCCACGGCCGCGATCGAGACGCGACTCGATGACCGTGCCTTCCGCCGCACGCTCAGGATTGGCCTTCAGGTTGAGGATTTCGGCCTGCAGCGCGATCAACTCGAGCAAGCCGTCGAGGTTGGTCCGCTTCAGCGCCGACACCTCGACCTCGAGCACCTCGCCGCCGAGCGTCTCGACCTGCACGCCGTGCTGCACCAGCTCGCCGCGCACGCGGTCGGGCTTGGCGTCGGGCTTGTCGATCTTGTTGATCGCCACGATGATCGGCACGTCGGCCGCCTTGGCGTGGGAGATCGCCTCCACGGTCTGTGGCATGACGCTGTCGTCGGCAGCCACCACGAGCACCACGATGTCGGTCACCTTGGCGCCGCGGGCCCGCATCTGCGTGAAGGCGGCATGGCCGGGCGTGTCGATGAAGGTCGTGCTGCGGCCGTCCTCGGCGGTGATCTGATAGGCGCCGATGTGCTGCGTGATGCCGCCGGCCTCGCCGGACTGGACGTGGGCGTTGCGCAGCGCGTCGAGCAGCGACGTCTTGCCGTGGTCGACGTGGCCCATGATCGTGACCACCGGCGGACGCGACAGCAGGTGCTCGTCGTCGTCGGGATTGTCGAACAGACCCTCCTCGACGTCGGCCTCGGCGACGCGCTTCACCTTGTGGCCGAGCTCCTCGGCGATGAGCTGCGCCGTATCGGCGTCGATGACGTCGTTGATCGTCGCCATCTGGCCCTGCTTCATCAGCAGCTTGATGACGTCGACGGCCCGCTCCGACATGCGGTTGGCGAGCTCCTGGA
>CAXTVT010000102.1:0-10228 GCA_964247745.1 uncultured Beijerinckiaceae bacterium
TCCACGGCGTCGGGCCGGCGACCGAGGCCAGGATGCTGCGCCTCGGCATCGCCACCGGCGCCGACCTGCGGGAGAAATCGTTGGCTTTCCTACAGGATCACTTCGGCAAAGCGGGTTCGTACTACTTCGGCATCGCCAGGGGCATCGACCATCGTCCTGTCCGGGCCAACCGCATCCGCAAGTCGGTCGGCGCCGAGACCACCTTCGCGGAAGACCTCGTCGACTACGAGCCGATGCGCGAGGCTCTGCAGCCGATCCTCGACAAGGTGTGGCGGCACTGCGAGACCCACGGCACGCGCGGGCGCACCGTGACCCTGAAGGTCAAGTTCTCGGACTTCACCAGCATCACCCGCAGCCGCTCCGTGATCGGACCCATCGACGGCCGCGACACGCTGGAGGCGGTCAGTTTGGCGCTGCTTCGGGCCGAGATGCCGGTACGGCGCAGCGTCAGGCTACTCGGCGTCGGTCTGTCCTCGCTGACGACGCCGGCGGACGGACGACCTCAAATGACGTTCGACGTCTGAGGACGAAGGAGAAGACCATGAAGGTAGCGGCGGACCTGTGCATCGTGCCGATGGGCGTCGGACCCTCGGTGTCGCGCTACGTGGGCGAGATCAAGACGATCGTCGAGGCGAGCGGCCTGTCCGCGACGATGCACGCCAACGGCACCAGCATCGAGGGCGAGCTGATCGACATCTGCCGGCTCGCGGAGCGCTGCGAGGACGCCCTCGCCGCCATGGGCGTCCAGCGCACGTTCTTCACGCTGATCTTCTCGACACGGCGCGACAAGGAGCAGACGCTCGCAGACAAGATGACGGCGGTATCGTAGACCGCGACTGCCGGGTGATCGCTCTAGCAGCCACGGTCTGCGCCTTGCCGGGGCAGTTCGTTCAGACGAGATCGGGCACCGA
Organism: uncultured Beijerinckiaceae bacterium; assembly: GCA_964247745.1. Taxonomy (GTDB): domain Bacteria; phylum Pseudomonadota; class Alphaproteobacteria; order Rhizobiales; family Beijerinckiaceae; genus RH-AL1. The sequence continues at coordinate 912 of CAXTVT010000102.1, forward strand.
GGGGTCGATCGCCGCGACGATGACCGTCGGTCCAGACCGGTCGAGAGCTTCGCGGAATGCTTCGCGCGCCGACATTGGCGCAGACACATCGACGGCGGTGCAACCATAACCGCGCGCGATGAGTGCGATGTCGATCCCGGGCAGGTCGAGGCCTGGTACGCCGGGCGTGTCTTCGAGCTTGGCGAAGCTCTTGAGGATCCCGTATTCGCCGTTGCGCGGCACCACGACAACGATCGGCAGCTCGAGCTGGGCCGCCGTCCAGAGCGCCTGGCAGGCGTACTGGAAAGAGCCGTCGCCGATCACGGCCACGACCGGCCGCTTCCGACCCGAATGGCGTTCGGCGAGCGCGATCCCGACCGCTGCCGGCAAACCGTAGCCGAGGCCGGCGCTTGCGAAGGTGTAGTACGAGTCGGGCTGCGTTGCCGGCCACCGTGCCTTCAGGTCCTTCAGGCTGGAGAGGGACTCCTGGACCAGCACGGCGTCGGCCGGTCTGTCCTGCGCCAGGGAATGGAACAGCGCGTCTGCGGTCATCGTCGCCGTGGTCTGTGGTGCCTCCGGCGCTGGCCGGGCTGGCGGAGAGGAACGATCCGACGGTGGGACCATATCCAGGAGGACGTGCAGGGCCAGCGCGGGATCGGCCAAGATGCTGTCGCCGACCGGAGCGCGCGCAACCTCCGAAGGATCGTCCGTGACCTGGAAAAGCCTCGTGCCCGCGGGCAGAAAATTCCCGGGCACGTAAGGATAGTATCGAAACACGGGCGCGCCGAGCACCGCCACGACGTCGTAGCCTTGCAGCTTCTCGCACAGCGGCCCGATCGCCGGCGGAAGCTCGCCCTGGAACAACGCATGATCTTCGGGGAAGCTGGCCGCTTCCGATTCCGGCGCGGTGAAGACGGGACAGCGCAAGCGCTCCGCTATGGCTATGGCATCCTCCCAGCCGGAGCCTCGCGCAACCCCCGCCCCAAGCACCAGCGCAGGGTTCCGGGCACCAGCGAGCGCATCGGCAAGACCACGCAAGATCTCGGGCGTCGCTTGCAGGCGAGTACCGATAGACCGCGCCATCGGTGTCACGCCTGCCGGCTTGTCCCAGTCGTCCATCGGCAGAGACACGAAGGCCGGACCGGTCGGCGCCTGCACGGCCATGGCATGAGCTCGCACCAGGGCTGCGGGGGCGTCCTGCGCGCGAGCGGTCTCCAACGCGAGTTTGACGTAGGGCCGCACCAACGCAGTGGCGTCGACATTGGTGAGCAGCGGCTCGAGGAGCATCATCTCGCGCGTCTGCTGGCCGGCGGTGACGACGAGCGGCGCCTTGTTGTGCCAAGCCGTCACCAATGCGCCCATCGCGTTGCCGACGCCCGCGGCCGTGTGGAGGTTCACCAACACCGGCTGTCGCATGGCCCTGGCGTAGCCGTCCGCCATACCGACCACCGAGCCTTCGTGCAGCCCGAGGACGTACGTGAAGTCGGACGGCCATTCCTTGAGGAAGGGCTGCTCGGTCGATCCCGGATTGCCGAAGACGACCGTGAGACCGAGCGTGCGCATCACCTGACGCGTGGCCGTGAGCACGGTAGACGATGCCATGGGACGTTGCCGTTTCTAGTCTGAGGGGAGCGTGACGGTGACGATTAGGTCAACGCTTCCTGCGGTGCTGGAATCGCGACCAACGTAGCTCTCGGATGATCGATCGACGTCGAGCCGGTGACCAGAAATTCGAACCTTAGGTTCGTCGTCCTTCGCGCCATCGACGTCCGTCGGTGCCATTGCCCTCACATCGCGTCGACCTTACCGACGTCGCCGGCACGTGCCGGTTCACCCGTGACGACGGCCTTGAGGTAGCCGTAGGCGTAGACCACTGCGCTCGTCGGCGTGTCCCAGTACTCCGCCTGCTCGGCCTCAACCCGGATGAGCACGACGTTGTCGTCCTTGGGCCCGTCCGGAAACCAGGCGCGGTAGACCTCGCTCCACATCGCCTCAACCTTGGCCCGCTTGGACACCACCTTCGCCTGCCCGGTGATCGTTACGAACCGCTGCTTTCTTGGATCGGCGAAATTCACCAGCACGTGCGGTGCGACGGTGAGTTCCTCGACCTTGCGCGAGTCCTTCTTCGAAAGAAACCACAGGTCGCCGTCGCCCTCCACCTTACGGGTGGCCATCGGCCTCGAGTGCAGCGGCGTCCCGTCGATGCCCTTGGTCGTGAACAGCGCGTAATCGATGCCGTCAATCAGCTCGAGCACCTTGCGCCGGCCGGCTTCCGTACCTTTGTCGTGCATTATGCATCTCCGCCACCAGCGCGAGCCGGTCGCCGGGGCGCTGGCAGGCGTTTGAACCTAAATCGGACCGTGCCTCGTGGCGATCGGCAGGGCAATGCGGCATCATGAGTCGACCGAGCAAGGTTTCGCCGCGCAACGTCTTGATGTCGGACTTCTGCGCCTGAGCATGCCTCAGACGTCGTACGCGCGGCGCCTCAACGAATTACAACTCTACACACAGCCTTTTCCGTCTACATTTGCGATCGCCTATTCTATGCCTACAAGCTCCAAGGTCGCCGCTGAATGCCGATCGGTGCTCCCAGGGTCCGTCTGAGAAAGCGCAGGACCTCCATCCGATAGGCGGGCGATGCGTTGTCGGCGATGTCGCCGTGTCGATGCATGCCGGGGACGATCCAAAGGATGCGCGGAACCTGCGGCGCCGCCGCATAAAGCGCCGACGCCTGCGCCGGCGTCACGAAGCCATCGTGGGAGCCGCCGATCACCAGGATGGGACAGCGGACCGCAGGCATTGCGGCGAGCGGGGAGATGGCTTGTGGCCAGACGCCGACGCGCCATCGCGTTTGGAAGGACAGGAGGGGCTCGACTGCACTCGCGACGAACCGTCCCACGACGAGCGCCATTCGGCAGCGCAACGTCTCCCGCATGTTGGTGAAGACGGACTGCAGGACGAGCGCGTCGGCCGGCACTGGTCCCGCGGGTCCGATGAGCGCGGCCGCGCCGCCCATGGAGATGCCAAGCACGCCGACCGGCGCGCCGAGCTGCCGGTGCTTCAACCACTCGAAGGCGGCGTGGACATCGAACGACTCGAACCAGCCGAAGGAGTGTAGCGCTCGATCCGAGTCGCCATGACCGCGCAGGTCGACCGCAAGCACTCCGAAGCCTTGCGACGCCCACCAAGCCGCGTTTGCGGCGACGGAGCGGCGGCAGGCTCCGATGCCGTGCACCACGACGATGCCGGCAGAAGCCGGCTCCGCGCCCGGCCAGTACGTCCCCGCGAGGCGGACGCCGTCGCAGGCATGGAGTTCGACGTCCGTACCGGGGTCCGCCGGCGTCGCGTATCGGCGGAAGAAGGAGAAGCGGGCGCGTCTCACGCCGATAGCGCCGATCATCCAGAAGAGGCACGCGGTCGAGATCACGTTGGAGACCAGCGCGAGACCAGGACGGCGCCGCACGAACCGCCAGGGCAGGAGATCGCGCAGGAATCTCACGGACCCTGATGGTTTTTGGTTCCGCGGGGGCGATCGGGTGATCGTCGACGCTACCGAGCATTGTCGTTCCTTCGCGCTACCCGTACCGACATCACGAGCGTCCGAGTCGCGTCCATATCGTTTGTTGTGGCGCTACAGGGTTTCAAGCGATCTTCTCACGGCAGGGAGGAGCATGATGCCCGGTGTCGGAGGAGCGCCAATTGGCCGCGTCGCAGGTGTCTTCGACGGTCGCGAGATGCCGCCGCTGCTACCGCCCGACCGGCCTCGTGCGTTGATCCGCGCACTTGCGGCGCTGCATCGGGGCCTGTTTGCGTGCTTCGACAAGCGGCAGGAACTCCGGCGTTGATATCTTCTGGTGGAAGTCGCGGACGTCGCAAGGTCGCCATCATCGGCGCGGGTCCGGGAGGCCTTGCTTCGGCCCTGCTGCTGGCGGCCGAGGGCGTCGAAGTCACCTTGTTCGAGAAGGACGAGGCCGTCGGGGGCCGAACCAAGACGGTCGGCGTCGAGGGTGGCTATCGCTTCGACGTCGGCCCCACTTTCTTCCTCTATCCCAAGGTGCTGTCGCAGATCTTCGCCGCGTGCGGCGAGCGGCTTGAGGATCATGTCGAGCTGAAGCGGCTCGACCCGCAATACCGCCTGGTCTTCGAAGGCGGCGGCGAGCTGAGCGCGACGCCCGATATCGAGACGCTTACAGCCGAGATCGCCAGGATCGCGCCCGATGACGCTCGCCATGTCGACCGCTTCTTTACCCACGGTCGCGCCAAGCTGAAGCTGTTCGAGCCGGTGCTGGAGCAGGCCTTCCACCAGCGTCGCTCGCTCGTCTCGCGCGCCATGCTGGCCGCCCTGCCGAAGCTGCAGCCGCTGACCACCGTCGATGGCGAGTTGCGCCGCTACTTCAAGGATCCGCGGGTCCGGCTCGCGTTCTCGTTCCAGACGAAATACCTCGGCATGTCGCCGTTCCAATGCCCGAGCCTGTTCTCGATCCTGAGCTTCCTCGAATACGAGCACGGCGTATATCATCCCGTCGGCGGCTGCGGCGCGGTGTCCGAAGCGATGGCGGCGTTGGCGCGGCGCATGGGCGTCGACATCCGCCTCGATACGCAGGTCGAACGCGTCGTCTACGAGGACGGCGTTGCCCGCGGTGTCGTCGCCGAAGGACGCGAGATCCGCGCGGACGCCGTGGTGGTCAATGCCGATTTCGCCAACGCGATGCCGAAGCTCGTGCCGGAGGCGGCGCGGCCCCGCTGGCGCGACGACAAGATCGCCAAGGCGCGGCTCTCGTGCTCGACGTTCATGCTCTACCTCGGCATCGAGGGGATGTTGCCGGCGGAGGTTGCGCATCACACGATCCTTCTCTCCAAGGACTACGCCCGCAACATCCGCGAGATCGCCGACGGCGTGCTGTCGGCCGAGCCCTCGATCTACCTGCAGCATGCCGGCTACACCGACGGCGGCATGGCGCCGCCGGGCCACACGAGCCTCTACGTCCTGGCGCCGGTGCCCAACCTGCGCGCCGGCATCGACTGGGCGCAGGAGCGGGGTTGCTTCCGCGACCTCGTGCTGGATAGGTTGCGCCTGGCCGGACTGCCGGACATCCGCGATCGCATCCGATACGAGCGCATCTTGGACCCGCGCGACTGGCGCGACCAGTTCTCGGTGTACGAGGGCGCCACCTTCAACCTTTCGCACGACCTGCGCCAGATGCTGTTCTTCCGCCCTCACAATCGCTTCGGTCGAGGACTCTATCTCGTCGGCGGCGGCACGCATCCCGGTTCCGGCCTGCCGGTCATCTTCGAGGGCGCGCGCATCACCGCGCGCCTGCTGCTCGAGGATCTCGCGCGCGCCGCCGAGACGCCGCGGCGCCTCGGGCGGCGGCGGCGCCCGCTCGTTGAGGAGCCGGTGCTGGACACGCTGATGGCCCGGAAGGCGACGGTTCAAGGGGGCACGGGATGAACGTCTATGCGCCCGACCTCCATGCGACGCCTTGCCGACGCGTCGCCGTCGTTGGCGGCGGTCTCGGCGGCCTCGCCGCCGCCGCCGTGGCGAGCGCGCGCGGCCACCAGGTCACGCTTTACGAGAAGAACGATTGGCTCGGCGGCAAGGCCGCCGTCCTGGAGGAGGGCGGTTTCCGCTTCGACATGGGGCCGACGATCCTGACGGTGCCGGCGGTGCTCGACCGCATCTTCGCCGAGGGCGGAAAGCGCACGTCGGACTACCTCGACCTGCGCCGCCTCGACCCGCAATGGCGCTGCTTCTTCGACGGCGGCGACCGCATCGACCTTATGGCCGACGGCGACGCGATGGCGGCGGAGATGGATCGCTTCGCCCCCGGCAAGGGCGTCGGGGAAGGCTACAGGCGGTTCCTCGCCATCTCGAAGCAGCTGTACGAGGTGTCGGACCGCTTCTTCTTCTGGAAGGCGGTCGAGGACCTTTTCGACACGATCGACGTGCGCGCCAACATGAACCCGTCGACGCTGCGCGACGTCCTCTCGCTGCGCATGCACGCGACCGTGGCCTCCACCATCCGCGGCAAGGTCAAGGATGCGCGTCTCGCGCAGATGCTCGACCATTTCGTGCAATACGTCGGCTCGTCGCCCTATGGCGCGCCCGCCGTGCTCTGCGCCATCGCCCACATGCAGACGGCGCAGGGCGTGTGGTACCCGATGGGCGGCACACGCGCCGTGGCGGACGCGCTGGTGCGCTTCGCCAGCGAGCGCGGCGCCACCTTCCGCGCGGCGGAGGATGTCCTCGGCATCGCCACCGAAGGCGCTCGCGCCGTCGGCGTCCGCACGTCGCGCGGCGTCGAGCTCTACGACAGCGTGGTCTCCAACATGGATTCCGTGCGCACCTACCGCGAGCTTGTCGGCGGCCGGGTCGGTGCGGCCTACGCCAGGCGCAAGTTCGAGCCGGCCTGCTCCGGCGTGGTGCTCTACCTCGGCTTGAATCGCCGCTACGACCACCTCCAGCACCACAACTTCATCTTCTCGCGCGACCCAAAGGAGGAGTTCGACGCGATCTACAAGCGCGGCGAACCAGCTCCGGATCCGACCGCCTATGTCTGCGCTCCGTCCGGCACCGAACCGGGCGTGGCGCCCGATGGCGGCGAGGCGCTCTACGTGCTGGTGCACACGCCCTACCTGCGTCCGCACCACGACTGGCGTTCCGGCGACCTCTACCCGCGCTATCGCCAGACGATCCTGGACAAGCTGAAGTCCGCCGCCGGCATGGCCGACATCGAGGAGCGCATCGTCGTAGAGCGGCATTTGACGCCCCACGACATCCACGAGCGCTACCGCGTCCTGAACGGCGCGATCTACGGACTCGCCAGCCACGGCCGCATGATGGGCGCCTTCAAGCCGGGCAACCGCTCGCGCGAGGTGCGCGACCTTTATCTCGCCGGCGGCGCCGCGCACCCGGGCCCCGGCATGCCCATGGTCATGATGTCGGGATGGATCGCCGCCGACGCGCTGGACCAGGACGCGCGTGGCGTCGCCCGCGAGATGGCCGGCAATGCCTGAGCGGAGGCCATCGCCGCGACCACGCATCGGTCCGTCCTGGCGACGATCGCAGTGAGCCACGCGCTGCCGCGCGCGGTCATCGATGCGCGATCGCCGGCGCTGCTTCGTCTTTTCGCCATGCTGTTCCGCCGCGATCTCGCGCGATCGTTCCACGCGGTGCGATGCTCCGGGGACATTCCCACCGTGCCCGGACCATTGGTGATCTTCGCCAACCATCCATCGTGGTGGGATGGCGAACTCTTCGTCTGGCTCAGCGCGACCAGGTTCAAGGCGCGCCGCGGCTTTGCGCCGATGGATGCCCGGATGCTGCGGCAATATGGATTCTTCCGGTCGCTGGGGGCCTTCGGCGTGATGCCGGGTCACGCCGGCGCCGCGGCGTTGCTTCGCGTCGGCGAAGCCGTGCTCGCGCTTGAGGACGGACTGCTCCTGATCAATGCGGAAGGACGCTTCCGCGACGTGCGCGAGCGTCCGTTGCGCTTGGCGGGCGGCCTCGCCCGGTTGGCGAAGCGTGTGCCGGAGGCGCGTTTCGTGCCCCTGGCAATCGAATACGCCTTCTGGGACGAGCGTCGTCCGAACTGCCTGCTGCGCTTCGGCGCACCCGTGCCGTCGGACGCGATCCGGACCTCGGGGCCGTCGGCCTTCGCACAGGCCCTCGAAACCACCATGGATGCGCTCGCCGCCGACGCCGCCGCGCGGGATCCCTCGCGGTTCGAGACGCTTCTCGAGGGTCGGACCGGGATCAACGCAACGTACGACATTTGGCGTCGCCTCCTTGCGGCGGTTCGCGGCCGCCGCTTCGATCCCGCGCATCGCGCCGGCATGGACCGCGCGCCGTGATCGCGCTCGCCGTCGTGGCGCTCGCGCTGGCCGCGCTGCCGACGGTCATGACCTTCGTCAACCTCGCCGCCTTGCGCGAGCCGCCACCCGCGCCGGCCGGGACGCGCGTCGCGATCCTCGTCCCGGCTCGCGACGAGGCAGCCGGCATCGCCGCATGCCTCGAGAGCGTTCTGGCTTCTACGAAGGTCGCGCTCGAGGTGATCGTGCTGGACGACCATTCCACGGACGCAACCGCCTCCATCGTCTCGCGGATGGCTGAGATCGATCCGCGGCTGCGCCTCGCCTCCGCCCCGCCACTCCCTCCGGGGTGGTCCGGCAAGCAGCACGCCTGCCACGTGCTCGGCCAGATGACCGAAGCGAAGAAACTCATCTTCCTCGATGCCGACGTTCGCCTCGAGCCCGATGCCGCCGCCCGCCTCTGCGGCGCCCTGGCCGACGCCGCCCTCGTCAGCGGCGTGCCGCGTCAGCGCATGGGGAGCCTCGGCGAACTCCTGATCATCCCGATGATCAACGCCGTGTTGCTGGGCTATCTGCCGATCCCCCTTGCGCGCCGGGACGGCCGCCCGGCGTTGGCCGCCGCCTGCGGGCAGATGATCGCCGTGCGTGCCGACGCATACCGCCTCTCCGGCGGCCATGCCGGCATACGCTCCAGCCTCCACGACGGTTTGACTCTGCCGCGGCTGTTTCGCCGCGCCGGCCTGCGCACCGACCTCGTCGCCGGTTCCGGCCTCGCGTCCTGCCGGATGTACGTCGGCTGGCGCGCCACGGTCCACGGCACGACCAAGAACGCGACGGAGGGCCTGGCCCGACCGGTCGCGCTCCCGATCTGGACGACGCTGCTGCTGGGCGGGCACGTCGCGCCCTGGATCCTGCTCGTCGAGGCGCTTTATGGCGGCGGCGACTTCCCCGCCGCCGTCCTGTCCGCGCTTGCCTGCGCCGGTCCGATCGCGGCGAGGTCGGCGCAGACGGTAATCTGCCGGGAGCCTTCGTTCTCCGTGCCGCTGCATCCGTTCGGCGTGGCAATGCTTGTCGCCCTGCAATGGCTGGCGCTCGGCCGCAGGTGGGCCGGGCGGACCGAGACGTGGCGCGGACGAAGCTATCCAGCGGGAGGGTGAGCATGGCTACGCTCGACAACGCGCCTCGCGCCCTGCAGCGCATGAGGGAGGCGCAGGCGTGCGATGGGGATCCCGGCCTGGATCGGCGCCGGGGCGCTTTGCGCGCCCTGCGTCGGCTGGTGTTGGTCGAGGCAGAGTCTTTCGCCGCCGCGATCGCACAGGATTTCGGGCGACGTTCCTGGCACGAGACAATGATCGCCGAGATCTCGGTCGTCCTTGCCGCCATCGATCATGCGCTGCCGCGCCTCGAAAGCTGGAGCCGTCCGGAGCGTGTGCCGGTGGGCTGGCGCTTCTGGCCGGCGCGGGCTCAGGTTTTCAAGCAGCCGCTGGGCGTCGTCGGTGTCGTCGCGCCCTGGAACTACCCGGTCC
>CAXTVT010000103.1:0-10018 GCA_964247745.1 uncultured Beijerinckiaceae bacterium
ACGTCGACATGGACGCGTTCTTCGCCTCGGTGGAGCAACGCGACGATCCCGCGCTACGTGGCAAGCCCGTGGCGGTCGGCGGCTCCCGCGAGCGCGGTGTCGTCGCCGCGGCGAGCTACGAGGCCCGCGTCTTCGGCGTGCGCTCGGCGATGCCCTCGGTTACGGCCCGGCGGAAGTGCCCGGATCTCGTCTTCGTCAAGCCGCGCTTCGAGATCTACAAGGCCATCTCTCTGCAGATCCGCGCGATCTTCGCCGAGCATACGCCTATCATCGAGCCGCTCTCGCTCGACGAAGCCTATCTCGACGTCACCGAGAACCTGCAGGGGATCGCGCTCGCCACCAACATCGCCAAGGTGATCAGGGCGAGGATCCGCGAGGAGACCGGCCTCACCGCCTCGGCGGGCGTGTCGTACAACAAGTTCCTCGCCAAGCTCGCCTCCGACCAGCGCAAGCCCGACGGGCTCTACGTCATACCGCCCGACCGGGGCGCGGGCTTCGTGGAGGACCTGCCGATCAGCCGCATCCACGGCGTCGGGCCGGCGACGGAGGCCAGGATGCTGTGCCTCGGCATCGCCACCGGCCTTGACCTGCGGGAGAGATCGTTGGCTTTCCTGCAGGAGCACTTCGGCAAGGCGGGTTCGTACTACTTCGGGATCGCGCGAGGCATCGACCATCGCCCCGTCCGGGCCAACCGTATCCGCAAGTCGGTCGGGGCCGAGAACACCTTTGCCGAAGACCTCGTCGACTACGAGCCGATGCGCGAGGCGCTGCAGCCGATCCTCGACAAGGTCTGGCGGCACTGCGAGGTCTACGGCACGCGCGGGCGCACCGTGACGCTGAAGATCAAGTTCTCGGACTTCACCAGCATCACCCGCAGCCGGTCCGTGTCCGCGATCATCGGCGGGCGCGACGCGCTGGAGGCGGTCAGCTTTGCGCTGCTACGGGCGGAGATGCCGGTACGCCGCAGCGTCAGGCTGCTCGGCGTCAGCCTGTCCTCGCTGACGACACCGGCGGACGGACGACCGCAGATGATGTTCGACGTTTGAGACCGGTAGTGGCGGACCTGTGCATCGTGCCCATGGGCGTCGGACCATCGGTCTCGCGTTACGTGCGCGAGATCAAGGCGATCGTCGAGGCGAGCGGCCTGTCCGCGACGATGCACGCCGACGGCACCAACATCGAGGGCGAGCTGATCGATACCTGCCGGCTTCACGAAGCGCTGCGAGGGCGCCCTCGCCGCCATGAGGATCTAGCTTGCACGCGCAACAGTTCGTTCAGGCGGCGCGCGTCTCATCGAGGAACAGGGCCACGCGCGCCCTCATGGCCTGGGCCTGCTCCGCCACCAGGCCTGCAGCGGCAAGCACCATCCGAGCCGCTCTGTCGGTCGACGCGGCATCGGCTTCAACCTTTGCGACGTTGTCGCTCACCTCGTCGGCGGCGGCGGCGGCCGTGGTGGCGTCGGCGGCGATCAGCGCAACGGCGTCGGATTGCCTGCGAACCGTGGTCGCGACTTCCGCGGAGCCTTCGCCGACGATGCGCACGGCCACGCCGATCGACCCGAGCGTGGCCGCGGCGGCCTTCATCGCAATCTGGATCTCCGCCACGTGGCGGCCGATCTCCTGCGTCGCTCGAGCCGTCGCCACCGACAGCTGCTTGACCTCTCCCGCCACAACGGCGAAGCCCCGCCCCGCCGCGCCAGCGCGCGCGGCCTCTATGGTGGCGTTGAGCGCCAGCAGGTTGGTCTCTTCGGCAATGGCGCGAATGAGGCCGACAACCTCGCCGATCCGTCGCGCGCCCGATTGCAGCTCGGTCACGGCGGCATCGGCCTCATGGGCACGGGCAGCCGCTCCAACGGCTTCATGGGCCGACGTCGAAACGCGGCGGCCGATGTCCTCGACCCTGGCCGCCACGTCCACGGTCGCGGCGGCCACCGCGCGCACTCCGGCCGACGCGACGTCGGCATCCGCCCCCGCAGCCGCACACCGCTCGGTCGTCTGCGCCGAACTGTCCATCAACGTCTTGGCCGAGGAGGTCATCCGCGAAGCGGCATCGGCGAGGGACGATGTGAAGCCGCCGAAATCGACCTCGAAGGCCCGGTTCAAGGCCTCCAGCGCCTCGATGCGGCGGTGTTTCGCGATCCGCTCCTCTTCCTTGCCGGCACTCATCGCCGCCACGGCCGTCAGACCGTCCCGGAACACCATCAGGGCTTGGGCCATGGCACCGATCTCGTCCCGCCTGCCGCCGCACGGTATCGGCGTGTCCAACGCACCTCCGGCCAATCGATGCATGGCGCGGGTCATCGCAACCAGCGGATGCACGATGTTGCGCACCAGCAGCAACGCCAGTGTAAGACCTGCAGCGATGGCCGCGACCGTCGCAGCGAGATCGAAGGTCCCCGCCACGCGGACCGAGGCAAGCATGCGGTCGGCGGCCTCCCGCTGCGCGGCGGCATCGGCGCCACGAGCCCGAATGCCATCCTCAAGCACCGTTCGGCTGGCGGCGTCCCATTCCGGCTTCGCCGCGGCGAACGCGTCCGTCGCCGCTTCGACGCCGAGGAGAGCGTCGTCGTACTTCGCGAGCGGCTGGGCCAGACCAGCCATCAGCTTGCGCAGGCGATCGTCATCTTGGGCACCGGTCGCGGCGAGGCGCCGGACCGCGTCGCGCGCTTCCGCCGACCAACGCTTCGACGCCTCGATGTCCGACGGGTCGCGCGACGCCCTGTACCGGAGCGCCGAGATGCCGGAGGATGTCACGCCCTCCATGAGGGCGATGGCGGCGGCCGCCCGAGGTTGGTCCTCCCGGGTGCGTTGCGCGATCGCCGCGACGAAGACCTGCACGGACGTGAGCGCCTCGATGAGATCGCTCGATTGGCGCTGACGCGCCGTGATCAGGCCGATGATGCCGGCCAGACTGCGAGCGTAGGCATCCTTCTCCCTCCGCAACGCGGTCGAGGACGCGCCGACTGGATCCGCCGCGCCCAATGCAGCCGAAGTTGCGTCGAGCGCGTCGACGGCGGCTCCGAGGCTCTCGCGATCGATCGCATCTTCGCTCGCCGCGAAGAGCTTCGCATGCTCCAGGGTCGAGCGGAGATGCACGAGGAATTCGGTGTGCGAGACGCCGGCGTCGGCGGCCACCCGAACGCGGCGCGCCTCGACGCCGATCGCGCGGTTGGCGATGTAGGCGTTCACGCCCAAGGCCGCGAGGATCACGAGTATCAGCGAGAAGGCGCCGACGACGCGGGTTCTGATCGTCTTCACCGATCCCTCGCCCCGTCCGGCACAGGCGCGGTCCCTCGACAAAACGCCTTGATGCGCTCGATCTCCACTCGACCGAAGCGTTCGGCGTAGAAGGGCTCTGCGGATGCGGCGCCCGCCGCGAAGGAAGCACGGTCGACGTGATCCACGATCTCGACCCCGGCCGACCTGATCTTCTCCAAACCGGACGACTCCGTGCGATCGGCGTAGTCGCGCGAAGCCGCCGCGGCCGCCCGTCCCGCTGCGACGAAGGCCTCGCGGTCCTCGCGCGAGAGCTCGTTCCAAGCAGCCACCGACATCAGCACCAACGCGGGGTCGTAGACGTGTGCGGTGATCGTCAGGTGCCGTTGCACCTCGTAGAAGCGCGACGACACGATCGTCGCGATCGGATTTTCCTGGCCGTCAACCGCACCCGAACGAAGCGCGGCGTAGACTTGCGGGAAAGCGATCGGCGTCGCCGAGACGCCGAGAGCGCGGAAGCCGGCCTGCATGGCGTCGGATTGCGGAAGGCGCAGGCGCAAGCCCGCGAGGTCGCTGGGCGAGCGGACAGGCCTCTTCGAATTGGTGAGCTGGCGCATGCCGTTCTCGCCCCAGGCCAGCGCATGCAGACCGGCGGCGTCGAACTTGGCGAGGTACTCGGCGCCGATCGGGCCATCGAGCAAGCGCCTCGCCTGGGAGGCATCGTGGAAGAGGAAGGGGATGTCGAAGACGCCGGCGGCCGGAACGACGTTCTGCAGTGGCGCTCCTGTGACGAAGGCGATCTCGATGGCGTCGGCCTGCATCGCGGTAAGGACCGCAAGCTCGCCGCCCAGCATGGCGTTGGGATACGTATTGATCTTGAAACGACCGCCGGTCCGCTTCTCCACCTCCGTTGCAAATGCCTGAGCCCCCGCACCGAGCTGGGAACCCATCGGCAAGATGAACGCGAACTTGAGAACCCTCGGAGCGACCTGCGCAACCGACGGTACCCAGGCCTGAAGGCAGCAAAAGGCGAGCGATGCAAGGCATCGCGAAATGCTGGAAGACCGAACTCGCCTGGCCATCCCGAGAAGCTATTGCGCGGTGGTTAAGTATCTCTTCGGGACGGCGGTCCGCAATTGGGAGGGGCGTGTCAGTCGCTGACCGGAGCGGAAGATCGTCTTCGCCAGCACCTTGGCCTTTGCACCCGCCACGATTTTGCGCCTCCTCGCTCATCGAGCCAGCCTCGATTGAAGCTACGGGTCATTGGGCAGCGTTCGCGGAATGTAGGCCGCTAACGTGAGATCAGGCCGGGCTCCCGGGCACCAGGGCGACGTAGGTGTACTCGACCCATGTCGAAGCCGCTTGACACCCTTGTCGGCCGGCGCCTCCTGCGGACCGGCGTCACGCCGGCGCGGGCGGTCTGTCACGTGCAGGACCGGACGTCGCCGGCCTCATTGCGTCACGCCCGCTTACGCCGCGGATCCGAGCCTGCGGATCCCTGTCGCCTCGAAGGCGCGGTCGTAAGCCAGTACGGCGGTCGAAAGGATCTCGCCGAGATCCTGTTCGGACAAGCACGCGTATTCGATCGCCCTCAGGCAGCGGGCGAGCTCTGCGAGCCCGAGCGTGCCGACGACGCCGAGGACCGCATGGGCGCCCGCCGCGAGCCGGACGCGATCCGAGGCCGCCTCACGCACGCAGATGAGAGCAGCGGTCTGGGACAGCGCCTGGGACATCAGCCGGGACGCCGTCGCGTCGCCGAGCGCGGTTCGCATGGCGCCGAAGGCCGCTTCGTCGAACCAGATGACCGCTTCCCCGCCGGCATCGCCAGACGCGCGCATCGGCGGCCCCTTCCGCCTCGGCTCGGCGATGGCGGCGAGGAGATCCATGGGCTTGAACGGCTTGCCGACGTGGCGGTCCATTCCGGCGCCGATGAAGGCGGCGACCTGAGCGGGAAGCACGTTGGCCGTCATCGCCACGATCGGCACCTTGCCCACGACGCCGTCGAGCGCGCGTATGCGCCTCGTCGCCTCGATGCCGTCCATGATCGGCATGGAGACGTCCATCAGGACGAGATCGTACGCCTTGGACGAGACCGCGGCCACGGCGGCGGCGCCGTCCCCGACGACGTCCATGCTGTGGCCGGCCCCTTCCACGATGGCCCGGGCGAGTTCCTGGTTGATCACCTGATCCTCGGCCAACAGGACGGATTTCGCGGCGGTCGCCGCAACTTCGGCTCCGGGCACCCGGAACGCCGCGCCGCCCGCTTCCATGGCGAGCTCGACCCAGAAGTCGGAGCCTCGCCCGAGAATGCTGTCGACGCCGATCCTGCCTCCCATGGCCTCGACCAGGCTGCGGCAGATCGCGAGTCCGAGCCCGGTGCCGCCGTACTCGCGGCTGATGGAGCCGTCGACCTGGGAAAAGCGCTGAAACAATCGCGAGCGCTTGTCCCCGGCGATGCCGATGCCGGTGTCGGCGACGGAGAACCGGACCGAAACACGCCCGTCTGCCAGCTTGGTGCAGCCCACCGACAGGGTCACCGAGCCGGCGCGGGTGAACTTGATGGCGTTGTTGAGCAGATTGAGCAGGATCTGACGGAGGCGGTCGTGGTCGCCGACGAGGGTTTCCGGCACCTTCGTGCCGATCGCGACGACCAGGTCGAGGCCCTTCTCCTTCGCGAGGCCGCGAACGATCGACGTCGCGTTGTCGACGAGAGCCGACGGCGCGAACGGCGCGGCATGGATTTCGACCCGTCCGGCCTCGAGCTTGGAGAAGTCGAGTACGTCGTCGACGACCGTCCGCAGGGCCGAACCGGCGTTCCGGATGCGGTCGAGGTAGCGCCGGGGACCTTCCGTCAGGTCGTCGCGCAGGAGGAGGTCCGCATAGCCGAGGATCGCGTTCAGCGGCGTCCTGATCTCATGCGACATCGTCGCCAGGAAGTCCGACTTGGCCTTGTTGGCGTGCTCGGCCGCCTCCTTGGCCTCGCGAAGCGCCGTAGCCTTGGCCTCGCGTTCCGATATGTCGCGAAGCGTCGCGATGATCGTCGGCTCACCGTCCCCCGCGCCTGCGATACGTCGAACGATGGCTTCGATCCAGATCCAGGCGCCGTCCTTGCGCGCGACGCGGCACGAGAACGAGCTCTCGCCAGCGGCATCGAGCGACGCGCCGGAGAGCGCGGCGGCGTCGCCGGGATGTAACCAGCGACGTTCTCGCATCTCCAGGTCGAGTTCCCGCGGCGTGAAGCCGAGCAACCGTTCCGAGGCCGACGAAATGTAGGAGCGGCGCCCGTCGGCCTCGATCAGGATGATGAGCTCCCCGGTGTTCTCGGCCAGCAGCCGGAAGCGGTGCTCGCTGGCCGCCCGCGCCGCCTCGGCGCGGCGCCGCTCGGTGACGTCGCGAAGCGAGCAGATCAGGGCGGCGGGAACGCCGGCATCGTCGCGGGCCAGGATCATGCACGTCTCGACCCAGATCCAGCGTCCGTCCTGGTGCCTGGAGCGGTAGGTGACGGTCAGGCGCCGTTCCGCTTCCGCTCCCAAGGCGAACCGCTCGACGCGTCGCCGAACGTCGGCCGCATCGTCCGGGTGCATCTCTTCGGACGGCACCTTGCCCAGCATCTCCTGCGGATCACGACCGAAGAGCGCCGAGCAGGCCGGCGAGACGTAATCGCGCGTGAAGCCCGGAAGCGACAGCCTCGTGATGACGTCGCTGGTCGATTCGGCGAGCAGGCGGTAGCGCGCCTCGCTGCGCGCCAGCGCCGCGTGGGCGTCGGCGAGGATCCGTCGGCGCGCACTCCGGTCGCGCGCTGTCCTCATGGAGAGCCAAAGAGCCGCCAAGATCAGTATCGACGCGATGACGCCGAACGTCAGTTCCAGCACCGCCTCCCGACGGAACGGGGCAAGCACCTCCGCCTCCGATCGACCCGCGGTGATGAACAGCGGCAGGTTTTTCACCGCGCGATAGCCGAAGATGCGCCTGCGGCCGTCGAAGGCGCTGTCGAGCGCGATCGTGGTGGCGGCGCTCCTCGCGAGGTCGGCCAACGCCATGGCGCGCGATGGCAGCGCGAGGACGTCGCGATCGTACATCCCTTCCACGAAGGGCGTCCTCGCACGCACGTAGCCGTCGAGACCGAAGAGGGCGAGGCTTCCGTCGCTCCCGACGTCGAGCGACGCGAACCGGCCGGCGACGTACCCGGGATCGATCGAGAGGCCGAGGACGCCGCGAAACCGTCCGTTGCCGTCCTCGAGGCGGCGGTACAGCGGCATGACCATGCCGGTGGTCACCCGGGCGCGATAGGTGCGGCCGACGACGAGGCCCGCGTCAGCTCGCGACGCGATCGACTTGAACTCCGCCCGATCGGAGATGTCCGGCGCGACGGCGCCAGGCCGTCGCGGGACGCTGGAGGCGACCAGCTTGCCGTGCTCGTCGAAGACGTTGATGGCCTTCGTCACTTCGCCGAGCGAGTTGGTCCTCGCGACCCACGAGGCCAGATCGAACGCCGCCGCGTCCCGGCGGAAATCGTCCTGCATGAGGCGCGCGATCTGATCCGCTCCGACGATCAGCCTGGCCACTTGTTCGGCGAGCGCGGCCGAGATGTTGGTGACGTCGCGACGCGCCTGCGCGAGATCATCGGAGCGCTTCTGCTGGAGATGATGGAGGAGCGGAGCCCAGAGGACGAGGAGCGCCGCCACCGCGCCGGCGACGGCGCCACCCCTTCTCGATCCCGTTGCCATGAGCCTGTCCACAGTGCGGCGCGTCGTAAGGACCGGAGCCGCGGCGACGCTGCCACGCGGCGGTTAATTCGCCGTCACGCTGGAGGCGGGCGAAGGGCGGCGCGCCGCTGCCGCGCGACAGCCGGTCGACGCACATCCGGGTGCTCCGTAGGTCGTCAGCTGGAAGGCTCGTGGACCCGGGGGCTCAGCCTGAGCCGCCGCCACTCGTCCGAGCCTGGCCGCAGCGTCGTCCGTGATCACGATCGCCGGTCGGGCGAGGCCGTACATCGCGCAACCGGCCCGCTGCCAACCTTCGCTCGGACTGCTGCCAAGCCGGAGGTGGCCGGCCGGTCCCGCGAGGTCAACAGGCGGGGAAAAGGTCCCGGCGGCGGTTGCCGCGGTGCTGGCGCAAGGACAGCGCGAGATAGCAGAGGACCGGGTCGCGACGGAGCGGAGATACCTGCAAGGAGCGGCGCTGACCGACGATCGGTGGCGACGGCGAGCCATGCCGAGCGAATGGCGCAGCCGGCTCTTTCAGTGCTCCGGCGTAAGCAGGGCGACGATGCGGGCGAGTTCGTCGAGCTCCGCCTTCGTCACCGCCTTCGGGTCGCGCTTCGCACGTCTGACGAAGGCCTGCAGCCACGCACGCATGGCCTCCTCCTCAAGCCCGGTGACCTCGGCGCGCTTCTTCATGTCGTCGACATGCGGGAAGAAACGGCAATCGCACAACGTTCGATCCGCTCCCGCCACCGGCGCAGCGGAGTTTCGTCGGCCCGATCGCCGGCCCAGCCCAAATCTCTGCCGATCGTCGACGCAAACGCGTGGATGCGAGGCATGACCGTTGCGATGCCCCGTTACCCTGACGTCAAAGATCTCGTGGCGGCAGACCGGTGGTTAAGCCGCGGTAAGCGCAAACTTAGAATGTGTCGGCTTCATCCCGGATGCCAACATGCTTCGCAGATCAGCTTTCGCCTTCGAAACGCTCGACATCCATCTGCAGCGTCCGATGCGCCACGCGTTCCCCGCCGTGGTGATCGAGCCGAGCGCTCGCGACCTTGCACTTTCCGCGCGGCTCGAAGCGCTTGAGCGCATCTTCGACGAGGCGGATCGTGGCCACGTCGTCGAGGCCGTCTGAGACGGCGGACCCCGCACGCCAGGCTGGTCCCACGACCTGCCGCCGCCGGAAGGGATGCGGACGCGCTCGTCGACGAGCCATCGGCGGGCAGCAGCGGATCTGCGAGACCAGGCGGGACGGCTATCGCGTCTCCATCTGCGGCGGGACCGGCAAGGTCACGATCCGCACCCGCAACGGGCACCACCAGACGATCGCTTCCCTACCATCGGCGCGCCGCCGAAGCGCCGAAGGTGCGCCAGCCGTGCTCGACGGGGATCCGCCGCCGACCTAGACGGGACGGGTCCGAGCGCGCGGTGCTCTACGCCTCCGATCCGATCCTCCTCGACGGCGAAGCGCCCTGGATGGAGCCGCTCCCTTGCGCCGGATCCCGTGCGGCTTAGAGGTTGCTCATGACGCCAGGATAGCAGACGATCGCTCTGGCGCGTCACGGTCGAGACCTGGTCCTTGGATCGCGAACGGAACGGCAGGCACGAGACGGCGGGTTGCGAGACGCGAAGCTCGAGACGATCGACCACGCGGATCGTCTTGGCGGTCGTGGCGGTCATGCTGGGCGCCGTCGGCATGATCGGTTGGCGCTGGTACAGCTACGTCACAGCTGGCGAGTCCCCGTACGACGAGGTCGGCGTCGAGCTGAACAGCCGTGCGCCCTCACCGTTGCGCGCCTGGGGATGCGCGCGCATCGCAGATCGCTTCCCAGGTAGCGCGCCGCCCTACGGCTGCTGAGGTCTGGTGAGACGGCATGCCGGGGCCGCGGCGATCCGGCGGCACTTCGACCGCGGCGCCGGACGGCTAGGGCTGCGATCTCGCGGACAAGCGGCAAACGGTCCTTGGCCCGATGGCTGCTGGACCGTGGCGCGCCTTCCTGGCAACGCTGCCGCATGACAGACGTACCAGCACCAAACACCGCGAAACTCGAGAAGGCGATCGATGCCCTGCTTCGTGCCCTGATCGATCGACCCTCC
>CAXTVT010000104.1:0-9748 GCA_964247745.1 uncultured Beijerinckiaceae bacterium
TGCGCCTGCTGCGCGGCTGGTACCGTCCCGATCGGCTTGCGCGCCCGCGCTGCCTCGTGCCGCTGGCGCCGCTGCCCCCGCACCTCGGCTGGTGCGACGAGCCCGGTGCCGCGCTCTACAATCGCGTCGCGGCCCTGCCGATGAAGGCCGGCCACGAGACGATGTGGCGCGGCGACGGGCTCTACGACGTCGTCCTGGTGCTCGACTGGAACATCGCGCCGCGCCACGCCGGCCGCGGCAGCGCCATCTTCCTGCATTGCGCCAAGAGCCCGCGCGGCGACCACCCGGCCGGGAGCCTCGAGGGCGGCCCCGGCCTCAAGCCGACCCTGGGCTGCGTCGCGCTGCGGCCCGGCGACATGCGCCGCCTGCTGCCGCGCCTGGCCCGCGCGGCCCGCCTCGTGGTGCTCTGACCGGCTCCGGTGCGCCTGCGATCCGGCAAGGTTCGACCCGACTTCCGCGCCGTCGCCCGGCGGGTGCCCGTTAGAGCCTCCCGCTCTGGAAGCGGTGAATGAACGGCAGCAGCACCGCGTCCGGCACGAAGGGCAGGAGCGCCGCGCCGACCTTGTTGCCGAATCCGGGCACGACGACGCGGCGTCCGGCCATCAGCGCGGCGTAGCCGACGGCGGCGACCGACATCGCGCTGGCGCCGGACACTTTCGACAGACCCGCCGCCCGTCCCATGCCGGCGCGCGCCTGGAACTCGGTGCGGGTCATGCCGGGGTTGAGCAGGGTCACGGTCACGCCGGAGCCCTTCAGCTCCTGCGACAGCGCGCGGGACAGGGCGCTGACGAAATGCTTGCTGGCGTAATAGACCGCCATGCCCGGCCCCGGCATGTAGCTCGCCATCGACGCCACGTTGAGGATCTTGCCGCGCGCCGCTTTCAGATCGGGCAGGAAGCGCAGCGTCAGGTCGAGCAGCGCGCGCACGTTGACGTCGACGATGCCGAGCTGCTCGCGCACGTCCGTCGCCGCCACCGGGCCGAGCATGCCGTAGCCGGCGTTGTTGACGAGGATCGCCACGCGAGCGTCGGCCGCCGCCAGCGCGTCGGCGATGTCCTCGGCGGCGTGCGGCGCCGCGAGATCGCACGGGATCACGAGGGGGCGAGGCCGGCCCGCGGCGACCAGCTCGTCGGCCAGCGCGGCCAGCTTGTCGGCGGAGCGCGCGGTCAGCGCGAGGTCGTGGCCGTGGCGCGCGAAGACGCGGGCGAGGTCGGCGCCGATGCCGGTGGAGGCGCCGGTGACGAGGGCGACGGCACGCATCAGTTGGCCTTCCACGCGACGTCGTACATCATCCACAACACACCGCCGTCCATTGCCTCGTGGCTCTTGAGGGTCAGTCCCAGCGACTTGGCCGTGGCATCGTCCGGCGCGCCATCGTGGTCGAACAGGGCCGGCGCACCGATCAGGCCGTCGACGGCGGGGGCGAGCAGCAGGCTCAGCTCGTCGACGAGGCCGGCGTAGAGAAACGAACCATTGATGCGGCCGCCGCCCTCGACCAGCAGGCGGCGGATGCCGAAGCGCGCCGCGAGCTTGTCCAGCACCAGTGCGAGGTCGATGCGGTCGGCGCCGCCGAACAGGTAGGAGACGCCGGCGCGGCGCAGCGCGTCGAGATGCGCGTCGGACGCCGCCTCGGTCAGGATCATGACGACATGGTCGCCGGTGATGTCGTGGCGCGCGCCCCAGTTCATGCGCGCGTGGGCGTCGAGCCCGATCGCGTAGCCCTGCGCATCGGACTTGGCGACGAAATCCTCGCGCGGGATCGGCGGCCCGCCGTAGGCGGCCGGCGGCTCGCCCTGCGCGTAGCCGGCCATGGTCACGCGCCCGCACATCCAGGCATCGCCCGCGAGCCTGTCGTGCACGGACTCGTAGGCCTTCTCGACCACGCCCTCGGTGTCGATCCGACTCCAGCGCCGGATCTTGACCCGGCCATCGACGCTGGTGGTCATGTGGACGATGACGCGGGGACGCATCACTCCGCCTCCGGCACCTCGTCGGCTTCGGGGCCGGTGTCGGGCACGTCCTCCTCGGCGGGGATGCGCTCGACGGAGACGACCTCCTCGCCCGCTCCCGTGCGGAACACGGTGACGCCCTGGCTGCCGCGGCCGACGACGCGGATGCGGTCGACCGGCACGCGGATCAGCTGGCCGCCGTTGGTCACCAGCATCAGGCCATCGCCGTCCTCCACCGGGAAGGAGGCCACGAGCTTGCCGTTGCGGGCGTTGACCGCCATCGCGACGATGCCTTTGCCGCCGCGGTTGGTGATGCGGTACTCGTAGGACGAGGTGCGCTTGCCGTAGCCCTTCGCCGACACCGTGAGGATCACCTGCTCGGCGAGCTGCATCGCGATGTAGCGTTCCTCGGGCAGGCTCGAGGGCTGCACATCGTCGGGTTCGCCGCCCTCGGCCGCCACCTCGTCGGCCACCGCCTCGGCGGCGGTATCGGCCACGGTTTCGCCGGCGACGGCGCGACGCATCTTGAGGTAGGCCAGCCGCTCGCCGGCGTCGGCCGCCATGTGCCGCAGGATCGACAGCGCGATCACCGTGTCGCCGGCACCCAGCGTGATGCCGCGCACGCCGACCGAATCGCGGCCCTTGAACACACGCACGTCGGTCACGGCGAAGCGGATGCACTGGCCGTTCTGCGTGGTCAGCAGCGTGTCGTCGCTCTCGCGGCAGATCTGCACGTCGACGATGGCGTCGCCCTCGTCGAGCTTCATCGCGATCTTGCCGGCGCGGTTGATCTGCGTGAAGTCGCTGAGCTTGTTGCGCCGCACCGTGCCGCGCGTGGTGGCGAACATCACGTCGAGCTCGCCCCAGGTCGTCTCGTCCTCGGGCAGCGGCATGACCGTGGTGATGCGCTCGCCCTGCTCGATCGGCAGCATGTTGACCAGCGCCTTGCCGCGCGCCTGCGGCGCCGCCAAGGGCAGCCGCCACACCTTCTCCTTGTAGACCTGGCCGCGCGACGAGAAGAACAGGATCGGCGTGTGGGTGTTGGCGACGAAGAGGCGCGACACGAAATCCTCGTCGCGCGTCTGCATGCCGGAGCGGCCCTTGCCGCCGCGCGCCTGGCTCCGATAGGTCGAGAGCGGCACGCGCTTGACGTAGCCGCCGTGCGACACGGTCACCACCATGTCCTCGCGGGCGATGAGGTCCTCGTCGTCGACGCCGTCGACGGCATCGAGGATCTCGCTGCGGCGCGGCGTGCCGAAGGCGGTCTTCACCGCGATCATCTCGTCCTTGACGATGCCGAACAGGCGCACGCGCGACTTCAGGATGTCGAGGTAGTCGGCGATCTCGGCGGCGAGCTTGTTCAGCGCCTCGGCGATCTCCTCGCGGCCGAGCGCGGTGAGGCGCTGCAGGCGCAGTTCGAGGATGCCGCGCGCCTGCGTCTCGCTGAGGCGGTACTCGCCGTTCTCGTCGAGCGCGTGGCGTGGATCGGCGATCAGCAGGATCAGCGGCGCCATGTCCTTGGCCGGCCAGGTCCGGCCCATCAGCGCCTCGCGCGCCGCCGCGGCGTCGGGCGACGTGCGGATCAGGCGGATCACCTCGTCGATGTTGGCGACCGCGATGGCGAGGCCGACCTGGAGGTGTGCGGCGTCGCGCGCCTTGGCGAGCCGGAACTTGGTGCGGCGGGTGACGACCTCCTCGCGGAAGTCGACGAAGGCCACCAGGATGTCGCGCAGGTTCATCAGCTGCGGGCGACCGCCGTTCAGCGCGATCATGTTGCAGCCGAACGAGGATTGCATGGCGGTGAACCGCCAGAGCTGGTTCAGCACGACGTCGGCCACGGCATCGCGCTTCAGCTCGATGACGATGCGCATGCCCTCGCGGTTCGACTCGTCGCGCAGGTCGGAGATGCCCTCGACGCGCTTCTCGCGGACCAGCTCGGCGATGCGCTCCACCAGCGTCGACTTGTTGATCTGGTAGGGGATCTCGGTGACGATGATCGCCTCACGCTCCTTGCGCAGCGTTTCCATGTGCGTCTTGGAGCGCACGATCACCGAGCCGCGCCCGGTCATGTAGGCCGAGCGGATGCCGGCCCGCCCGAGGATGGCGCCGCCGGTCGGGAAATCCGGGCCCGGCACCAGCTCGATCAGCTCCTCCAGGCTCATCTCGGGCCTGTCGATCAGCGCAAGGCAGGCGTCGATCACCTCGACGAGGTTGTGCGGCGGGATGTTGGTCGCCATGCCCACCGCGATACCGCCGGCGCCGTTGACGAGCAGGTTGGGAAACCGCGCCGGCAGGACGCTGGGCTCGCGCTCCTTGCCGTCGTAGTTCGGCTGGAAGTCGACGGTGTTCGAGTCGATGTCCTCGAGCAGCGCCATCGCCGGGCGCGCCAGGCGCGATTCCGTGTAGCGCATCGCCGCCGGACTATCGCCGTCGACCGAGCCGAAATTGCCCTGGCCGTCGATCAGCATCAGCCGCATCGAGAACGGCTGCGCCATGCGCACCAGCGCGTCGTAGATCGCCGAGTCGCCGTGCGGATGGTACTTGCCCATGACTTCGCCGACGATGCGCGCCGACTTCACGTAGGAGCGATCCGGCGTGAAGTTGTTCTCGTTGGACGAGTACAGGATGCGTCGGTGCACCGGCTTCAGCCCGTCGCGCACGTCGGGCAGCGCGCGGCTGACGATAACGCTCATCGCGTAGTCGAGATAGGAGCGGCGCATCTCGTCGGAGATGGAGACGGGACGCACGTCGGAGCCGGGCTGCGGCGCAGGCGTGTCGTCGTCGGGCGTGTCGGCCAAGGGTCTGAATCCGGTGCGGAAAGCGTCCGGCGCACCCTATAGACACCCGCCCTCGAAAGCCACCGAATGGCGCATCGATCCGCACTTGCGTCGGGGTCGGGCGGACATCGCCGCTTGCGCCGCTTTTCCGCCGGCTCTCATCACAAAAGCCAACTCGCTTTTATGCCGCCGCGTTTCGCGCGACCATGCTTCAGATCCTGGTCGGTCGGGCGAAGATGCTCGGACTTCCCCAGGTCTCGCAGGAGGGCTATGGACGTCCGGCCTGACCGGCCCCCAAGTGACCGATCTTCGCGATGCAGAGGTCTCCTCGATGGCCGATCAGGATCCGAAGGCGAAGCTTCTCTTGCTGGAAGCCTACCGCAGGGGAGCGGTCGCGCCCGATCTCGACGGCTTGAAGCGCAAGCTCGGCGCGCTGCCCGGCTTCGACGACGTCCAACTCGTCCCCAGCGGCCGTTCCACGGTCGTCGCATCGGTGCCGGTGTCGGGCCCGCGGGAGCGCAAGGCGCTGAAGGATCTCGTGAACGAACGTGTCGACGGCTGGAGCGTCATCGACGAGGGGAGCTACGCGAAGCCGACCACCTTCTGAGCGGAGGCGCGGCAGCTTCAGGCTGAACGCCAGGGGCCAGCGCCATGCCGCGGGCGCCGACGGCAGGGCACGCTCGACGAACAGCAGTGCGGCGACGAGCGCCATCGTGGGAAGGGCGGCGGCTCCGCATTCGAGCGGCACGAGCATCCAGGGCCAGCACGCCGCCGCGCAATCGAGCCCGGTCGACACCCCGCCCGCGAGGCAATCGCGATCCGCCGACCGGCCGAGCGCCCCGATGCGGCGCAGGCGGTGACACCTGTTCAGCGCGACCCGCGACATCGGGGCGGCGCTCCACGCGAGCGCGAGACCAAGCGCGAGAAGCGCCGCGGCGCCGGGCAGCGCCGCCCGTAGGGCGACGGCGACGGGAACGAGCACCGCACCCGCGGCCGTCCAGACCGCGGTGTAGCCGAGCACGAAGAGCCCGAGCGCGCGCGCGCGGCGCCAGGCCACGCTGGATCGCCAGACGTGGGCGATCGGCACGACGAGCAGCGGCGGCATCATGGCCAGCAGCATCAAGACCCACTCGACCGCCAGCAACGGTGCCGACTGAGCGGAGAGGAGCAGCCGGTCGCCTCCGCCGCCGCCGGCGCTGCAGATCGTCGGCAGACGGCTCACCCGCGGCAACAACGCCGTAGCCGCGAAGCCCGTCGCCGTGATCGCCAGGAGCCAAGGCAGGGCGATCGGAAAGGTCTCGTGCGGGTCGAAGAACTCGCGTGTCCGCGCCACGCCTAGCGGACCGGCTGCCGGAACACGCTCACGCGATCGACCGTGATGGGGCTGTCGCCGGCTTCTCCGGGCTGCCGGATCTGGACCTCGAGACGATCGAGATCGTCCGCCGCGACCGTGTTCGCCAGACCGGTGATGTCGATGGCGAAGCTCAAGCCGTTGCCGCCGTGCCCGGCGTCGGACGCCGACGCCTTGGCGAGGCCGAACAGGGCGATCGTGTCCTCCACGGCCGGCGCACTGGACGGGACCGTGCCGCGCGACGGCGCGGTGACGGACACGCTCAGCACTCCGCTCGGGGCGGCGCCGCGTGCGTTTTCGAGATTGAGGAAGACGCGCTCCCTCACGACTCCCGCGGCGGCGACAGCCTGCGCGCGCCGCGTCGCCAAGTGCACGGTCGTCGTCGCCGGCGACGCGCCGACCTCGACGACCTCGGTGTTGGAGCCGAACAGGATCGCGGGAGCGGGCGCGGGCTGGACACCGGCAGGCATGGCGGTCCTCGTCGATACGGACGCGACCACTGTCGGCACACCGGTGCCTTTCGTCAAATCGTCGTAGACCGGAGCCAGCGAGCCGCCGGGGATGGTCTGCGCCGGCGTGAAGACGACGAGGTTCGATCCATCCTTGTCCGGCATCGCGAATTGGCGCGGCGATGGACCGGCCCGCCAGGTCGGACCGTTCTCCATGCGGTTCGTCGGCACCGTCAGCCAGGCGGCCCAGAGACGATCGATGTTGCAATGATGGACCCAGAAGATCGGATCGAGCGCGGCGAGGTCCGGATCGCTCATGTAGCCGGCGTTGGGCCCGACCCCGCCGACCATGACGTGGACGAGGTTGTGCGGGTTGGCCTCGACCGTTCCCGTCAGATTGCCGAAATGCAGGAAGGCCGTCGTGCCGCCACCGAACCCGGTGGTGCCGGCGGCGGACGTGTAGTCCGCTCGTTCATGGCGGCGAGGGTGATGTCTGTCGGCAGCCAGGGCGTCGGCCCCAGCCGTGAGACGCCGTGGCGGGGGGCCTGGGCCAGCGGATTGGGCGTGCCGTCCGGCAGCGTCGGATCGGTGAAGGCTCGGGGGATGTCGCGCGACGCCGGATTGGTCGCGTCGAGGTAGTTCCAGTAGGGCAGCGCCCACTCCACCGGGCCGGCGAGATCGACGATCGTCTTGGCGAGCACCGCCTCGAAGGCGGCGACGTACGGTGCCAGGGGAGGAAGTACCACCCGCCGTGCTGGCACTGGTTCCACATCCGCGAATGTTCGGGCGTCGGAGGGCCGGCCTGGCCGGCCTGGATGCCGTGGATGGCGCCGAGATAGCGCCAGCTTGTCCGGGCCGTGAGCGGAAGAAGGGACAAGGCGCCCACCGCACGGGCGTACCATTCCATCGTCGGATTCCAAACGGGACCGAGAGCCGCGATATCCGTCCTTATGGCTGGCATGGGCGTCGTCCGATCGCAACGGCGTGCAGGCGGCCGTTTCTCAATCAATAATTGAATATCTTCGGCATCGCGCAACCCCTACGATAGTTCGACACGCCCGGCGGCGGCCCGTTTCGGCACGGGCAACGCGGCGCTCTTCCAGAGGAGGCCCACGGCCTTTATATCGGCGCTTCGGCGGGCGCGTGCCCGCGGCGAGGACAAGCCCCATGCGCTGGGTCATGCGATCCAAGCTCCACAACGCGGTCGTGACGGAGGCGAACCTCGCCTATGTCGGCTCGATCACCATCGACGCCGACCTGCTCGACGCCGTCGGCCTGTGGCCGGGCGAGAAGGTGCTGGTCGTCTCCAACACGTCGGGCGCGCGGCTCGAGACCTACACGATCGCCGGCGTGCGCGGCTCGCGCGCGATCTGCATGAACGGCGCCGCCGCCCACCTCATCGGCGAGGGCGAGCAGGTGATCGTCATGGGGTTCGAGCTGGTCGAGGCGCCCGTGACGGCGAAAGTGGCGGTGCTGGACGCGAGCAATCGGGTGATCAAGCAGATCGAGGAGCGCGCGCGGCAGACGGCGGACGCCTGAGCGCGCCTCAGCCCCTCAGCGGCGCGCCGACCAGCCCCCGCTGGCGCGCGACCTTCGGCCGGGCGAGGCGCCGCGCGAAGGGTCGCTCCACGACCACGTAGAAGACGAGGCCGGCGACGAGCGAGGCCGGCACCAGCACGCCGAGGAACACGCCATAGGCCGCCCAGGTCTGGTGCAGGTGCAGCACGCGCCCGAGCGCCTCGCCGACCGCCGTCATCACGATGATGTGGGTGAGGTAGATCGAGTAGCACATCGTGCCGACGAGCCGGATCCAGCGCCGGCTCAGCAGCGCCGACGCGCGGCGCCCGTGGAACGCACCGTAGAACACCAGCGCGAGCGACAGGATCGTCAGCGCCTGGATCGCGAAGGCGTACAGGCTGTTCGGCATCCGCGCGTCGTAGCGGGTCATCGCCAGTCCGATGCCGGCGAGCACCAGGAACCCGGCGGCGAAGACGACGTCGCCGCCCGTGCCCTTGCGCGCGCCGAGCTCCGCGGGATCGCCGACGAGGTCGGCGCCGAGCACACCGAGCCCGAACAGGTAGGCATGGTAGAACAGCCCCCAGCGCAGCCGCAAATCGGTGTCGAGCGAGGCAATCAGCAGGCTGGACGCGACGACGGCGACCCCGATGAAGATGGCGAGCGCCATCATCCGCATCCGCCGCGACCCGGCGCGCGCGTAGAGCATCATCAGCGGCGGCAGCACGGCGTAGAAGGCCACCTCGATCTCGAGCGACCACATCGGCGGATTGAGGCGCGACGGCGCATCGAAGATCACGCCGTGGAGATAGAACAGGCTGGCGAGGAAGCTCTGCGACAGCGGCACGCTGGAGCGCTCGAAGGCGTTGGCGTCGGTCGGCACGTGGCCGGCGATCCCCAGCACCACGAAGCACAGGGTGATGGCGATCAGGTAGGGCGGATAGATGCGCAGGACGCGGCGCCGGTAGAACCCGCCCACGTTCCACGCGCCGCGCGGGCGCAGCAGGAACGGCTGCGACACCACGAAGCCGGAGATGAAGAAGAACAGGATGACGCCGACCTCGCCGTGCGGGAAGTACGAATACCAGGTGGCGGCGTGGGCGCCGGGGGCGGCGACATGGTCGAGATAGCGCGAGGCGCGCAGCGCGGCGTGCCACACCAGCACGAAGACGATGGCGAGGCAGCGCAGGCCATCGAGCTCGGGCATGTAGGATCGCACGTCGGCGCGGCCCAGCGTGTCGGGCAGCGAGCGGATCGTATCGACGAGCTTGGTGAGCATATGGGCGGCGTCTCCGGCCCGCGACGGGTCCCGCCGCAGGCGTCGCGTCGAGCGTGGCACGCCGGGGCTTAACGGGCCGTTGCGGAATGCGGGGAGGATCGCGCAGTGAGCACGCTCTCGACGACGCCTGGCGCATTCCTCGATGAGCGATCCCGGGTTCGGCCTGCCGGGTTCGATCGCGGGGAGTGTGTCCACATACGCGATCCACGGTCGCCGGAAGGCCTGTCGCGTGGAAAGTAGTGGCGGCATCGTTCATTCGCTTGCAAGGAAGCCAGGGGCACGCTCCATTCATGTCCTCGGGAAGCCTCCATGCGGCGCCTCGTCCACATCGTCGCCGCCTCCGCGGCTTTCGCCTTGCTCCTCGCCTCGCCGGTCGGCGCCGCGCCCTGCGACGGCACCCCCCACCTGACCGCCGGCGCCCACGTCTT
>CAXTVT010000105.1:0-9736 GCA_964247745.1 uncultured Beijerinckiaceae bacterium
GACATGAAGAAGCTGATCGCCTATTCGTCCGTCGCCCACATGGGCTTCGTGACGATGGGGCTGTTCGCCTTTACCGAGCAGGGCATCCAGGGCGCGATCTTCCAGATGGTGTCGCACGGCATCGTCTCTGGGGCCTTGTTCCTCTGCGTCGGCGTCGTCTACGACCGCATGCACACGCGCGAGATCGCGGCCTACGGCGGCCTCGTCGCCCGCATGCCGCGCTACGCCACCGCCTTCCTCATCTTCACCATGGCCAACGTCGGGCTGCCGGGCACGTCCGGTTTCGTCGGCGAATTTCTGACGATGATCGGCACCTTCGAGGTCAACAGCTGGGTGGCGCTGTTCGCCTGCACCGGCGTGATCCTGTCGGCCGCCTACGCGCTCTACCTCTACCGCCGCGTCGTGTTCGGCGTCATGACGAAGGACAACCTCAAGTCGATCCTCGACCTCAACCCGCGCGAGGGCGCCATGCTCGCCACGCTGGTGGTGCTGACGATCTTCTACGGCTTCCATCCCTCGCCGATCCTCGATGCCTCGGGCCCGACGGTCGCCGCCATGGTGAAGACGCACGAGGCCGATCTCGCCGCCTCGACAAAATCGGCGGATCGCGCCCGATCGCTCGCCGCCTTGGCCCTCGCCGGTGATGCCCGATGACGCCCTACAGTCCCATGTCGCTCAACCTCGCCCACAGCCTGCCCGAGCTGATCCTGGCCGCGGGCGCGCTGTTCCTGCTGCTGTTCGGTGCGATCCGCGGCAAGGAATCCGACGGACCCGTCACCGAGATCGCCGTCGGCGTGCTCGGCCTCGCCATCGTCGTGATCCTCCTCGACGGCAAGACCCATGCCCTGGTCTACGACGGCATGTTCGTCGACGACGCTTTCGGTCGCTTCATGAAGGTGCTGACGCTCGGCGGCTCGCTGGTGACGCTGCTGATGGGTCAGCGCTTCCTGGCGCGAGAGAAGATCGACAAGTTCGAATATCCGATCCTCGTCATCCTCTCGACGCTCGGCGCGCTGATCCTGATCTCGGCGACCGGCCTGATCACGCTCTATCTCGGTCTGGAGCTGATGAGCCTGGCGCTCTACGTCCTCGCCGCCTTCCACCGCGACAACCGCCGCGCCTCCGAGGCGGGGCTCAAGTATTTCGTCCTCGGCGCGCTCTCCTCGGGGATGCTCCTCTACGGGGCGTCGCTGCTCTACGGCTTCGCCGGCACGGTCGAGTTCGCGGGAATTGCCACGGCGATCGGCGGCAAGGCCAGTCTCGGCGTCGAGTTCGGGCTGGTCTTTCTGATGGCCGGCCTCGCCTTCAAGATGTCGGTGGCGCCCTTCCACATGTGGACACCCGACGTCTACCAGGGCGCGCCGACCCCGGTGACGGCGTTCTTCGCGACCGCCCCGAAGATGGCGGCCGTCGCGATTACCACGCGAGTGATCATCACCGCCTTTCCCGGCATCACGGTGCAATGGCAGCAGCTCGTCGTCGCCATCTCGATCCTGTCGATGGCGCTGGGCTCCTTCGCCGCGATCGGCCAGACCGACATCAAGCGGATGATGGCCTATTCGGCGATCGGCAACATGGGCTTCGCGCTGGTCGGGCTCGCCGCCGGCACGCCCGAGGGCGTCCAGGGTGTCGTGATCTACATGGCGATCTACCTCGTCATGACGCTCGGCACCTTCGCCGCCATCCTCTCGATGAAGATCAACGGCCGCCAGCTGACCAACGTCGCCGACTTGATGGGCCTGTCGAAGACGCATCCGGGCATGGCCTTCTTCCTCGCCATGATGATGTTCTCGCTGGCCGGCATTCCGCCGCTCGCCGGCTTCTTCGCCAAGTTCTACGTGTTCAACGCGGCGATCCACGCCCATCTCTTCGGCCTCGCCGTGGTCGGCGTGCTGCTCAGCGTGGTCGCGGCGTTCTACTATCTGCGCATCATCAAGTTCATGTATTTCGACGAAGCGGCCGTGCCGTTCGACCGACAATCCCCGATGCTGCAGGGCGTGCTGGCGATCACGGGCCTTCTCGTTCTGCTCTTCTTCGTCTATCCGCCCGTCTTCATCGGCGCTGCGACGGCGGCGGCGAAGTCTCTGTTTTGACGCTGCTTTCTTTCCGTCTAAAGCGGCGCGTTGCAGCGCCGTCGCCTTCGAAATGACGGAGCCCTTCCGGCGCGTTGCGCTCGACTCGGTCGTGTCGACCAACGACGAAGCGATGGCCCGGCTGCGCGCGGGCGAGCCCGGCGGCTTCGTCGTCACGGCGCGTTCGCAGAACGGCGGCCGCGGTCGGCACGGCCGGACGTGGTCCTCGCCGCCGGGCAACCTCTACATGAGTCTCGCGCTGTGCGACCCGGCGCCCCCGTCGCTGGCACCTCAGCTCGGTTTCGTCGCCGGTGTGGCGCTGGTGCAGGCGCTTCGTGCCCGTTGCCGTGACGAGCGGCGGCTCGTGCTGAAATGGCCCAACGACGTCCTGCACGGCGGCCTCAAGCTCGCCGGGATGCTTCTCGAAAGCTCGATGTTGCCGGACGGCGGGTTCGGCTGCGTGATCGGCATCGGCGTGAATTGCCGCTCGCATCCCGACCACCTCGCCTACCCCGCGACCGACCTCCTGGCCGCAGGTGCCTCGAGCGTCGAACCCGACTCGATCCTTGCGGACTTCGCCCGAGGTTTTGACATACAATTGAGAAAATGGGACCGCGGTGCGGGATTCGCCGCGGTGCGCACGGCTTGGCTCGCGGCAGCGGCGGGGCTTGGCGAGCGCATCGTGGTGGCAACGCCGCGTCTCCGTCTCGACGGCATCTTCCGCGACCTCGACGCGACCGGGCGGCTTCTGCTCGATACCGCGGACGGGTTGCATGCGGTCGAGGCCGGCGACGTCTTCTTCCCCGCCCTCGCGGCGGCATTCACCGATTGACGACACGGGCGCGCGGCGCCGCAACGAGACATCAGGAAAGGCCCGACACACATGAACGACAACACAGACGAGCTCGTCTTCGTCCCGCTCGGAGGGCTGGGCGAGATCGGCATGAACATGGCGCTCTACGGCTTCGGGCCGAAGCGGGCCAAGAAATGGCTCATGGTCGATTGCGGGATCGCCTTCGCCGGCCCGGAGACCGCCGGCATCGAAGTGGTCGTGCCCGATACGAGCTTCATCGAGAAGATGCGCGGCGATCTCGTCGGCATCTGCATCACCCATGCCCACGAGGACCATATCGGCGCGGTAGGAACGCTCTGGTCCAAGCTGCGCGCGCCGCTCTACGCCACGCGCTTTGCCGCCGGCATGCTCGAGAGCAAGCGCCTCGCGGAACGCGGCGCGCCCGAACTGCCGGTGCACGTCGTGGCGCAGGGCTCCACCGTCGACCTCGCGCCGTTCTCGGTCGAGTTCGTGCCGGTCGCGCATTCGATCCCCGAGAGCTGCGCGCTGGCGATCCGCACGCCGGTCGGTGTCGTGGTCCATTCCGGCGATTGGAAGATCGATGCCTCGCCCGGCATCGGCCATACCACCGATGCGACGCGCCTCGCCGCGATCGGCGAGGAGGGCGTGCTGGCGCTGGTCTGCGATTCCACCAACATCCTGCGCGAAGGCGTCAGCCCGTCCGAGGCCGAGGTCGCCGTGGCGCTGACCGAGATCATCGCCAAGGCGCAGGGCAGGGTGCTGGTCACCACCTTCGCCTCGAACCTGGCCCGCATGCGCGCCGTGGCCGAGGCGGCCCATGCCGCCGGGCGCCAGGTCGTGCTGGTCGGCCGCTCGATGGATCGCGTGTCCTCGGTCGGCCGGGATTGCGGCTACCTCGAGGGGCTGCCGCCGTTCCTCTCGACCGATGCCTTCTCCCACGTGCCGCGAGAGAAATGCGTGGTGCTCGCCACGGGCAGCCAGGGTGAGCCGCGGGCGGCGATCGCCCGCATCTCGGAGGACGAACATCCCGCGGTCGGCCTGGCCGCGGGCGACATGGTGATCTTCTCGTCCCGCACCATCCCCGGCAACGAGCGCGAGGTGAACCGCATCATCAACAACCTGGTGCGCATGGGCATCGAGGTCGTCACCGATCGCAACGCGCTGATCCACGCCTCGGGGCACCCCCGCCGCGGCGAGGTCTCGCAGATGTACGACTGGCTGCGTCCGACGATCGCCATCCCCGCCCACGGCGAGGAGGTGCACCTAGCCGAGCACTACGCGTTCGCCCGCGAGCGTCAAGTGCCGCACGTGATCAAGGCGCGCAACGGCGACGTGATCCTGCTGTCGCCGGGCGAGCCGGGCATCGTCGGCCAGGTGGCGCACGGCAAGATGTTCAAGGACGGCAATATCCTGGTCAAGGCCGACGACGAATCCGTGCGCGAGCGCCAAAGCCTCGCCTTCGGTGGCGTCGTGACGATCGCGCTCGCGGTCACCTCGAAGGGCGACATGGCCGGCACGCCGGACGTCGTCACCAACGGACTTCCCTCCAAGACGCGGTCGGGCGAGGCGATGGACGCGCTGGTCGACGCGGCCATGTTCGAGACCTTCGACAATCTGCCGCGCCAGCGTCGGCGTGACGCCGACACCGTCTCGACGGCGATCGAGCGCGCGGTGCGCAGCGCCGTCAACCAGGCCTGGGGCAAGCGCCCCAACGTCCACGTCCTCGTCGTGGAGGTGTAAGCGCTCTCAGAGTTTGGGAGGAGGCGTCGTCGTCTTCTCGAACTTGGGTTCGCTCGTCATCGGCGTGTATTGCGGGGTCGGGGCGCTGTAGGGCTCGGGGCCGGCCGCGGGTCCCGTGATATTGTCGGCGTTGCCCAGGGAGGCGGTATCCTTCGTCTTGGTCGCGGACACCAGAGGCTCCTGCTGCATAGATTGCGCATAATGGGGATCGGCCGCTTTGTAGGGCTCGGGCCCGGCATTCTCGGCTGCCATCGCGGACGCACCGGCGAGCAAAAGAGCGGCTAAGGCGATCGAAGACGAACGGAAGGCGCTGATGGGCATGAATTATCCTCCATGGTCGCCCGACGGCTCGTTTTGGTGTTCAATCGCGGGGTCGGGTCTTGCGAGGAAGACGCGAAGCACGGCCGCCGTTGCGTTACATTTTGGAGACCTGCCCCACGGTCCCGAAGCGGGCGTCTCGGCGTGATCGGCCGTCTCAACCATCTCGCGATCGCCGTCACCGACCTCCCGACGGAGGCGGCGCGTTACCGCGACATCCTAGGCGCCGGCGTGAGCGAGCCGCAGGATCTGCCGACGCACGGCGTCCGCGTGGTGTTCGTCGAACTGCCCAACACCAAGATCGAACTGCTCGCGCCGCTCGGCGAGGGCTCGCCGATTGCCGCCTTCCTCGCCAAAACCGGCGGCGGCATGCATCACGTCTGCTACGAAGTCGAGGACATCCAGGGTGCCCGCGACCATCTGCTGGCACGCGGTGCTCGCGTGCTGGGAGACGGCGAGCCGAAGATCGGCGCGCACGGCAAGCCGGTGCTCTTTCTCCACCCAAAGGATTTCGCCGGCACGTTGATCGAGCTTGAGCAAGCCTGACGCGGCGTTCCGCAAGCCGCCTTGGACGCGCAAGACCCCGTTCGGCATCGTGGCGATGCCGGCAAGGTCTGTTTCACGATGTCAAACAGCGGGCTTCTGCAACCGGGCACCCCCGCGCTGCGGACGGTGCGACCGGCAGTATCACTCGTCTCTTCACCCTGCGCGTGCGCGCCGGATGGCGGAGTTGAGCTTCGTTGACGGCCGACGACATAAACCGACGAAGACGTATAAATACCTATAAATAGCCGACGGCAAGCTTTTTTAAGGTAATTTGTCCGTATTTGCGTTGGCTTCGCGTTTTAAGACATGCTGACGGCGCGTTTGATGTCCTCACGGACCGACGACCCTGCCGATGATCCGCATGGAGCGATCGTGTCGCCCGCCAGCATCTTCAGCTCGATGCGGTTTCGACGCCGACCTCCTCGGGGACTGGAGCCTTTTCCCGCCGTTGTCTCGGGAGCGGTGTCGCCGCGGCCAGCCGGCCGAGCTGGCGGAGGCGCAGCTCCTCGAGATCGAACTCGCGCTCGAGCATGATCAAGACACCGTCGCCGATCTGCTTGTCGCGGTGAAGGCGCAGCAGCTCGCCGCGCGCCGCGTTGGTCGCGGTCAAGGCGGCGGTGAAATGCTCCGTGCGGCGTTGGGCGATCCGCTCCGGATCGTCGCGGAACCGCTCCGTGGCGCGCAGCCGCATCCGATATTCGCCGAGCAGCTGCGGGTGTTCGGCGCCGGCAGCGACGAGCGCCTCGACGGCCGCGAGCGAGGCCATGTTGACCGCGACGCGCGCCTGCGCCTCGTCGAGCGGCTCGCGCATGGCCTCCTCGAAGCGTTCCATGCGCAGCAGCCGGATCAGCGGCGCCAGCGTCGTGCCCTGCACCAGCACGGTGAAGAGGATGACGGCGAAGGCGGCGAGCAGCAGGATGTCGCGGTCGGGAAACTCCTGCGGCAACGCGAGGGCCACCGCGAGCGTGACGACGCCGCGCATGCCCGCCCATCCGACCACGAGCGGCGGCAGCAGCGAGCTCTCCGCGCGGCCGCCGAACGCTCGAGGCAGCAGGCGCGGCAGGGCCACCATCATCAGCACCCAGGCGAGGCGCGCGATCACGACGACGAGGATCGTCATCAGGGTGATCGGCACGGCCTTCATGACGACGCCGCCGTCGTGGCGCGCGAGCACGCCGCGCAGGGCGAGACCGATCAGCACGAAGACGAAGGCTTCGAGCACGTAGACGACGATCTCCCACACGGCGCCGGCCTGGCGTCGCGTCCCCGCATCGAGCGCCTCGTGCTGCATGATCCCGAAAAGGATGCCGGTCGCCACGACGGCGAGAACTCCCGATGCGCCAATGGCTTCGGCTAGGATGTAGACGGCCCAGGAGAACAGCAGGGTGAGCGTCACCGCCAAATCGGTCTGGCGGATGCGCCGCAGCAGCTCGACGGCGCCATAGCCGCAGCCCAGGCCGACCGCGATGCCGCCGACGGCGAGCCAGGCGAAGCGGCCGATGGCATGGGGTGCGCTGAACAGGCCGGTCATCGCGGCGGCGACCGCGAAGCGATAGAGCACGAGACCGCTCGCGTCGTTGACGAGGCTTTCGCCCTCGAGGATCGTCATCATGCGGCGCGGCAGCGGCAGGCGCTGCAGGATCGCCTTGGCGGCGACGGCGTCCGGCGGCGACACGATCGCCCCCAGGGTGAAGCCGACGGCGAGCGGCACGGACGGGGCCACGAGGTGCACGGCCACGCCGACGCAGAAGGTGGTGAAGGCCACCGCGCCGACCGCCAGCATCAGGATCGGAATCATCTCGGCCCGGAAGTCGCGCCAGGCCGTGTTGTAGGCGGACGACATCAGGAGCGGCGGCAGGAACAGCACGAGGATCAGGTCGGGATCGAGGTCGAAGGCGGGAATGCCGGGCGTGACGGCCAGGATCATGCCGCCGATCACCAGCGCCGCGGCCGACGGGAACGCAATCCGTCCGGCGAGACAGGACAGCGCCAGTGCGCCCGCGAGGAGCGCGAGCACGATCTCGAACAGCGCGACCGGCGTCATGTGTCATCTCCGCTAAGCCGCCCGACGCTTTGCCGCAACGCGAGGCCTACGGCAAAGCATGATCGCGACGGCGGACACCGTCGTTTGCCGTTGATGCATGCAGCTGCTGCCGAACGAGGCGGACGATGCGGCGTATTCGTGCATCGCGTGACCGCTATGCAGGCAAGCGCCTGCTCATTGCTTGGGCGCAGATTAATTGTGGACGATCATATCTTTCCAAGCCGGCGTCATGCTCAAGATCTCCGCCCTCGCGCTCCTCGGCGCCATGACCTTCACCACCGCGGCGCAGATGCATGGCGACCGCATTGCGCCGCCTGCCATCACGCTGCCGGCGGCGACCGACGATCCTTCCGGCGACGAGAGCCTCGCCATCTACTACTCGCCGCTCGATTCGACCGAGGTCGCCCGCTATTTCGGCCTCGCCAAGGCGTTTCACATGGCCATCGTCTACACCGATGCCGCCGGCATCAGTCACGGCGCCAGCTCGGGGCCGTCGGATCTCGCGGCCTCGCAGACCCCGGGCGATGCCTTCACGGCGGTGCTCGCCTCGTTCAGCGAGGCGCCGTCCGCCTTCGGCACGCTCAAGTCCGACCCTCGCAACGATACGCCCTTCGTCCTCGGCAGCGCCGCCGATGTCTACTCGAAGGATTCGCAGGGTCGGGCCTACCCCCATGCCGTCGTGCTGCGGGGTCGCGATCTCGCGGCGCGCTGGCACTCGATCCTCGGCACCTACGCCCGCACGGATCGGATGCAGCTCACCTATTCCCCCGTGAGCCAGAACTCGAACAGCTTGGCTGCGGTGGCGCTGCGCCGCGCCGGTGTCACGGTGCCCTTCTCGAGCGACACGGTCTTCGCCCCCGGGGCCTACACCGATCTGCCCTGAGCCTCTCCGCCCCCGTGCGCGGAAGCCCTACGATCCAGCGTCGGGCGTGCGATCGGGACGCGCCGTTCGACGCGTCACGCCCAAGTACGCCCCTCGGTAAGCCAGGCGGCGAGCAGCCCGCCGAGCAGGAACACCAGCCCGACGAACCCGATCGCCAGCGGCGCCAGTCCGATGCCCTTGACCTCGCTGGCACCGGTGCGACGGATCGCGACGTAATCCGAGCCGCCGTAAATCGGGCTGTCGCGCATCTCCAGGACGCGGGGCAGGGTGACGGCACCCGCCGTGCCTTCTGCGATGCGGCGGACCGAGCCGCCGGTCGCTTCGGCGAGCGGGCGCAGCTTGTCCGGGGTGGAGACCACCTCCTGGAACTCGCGCGGATTTTCCGGCCCGACGCTGGCGAGGATCGAGAGGTCGCCATCGCTGACCTTGTAGAGGCCGAGCTCCTTCACGTCGATCGTCCCCGACCACAGGCCCGGCTCGCCCGCGGCGAGCGTCAACCGCTCGGTCTTGCCGGACGGCAGCGTGACGACGGCAGGCGGCACCGCATCCTTGAGGCTCTGGCGGGTCACGGTGAAGTGCTTGCCGTCGGCGCTGGCGCGCAGCGCCTCCTCTTCGAGATCGGGCTCTTTCATCAGCCAATGGGCCAAGCGGCGCGACAGGTCGAGGTAGGGGCCGCCGCCGTCGTAGCCCCGCGCCCACAGCCACATCTGGTCCGACAGCAGCTCGGCGACCCGGCCCTTGCCTTCGCGCGAGAGCACGAGCACCGGCTTGCCCTCGGCACCGTCCATGACCGCCGTGCCGCGCGTGACGTCGGCCGAGATCTGGCGGAACCAGGGAGCCCACGCCGGCTGACCGTCGGCTGGCGCGCCCGACTTGGAGCCGATCAGTCCACGCGTCACGGGGTGCTTGCGTCCGTCCTGCGTGACGCCGGCGCGGAACCCGCGCTCGATCAACGTGCCGTCGGGCCGCGCCGGCGCGATGCGCCCGATCGGCGAGAAGAAGATGCCCTCGCTCTTGGCGAAATCCGGCCCCGCCGCCAACATCAACGCGCCGCCGTCGCGGACGTAGCGCACGATGTTGTCGAGATAGACCGGCGGCAACACGCTCTGGTTCGAGTAACGGTCGAAGATGATGAGGTCGAAATCCTTGATCTTGCGGCCGAACAGGTCGGCCGTCGGGAAGGCGATCAGGGAGAGCTCGTTGATCGGCGTGCCATCCTGCTTCTCGGGCGGGCGCAGGATGGTGAAGTGCACGAGGTCGACGTTGGCGTCGGACTTCAGCAGGTTGCGCCACATGCGCTCGCCCTGGTGCGGCTCGCC
>CAXTVT010000106.1:0-9596 GCA_964247745.1 uncultured Beijerinckiaceae bacterium
GCGCAGGGCCGGGCCGGACCGGAGCCGGCGACCAGCCAGCCGCGCGGGCCGGCGTCGCCCGGCAGGCGGGCGGCGGCACGTACGGCCAAGCTCACGATTGCGCGAGGCGCCGCCTTGGCCCTCATGCGTTCCCTTCTCCCACGGCCAGCACCCTTGCGTCCGCTTCGCTTATTCCGCACCGTGCAAGTCCGGTCCAGGCGGGAAGAAGCCCGGGCAGCAGAGGTCCCCCATGCAGGTCCGCAGGATCCTGATCGCCGACGACGACGACGACTTGCGCGCCGCGCTGGCCGAGCAGCTCGCGCTCGACGACGAGTTCGACCCCGTGCAGGAGCGGGACGCCAAAGGCGCGATCGCCCGCGCCCTGGAGGAACGGCCGGACCTCGTGCTGATGGACGTCGGCTTGCCGGACATGGACGGTCGCGACGCGGTCAAGGCGCTGCGCGGCGGCGGTTTCAAGAGCCCGATCATCATGCTGACCGGTCACGACGGCGAGGCCGACCAGGTGATGGGCCTCGAATCCGGCGCCAACGACTACGTCACCAAGCCTTTCCGTTTCGCCGTGCTGATCGCCCGGATGCGCGCCCATCTGCGCCAGCACGAGACCAGCGACGACGCCTCGTTCCGCATCGGCCCCTACACGTTCCAGCCCGGCGCCAAGCAGCTCGTCGCCGCCGACGGGACGAAGCTCCGGCTGACGGAGAAGGAGACGGCGATCCTGCGCTACCTCTATCGCGCCGGCCAGCAGACCGTGGCGCGCGAGGTCCTGCTCAAGGAGGTGTGGGGCTACAACGCCGCCGTCACCACCCACACGCTGGAGACGCACATCTATCGGCTTCGCCAGAAGATCGAGACCGATCCGGCGCGCGCCGCGATGCTGGTGACCGACGCCGGCGGCTACAAGCTGGTGCCCTGATGGCGCTTCAGGACGACGTCCGCAACCTGATGAGCCTGGCGCCCTTCCGCGACCTCGATCCCGAAGCGGTGCGGCTGATCGCCTTCTCGGCCGAAACGCGCATCCTGCGAACCGGCGACGTGCTGTTTCGTCGGGGCGACGCGTCGGACGGCGGCTTCGTCGTGCTCTCGGGCCTGATCGGGCTCGCGTCGGGCGGCGCCGAGACGCTCGTGCGGCCTCCCGCGCTGCTCGGCGAACTGGCGCTGGTCGCCGAGACGCTGCGGCCGGCCACCGCGATCGCGCGCGACCCGGCCAGCGTGCTCAAGGTGCCGCGCGCGCTCTACCGCCGCATCCTGGCGGAATATCCCGAGAGCGCCGCCCGCGTCCGCGCCAACACCGCCGCGCGGCTGTTCGCGTTGCGTGGTGAGCTCGATGGCCTGGGCAGGACGATGGCGGCGCGCTGAGCGCTCGAAGGTTACGCGCACGATCGGCGCGATCGAAGCGTGCTCCCGAAGCAGGGTCGCTTCGGGGCATCGCCCTAGCCGCCCTGGCGCGGGCTCACGATCTCGACGGCGTCTCCCGGCGTCAAGGTCGTGCCGGCGCGGTCGACGGCGCGGACGAACGATTGGTTCAGCGCCGTGGCGACGACGGTGTCGCCGTAGTCGAGCTCGACGAGCAGCGCCGCCAGCGTGGCGGCGGCGACCTCACGCGCTTTGCCGTTGACGCTGATCTGCACGTTCGTCCTCCGCGATCCCCGCTGCCTCCCTTACGATGCCCAACGCGCGCGCGGCGAGCGCCGGCGCCACGAGGAAGCCGTGGCGGTAGAGCCCGTTGATGTGGAGACGACGGCCGTCGCGGCGCACCTCCGGCATGTTGTCGGGAAAAGCCGGCCGCAGGTCGCATCCTATCTCCACCACCTCGGCCTCGCCGAACGCCGGGTGGATCGTGAAGGCGGCGCCGACGAGGTCGAGCAGCGCGCGGGCCCGCACCCGGCCCCGCTCCTCGCATTCCAGCGTCGTGGCGCCGATCATGAAGCGCCCGTCGCCACGCGGCACGATGTAGACGGGGTTGCGCGGGTGCAGCAGCTGCACCGGGCGCGAGAAGGCGAGGTCGCGGGTGGAGAGCACCAGCATCTCGCCCTTGACGCCGCGCAGGTCGGGCAGCCGATCCCTTGCGGCATGGCCGCGGCAATCCACGATCCAGTCGCAGCCGTCCGGCTCGGCCTCGATGCCGTGCCGCAGGGCGACGTGCGGCATCGCCGCGAGGCGGCGGGCCAGCTCGGCCGTGGCGACCCGGGGATCGAGATGCGCCTCCTTGCGGAAGAACAACGCCCGGCCGAAGCGACCGGCGAGGTCGGGTTCGAGCGCGGCGATGCCGTCGGCGTCGAGCCATTCGTGTTCCTGCGTGGCGCGGGCGAAGCGGGCGAGTTCGGGCAGGTCGCGCGCGGGGGCGACGAGCAGGCTGCCGTGCGTCTGCGCGACCGGCACGGTCTCGCGCCAGTAGCGCAGCGCGAACAATCCGAGTTCGACGAGCTCGGGCTCGGACGATTCCGCCTCGCACCACGGCGCGATCATACCGCCGGCGTAGAACGAGCAGCCGTGCCCGGCGGCGGCGGCGCGCTCGTGCAGCGTCACGGGAAAGCCGGCGACGGCGAAGGCGTAGGCGGCGGTGAGGCCGGCGATGCCGGCACCGAGGACGCCGACGCGCGGAAACGCTGCTGCCATGACGGTCTCCAAGAGAGGGCGCGAATCCGGTCGAGCCGCGAGCGGTCGGTTCGTTTGCCGGCGAACCGATGCCGGTCGGCGCGGTTAGGACGACCAGGCGAGCCGCGATGTCGGCTCGGCCCCGTACCTAGCTTGGGTACCACCGCGCGGCGCGTCAAGGCGCCCACTCGCGCACGAAAGGATCATCGATGGCTTCAGCGACCCCCGTCTGGTTCATCACCGGCTGCTCGACAGGTTTCGGCCGCGAGCTCGCCGAGCTCGTCCTCGCACGTGGTTGGAAGGCCGTCGTCACGGCCCGCGACGAGACGCGCGTCGCCGATCTCGTCGAGGGCCACGAGGCCGACGCGCTCGCCGTGTCGCTCGACGTGACCGTGGCCGAACAGGTCGCCGCCGCGACCAAGGCCGCCCTCGACAAGTTCGGCCGCATCGACGTCCTGGTGAACAACGCCGGCTACGGCTACCAGGCCTCCGTCGAGGAGGGAGTCGAGGCGGAGATCCGCGCGCAGTTCGATGCCAACGTCTTCGGCCTGTTCGCGATGACGCGCGCCGTGCTGCCGGTCATGCGCCGGCAGAAGAGCGGGCACGTGATCAACATCACCTCCGTGGCGGGCCTCATCGGCTTCGCCGGCTCCGGCTATTACGCCGCGTCCAAGCACGCCGTGGAAGGCTGGTCCGACGCCCTCGCCAAGGAGGTCGAGCCGCTCGGCCTGCACGTGACCTGCGTCGAGCCGGGGCCGTTCCGGACGGATTGGGCCGGCCGCTCGCTGAAGCAGACGCCGAGCACGATCGCCGATTATGCGGAAACGGCCGGCGCCCGCCTCAAGGGCACGTCGGACGGCAGCGGCAAGCAGGCCGGGGACCCGCGCCGCGCCGGCGAGCTGATGATCGAGATCACGCAGGCCGAGAACCCGCCGCGCCAGCTCGCCCTCGGCGCGTGGGGCGTCGATGCGGTCGACAAGCGCTTGAGCGCCGTCCGCAAGGAATTCAATGTGTGGCGCGAGCGAGGTGCGGCGACGGACTACGACGACACCGGAACAGCGCCTGCCAAGGCCGCGTAGGGCTGGGCGTTCAGGGCCGTTGACGTGGTTCGGTGCGAGCGAGAAGCTCGCCGCAACGTTGGCGCAATGACGGCCTACACGAACTGCGATGCACGGATCAGGCGGCATGGGTCAGGGTGGTGGCATCGTCGCACGCGCGCTCGAGCGCCGCGCCGATGCCGTCGCCTTTGCCATCACGCGCGAGATGCCCGAGTCACGGCAAAGGCTGCGGATCGGCCTCGCCGGGCGGTTGATCGTCCTCATCGCCGGCTTCGTCCTGGGCGCCCAGGTGATGATCTTCGTGCCGGCGGTCTCGAACATGCGGTTCAACTGGCTGCGCAACCATCTCAGCGCCGCCTACGTCGCGGCGGTGACGCTCGACGCGGTGCCGGCCGGCGACGTCCCTCCGACCCTCGCGGCGGAGTTGCTGCAGAGCGCAGGGGCGCGGCAGATCGCCATCGACCGCCACGGGACGCGGCGCGTGCTGGCGTCTCGCGGGGCCGTCGGCAAGGTCGACGCGACCTACGATCTGCGCAAATCGTCTTGGCCGAACCTGCTCGGCGCCGCCTTCGACGCGTTGACCGCTCCGCCCGGCCGCACCCTGACGCTGCTCAGCGCCGCGCCCGTCGGCGGCAGCGTGCTCGAGGTGACGATCGACGAGGCGCCGCTCACCGAGGCGATGCACGGCTTCGCCCGCCGCATTCTGATCTATTCGCTCATCGTGTCGGTGATCGTCGCCGCCCTCGCCGCCCTCGCGCTGCACCGCATGATCCTGCGGCCGGTCCGGCAGCTCACCGGCTCGATCGTCGATTTCGGCGTCGATCCGGGTGATCGAACCCGCATCATCTCGCCGTCCGGCCGCGCTCACGAGATCGGCCAGGCCGAGCGCGCGCTGGCGGTGATGCAGGCGGCCCTGGTGCTCGAGCTCGGCCAGAAGAAGCATCTCGCCGACCTCGGGCTCGCGGTGGCCAAGATCAACCACGACATGCGCAACATGCTGTCGGCGGCGCAGATCCTGTCGGATCGCCTCGCCGGCGTGCCCGATCCGCTGGTGCAGCGCCTCGCCCCGAAGCTGGTGGCGACGCTCGATCGCGCGATCCGTTTCTGCCAGGCGACACTGACCTACGGCCGCGCCGCCGACGAGCCCCCGCGCCCGCGCCGACTCAACCTGCGCGACGTGGTGGCCGAGGTGGCCGAAACTGTGGCCCCGGTGGCGCACGGGCACGTCCGCATCGAGAACGCCGTGCCCGCCGACCTCGAGCTGACCGCCGATGCCGAGCAGATCTTCCGCATCCTCATGAACCTGCTGCGCAACGGGGTCGAGGCGCTCGAGCGTGCCGGCGCCGCGCCGGGCCGGCTCCCGGTCGTCGACGTCCGCGCCTGGAAGGATGGCGCGATCACCACCATCGAGGTCTCCGATACCGGCCCGGGCGTCCCGCCGATGATCCGCGGCAAGGTGTTCTCGGCCTTCCAGAACTCGTCGCGACCCGGCGGCACGGGGCTCGGCCTCGCCATCGTCGCCGACCTCGTGCGCGCCCACGGCGGCACCGTGGAGCTGGCGCCCGACCGTGAGGATGCCGGCGCGCTCTTCCGCATCAAGCTGCCATGGCTGCCGGCGGTGGCGTAGCCCGCTAGGCCGGGATCGCCGGCACGAAGGTGCCGCGGCCCTGGTCGAGCACCATCATCGCGCCGT
Organism: uncultured Beijerinckiaceae bacterium; assembly: GCA_964247745.1. Lineage (GTDB taxonomy): Bacteria > Pseudomonadota > Alphaproteobacteria > Rhizobiales > Beijerinckiaceae > RH-AL1. Next base: position 5,347 of record CAXTVT010000106.1, read on the forward strand.
CGGCGATCCCGAAACTGGCGCCGTGCAAGCTCAGCTCGCCGGCGGCCTCGCGCTCGCGCACCCAGGGATAGGTGCGCAGGTTCGCCAGCCCCTGGATGATGGAGGCGTGGCCCAGCACTTCGCAATAGCTGTCGAAATCGGCGGAGGGCGGGCCGGCCTGCGCCGCGGCCGGTGCGATCAGCGCCTTCCATTTGGCGATGAAATTGGCTTCCGACAGCGGCCTGAACGCGTCCTGCTCACCTTGGGCATAGGCGCGGATGCCGCCGCACTGGGCATGACCCATGACGACGATATGGGCCACCTTCAGCGCCAGCACGGCGTATTCGATGGCCGCCGAGGTCTCCTGCACCGCGTCGGGATCGTAGGGCGGCACCAGCGCGGCGATGTTGCGGACCACGAAGATCTCGCCCGGCCCGACATCGAAGATGACTTCCGGCGAAACGCGCGAGTCGCAGCAGCCGATGAGAAGCGCGGCCGGGGCCTGGCCCTCCTGGGCGAGGGTTCGGAAGCGGTCCCGATCCTGGTGCAACCGGCCCTTGGCGAAGGCGGCATACCCCGCGGCCAGCTCCGCCGGGAGGTGCTCGTGCTCTGGATGATCGTGGGTGCTGGTCATACGTCGCAAACTCGTGACAACACCGCCCTTCTTGTCCCACGAGCGGCGTCGGCGCAATCGCGAACGACGGCCGAGCGCCGGGCGTTGTGACCGGTCGAGCGGTATCGCCGTGGCGGAAAACGCACTAGATACCGACCGACGCGCGAGGGAGATAGAGATGGCGGACGACGACAAGGGCGCAAAGCCGGCAACACCCTTGACCGTCGAGCACTCCGCCGCATCGGGGAGCGTCAAGCCCGACACCGACGCGTCGCCGCAGACGGAATGGACCGCGAGCGACCGGCGCGGTCCGCTCGATGCGGCCGGCGACGAGGACGTCGAGCGTTTCGTGCCGGCGCACGAGACCGACGCCGAGGGAGGCGCCGATCCGACGCTGCACGACCCGACGCTGCACGAACCTGCGCTGCACGAACCGTCCCTAAACGACCCAACCCTGCACGAACCCGTCGCGCACGATGCGTCCGGCCAAGGCGAGCCGTCGCATGACACGCCTCATGGAGCACTCGAGCACGATCGTCACGAAGCCGAGGCGCCCGTCGGTGGCTTGTCGGATTCGCCCGCTGCCACCTCGTCCGAGGCGGCTCGCACCGCTCCGCCGACATCTGCCGCCGAGATAGAGCCCAGGCGCTCGCTGGTTCCGGTGGCCGCGGGCCTCGTCATCGGCGCGCTGATCGGCGCCGGCAGCGCCTGGCTGGTCTATTCGCAGGCCGGCGGCGCCGCGGGCGAGCCCCAGCAGCTCGCCGCGCTCTCCTCCCGCGTCGACGCGCTCGACAAGCGGCCCGATGCGCAGGCCGAGGTCGCCAAGCTGCAGTCCGGCCTCAGCGACGTCCAGGGCCGCGTGGCTGCGCTGGAACACCGGGTTCCCGCGACGGCCACAGCCGAGCCGCCGAAGCCGGACGCTCCCAGCGTGCCGGACGCGAAGACGGCCGCTGCTTCGGAGTCGACGACCACGGCGCCGTCCGACGCCGGGCTTGCCGGCAAGGTCGCCGCGCTGCAGGCGGCGCTCGACGAGGTCAAAGCCCGCACCAGCGCGCTCCAGGCGCAGGACGCCAAGCAGGACGGCGCCGCCGACAAGGTCGCCACGCTGCAGACCGGCGTCGCCGACGCCCGGAAGCAGGCGGCCGGCGCGCAATCCGCCCTCGATGCGGTCAGGGGCGAGCAGAAGCAGCTCGGCGACAAGATCGCCGGCCTGACCGTCGCGGTGGCGGGGGCGCTGAAGAAGGCCGAAGGCGCGGTGACCGATGCCCAGGCCGCGCAGAGCCAGCAGAAGGCGCTCGAGGGCAAGCTCGGCAGTCCCGCCCTGGCCGTGGTGGCCGACAGCCTCGTCCAGCAGATCGATGCCGGCCAGCCGTTCGCCCGGCAGGTCGACGCGCTTGCCGCCTTGAATGCCGATCCGGCCAGGATCGCGGTGCTGCGCGAGAACGCGTCCCACGGCGTGCCCTCGGCCCAGGCGCTGCTGGCGCAATGGAAGCCGCTGGCCGATCCGGTGATCGCGACCGGCAGCAAGGCGCCGGCCAACGCCAATTTCGGCCAGAGGCTGGAGCACGGCCTGTTCGGGCTGGTGAGCGTGCGCCGCGCCGACGGCACCACCGGCAACGACCTCGCCTCGCGCGTCGACCTGATCGCGGCCGATCTCGCCCACGACGACGTGCCCGGTGCCTACGCCGCCTGGCAGACCCTACCCGCCGACGCCAAGGCCCGCTCGGACAGCTGGGGCGCGATGGCCAAGACTAGCGTCGAGGCTTCGGCGGCGGCCCGCGACCTCCAGCATTCGGCGATCGACGCGCTCGGCGCGAAGAAATCGTAACGTCGCCCTCGCGCTCCGGCGCCTGCAAGGTTTCTCGATGATCCGTCTCATTATCTTCTTCGTGCTGCTCGCGCTGATCGCCTGGGGCGGCGTCTATCTCGTCGAACATCCCGGCCACATCTCGATGAACTGGTTCGGCTACCAGATCGAGACGTCGGCGGCGCTGCTGGTGATCGCCATCGCCATCGTGGCCATCGTCGCCTGGATCGTCGTCCGCGTCGTCGTCGGCCTGCCGAGCTTCGTCGCCTACGCGTCGCGCCGCCGCCGCCGCGAGAAGGGCTACGACGCCCTGTCGCGCGGGCTCGTCGCGGTGAACGCCGGCGATGCCCGCGCGGCCGGGCGCGCCAGCGCCCAGGCCACGCGCCAGCTCAAGAACGATCCGCTGGCGCTCATGCTGCGTGCGCAGACGGCGCAGCTCACCGGCGACGCGCACGGCGCCATCGAGGCGTACCAGCAGCTGGCGCAGCGCGAGGACACGCGGGTGCTCGGCCTGCGCGGCCTGCACGGCGAGGCGAGCCGGCGCGGCGACGACGAGGCCGCCCATCATTTCGCCAGCGCCGCGCACAAGGCGCAGCCGCTGCCGTGGACGGCACAGGCGCAGCTCGAGCACCATGCCACCACCGGCGATTGGGAGACGGCGCTGCGCACCATCGAGGCCGCGGTGGCCTCCCGCCAGATCGACGGCGCGGCCGCCGACCGCCAGCGCGCCGTGCTCGAGACGGCGATCGGCTACGACAAGGAGATGGGCGAGCCGGATGCGGCTCTGGCGTTGGCCCGCGCGGCGATGAAGCGCGCGCCCGATCTCGCGCCGCCTGTCGTGCTGGCGACGCGGCTGCTGAGTCGCCGCGGCGACATCCGCAAGGCCGCGAAGATCGTCGAGAAGGCGTGGCCGCGCTGCCCGCATCCCGGCATCGCCGACGCCTACATGGACGTGCGCCCCGGCGACAGCACCAGCGACCGTCTGGGTCGGGCGCGGACGCTGATGGGCCTCTCCGCCTACGAGCCCGTCGGACGCATCACCGTGGCCCGCGCCGCGCTCGCCAACACCGATTTCGCGGCGGCCCGCGCGGCGATGGAGCCACTGGTCGGCGAAGGCAAGCGCCCGACCGTCAAGATGTGCCTGCTGATGGCCGAGCTCGAGGAGGCCGAGCACGGCGATCACGGCCTCTGGCGCGAATGGCTCGCGCGAGCCTCCCGCGCCGCGCTCGATCCGGCGTGGATGGCGGATGGCATCGTCTACGAGGATTGGGCGCCCGCCTCGCCCTCCACCGGCCGCCTCGACGCGTTCCGCTGGCAGGTGCCGGCGGAGCGCCCCGGCCCCGTGATGGACGCGCTGCCGCCGCGCCGCGAACCGTCATTGCCGGCAAGCCCGCCGCGGGCGACGCTGCCGTCCATGGGCGACGCGGGCCCGCGCACGCCGGAGCCGGTCGCCGCCGCGTCCGAGGATGTCCCCGAGCCGGCGCCGGAGCATGAACCGGCGCCGGTACAGGTCCCGCACGAAGCCGCCGCGCCGGCAACCGTCGTACCGACCGAAGCCCAGGCCGCGGAGCCGGCGGCGCAAAGCGAGCCCTCGCTCTACGACAATCGGGACAGGGCGTCCGCGATCCTGGAGCTCCCCTCGGAGCCGGCGCATGACGCGCCGCCGCCGGCCACGGCAGCTCAGCCCGATCCCGTGTTGCCGGCGCCGACCCGGACCAATCGGGGACCATCGGTCTATTCGGGTTGAGCGCCGCAGGTTGCCAACGACCCGGCGCGTCAGCTAAGACCGGCCGATCGCCGCAATAGCTCAGTCGGTAGAGCACCTCATTCGTAATGAGGGGGTCGGGGGTT
>CAXTVT010000107.1:0-9355 GCA_964247745.1 uncultured Beijerinckiaceae bacterium
CCGCGGCTCCTCGTCGGCGCGTCGGCAGCGGGACGCAGCTCTGCGGTCGGGCGCATCGGCTCGATGCCTGGATTTGCGATCGCGCTGCGCCAGTCGGCCTTGCCCGACCTGCGGGCTTCACGACGGACTGCCTCTCCTTCCTTTTCCCTTTTGACGATTTCCCAGACGACCCTGAAGGACGTGGGCCTGACGGCTCCCCCGCGCCGCCCTTTGAGGTTGAAGACCGCGATCATCCGTTCGACGATGGGCGTCGGGACGTGGCCACCGGCGGCCTTCTCGAGCGCCAACAAGAACCGATAGGACGAGAAGGCGAAAAGACGCGCGTCCGTCGTCGTAGCGCGCTCGTCTCGGACGAACTCCGCGACAGCCCGGCGCTTCGCCGCCGGGCTGGGACGCGGTGCGCAATCACCTCCGGCCGCTGGGATGGCGAAATCTTCATGAGGCGGAGGGCTCGAGATCCCATCGCCGATTTGGGGAGTCGCGATAGCCCTGCGGTTCTCCGAAAGACGGCAACGCTCGGCCTCTGGCCTAGGCTCGGCCCCAGCCCCGCTCGTTGTCGAGCGCGCGCGTGTGCGCATCGTCCTCACCGACGCGCGTCCGAATGACGAACAGTACGCTTCGGCTTGTAAGCACGCTTACGGCGGGTCTTGAACCGGTCTCGGACTTGGCTTGACGGATCTTTCAGCCAAGCGAGGACTTCGTCGAGATCATAGCGGATGGATCGACCGATCCGCACAACCGGCATCCCCTCGCGCGCACGATTTTCAATCGTGCGCGTGGTGACGCGGAGGCTGTAGGCGAGTTCGACCTTGAGGAGTAGGCGACGAGCGCTTCCCACGATCCCATCGGGATCGTTGAAGGTCTTTCGTGGCTCATCAAAATGACGTGGGGACACAGTGGGAAGCCAAGCTGTACCCCGCAGACGCGGAAAACCCGCGGCTGGTTGGTACGCTGCTTCCCTTTCGACAACACGCCCATCGTGTCCGGACCGCAGTAGCCCGTTGCCGCCCAATTTGTACTCGTACGCACGGTAGAGGACCCGGCAGGAGGGTTTTCACGCCTCCAAGCGTACTGAAGAGTTCCATAATACCTGCTTCTGAGGCGAAGGCAAGCGGTAGTCGGCGGAGTTTTTGTATGACGGAGGCAGGACACATTTGCCGACGATTGGGGGAGGTCGCCTCAGCAAAACGCGCCGGCATCGCCGAGTCGATGGGCGAGGCTATGGATGCCATTGGCGGAAACAGCCCGATCACGGGTTTCTCACAAGGCTCACGGACGCCACGACGCCTCGACGGATGTGCTGGCCCGCATGGCGTGACCTATTCCAGCATGGCGCGGACGCGCTTCACGAGCACGTCGAGTTGGAATGGCTCGGTGATGATCGCCATCCCGGGTGCAGGAAGCCGGGGCTCGCCGCGCCTTCGGCACCGACGTCGGTCTTCCCGAACTGAACGGGCTGCAGGTGGCGTACGCCTTGCCGGAAGCGCCCCGACCTGAAGGTCATCTTCATCACGGGTTATGCCTCCGCCGGAAGCGTCCGAGCACGTTTCTGCTGGGGCCCTGACTTGAATGAAAGAGATGATGAGCGAGGAGCTGACCGTTTCCATGCAGACGCGTAGGCCGGTACCTCGGACGAGCTGACCTAGAGCTTTCGGCCGAAGTTGAGACTCGTCCCATTTCCCGTAGGTCGCCACGGCCGAAGAGATATGACGTCCGCCGCAGCCAAGCTGCCTTGCGATGACTCAGTCTCCATGACGAGCCAAGCGGCGGAACGCTGCGCCTATCAAAGCGATGCTCGGGAGCGACGCGATGGGCGGCGACGGAATCGCATTATGAAGAAGACCATCCAAGCCCGCGCCTCTTCATACCGGCGTCCAACGCCTTGAGGCAGGTCGGGCTGAGGGATGCTCGATTGGCGCTCATGCAGGTCAGGAGACGGCCTTCGTCCGGGTATGTGCCGGAGCACAGCCTCGTAGCGTCTTCCGTGCACGCGGCCTTTTCGGCCGCGGTGATATGGAGGGGATCGCCTGTCGGGGCCGGCGCGGCGACAACCAACAGGATGATCGCGACAGCACCGGCCGACATGGTCAGAGAGCCCGGCGACCTACGATCGCGTGGTAGATTACCAGCACGATGATGGCACCGACAATGGCAACGAGCAGGCTGTAGATGTTGAGTCCGGTGACCGGAGCCGCTCCGACGAGCGTGAAGAGGTAGCCGCCGACGAAGGCGCCGACGATCCCGAGCACGATGTCGACGACGATGCCCTGGCCAGTGCTGTTGACGACCTTGCTGCCGATGAAGCCGGCGATGAGGCCGAGGATGAGCCAAGCGATGATGGACATGACCTTCTATCTTTCTTCATGAGGTTTGATGGAAACGGACGCCTTCCGGCGTCCGCTGAGATCGAAGCTAGATCGCGCGCTCTCGGATTCTCGTGTCCGTGCCGGTCACGAGAAGCGCCCGACGCTGCACCGCGATCGCGCCGCCGATGGCGGCCGCGATGAGGCCGAGCAGCAGAACGGCGAACCCGCCGAAGGCCGCCTTGGAGGCGCCCGCCGCCGTGGCGTCCGCCGCGTCCTTGGCCTTCTGCTTCGCCGCGTCCATCGTCTGCTGGATCTTGGCCTGGGCGTCGTCGAACTTCTTCGTCGCGTCTTCTCGGCTCATCTTGGTCTGCGCTGCGGTGACGTCGATGATGCGCGCCTTGGCGGCGGGGGCCTCGGGTCCTCCCTGCTCGTACGTGACGAGGTTCGAGGCGATGTCCGTTTGCGCCTGCTGGGGCGTCAGCGAGGCTGCGTTCGAAGTACCGGCGGGTTGCAGATAGGCCTGGGCCTGCTGCTGAACCATGTCGGGAGAGATGCCGGTCGCCTGCGCCAGGGGCTTGGCGGCACTGCTGATCCCGCTACCGGCGGCGGACGTGACGCTGCCGAGCGCGGAGAAGCCGCCACCAACGACGCTGCCGACCGCGGACGACAGGAGGTAGATCGTGAGGAGCGTGGAGATGCCCCACGTCACCAGCCCGTGGAGGATGCCGTCGAAGCGCGTCGTGATGCCGGCCATCCACGCCGAGACGTAGCCGCCGATGAAAAGCGCGATGATGCTGGAGATCACCCACCAAAGACCGGCGCCGATGCCGAAGCTGCCGCCCGACGGCGTGCTGCCGGCGTTGACGTTCACCGTGCCCAAGCCGATGCCGGCGCCAAGCAGGCTGAGGAGCACCTGCACCGCGACCGCGATGATCACGCCGCCGAACAGCGCGCCCCAGGCGATACGCTTGTGGATGTGATGGCCGTCGCCCAGGACGGTCGCCCCGCCCGTGGGAAATGGGCTAGCCGTTCTCGTGTCGTAACTGCTCAAGTGGACCTCCTTATGAATGCGGGGTGCCTTTCGGCACCCCGAGATGACGTTTCAGATCTTGCGATCGACCGGCGTGGTCGCGGTGCGGCCCGGCTCGAGGCGCTCGGTGGTCGGGATCTGCTCGACCTCGACATCGTCCTTGCGCAGCGTGTCGCGGACCGTTTCGACGCGATCGCTCGCCTCCTTGTGCAGGCCGATCTCCTCGACCACGCGCGCCGTCTTCGACACGACTGCCTCTTCGTTCATCTCGGTCATCGAGATCGTCTTGTCGGTGAAGTCGGCGTTGGCGAGGACACGGCCGTCGGTGACTGGACGGCGATCGAGCACGACGCGCTCGCTGTGGAGGGAGACGTTCTCCTCGACCGGCTTCTCGACCGTGTAGCGGCGGATGCGGGTCGTGCCGCCGGTGACCGCGCGCTTGCCGACGTTCAGGAACTCTTCGGCGAGCTGAAGCGTGTCGCCCTTGACGGCATCGACCAAGCCTTCGGCCTTTGCGCCGAGGCCGGTGGTGGCATGACTTGTCGTGGCACGATTTGTCTCCACCGCCGGAACGGGAGTGAGTCCGCTGGCGCCGATGGCGCCGGCTTCGGTCTCACCATGCGCCGGCTCGATCCTGCCGCCGTGCGAGCCCATGACCGGCTCGGCCATGCCGGCGTGTCCAACGTAGCCGGTCGGCGTCGCCGCGGATGCTGATGGGTGAGCCAAGCCGTATTGCGCAGAGCGTTCCTCGATATCGACGGGGTCATGCTTCTCGAGGATGGTCGCGGCCTCGTCGTAGCGGTCTGCGGGAACCTTGACCGTGACCACGGTCGCGCCGCTGTCGATGCTGTGTCCGTAGACGGCGGTGTCATGGTCCGGCTCGCCGCCGAACAGACTCGCCCAGAAGCCCTTCTCGTGCACCGGCGCGGTCGACCGCGAGGTGCCCGTCATCGAGCCCGTCTTGGCGTGCTGAGTAATGTCGCTCGCCGGCACGCTGGCCGCCTCAAGGTCGCGTACGGCGGCTTCAGCATGGGCCGCGGTGTCGTAGACGGCGACGATGGTCTCGTGTTCCATGGACTGATTTCCTCTTCCTGATTTTGATGGTTGGGACGCGAAGTATTGCAGAGCTTCATCGTCATCGTTGCCAGCGGCAAACCGGGTCACGACTGCCTCCTGCCGCCGCAGCGCGACCGTCTCGACATGACGGTCCTCGATGCGTCGGCGGACGATCCTGATCTCTTCCTTCAGGATCAGTCGCCGTTCAACGACGACGACTTCTTCGACGACGGGGATGATGGTCACCCCGTCCTCCTCGCGGATGTCAGGCATGGTCTCGACGACCCGCCCGACAGGCACCCGCTCGATCTCGACCCGCTCGCTCGCGAGTAGCTCGTCGATAGCGTGTTCGACTTCTCGGGTGACGGTGCTGACCCGCACCGTCTCACCCGCTACGAGCCGTCGCGCGACGACCAGCGTTTCAGCCTTCAGCTCCAATGTAACGACGTCCGCGGGCGTGTTGCCGGTGTCGGACGCCATGCTCGACCTTATGACAGTTACACGACGGCACTGCGCCGAAGCTTGTGTGTCATCAACGGCTTAGATTTAGACGCGAGTGAATGTCACGGCGCATTTTTGCAAAGTGGCTTTGCGAAAACGCACGCGCTTTTCGCGGAACGAGCGGTCGCCGAAGACCTTCTATCTCGTTAATGGCCGGCTTGGCGACGTCGCGACGAGGCTTCTTGTATGGGATGCAATGTGATCGGCCACGGCACGCATGCGCGGCGTCCGGCGGTTGTCCCGGTGCATGACGAGCCACAGGTCCGCGGCCGGCGGTATCTCGGGCGTCGCAAGCCGGATGAGGCGGTAGTCCTGATCGGCACGGTGTCGGGCGAGGCAGGCGATGCCTCCACCCGTGGCCACGAAGCCGAGCGCGGCTTCGTGGCTGCAGGTCTGCACCGCCGCCGTCGCGTGCGAAGCATGATTGAGGAACCAGTCGGCTTGAGCCGTGTCCTGCATGTCGCCGAGCTGGGAGATCCTGACGTGACCCCGGCACTTCTCTGCGAAGTCGGGTGTCCCGCGCTCGGCGAGGTATCCCGCGCTCGCGTACACGGCGAACTCCAAGGCTCCGATCCGTCGTCCCACGACATCCTGCTGATCCGGCGCGCCGAGCCGCACAGCGATGTCGGCCTCCCTCATCGACAAGCTCAAGTGCCGGGAGTCGGGTGTCAGCTCGACGGTGATGGATGGGAATTGCGCGTGCAGGCTCGGCAGGCACGGGGCCAGGACATGACAGGCGATGCTCTCGCCGCAGGTGATGCGGACGGCGCCCGCCAACCGGTCGTCGCGATTGCCGACGCTGCGTCGAAGGCACAGGGTCTCGGCCTCGAGTTGCTCGGACTTGTCGCGCACCTCTTCGCCGGCGAGCGTCAGGACGTACCCCTCGGGTGTCCTGTTGAGCAGGCGGACGCCGAGTTCCGCCTCGAGCGACGCCAGTCTGCGGCTCACCGTGGAGCCCGCGACCTTCAACTCGCACCCCGCTGCCGCGAGACTACCGTGACGCGCGACGGCGAGGAAGAAGCGGAGGTCGTCCCAGTCGAGCATGGCTCGCTACGCCCTTACGTGTCGAAGGCACCTGCGGCGGAGATCGATCCATGACCGGCGCCAATGACGACAGAGGTGTTCGCACATTGCGCTGCCGCACGCAGGCAACGGGTCACCTTCGTCAGGTGCACCGCTTTCGTGATCTGCCCGATCGCGCGACGAAGACCGACCACGCCAGTCTTGCGACCGACGATGACGAACCCAACGCGTTGGAGATGCTGTTGTCGGCCTTCGGATCCTGTCTCGCCGCGGGCATCCACGCCAACGCCCTCGTGCGCCACATCCCGATCGTCGGGCTCTCGCTGGACGTGACCGGCGAGATCGACGACGCGGTGCACTGGGGCACGTCGCGCGACGCCCGGCCGATCGGCTTCGAGGCCATATCGGTATCGGTGAGGATCGAGTCCGACGCGCCGCCCGAGGCTCTCGTGGCCTTGATCAAGCATGCGGTCCTGTGGTCGCCGGTCGGCAACACCCTCTACAATCAGGTGCACCTCAAGGTAGACCTCGCGTGAAGCGGCTCGCGCTCGCGCCTTGAGCCCGCAGACATTCATCACTTCAGGTCACCGGGTTCGGTGACGCGCTTGGCCTCCGCCAGATGCCCATCGGGGCCGTAGCGAAGCACGATCACCCAATCGTAGACGTTCTCCGGCCACTCGCCGCCGGGCAGGATGGTGGCGGGGTCCGCACCGAGCCGCTCCAGCAGCTTCGCCAGCTTGCCGTGATGCCACGCCACGAGGGCGGTGCCGTGCAGATGGCCATCGCCGGACTCCATCCACCGTGCGAAGTCCTTGTACTGTTTGTTGGCGAACGGCTGCTGGACTGGAAGCCCCGTGGCCTTGGCGAGCGGCTCCAGGGTCAGGCGCGGGCGGGCGCTTTCGCGCGAGTCGGCGCTGGCGATCAGCGCGTCGACATGGATCGGTGGTCCCTCGAAGGTGAAGTGCTGGAAGTAGGTAGCGTAAGCCTTGGCCCGCGCCTCCCCCGCGGGGGCCAAGCCGGTATCGCCTTCGGCGGTCGGCTTCTCGGCGTGGCGCACCACCAGCAACGTCACGTTGGCGAGGCCCGTCGATTCACCTTCGTCGTCATTGTGGTGGTGGTGCTTGGCATGAGCCGGCGCGATCGCGACGACGGTGGCCAGGACGAAGACCTTCGTACGTGTGAGCATGCGCCAACTTCCTCTTATCCGCCCTGGGCCTTGGCCCAGATCATCAGCTTGGCGCGCCCTTGCGTGTTGGTGCGCCGATAGATCGAGGTCAGATGGTTGCGTACGGTGCTGTGCGTCACGCCGAGACGCGAAGCGATCTCGTCGTCCGTGGACCCCTCGCACACCAGCTCGACGATCTGTCGGGCGCGAGGCGGAAGGGCGGCGATGCCGCTTGTCGCAGCGGCTTCTGGAGCGTCATCGCGCGCACTCCCAAGGCGCTCCATGACGACATCGGTCAACCATCGCGTATCACCCATCACGGCGCCGATAGCCCTGGCGATCTCGCCCCGGCTGCGTTCTCGCGTCGAGACGTCCATCGCCGTGAGGAGCACGCAGTCCTGATCGCGGATCGCGACAGCCTCGGCGGAGATCAAGACATCCTTCTTGCCTCCCGCTCTCATCCTGAGGCGAGCGGCATCCCGTGGACCCGTCCTTCGGCGCTCAGCCGTTTCTCCAATTCGGCGCCGTCGGTTTCCGACCAGAGAAGCCTGGCGGCGTCGCTACCGATCACGTCGTGCCGGTCGAAGCCGGTGTCGTGCAGGAGGGCGTCGTTGACGAGCAGCGCACGCATGCCCTGCCTGGCGGCGATGAGCGTCGGCACAGGCGTCAGCCTGAACGCCGTCTCGAAGCGCGCCTCGCTCTGGCGCAAGGCGGCGAGCGCTTGCTGCCGGCCGTCGAGGTCCGCGAATGTGAAGAGCATGCAATGGGTGTCGCCGACTTCGATCGGCTGCCCGGCCACCAGGACGCACTTTTCACCGCCGCCGGGGAGCTGCAGCAAGGCCTCCATCTGCGGGATCGTGCGGCCGGCCTTCATCCGCTCGATGGCGAGCTCGCGCCGAGCGGCACCTTCGAGCACGTCGATCTCGTAGACGGAACGCCCGACCACATCCTCGATGTGATAGCCGGTCATCTCGGCGAAGCCGGCGTTGATGCGGACGAAACGCAGGTCGTGTAGGCGCAAAATCGCCGCCGGCGCCGGATTGGCGTTGAACATCCGCTCGAAGCGCTCCTCGGCCTGAACGCGTTCGGTCTCGTCGTTGACGATCATCACGATCCTGTCCGGCCTGCCGTCCGGCCCATCGAGGACCAGGCCGCGCAAGCGGTGTATGAAGCGCTGGTCACGCCCGACGTGCACGACCTCGACGACGATCTCACGGAAGCCGTCGCCCGCGACGAGCCGGTCCAACGGATACTTGGCCGGCGCCAAGGGGTGCTTGTTGCGCTGAAACAGGTCGAACGCCTGGCGGAAGCCCTCAGCATTCCCGCCCAACTCGCCCACATCCGCAACCCCGTAGAGGACGAGCGCGCAGGCGTTCGCCCATAGGATCTCACCCGATGCCGATGCGATCACGACGCCGTCGCTCATCTCCGCCACGATCTGGCGGAGATGAGCGTTGCCAGTCGGCAGATCCTTTCCGACCTCCTCCGGCGCGGCGCTACGACGGTTCTTGCGCAAGCCGCTCAGCTCCGAATGACCAGCAGACCGACGAGGAAACCGAGCGCCGATGCGAGCGTCAGCGCGATCAGAGGATTGCCGTGGACCGACGACGCCACCAAGCGACGACCTCGCTTCGCGTTATCGCCGCTGTGCTCGTAAAGGCCTCCGGCCGCATCGACGGCGCCCTCGACCCTCGCCTTCGCCTCGCCGAACACGCCCAGCGCCTTGCCACCGGCCTGGCGGGCCAGCCCCGCGGCCTCCATGCCGTGATCGCCGGTGACGTCGCCCACTGCCGATTGTGCCCGCCCCGCGTAATCCTGTGCGGCGCCCTTCATCCTGTCGAAAGCCATCGGCTGCTCCTCTTGGTCAGGTGGAAGCTGAATAGTGGTCAGAAGTTTTTCTTCGCACGCATGGTGCCGTCGGAATGCTCGGTGCTTTGCCCTGGTGCGGGTGTGGCGGCGGCCGAACCCTTCGAAGCGTCGCCCGGCGAGGGAGTCTGCGCCTTGGCGTTAGCATCCGCCTTCGCGGCAGCGCCATTGTCGCCGCCGGCAAGAGTTGCACCGCCGGTGGTCTCGGCGACAACTGGAACAGTGCCGAGTACGCTTGCAAACGCGACGGCGGCGGCGATTGTCGAAAATCTGTAAGTCACGTTTGGTCTCCGTGGATGAGGGCAGATGATGGCGCGCCCGCGACGTGGATCGACGCGAGCGCGAGGGTATCGCTACTTGTGCGACGCGCTCTTCTTGTGAGCTTCGCTCGAGGCCTCATGGGCCTTC
>CAXTVT010000108.1:0-9320 GCA_964247745.1 uncultured Beijerinckiaceae bacterium
TCGAGTGCAAGACGATGATCGCCGATGCGGAAAAGCTATACCCGCTCTGTCCGACGCGTCCGATCGATGAGTAGCGCCGGCATGAGCCGAGGCGGCATCGAAGTGAGTGCCGAGGATGTTTGAATGAGCTCTTCATGCCGCGACCAAGCCGCGCAACGCGGGCGTAAGCGAGGCACCATCGTGCGCTAGGGTATGGTGATCGGCGCCGCGCCATCTATGATGGCTGCATGAAGTTGGACCATTCCCGCATCCGGGTCGTCGATCTTGAGACGGGCGGGAACGGTCCGGATGATGTCTGTGAAATCGGGTGGCAGGACTTGCGCCGGGACGATGACCGAGTGTGGCGGCTCGACGGCGAGCCCCGTGCGCTTCTGGTCAATCCGGGCCGCCCGATGTCGCCCAACACCATAGCCGTCCACCACATCCTCGACGTGCACGTCGCTGGTGCGCCGTTCTGGAAAGAGATCGCACCAGCCGTGCTTCGTCCCGACGGGGGCGTAGCCGCATTCGGTGCCCATCGAGCCCAGTTCGAACAACGCTATTGTCGGCCGAGCCTCACCGGCGGAACAGGGTGGATCTGTACGTGGAAGTGCGCACTTCGCCTATGGCCGGATCTGCCCCGGTTCTCTAACCAGATGCTGCGCTACCTTCGAGAACCCGAAGGTCTCGTCCATGAGACGGGATTGCCGGCTCATCGCGCCGGACCGGACGCTTACGTCACAGCTCACCATCTCCGCGACATGCTCGCCGAAGCTTCGATGGCGCAGCTTCTGGAGTGGAGCCAGGAACCCGGATTGCTCCCGCGCGTGCCGGCGGGACCATTGCGCGGCCGGTCGTGGGCTGATCTCGATGAGGAAGCACTCCAAGGGTATGCGGCTGATCGCGATATCGATATTCGCTATAGCGCAGACGTCGAGCTCCGCCGACGAAGTCGAGCTCCCTCAACAAGTGCGGACGATTTACTCCAAGCGGAGCTTTTTTGATCTGCCGCCATAAGGCGGCTCAAGTGCCAAGCCGAGGTTCGCTTAACACCGGCGAGCGGACGTTCCGCTTCGCGCCAATACCCGCTGTTCGAGACGTTCGGCGTGCTGCTTGGAAACAGCCGTGCGCCAGCAGGCCGCCACCTCATTCCCGGGCGCTGCCTGGAACTCGCGCGGATGCAAAACATCGCCGCGGGACGACCACCTCTTGCGCGAGCACAACCATCATTCTCGTCCGACGCGATCTTGGCTCCAGAGTTGCAAAGGCACGAAGATTGGTGATCCAGTAGCCGAAAAGGGTGATGGCAATGGAATCTATCCCGAGGTTCCTAAGCGGAACCTTCATTTTCACGGGCAGCGGCCTTGAGACGACGGCCTTGCTCGGCGAGGGCCTGAAGTACACCGTTCCGTCCGACAAGCGCACCCAGCTCGTGTACCTGCGTGCCGGCAATTCCTCCGATCAGCTGATCTGTCTGACCCTGATGCGCGACGAGAAGCCGATGCGTCTTTTCCCGATCGGCGCCAAGGCCGCGGAACACGTGCCGTTGAGCGTCGTGGAGGACTTGGAACCCGATACAGCGATCGAGGTCCACGTGTCCGCGCCGCGCGGCGCGTCCGGGTACGTCGTCCTGGACCTCGGCCTCATCGAAGTCTGACCGCAGGCAGGGACGCTGACATGGCCAAACAGAAGCTCGTCGTCATCGGAAACGGCATGGCCGGGGCGCGCGCCGTCGAGGAGGTGCTGAAGCGCGGCGGCCGCGATCTTTTCGACATCGTGATGTTCGGTGACGAGCCCTACGGCAACTACAACCGCATCCTGCTGTCCAACATCCTCAACGGGACCCAGACGCCCGAAGAGATCACCATGAACACTCTGGCCTGGTACGGCGAGAACGGCATCACGCTCCATGCCGGGCATCGCGTCGACAAGGTTGACCGTGCCGCCAAGCTGGTCGTCTCCGAAGGCGGCGTACGCGAGCGTTATGACAAGCTGCTCATCGCGACCGGCAGCCGCGCCTTCATCCCGCCGATGAACGGCGTGCGCACCGCGGACGGCAAGCTGAAGCCGGGCGTCTTCGGCTACCGCAGCCTCGACGATTGCGCCGGGATCGTCGACTATGCCCGCAAGAGCAAGGTTGCGGTCACGATCGGCGGCGGCCTGCTGGGACTCGAGGCGGCGCGAAGCATGATGGCGCTCGGCTGCGAGTCTCACGTCGTGCATCTCGCCGGTCATCTAATGGAGATGCAGCTCGACGTAACTGGCGGCGAGATCCTCCGAGACGCCATCCAGGGCATGAACATCGCGGTTCACACCAGCAAGATGACGACGGAGGTGCTCGGCGACGAGAAGACCGCCGGTCTGCGCTTCAAGGACGGGACGGAACTCGCCTGCGACCTCGTGATCGTCGCGGCCGGCATCCGGCCGAACTCGGAGATCGCGACGCGCTCCGGCCTCACGGTCGAGCGCGCCATCGTCGTCAACGACCACATGCAGTCGGTCGACGACATGAGCGTCTACGTCGTCGGCGAATGCGCCCAGCACCGCGGCAAGCTCTACGGACTCGTCGCGCCACTCTGGGAGCAGGCGAAGGTCTTCGCCGATCACATCACCCACAAGGATCAGAGCGCCGCCTATCACGGCACCAAGCTCGCGACGAAGCTGAAGGTCACCGGTGTCGACTTAGCCTCCATGGGCATCACCGAGCCCGCGCACGAGGACGACGAAGTCGTGCAGTTCAAGGAGGCGAAGCGCGGCACCTACAAGAAGCTGATCGTGCGCAACGGAAGGCTCGTCGGTGGCATCCTCATGGGCGACCTCTCGAAAGCCGCGTTCCTGATGCAAGCGTTTGAGCGCGACGCGCCGCTGCCCGAGGAGCGGCTCGCGCTGCTGTTCGACATCGGCACGCCCACCGCGAAGGTCACGTTCGACGAGATGCCGGCCGAGATGCAGGTGTGCAACTGCAACGGCATCACCAAGGCGTCGATCGCCGCCGCCGTCGAGGATGGCAAGCGGACGCCGAAGGCCGTCATGGGCGCCACCCGCGCCGGCATGGGCTGCGGCGCCTGCAAGGGCCAGATCGACGAGCTAGTCGCCTGGCTCTGCGGCGGCGAGGTCGAGGAGGACCCCTCGATCCACTACTACGTGCCCACGATCACGATGCGCAAACCCGAGCTCACGAAGGAGGTCGTCGCGCACGGGATCAAGTCGGTCTCCGCCTTCTGGCGGCACTTCGGGGGCGAGGACGCATCCTGGAAGCCGGCGGTCGCGTCGCTGCTCATCACCATCTGGAAGGGCGAGTACGACGACGAGCGCGATGCGCGCTTCATCAACGACCGCGTCCACGCCAACATCCAGAAGGACGGCACCTTCTCGGTTGTGCCGGAGATGGCCGGCGGCGTGTGCTCGCCCGAGGAACTCATCCGCATCGGAGAGGTCGCCAAAAAGTGGAAGGTGCCGCTCGTCAAGCTGACCGGCGGCCAGCGCATCGACCTCGTCGGCCTGAAGAAGGAGGATCTGCCGGGCATCTGGGCCGACCTCGGCTTCAAGGCCGGCTACGCCTGGGGCAAGAGCTACCGGACCTGCAAGAGCTGCATCGGCATCGACTATTGCCGTTTCGGTCTCGGCGACAGCATGGGCTTCGCCAACCGCATCGAGAAGCGCTACCGCGGCATCGACGCGCCGGCCAAGCTGAAGCTGGCGACGGCCGGCTGCCCACGCAACTGCTCCGAAGCCTACGTCAAGGACGTCGGCTATGTCGCGATCGGCGGCGGCAAGTGGGAGATCTACATCGGCGGCGCAGCCGGGGCGCACATCCGCAAGGGCGACCTGCTCTACACGGCAGATTCCGAAGCGGAAGCGATGACGGTCGGCGAACGCTTCATGCAGTTCTACCGCGAAAACGCCAAGTGGAAGGAGCGCACTTACACGTTCGTTCCGAGGGTCGGGCTGGAGCGCCTCAAGGCGGTCATCGTTGACGACGCCGAGGGCATCTGCGGGAGCCTCGACGTCGCCATGCAGAAATCGATCGACGCGTGCGCAGACCCCTGGCTCGAGGCCAAAGCGCCGAAAACGCCAAACCAGTTCACCTCCGTGGTTCCCGTCAAGGAGGAAGCATGACGGAAGAGATCCTGGTCGCCAACGTCGAGCAGGTCCCCTTTGGCGAGGGACGCATGTTCAGTCTCGGAGGGGACACGATCGCGGTGTTCCGCACGCGAGAGGGCAGCGTACACGCGACGCAGCCGTTCTGCCCGCACCTGGGCGGCCCGCTTGCCGACGGCCTGATGAGCGCGACGGCGGTGGTGTGTCCCCTCCACGACCGCACCTTTGACCTCGCGACGGGCTGCGGCCTCACACACGAACACATGGTCATCAAGGTGTTCAAGTCGCGCGTCGACCCGGACGGAAACGTCTGGGTCGAGCCCGACACCGTCCCGGCGCGCCGGCCGATCCACGTCGGAGCCAACGCTCACCTCCATGCTGCTTCCGAAAGCATGGAGATCATCAACTCCGCTTAGGACCGATCCCGAAGTGGTTGGTACCGTTTTATCGGGGAGGGAAGCGCATGTTCGCAGCCGTCGTCGCTGATCGGAGGCGGAGCCGATAGCCGCGAAGGCGGAGGGAAGTATCAGCGGAATCTGGGATCGGCCTCGCACCAAATCGCAGGGGGGAACTTCGAGGAATGGGTAGTGTGAGCCGGGACAGCATCGTCGACGTCTGGGGTCCACGAACGACGCACGATGCCGACGGCAGCTGGCCTGAGCGCGTCGACGAGCGGACATCCGAAGAGCCCGATCACTGGGTGCAGAGCGCCTGCTTGCTCTGCTCGAACGGGTGTGGTTGCGACGTTGGCGTCAAGAACGGGCGGATCGTGGGCGTCCGCGGGCGCGGCGTCGATACCGTGAGCAGGGGCCGCCTCGGTCCCAAAGGCCTCCATGCTTGGGAGGCCAACAACAGCCCGGACCGGCTGACTCGGCCGCTGATCCGACGCGACGGCCGGTTGGAGCCGGCGAGCTGGGACGAAGCGATGGACCTGCTCGTCTCACGCACCCGTGAAATCCGGAGCCGCTACACGGCATCCGCGATCGGCTTCTACACGTCCGGCCAGCTCTTCCTCGAAGAATACTACACCTTGGCGCTGATCGGGAAGGCGGGTCTCGGTACGCCCCACATGGACGGCAACACGCGCCTTTGCACTGCGACCGCGGCTGCCGCCCTGAAGCAGACCTTCGGCTGCGACGGGCAGCCCGGCAGCTACGAAGATATCGACGTCACGGACTGCCTGCTCCACGTCGGCCACAACATGGCGCACACCGACACGGTGCTGTGGATGCGCGTCCTCGATCGCCGCCGCGGACCCAATCCGCCGGCGATGGTCGTCATCGATCCCAGGAGGACGCCGACGGCGAAGGAGGCCGACGTGCACCTGATGCTGCGCGTAGGCACCAATGCGGCGCTCCTGAACGGCTTGAACAACCTGCTGATCGAGGGCGGTTACGCCGACGAGGATTTCATCCAAGCGCACACGGTCGGCTATGCCGAATTCAAGAAGCGCGTCTCGAGCTACTCGCCCGAACGTGTTGAAGCCATCTCCGGCGTGCCGGCGGCGGACCTGCGGCGCGCCGCGAAGCTTATCGGCGAGGCCGAGGGCCTGCTGTCGAGCTGCCTGCAAGGCGTCTACCAGTCTAATCAGGGCTGCGCGTCCGCCGTGCAGGTCAACAACGTCAACCTGCTCCTGGGCCGGATCGGCCGGCCGGGCTGCGGCATCCTGCAGATGAACGGCCAGCCCACGGCGCAGAACACGCGCGAGACCGGGGCTGACGGCGACATGTGCGGGTTCCGCAACTGGATCAACCCCGACCACATCGGCGAGCTCGCCGAATTGTGGAACGTCGACCGCAACATCATCCCTCACTGGGTCGGTCCGACCCACGCGATGCAGATCTTCCGCTATTGCGAGATAGGCTCGATCCGGATGCTCTGGGTTCAGGGCACGAACCCAGCCGTCTCGATGCCCGACGTCGGCCGCATCCGCGAGATCCTCGCCAAGGAGGACCTGTTTCTTATCGTGAGCGACGCCTTCCCGACCGAGACGACCGAGCTCGCCGATCTTGTGCTGCCGACGGCTCTCTGGGGCGAGAAGACCGGCTGCACCACGAACGTCAGCCGCACCGTGCACATCACTCACAAGGCGGTGGAGCCGCCGGGCGAGGCTCGCTCGGACCTCGACATCTTCCTCGATTACTCCCGTCGCATGGATTTCCGCGACAAGGACGGCCAACCTCTCCTCAAGTGGTCCGACGCCGAGGGCGCCTTCAATGGCTGGCGGGAGTGCACCCGGGGGCGTCCCTGCGACTACACCGGCCTGTCCTACGCCAAGCTCTCGGAAGGCTCGGGCATCCCGTGGCCCTGCAACTCAGATCATCCCGAGGGCAGCCCACGCATCTACGAGGACCTGCACTTCTCGACCGACGCGGACTATTGCGAGAGCTACGGCGAGGACCTCGACACCGGTGCGCCGGTCGACGGCACGATCTATCGGGCCGCAAACCCGGCGGGACGCGCGATCTTCAAATCGGTCGACTACCGGCCGCCGGCGGAGCAGCCCGACGACGCGTACCCCTTCTTCCTGACCACAGGACGGCTCGTCTACCATTTCCATACCCGGACCAAGACAGGCCGCTCGCGGAAGCTCCGCGATGCCGCTCCCGACGCCTTCGTCCAGATCGCAGCGGAGGACGCAGAGCGCCTCGGCGTTGCGGACGGCGATTGGGTACGGGTTTCCTCACGCCGCGGCTTCGTCGAGCAGCGGGCCCGTCTCGGCGACATCGGAGCGGGCCAGGTCTTCATCCCCTTCCACTTCGGCTACTGGGACTCGCCGGAACGCTCGCGGGCTGCGAACGAGCTGACGATCTTCGCCTGGGATCCCGTCTCGAAGCAGCCGCATCTCAAGTATGCCGCGGTCCACCTCGAGAGGGTCGACCATCCCGAGCCGGTCGCGATGCCGCGACACCCTGCCGAAGTGGCCGAGCCGAAGCACTTGGTTTCCGCGGTCGCGAATGAGTTCCTTAAGGAGCACGCCCACCTTGGCGACTACCTGGCGATCCTGTCGATTAATGAAGACCATCTGGCGGAAGCGCTCGGGACGACGAAGACCGACTTCGCCGACATTCCCGACATCGTCGGCGAATGCTCGCTCCTCGCGGAATGGTCGCGCAACGCAAGGCTCTCGCTCGCCCCAATATGCGAGAGATTTCCTCCAGGCGGGCAGGTGACGTCGTCTCATTCGACCAAGGTGTTCGCGGCGCGTCGTCCTCAGCACGGCCTGAACCTGCTGCTCGAGCTGCAAAATCTTCTCATGCTCGGCCACGAGAGCTTCATCGTCGCCACGCTGGTGCAGCAAGCTGCGAAGGCATTGCGCGACAAGCCGCTTCTTGCCACGCTTGAGGTAATTCTCGTCAACAACGCACGGCAGAGGCAGTGGCTGACGTCGCGAATGAGGTTGGCGGCGGCGCAGGTGCTGCTCGTACCCCTCTAGTAGTTTGCTTACTGTGGCCTCAAAGCAGTCAGTCAGCTCTGCGCCGATTTTGTTGAAAAAGGCCGCTTGAGGCTGTGAGGCGGTCCTGATTCACTCTGCCGAGGACGGCGGGAGAGTCGGCGATGATGGGCGAGCGGCGGGTCGACCAGGCGGCGCTGTTCTACGAGTTCTCGCTGGATCGGCATGTCCCTGCCGACCACATGCTGCGGGCGATCGACCGTTTCGTGGACCTGCAAACCGTGCGTGCTCACGTGGCGCCGTTCTACAGCCCGATTGGACGGCCCTCGATCGATCCGGAGCTGCTGATCCGGATGCTGCTCGTCGGCTACTGCTTCGGTATCCGCTCGGAACGGCGGCTCTGCGAGGAGGTGCATCTCAACTTGGCGTACCGTTGGTTCTGTCGCCTCGGCCTCGACGGTGATGTGCCCGATCATTCGACATTCTCGAAGAACCGGCATGGCCGCTTCCGAGATTGTGATCTGCTGCGGGAGCTGTTCGAGACGGTGCTCCGGCGCTGCATCGCCGAGGGATTGGTCGACGGCGAAGGCTTCGCCGTGGATGCCAGCCTGATCAAGGCTGACGCCAACCGTCAGCGCTGCGTGCCGGGCGAGGAAGGTCTGCCGGTCGAGGCGGCTGGCCGGGCCGTCGACGAGTACTTGGCGGCGCTGGACGATGCTGCCTTCGGCGCGGCGACGCAGGTCACGCCCAAGTTCATCTCACCGGCGGATCCGGCGTCGAGGTGGACCGGCGCCAACAAGGGAGCGGCCTTCTTTGCCTATGCCACCAACTACCTGATCGACCTCGACCACGCCGTGATCGTCGACGTGGAGGCGTCCACCGCCGTGCGTACAGCGGAAGTGACCGCCGCCTGCACCATGATCGAGCGCGTGCACGACCGCTTTGGCCTTTGGCCTGAACGGCTCGCCGCCGACAGCGCATACGGATCGGCCGATACGCTGAACTGGCTGGTCCACGAGCGCGGGATCGAGCCGCACATCCCCGTCATCGACAAATCCGCCCGGGAAGACGGGACCCTTCTTCCGCAAGGACTTCACCTACGAACGCGCCGCCGACTTCTATCGCTGCCCGGCCGGCAAGGAGCTGAAGCAGCATCGACGGGGCTTGCGCATCGATCACCCCGAGGTTCCACCGGACGACACCTATCGGTACCGGGCCAGCAAGGCCGACTGCGACGCCTGCGTTCTCAAGCCCCGCTGCTGCCCCGGCACCCCGGCGCGGAAGGTGACCCGCTCGAGCTACGAAGGCGCCAGGGACTTCGCCCGCGACATCGCCAAGACCGACGCCTACGTTACCTCGCGGCGGCAGCGGAAAAAGGTCGAGATGCTGTTCGCTCACCTCAAGCGCATATTGAGGCTGGATCGACTACGCTTACGCGGCCCCTGCGGCGCTCGTGACGAGTTCCTCCTCGCTGCCACCGCCCAGAACCTCCGAAGCTGGCCAAGCTCGTCACAACGGAGGCGCCCGCAACAACCTAAGGGAGAGACGGTCAAGCCGGCCGCGGTCTCTATCGCAGACCACCAAGGCCTTTTTCAACGAAATCGGCCAAAAGCTGCCGAAGGGTTTCAACGCAACCTTAAAGACATCGGGCATTTCGGGCCGGACGGATCCGAGGAAAGAAGATGCCGAGGACACCATGTGGACACCACGCCGCTTCCCAGACTATCCACGAGACGTAAGCAGCGACAAAATCTAATCCTTTGAATGGGTTGGTGGTGCCGCAAGAGGGAATCGAACCCCCGACCCCCTCATTACGAATGAGGTGCTCTACCGACTGAGCTATTGC
>CAXTVT010000109.1:0-8851 GCA_964247745.1 uncultured Beijerinckiaceae bacterium
ATCGAGCACGACATGAAGTTCGTCGAGGACATCGCGCGCAAGGTCACCGTGCTGCACCAGGGCAAGATCCTCTCCGAGGGCACGATGGCTCAGGTGAAGAACGACCCGAAGGTCGTCGAAGTCTACCTCGGCCACTGACGCAGCAATTCGGAGAAGCCCCCGATGTCCGCATCCGTCCTGACGATCGACGACCTCCACGTGGCCTACGGCCAGAGCGAGGTGCTGCACGGGCTGAAGCTCGCGCTCGGCCGCAACGAGATCGTCGCCCTGATGGGGCGCAACGGCATGGGCAAGACCACGCTGATGAAGGCGCTCATCGGCCTGCTGCCGGCGCGCCGCGGCACGGTGCGCATCGATGAGGCCGAGATCGGCGGCCTGAAGAGCCACCAGCGCGTCGCCAAGGGCATCGCCTACGTGCCGCAGGGCCGCATGGTGTTCTCGTCGATGACCGTGGAGGAGAACATCGAAACGGGGCTGGGCAAAGCCAGGAAGGGCGCGATGCTCGCCGAGATCTACGAGCTTTTCCCGGTCCTGAAAGAGATGCGCAAGCGGCGCGGCGGCAACTTGTCCGGCGGGCAGCAGCAGCAGCTCGCCATCGCCCGTGCGCTTGCCAGCGAGCCCAAGGTGCTTCTGCTGGACGAGCCGACGGAGGGCATCCAGCCCTCGATCATCCGCGAGATGGCACGCACGCTGAAGCGCATCCGCGACCAGCGCGGCCTCTCCATCCTCGTCTCGGAACAGGTCCTGAGCTTCGCGCTCGACGTCGCCGACCGTGTCGTCGTGATCGAGAACGGCGAACTGGTCCACGAGGAGCGGGGCGACGCCATCGACGGCGCCAAGATCTCGAGCTTCCTGTCGGTCTGAGCCGGCGACCTTTCCACCCCACCGCCCGTCCGCGGCGCCTACGAAGGAGTGCATCATGACCGAGACGCTGATCAAGGTGGATCTGTCGCAGTCGGCCTACGACAACGAGATGGTCCACAATCGTTGGCACCCCGACATTCCCATGGTGGCGACGGTCAAGCCGGGCGACGATTTCATCATCGAGACCTACGACTGGACCGGCGGCTTCATCAAGAACAACGACGATGCCTCCGACGTCCGCGACATCGACCTCTCGATCGTGCATTTCCTGTCGGGGCCGATCGGGGTCGCCGGCGCCGAGCCGGGCGACCTGCTGGTGGTCGACATCCTCGACATCGGCACCAAGACCGGCAGCGAATGGGGCTTCAACGGCGCCTTCTCCCGCAAGAACGGCGGCGGCTTCCTCACCGACCACTATCCCACGGCGCAGAAGTCGATCTGGGACATCAAGGGCATGTACACCAGCTCCCGCCACGTACCGGGCGTCAGCTTCGCCGGCCTGGTGCATCCGGGACTGATCGGCTGCCTGCCCGACCCCAAGCTGCTCGAGCTCTGGAACGAGCGGGAGACGAGCTTCATCGCCGCCAATCCCGACCACCCGACCGGCGTCGCCAACGCGCCCTTCGCGCCGACCGCGCACATGGGCAAGCTGAAGGGCGAGGCCCACGACAAGGCCGCCGCGACCGGCGCGCGCACCGTGCCGCCGCGCGAACACGGCGGCAACATGGACATCAAGGACCTGTCGCGCGGGTCGAAGATCTACTTCCCCGTCTACGTGCCCGGTGCCGGCCTTTCGATGGGCGACCTGCACTTCAGCCAGGGCGACGGCGAGATCACCTTCTGCGGCGCCATCGAAATGGCCGGTTGGCTGCATCTCAAGGTCGAGGTCATCAAGGACGGCATGGCCAAATACGGGATCAAGAGCCCGATCTTCAAACCGTCGCCGATCAAGCCGAACTACACGGACTTCCTCATCTTCGACGGCATCTCCGTCGACGAGATGGGCAAGCAATATTATCTCGACGTCGGCGTCGCCTATCGCCAGGCCTGTCTCGCCGCCATCGAATACCTGAAAAAGTTCGGCTATTCCGGCGAGCAGGCCTACTCGATCCTCGGCACCGCGCCGGTCCAGGGCCATATCTCGGGCGTCGTCGACGTGCCGAATGCCTGCGCGACCCTTTGGATCCCGACGGAGATCTTCGACTTCGACATCAATCCGGGCATGGCCGGTCCGACCAAGTTCCTCGATGGCAGCATCAAGCTGCCGACCGCTCCGGACCTCTGAGGGAGCCATGCCGATCTACGGTTACGAATGCGCCGCGTGCGGCCCCTTCACGGCGTTCCGCTCGATGGTCGACTACGCCAAACCGGCGGCCTGCGACACCTGCGGCGAGGTCGCGCCGCGCGCGGTCCTCAACGCGCCGGCCATCGCCGGCATGGATGCCGGCGTGCGCAGGGGTCTCGCGACCAATGAGAAATCGCGCCACGAACCGCGGCGATCGTCTGGAGCCCATCCCTCCGGATGCGGCTGCTGTTCGACGGCGAGACGGTCGAAGGGCACCGGGTCAGGCGTGGGATCGGCCGCGGCGATGCCCGCGGCCAAGTCCTTCGCCGGTCGTCGCCCCTGGATGATCAGCCACTAGACGATCGCGGCCGCCGGCGACGCAGCGCTCCGCGGCCCAAGCAGAGGGTGACCATGCCGGATTATCAGGTCTACGAGTGCGGCGACGTCGTGCTGCAATCGGGCGCCACGCTGCGCGGCGCCAAGCTCGCCTACAAGACCTTCGGCACGCTCGCCGCGGACAAGAGCAACGCGATCGTCTACCCGACCTGGTACTCCGGCCAGCACACCGAGAACGAATGGCTGATCGGCGAGGGCAAGGCGCTCGACCCGGGCAAGTACTTCATCATCATCCCCAACATGTTCTGCAACGGCCTGTCGTCGTCGCCGAGCAACACGAGCGGCGCGTGGGCCGGTCCGCGCTTTCCGCGCGTCACCGCCTACGACAACGTCAAGCAGCAGCATCGGCTCGTCACCGAGCATTTCGGGATCGAGACGCTACCGCTCGTCACCGGCTGGTCGATGGGCGCGCTGCAAACCTACCACTGGGCGTCGATGTTTCCCGACATGGTCCAGCGTATCCTGCCGTTCCAAGGCTCGGCCAAATGCTCGCGCCACAACTTCGTCTTCCTCGAGGGCGCCAAGGCGGCGCTGATGGCGGATGCCGCCTTTGCCGACGGCTGGTACAAGGAGCCGCCCAACAAGGGGCTTCGCGCCTTCGGCCGCGTCTATGCCGGCTGGGGACTGTCCCAGGCGTTCTATCGCAACGAGGCCGACCTGAAGATCATGGGCTACGCCAGCCTCGAGGATTTCCTCGTCGGGTTCTGGGAGGGTCTTTTTCTCAACCGTGACGCCAACAACCTGCTCGGCATGCTCTGGACCTGGCAGAACGGCGACATCAGCGCCAACGACCGGTACGGCGGCGACATGAGGAAGGCGCTCGGCGCGATCAAGGCCAAAGCCATCCTCATGCCGGCCTCGACCGACCTCTATTTCCCGCCCGAAGACAACACCATCGAGGCGCGCCTCATGCCCAACGCCGAACTCCGCGTCGTCGAGACCTTCTGGGGCCATTTTGCCGGCGGGCCCGGCACCAGCCCCGATGACATCGCCGTGCTCGACGCCGCCTTGAAAGAGCTGCTCGCCAGCTGAGGAAGGCTCGTTCGATGGGAACGGCGACGGACGATCACCCGCACGCCGGTCGAGCCGCTGACGATGGCGGCGGCCGTGTGGCGTCCCTCTACCGCTATCCGATCAAGGGGCTGTCGCCGCAGCCGGAGCGATCGCTCGATCTCGTCACGGGCGAGGGACTTCCCGCCGATCGCCGCTTCGCGCTGGCGCTCGGGGACACCGCGTTCGATCCGCAAGCGCCGGCACCGCTCGACAAAGGCTTTTTCCTGATGCTGCGGCGGGACGAGCGCCTGGCCGCCCTTCGGACCTTCTACGAAGCGGCCACTGCGACCTTGTCCGTGATCGAGCCCGACGGCGCCATCTTCGAGGCCGACCTGTCCACCGACGTCGGCCGGACGAAGACCGAACGATTCTTCGAGACGTACATCGGCGCTGCATGCCGAGGTCGCCCTCGTCTCGTGGAAGCCGCTGGACACAAGTTCACCGACATCAGCGTGATCTCGCCGGACATGATGCGAGCGGTCTCCGTCGTCAACGTCGCCTCGGTCCGCGACCTCGGCGAGCGTTACGGGCGTCCGCTCGATCCGCTGCGCTTTCGTGCCAACATCTACGTGGACGAGGTTGCCGCGTGGGACGAACTCGACTGGGTCGGACGCGAGATCACCATCGGCGCGGCGCTGTTTCGCGGCGTGTTGCGCACCCGGCGCTGCGCCGCCGTCGACGTCGACCCACATACGGGTGAGCGCGACACCCGTATTCCTCGGGCTCTGATGAAGACCTACGGGCATCCCGACTGCGGGATCTACCTGGAGGTGCTGCGCAGCGGCACCGTTGGGGTCGGCGACACGCTACGGATCACGCCCTGACGCGAAAGGCCCAGAGCGATGCCCCGGGCCCAGCACGCCGTCGCGAGGCTCGGTTCTACTCGGCCGCCTGCCGGGCTTCGGCCGCCATGCTCGTGTCCGGCGCCTCGCCGCTGCCGACCAGCGGAATGCCCTCGATCGGACATTCGTCCGTGCCGACGCTCTGGCGCGTGATGGCCTGGACCTTGACGCGCATCACCTCGGGGTCGGCGATCCAGTCGCGGTAGAACTCGTAGGGGCACTCGGACATGCCGTGCTTCTCCTCCTTCGAGTTGATCATGCCGGTGTAGCCGCGGTGCAGCAGCTTGAATAGGTGGTTCTCCGACTGCTGGTGCTTGCGCGCATCGCGGATCAGGAACTTGGACAGGCCGGCGTATTGGATGCCCATTTCCTCCTCGCCGCATTCGCCGAGCGTGCGCCCGTCGAAGCCGATCAAGGCGGAATGGCCGAAGTAGGTGTAGACGCCATCGTGGCCGGCGGCATTGGCCACCGCCACGTAGACGTTGTTGGCGAAGGCCATCGATTTCGACATGAGGATCTGCTGCTCCTTGGCCGGATACATGTAGCCCTGGCAGCGGACGATCAATTCGGCGCCGCGCATCGCGCAGTCACGCCAGATCTCGGGATAATTGCCGTCGTCGCAGATGATCAGGCTGACCTTCAGCCCCTTCGGTCCGTCCGAGACGTAGGTCTTGTCGCCGGGGTACCAGCCCTCGATCGGCGTCCAGGGCATGATCTTGCGATATTTCTGCACGATCTCGCCCTGATCGTTCATCAGGATCAGCGTGTTGTAGGGCGCCTTGTTCGGGTGCTCCTCGTGACGCTCTCCCGTCAGCGAGAAGACGCCCCAGACCTTGGCCTTGCGGCAGGCGGCGGCGAAGATGGCGGTCTCCTCGCCGGGCACGGACGAGGCCGTCTCGTACATCTCACCGGCATCGTACATGATGCCGTGGGTCGAATATTCCGGGAAGATGACGAGATCCATGCCCGGAAGGCCGGCCTTCATGCCGACGATCATGTCGCCGATCTTGCGGGCATTCTGCAGGACTTCCGCCTTGGTGTGCAGGCGGGGCATCTTGTAGTTGACGACCGCCACGCCGACGCTGTCGTGACTGCTCGAGATATCGCCGTGCATCATGGCTTTTCTCCAGAATGTTGCATCCAAGTCTCGTCGCGGCGAGTGGCATATCCGGAAATGCGATGCGCGCAACCGTAAGTCTCTACGTGTTTTGACGGTGTCGCAGGTGCCGCGCCGCACCTAGCTTCGGAATCGTTCTCCGATGCTCGAACGACGCGTCGGAAACATCGGCGGAGCCATCGATGATGCGCGTGCCGGCGGCTCGGGGGAGCAGCCGGACACACACGACGTCATCCGACCGCCGCCGGGAATGAAGGGCGCTGATCCCTCTCATTCCTGATGGACACACCGGGGGACGACATGAGCAAGACCAGATTGACATGCGGGGCTCGGGGACGAGCCGGTATCGCCGCACTCGCCGCGCTGACGGTCGGGGTGCACTGCGGGGTCTCGATCGCTTCCGCCCAGGACCTCGGCACGGATCCGCCGATCAACGGCAATCCCGGAAACATCAGCCCGAAGATCGTGCCGGGCAATGCGCCCAAGCCGGCCGTCGCGTCGGGCTTCAACGGTCCGCTCGCGACCTTCGCCGCGCCTTTGGCCGACAAGGGCATCACCTTTCACGCGATCGCCCTGAACTTCTCAGAGGTCAATCCGAGTCTCGGTCTGGTCCGCGGGCGCGGCGCCAACTCGCTCTACGTCATCGAGGGGGCCGATGCCGACCTCGGCAAGCTGCTCGGGCTCTCGGGTCTGTCGCTCCACTATGAGAACGTGTTCTTCCCGGCGACGGAGAACCTCAACATCGCGGCGCAGATCGGCGACAGCCAGGTCGGCTACCAGCCGCCGTTCACGCCGCGCATCGCCCGGCTGTCGCGTGCGACGGTGGAGCAAAAAACGTTGGGCGACCACCTCGACATCGAGATCGGCGCGACGCATCCGGCCTACTACTATGCCCTGTTCAACTGCGACTCGATCAACAGCTGCTTCCAGGATCTGCTCTACCTGAACGCCGGCTACACCTCGTACAAGTTCTCGGTGCCCGGCGCCAATTTCGCCTACCAGGTCACGCCGACCGTCTACGCCCAGGCCGGCGTGTTCGCGAACCAGCAGAACGCGAACGACCACGTCGGCTACGACTTCGGCAGCGAGAAGTACAACGGCGTGCTCGGCATGGGCGAGATCGGATCGAAGACCACTTTCGCGACCAATCCGTATCCCTACAGCGTATCGGTGACCGGCTTCTTCACGACGCAGGATCACGTCGACTACAACGCGGCGACGGCCTACAATGGCGTCACGCGCATCTCCAACGGCACGTCGGGCATCGTCGTGCAGGCCGACAAGGTGGTTTGGCGACGCGACGGCGGGGCCGATCCCACCAACGTCTCGCCGACCGCGCTCAAGTTCTACACCAGCATCGGCACGGCGATCGACTCCACCACGCCGATCCAGTCCGACATCTGGGTCGGCGCCACCCTGCTGTCGCCGTTCGTCGGGCGCCCGGCGGATCGCTTCGGACTCAAGTTCAACTGGGAGCGGCTCAATCCGAGCTACACGCAATACCTGACCGCGGCCAACGCCGTTTCGGGCGGCCCCGGCGGCGCGTCGCCCTACCAGCGCGACAAGTTCGTCTTCGAGGCCAACGCCCACATCCAGCTGCCGCTCGGCATGGCGTTCGAGCCGGTGGTCCAGTATGCCGTCAATCCCAACAGCTTCTTCAACCCGCTGACGCCGGTGAAGGCTCACGACGGCGTCTATCTCGGCGGCACCTACGTCATCCCGATCGGCGTCATCCTGGGCTTCGCGGCGGCGACCTGAGCCGCGACGCCATTCGGGCAACGAGCGAAGAAACGCGTCGCACCGGGGATCGGGGCGGCGCGTCGGCCGTGCAAGCCGAGCGGACCGAGGTGCCGAAGAGGCAGGCGTGCCTCGCCGCCCTGTGTTAGCTTGCGACGATCATCCGGGGCCAAGATGAAGCTCACCGCGCGGGAGAAGGACAAGCTGCTCGTCGCGATGGCCGCGGACGTCGCGCGCAAGCGGCTCGCGCGCGGGGTCAAGCTGAACTATCCGGAGACCGTGGCGCTGATCACGGACCACGTCGTCGAAGGGGCGCGCGACGGGCGATCCGTCGCCGACCTGATGGAGTCGGGCGCCCATGTGATCTCCGCCGCCGAGGTGATGGACGGCATCGACGCGATGATCCCGGACGTGCAGGTCGAGGCGACGTTCCCGGACGGGACCAAGCTCGTGACCGTGCACCATCCGATCCGAGGCGCAGCGGCAAACCGCATGATCCCGGGAGAGATCGTCACCGATGCCGGCGAGATCACCATGAACGAGGGCGCCGCCGTCGTCGACGTCATCGTCGCCAACACCGGCGACCGCCCGATCCAGGTCGGATCGCACTATCATTTCGCCGAAACCAATCCGGCTCTCGCCTTCGATCGCGCCGCGGCGCGCGGCCGACGCCTCGACATCGTCGCCGGCACCGCCGTGCGCTTCGAGCCGGGGCAGACCCGCAGCGTGCGGCTGATCCCGTTCGGCGGGACACGCGAGGTCCACGGCTTCCGCGGCGAGGTCATGGGAGCGCTCGATTGACCGCCAGCTTGCCGCGCGCGGCCTACGCCGACATGTTCGGCCCGACGACGGGCGACCGTGTCCGCCTCGCCGACACCTCGCTCTTCATCCGGGTCGAGCGCGATCTCACGATCTACGGCGAGGAGGTGAAGTTCGGCGGCGGCAAGGTCATCCGCGACGGCATGGGCCAGGGCCAGACCACGCGGGCAAACGGCGCGCCGGACACGGTGATCACCAATGCGCTGATCCTCGATTGGTGGGGCATCGTGAAGGCCGACGTCGCCTTGCGCGACGGCCTGGTCGCGGCCATCGGCAAGGCGGGCAATCCGGCCATCCAGAGCGGCGTCACCATCCCGATCGGACCCGGCACGGAGATCATCGCCGGCGAGGGCAAGATTCTTACGGCCGGGGGCATGGACAGCCACATCCACTTCATCTGTCCGCAGCAGATCGACGAGGCGCTGCATTCGGGCATCACCACCATGCTCGGCGGCGGCACCGGGCCGGCGACCGGCACCTTCGCCACCACCTGCACGCCGGGCGCCTGGCACATCGGCCGGATGATCGAGGCCGCCGACGCCTTCCCGATGAACCTCGGCTTCGCCGGCAAGGGCAACGCCGCCACTCCGGCCGGGCTCGTCGAGCAGATCGAGGGTGGCGCCTGCGCCCTCAAGCTGCACGAGGACTGGGGCACGACGCCGGCCGCGATCGACTGCTGCCTCTCGGTCGCCGACGACCACGACATCCAGGTGATGATCCACACCGACACGCTGAACG
>CAXTVT010000110.1:0-8595 GCA_964247745.1 uncultured Beijerinckiaceae bacterium
GCCGCCGCGCTCGACCAGTGCGAGGCGGCGACTCAGCGGCTCGGCCGCGCCGGCGAGGAGAAACGCGACCTCGTCGACACGCTGGCGGTGATGCAGGACGACCGCGCCCGCCTCGCGGAGGAACTCGGCACGGCGCTCTTGCGCCAGCACGAGTTGGAACACGCGACGCAGGAGGTGGCGTTGCGCCTTGGCCACGCCGGCGGCACGCTGCGACGGCTCCTGGCGGAGGCCGGCTGATGGCCACCGTCGCGGTCACCATCGCCGGACGCTCCTATCGCATGTCCTGTGGTGAGGGCGAGGAGGCACACCTTCAAGAGCTTGGCCGCCACGTCGACGCGGCGCTGGCCGGACTGCGCAAGGGCTTCGGCGAGATCGGCGACAACCGGCTCGTGATCATGACGGCGATCACCGTCGCCGACGAGCTGTTCGAGACCCGGCGCCGCCTGGCCGAGGCGGAGGAGAGGCTTGCCGGCTTCGCCGCCTCCCGGTCGGAGGGCGAAGCGATGCGCGACGCGCTCGCGGTCGAGATCGCGGGATCGCTCGATGCCGCCTCCGTCAGGCTGGAACGTCTGGCGCAGACGCTGAACGAGACCGGCAGGAGCTGAGGCCCGCCCGACATGGCGATGCCATAGACACTCCGCTCCAACGTGTTGGACAACGCTTTTTCATCGACATCTTACGATGAGGGCCTCGCGCGGGTGGGCGCCGACCCCCGATCCGGCGTAGGCTCCAGATCGCCCCTTCGTTGATCCATCGACCATGCCTGCGATCGCCATCACCTCGACCCTTTCGATCGACGATAGCGAGCTTGCGTTCGCCTTCGTTCGCGCGAGCGGACCCGGCGGCCAGAACGTCAACAAGGTCGAGAGCGCCGTCCATCTGCGTTTCGATGTCGCCCGGTCGCCCTCGCTCGACGACGGCACCAAACGACGGCTCGCGACGCTGGCCGGGCGTCGGCTCACCGCCGAGGGCGTGCTGGTCCTGTTCGCGCAACAGCATCGCAGCCAGGAGCGTAACCGCGCCGATGCGCAGGCCCGACTGGTCGCGCTGATCGCGAAGGCGGCCGAACGGCCGAAATTCCGCGTGAAAACGCGCCCGAGCCTCTCCGCCAAGCGCCGGCGCACCGACGCCAAGGTCCATCGCGGTGACATCAAGCGCGGGCGCGGCCGCGTGACGGAAGCGTAAGGCGATGATCCGCGCCGCCGCCCTCGTCCTGCTCTTTGCCGCAACGGCGGCGCGCTGCGAGACGGACTGCCCTGCGATTGGTGCCGAATGCGTCGTCGTCACGACGATCGACCCGCGGCTGGAGGTGCGCCTCGCCGATGGACGACGGTTGCGCCTCGTCGGTCTCGACCCGGCGGGATCCTCGCCCGGCGATCCGGATCTCGGCGAGACGAGCCGGACGGCCTTGGCCGCCGCGGCGGTCGGCAAGGCGGCGACGGCGCGAATGCTCTCGGACAAGCCCGATCGGTGGGGTCGCCTGCCGGCAATGGTTTTCCTTGATGGCGATTCCGCGCCGGGAGGGCTGACCCGCGAGGCTATCGCTGCCGGTCTTGGCCGTTACCTTTCGGAACCCGCCGCCCACGCCTGCCGCGACGCTCTCTTGACGGCGGAGGCCGAGGCACGGTCGGGTGGCCTTGGCCTATGGCATGATCCGTATTATGGCGTCCTCGCCGTCGACGATCGCGACGCCTTCACCGAGCGTTCGGCGACGAATATCGTGGCGGAGGGGCGGCTCTGGCGCGTCGACGCCGGGCCTTTTCGCACCAAGCTGCGCTTCGCGGCGCCCGGGGAGGCGAAGCGCGGTCTGCTCGTCGCGGTGGTTCTGCCAAAGCTGATGAGGCGGTTCGAGGAGCAGGGTTTGCATTTCGAGGCGCTCATCGGCCGGACCCTGCGCCTGCGCGGATTGTTAGATTTGAGATTTGGGCCCCAGGTCGAGCTCGCTGGCCCGGACGCGCTGGAGCTGCTGCCGGACACGGCCGTCGTTCCGCCATCGCCGGTCCCGCTTGGACCGACGTCTTCCGCGACAACGGCGCCGTGAGGCGCGCGCTCGTCCTGCTCGCGATCGCCTGCCTCGGCGGTTGCGCGACCATCGACCAGCAGGGCGTCACGGTCCAGCACATCGAGGCGCCGGCCGCGCCGCGCGTCATCACCGAGAGCACGTCCTCGGCCGAGCACAAGCGAATGGTCGCCTTGTTCGGCGGCGAGTACAAAGATCCAACGGTGTCCAGGTATCTCGACGCGGTGCTGGTCCGGCTGACCGGCACCGGAGAGCTGGAAGGCAAGACCTACAAGGTCACGATCCTGAACACGCCGATCGTCAACGCCTTCGCCCTGCCCTCGGGCGACCTGTTCGTCACGCGCGGGCTCCTTGCCCTCGCCAACGACGGCTCGGAGGTGGCGGCGGTGATGGCCCACGAGATCGCTCACGTCACGGAGAAGCACGCCTTCGCTCGCGACGAGCAGGTGAGGCGCGCCGCCGTGATCAGCCGCGTCGCCCATCTCGTGCAGAACAAGGAGCGCGGCGACCAGGTCGAGCAGTTGGGCAAGCTTTCGATCGCCGGCTTTTCCCGTCAGCAGGAGATGCAGGCCGACGAGCGGGGCATCAAGACCATCGCGAAGGCAGGCTTCGACCCCTTCGGCGCCAGCCGCTTCCTCGCCGCGCTCGGCCGCTCGTCGGCCTTGCGCGCCTCGCTGATCGGCCAGAATTCCAGCGCGGCGAAACCGGACATCCTCGCCACTCACCCCTCGACACCGGAGCGTATCGCCGCCTCGGTGCGCGTCGCCCGAAGCTTCGGCGCGCCCGATATCGGAAGCCGCGACCGGGATGCCTATCTCGCCGCGATCGACGGCATGATGTTCGGCGACGATCCGTCGGAGGGCACGATCCGCGGCCGCATCTTTACGCAGCCCAAACTCGGCTTCGTCTTCACCGCGCCGGAAGACTTCGTGCTGGAAAACTCCACTCAGGCCGTGTTGGGCGTCAAGGACGGCGGGATCGAGGCGCTAAGGCTCGACAGCGTGGCCGTGCCCGACACCCAGGACCTCGAGGCCTACGTGCGATCCGGCTGGATCGACGGGCTCGTCGACAGCTCGATCGAGAAGGTGACCGTCGGCGGCATGCCGGCGGTGATCGCCACGGCGCGTGCCGGAGAATGGAATTTCCGCCTCGCCGCGATCCGCTTCGACGACGACGAGGTGTATCGGCTGATCTTCGCCGCCCACGGCCTCGATCCCGCTGCCGAAACGGTGTTTCGCTCATCCATCGACTCGTTCCGCCGCCTGCGTCCCGACGAGGCCGGAAAGGTCAAGCCGTTGCGCATCGGTCTCTTGACCGCCAAGCCCGGCGACACGTCCGCGGCGGTGTCCGTCCGCATGGTCGTGCCGGACAAGCCACTCGAGACGTTCGAGCTGCTCAATGGCCTCGAAGGCGACGCCACGTTGAAGCAAGGCGAACGCTACAAGCTGGTCGTCGAATAGCCGGCTCCCGCGACTCGCGGAACCTGTGCGGGCCAACCGCTGTTCTCGGGGCGCACCGAAACGAAGGTTCCTCTTGGGGAGCCGAAGGTCGCCGACAGGCGAGCGGGAGAGGTCATGGGTCAACTCGTCGGCGTTGGGCAGCAGCTCGTCAGGACGGCGATGGCCGCACCCTTCCTCGAAAGAGACAACGAGCACGACCTTGCGGTTCGTTGGAAGGACAACAAGGACGAGCAAGCCCTGCACGAATTGGCCGAGGCGCACATGCGGCTGGTCATCTCCATCGCCGTCAAGTTTCGGCACTACGGCCTACCCGTGGCCGACCTGATCCAGGAGGGTCACGTCGGCTTGCTCGAAGCGGCGGCGCGCTTCGATCCGGAGCGCGAAGTGCGGTTTTCGACCTACGCGACCTGGTGGATCCGCGCGTCGATCCAGGATTACATCCTTCGCAACTGGTCGATCGTACGCGGCGGGACGTCGTCCGCGCAAAAAGCCTTGTTCTTCAACCTTCGTCGTTTGCGCGCCAAGCTCAGTGCCGGCCGCGAACCTCGCGGAAATTTCGTGCTGATGGGCGAGATCGCGAAGGCGCTCGGCGTCAATCGCTCCGACGTCGAGATGATGGACACGCGGCTTTCCGGTCCCGACGTGTCACTCAATGCGCCCGTGGCGGATGCCGATAATTCCGCGTCCGAGAGGATCGAATTTCTTGTCGACAAGCAACCGCTTCAGGACGAGACGGTCGGGGGCGCGATCGATACCGACCGGCGGGTCGCCTGGCTCAAGGACGCGCTGACGCATCTCTCCGAGCGGGAATACAACATTCTGCGCGAAAGGCGGCTCAGCGAAGAGGGCATGACGCTCGAGGAACTCGGGATGCAACTCGGCATCTCGAAAGAGCGTGTCCGGCAAATCGAGAGCCGTGCCATCGAGAAACTCCGCACGGCGTTGACCACCAAGCATGCGCTGGTCGAGTTCGCCAGCTAATCTGAAGCCACTCGCGTTTAGTGGAGCGTCCCGCGTCGGGACGCGCCACTGGTTTCGCTGAAGAGTTCGGCGAGCTTCTCGGTCATTGCGCCACCGAGTTCCTCGGCGTCCACGATCGTGACGGCCCGCCGATAGTAACGGGTTACGTCGTGCCCGATGCCGATCGCGATCAACTCCACCGGAGAGCGCGTCTCGATCTCCTCGATGACATGACGCAGGTGGCGTTCGAGATAATTGCCGGGGTTCACCGACAGCGTCGAATCGTCGACCGGGGCGCCATCCGAGATCATCATCAGGATACGACGCTGCTCGGGGCGGCCGATCAGGCGCTTGTGCGCCCAATCGAGCGCCTCGCCGTCGATGTTTTCCTTGAGCAGCCCCTCGCGCATCATGAGGCCGAGGTTCTTGCGTGCGCGCCGCCATGGCGCATCGGCAGACTTGTAGATGATGTGCCGAAGATCGTTGAGCCGGCCTGGTGACGCCGGCTTGCCAGCCTGCAGCCAAGCCTCGCGCGCCGCGCCGCCCTTCCAGGCCTTGGTGGTGAAGCCGAGTATCTCGACCTTTACGCCGCAACGCTCCAGCGTGCGCGCGAGAATGTCCGCACAGGTGGCAGCGACGGTGATCGGGCGGCCGCGCATCGAGCCGGAATTGTCCAGCAGCAGCGTCACCACCGTGTCGCGGAAATCGGTGTCCTTCTCGCGCTTGAACGAGAGCGGCTGGTTGGGATCGATGATGATGCGCGGCAGGCGCACGGGATCGAGCAAGCCTTCCTCAAGGTCGAATTCCCAGGACCGATTCTGCTGGGCCATCAACCGTCGCTGCAGCCGATTGGCGAGGCGCGCGACGATGGAGGAGAGATTCTGCAATTGTTTGTCGAGAAACGACCGGAGACGTTCGAGCTCCTCGGGATCGCACAGATCCTCGGCCGCGATCGTCTCGTCGCTGGCTCGCGAGAAGGCGCTGTAGTCAGGCCCGCGGTGCTCTTGCGGACGGCTCGTCGGCGCTCGGCGGGCATCGCTCGCCTCTTCGGCATCCGAATATTCGGCATCTTCGTCGCTCTCGCCGCTAGGCGCTTCGGCGACATCCATCGCCGTATCCTCCATCTCCTCGGTGGAAGCCTCGGCCTTGTCGCCTTGCATGCCGTCGTCCGACCGCTCGGCGTCACCCTGGCGCTCTTCGTCCTGATCGGCGTCGGCCTTGGCCTCGTCGGATCCGTCGTCTTCCTCGGTCTCGTCGTTGGATCCGGCGTCCTCTCCCATCTCGAGCGCGGCCAGCAGCTTGTGGACCGATTGCCCGAAACGCTTCTGATCCTCGATTGCCGCCCCGAGGCGGTCGAGATCGCGCCCGATCCGCTCCTCGATCCATGAGCGCCACAGCTCGACGCAGCGCTCCCCGCTCTTCGGAGGGCGCTGCCCGGTCAGGCGTTCGCGCACGATGAGCGCCAGCGCATCCTCGAGCGGCACGTCGGAGCGCTGCGTCGCTTCGGGCAGGCGCGCGCGAATCAACCGGTCATCCAGAACGGCGGCGAGGTTGGATGCGACCCCCGTCATGCGCCGCGCGCCGATCGCCTCGACCCGCGCCTGTTCGACGGCGTCGAAGCACGCGCGACCGGCCGCCGATTGCGGCGCCAGCCGCCGATGCACATCCGTATCGTGGCACGACAACCGCAGCGCCATCGCATCGGCATGACCGCGCACGATCGCCGCGTCCTTGGGGTCGAGCCGCCGGGTCGGCTCGGGCAACCGCGCCTTGGCGCCTTCCGCAGAACGGACCAGGCTCGGACGCTCCGGCGCATAGGTGACTTCGAGTTCGGCGTCGCCGGACATCGCGCGCATGCAACTGGCTACAGCACGCTTGAACGGCTCCTGCGGCGCCTCGGCTTTCTGCGGGGGCTTGTGGTTGGATGTCACTCTTATCCGGCGGTTCGCGTGAGGACGGAAAGGCGGTCCATAACGATGTCCCAAACGTAAGGACAAGGTTTTGGAAAGACATCGAGCGGGAGGCCGGTTTCCTTCGCCGCCACGAACCGCGCCAAGTGATAACCACGGTCGGTGGCCTGCGGAAGACGCGATTTCAGGCTGGGACTATTCCGAAAATCGGAGATGATACGCTTGTCGGCTACGTTGACCCAATCAATCTTGTCGCAGTGACCCGTCCGGATCAGAGTCGGCTGTTCGACGGCCCATTCGTGGAGATCTCCGCCTTTCAACGCATCGGGTTCGCGGCTGACACGGCATGCCGACTTCGCATGGAGCGGCGAGACTGCTGAAGCGGTGACTTCGTCCATCGCGGCTTTCCGGTTCAGCTCATCACCACGTTGACCGCGCTCTCCGGCAATTCCTGCCCGAAGCAGCGCTGGTAGAATTCGGCGACCAGTGTGCGCTCGAGTTCATCGCATTTGTTGAGAAAGGTCAGGCGGAACGCGAAGCCTATGTCGCCGAAGATCTCGGCGTTTTCCGCCCAAGTGATGACCGTACGCGGGCTCATCACCGTGGATAGATCGCCGGTCATGAAGGCGTTGCGGGTGAGGTCGGCCACCCGCACCATCTTGGAGACGGCGTCGCGTCCCCCTTTCATCGTGGCCTTCGCCTCGCCCGGCTTCGGCGAAGCGTTGGCGAAGCGCGGCACTTTCGCCATGACGATATCGACCTCGCGGTCGTGCGGCAGGTAGTTCAGCGTGGCGACGATGGACCAACGGTCCATCTGGCCCTGATTGATCTGCTGCGTGCCGTGATAGAGGCCGGACGTGTCGCCGAGCCCAATCGTGTTGGTGGTAGCGAATAGCCGGAACGAGGGGTGCGGGCGAATGACGCGGCTCTGATCGAGCAGGGTCAGCCGGCCAGCGACTTCCAGAACGCGCTGGATCACGAACATGACGTCGGGCCGGCCCGCATCGTATTCGTCGAAGCACAAGGCGACGTTGTTCTGCAGCGCCCAGGGCAGGATTCCGTCCTTGAATTCCGTGACCTGTTTGCCGTCCTTGAGCACGATCGCGTCCTTGCCGACGAGGTCGACGCGCGAGACGTGGCTGTCGAGATTGATCCGGACGCACGGCCAATTCAGCCGCGCCGCGACCTGCTCGATGTGCGTCGATTTACCGGTGCCGTGATAGCCGGTGACCATGACGCGGCGGTTCTTGGCGAAGCCGGCGAGGATGGCGAGAGTGGTGTCCCGGTCGAACAAATAGTCGGGATCGAGTTCAGGGACGTGCTGGTCTCCCGTCGAGAACGCCGGAGCCTCCATATCGGAGTCGATCCCGAAGACCTGACGCACCGACACGTTCATGTCGGGCAAGCCGCCGCGAGAGCCGACGTCGGTGATCACACTCTGCATCAACTCTCACCTCGTTTCGCCGCCTCGGCGGCGACCGGCCTACCCTCAGGCAAGCCTCACGGTTTTCAGATAATTATAAGCGCGAATGATTTCACGCAGACGGTCCTCGTTCGAGCGGTCGCCCCCGTTGGCATCGGGATGAAGCTGCTTGACGAGATCCTTGTAACGCGCCTTGACCGTCGGCGCGCCGGCCGTGTCGTCGAGCCCCATCGTGTCGAGGGCTTTCATGGCCGCAACGCCCACTCTCGGCTTCAGCGGTTCCCGTTTCCGCGAGGCCGTCGCGTGCGGCTGTGCACGGAACATGCCGAGCGTGTCGCCTGGCCCAGTGTCGCCGTCTTCCCGAAACCCCTTGGCCGCGCGGTTCGAGCCCATGGTCCACGTCGGCCGATGTCCGGTCAGCGCGTCGCGCTGGTAGTTGGCGACGTCGTCCGCGCTCATGCCGTTGAAATAATTATAGGATGCGTTGTACTCGCGAACGTGATCGAGGCAGAAGCAGAAGAACTGACCTTCCCGATCGCGACCCTGCGGCGCCCGGAACTCGCCTTCGCGCGTGCACCCGGGGAAGTCGCAGCGCTGCTGCTGGGGAGCCGGCGCAGGTTTTCCGGCGTCGGGCTTGACGCGGATCGAGTCGAACAGGCGAGAGTTCAGGTTCATGGCTCGGCCATTATGGGCGGGTTTGACGTGGCATCAAGCGGCATGGCGAGCGTGACGCAAGCCTCAGCCAAGCTCAAGGAAAGGTTAACATGACGCAAGACGCACATCCCGTCGCAGGCCGCATCCGAGATACGCTCCGGGCCGCGC
>CAXTVT010000111.1:0-8592 GCA_964247745.1 uncultured Beijerinckiaceae bacterium
CGCCCTCGTCGAAAGACGAGGGCGTTGTTGCGTTTCGAGGTGTTCGAAATCGAAGCTACAAAAGTCCAAACATCAAAAGCCTGCTATATTGGTGGCAACGACGAGGTGGAGGCTAATGCAGATTAGCCAATTCCCGCGGGTGTCTCGCCGCCAGCCCATTTGTCGACGAAGTCGCGCATACTCACGAGTGCTGATATGGCAGC
Source organism: uncultured Beijerinckiaceae bacterium (assembly GCA_964247745.1). Taxonomy (GTDB): domain Bacteria; phylum Pseudomonadota; class Alphaproteobacteria; order Rhizobiales; family Beijerinckiaceae; genus RH-AL1. Next base: position 204 of record CAXTVT010000111.1, read on the forward strand.
TTAAAAGCTGACCGTCTCGAAATCGGCGCTGGTCCCCGAGGCTTGGGCGGCCAAGTCGGAGATCGCGATATTGTGGACTTTGCCTTCGTTCCAGGGATTTTTGTAGAAGACCGTTCTACTGGCGGCGTCGATGCGCAGGACCGCGAAGGCATGGCCATCACCGCGCGACCAGTCGCCGCCGTGTGCTGGCTTGCCGCCGAATACCATAGCGACCTTGGCGCCGACCATCGGCGCGTTCCCTAAGAGGAAGCGTTCGATATCGGCTGCGGAGCTTTTCGCATCCGCCAACCGAGCGTGACGGCCGAGATTGCCAGCTAGCAGTTCCATCACCTTATTGGTTGGGAGGGCGGCGTGGTGGGGATTCAGGCCGAAATACTGAAAAAGGGCTCCGATGATGGCGGCGCCCGCCGGGTCGCCGATGCCGTACTGGTCCAAGTCCCCGTCACGGAGGTGGAACACCCGCGATGGGGCGCCAGGCAGGTTCACGGCAAAGCCGCCAGCAGGATCGCGCGATACAGCGCGCCGCAGGATGGTCTCTCCCGCATGGGTCGTCGAGAACGCTTTCAGGGCTGAGATGCCGACACAGTCGCCCTCGCCCTTCTGATGCAGGCTCAGTCCGACAGGCTCCGGATAGGGAGCGCTCAAGCGCCAGGGTCCCGGGTCGAGCACGGTGCGGGGTGCGATGCCGCGGAGTGCCCTCAGGCTTGCCTCGGCGCTGAAGCTGCCATCCCTCAGGCTAACGACGATGTTGCGAGTGACCGCCATGAGGCCCTCGCGCGCGCCTCCGTCAGCCTGAATGGCCACCTTCAGTCTACGAGCGGCGTCCTCGACCGCTGGGCGGCCGCTGCCCCGAACCTGCGGCGCCTCCAAACTTCGAACGAGGGCGTCGAAGGCGGGCTGCACGCCTCCCGCGGCGTAAGCCGGCGGACACAAGAGGACGACCGCAACCACTGCGGCAAGCACAAGGCTGAGAGCCGGCCGGAGGATCGAATGCGCAACGGCGATCGGGTGCGTTGTCACCGGCTCACGCTCCAGCATGCGATGGGTTTAAGGAAAAAAGGACGATGAAGAAAATTGTCCAAAGCTGAGACGTGGGACCTGACCGTTTGGCCGCTCGACTTGGCATTCTGCAAACTCAGCGCCGGCTTCGACACTGATACAACTCATTTGCTGTTGCGTTCCTACGCGGGCTTTCCTGCGCAGCTCCACGGCGGAGTCCGGTCTCTCCGCGATCGATGCATCGTCGAGCGCCATCTCCGCATGGACGAGATCATGAGCTGCCTTACCGCGCGCGTCGACGTCGCCGCTGCAATTCGGGACGACGTCGGCTCCATCTATCTTCTGGGAGTTTATCGATCAGCGCCCGCTATAGCCGAGGTCGGCGATCGCGGCGACGACGCGCTCGACCCTATCGCTTGCTTCAGAGCTTGTTGGTCGCCGATCCGTAGCTTGGCGCGTCCATCAGATCCCACCCATCGCACGAATTGGATAGGGCGGTGCGGCGACCAGTCGACGGATCACGAACGTAGGAAGAACGATCCTCTCCAGGCGACCTATGTCGGCGCTAATCCGAGGCTGTGGAGTCCCCTCGCTGTCGGAGGTGGCACGGCCATCGATAAGCGACGGGAGTGTTGTCGCGCGGGAGGACGGCTCAACATCTCGGGTGCGAGTGCGGTCGATGGAAATCAGTTCGCGCCTTCGTCGTCGGCGGAGTTCAGATCCTCGACGGGAATCGCACCATCTTTGCCCGGCTTGTCAGCGCTCGGACTTGAATCAGGCGATGTGCTGTCCGGTTGCTTCGGGTGCGGTGCGCGATCCTGAGCGTCGTCTCCTCGTTTCGTGTCCATCTCGGCGCTTCTCCCAATCGATCAAACGGCGAACGGAGCGGCTCCAATGCTGGTTCCGGAGCATGCCGTACTGCCATCAATACCCCACCGCGAGCGTGCCGCGCTGGCGGGTGTCGGCGGCGCCGGCAAGAAGGCCGTCGCCCAGCGCGATGCTCTCGGCCGAACCCCAGGCGTCGTGGACGTCGAGGGTGTAGCCCTTGGCCTGCAGCAGGCGCAGGGTATCGGCGTTCAGCCCGCGCTCGACGAACAACGTGTCGGGCAGAAGCTGATCGTGAATGCGAACCGCCGCCGTGGCTTCGGCGACGTTCATGCCGAAATCGACGACATCGAGGATGATGCCGAGAACGATGGTGATGATGCGCGACCCGCCGGGAGAGCCGGTCACCAGCTCCAGCTTGCCGTCCTTGAACATCATGGTCGGCGCCATTGACGACAGCGGGCGCTTGCGCGGACCGGGCTGGTTGGCCTTGCCGCCGGTCAGGCCGTAGGCGTTCGGCGCGCCGGCTTTGGCGGCGAAATCGTCGAGCTCGTTGTTGAGCAGGACGCCGGTGCCCTCGGCGACCATGCCGACGCCGTAGGAGAAATTCAGCGTGTAGGTGTTGGAAACGGCATTGCCCTCGGCATCGACGATCGAGAAATGCGTGGTCTGGTCGCTCTCGTAGGGCTGCGGATCCAGCGCCTTGATCTCGGAGGCCGGACGCGCTCGATCCGGGAGAATCTGGGCGCGTAGCGCGGCGGCGTAGCGCTTCGACGTGAGTCCCTCGACCGGCACGTGCACCATCGCGGGGTCGCCCAGGTACTCGGCCCGATCGGCGTAGGCGAGCTTCATGGCCTCGGCGAGATCATGAATGGTGGCGGCGGAGTCGGCGCCCTGCGCGGCGAGCGGAAATCCTTCGAGGATGTTCAGGAGTTCGACGACGTGCACACCCCCCGAGGAAGGGGGCGGCATGGAAGCGATCGTGTGGCCGCGGTAGGTCCCGAAGATCGGAGCGCGCTCCTCCGCGCGGTAGCTTGCGAGATCGTTCAAGGTCATGGTGCCACCGGCCGAGCGGATCGCGGCAACGAGCTTGTCCGCGACCGGTCCTTCGTAGAAGCCCTTCGGCCCCTCGCGACCATAGAGTTCAAGCGTCTGCGCGAGATCCCGTTGGACGAGAGTCTCTCCCCGCCCGAGCGGTGACCCATCGGGATGCAGGAAAACGGCCACGGACGAGGCCCAACGCTTCAGCCGCGGTGCCCGAGGCAGTGAGTCCGCGAGATCCTCGGTGACGGAAATTCCATTCCGGGCGAGCGCGACGGCCGGCGCGGCGAGATCGGCGAGCGCGAAGTGGCCGCTTCCGTATTGTTTCAAGGCCAAGGCCAGCCCGGCAGGTGTGCCGGGCACGCCGACCGCAAGCCCGGTGTCGCGCGACAGGCGTGGGTCGGCATTGCCCGTCGCATCGAGGAACACGCAACATGTCGTGGCGGCTGGCGCCATCTCGCGATAGTCGATGGCAACGGTGCGATCGCCTCTGGCGAGGTGCACGAGCATGAACCCACCGCCACCGAGATTGCCGGCGCGCGGCAGGGTCACGGCGAGCGCGAGAGCGGTGGCGACGGCGGCATCGACGGCATTGCCGCCACGCTTTAGAATGTCGATCCCAATGCGGGCTGCGCTGCCTTCCTGGGCGACGACCATGCCATGCTCGGCGACCACCGGCAGAGCTCGAGCCCCCATGCCGATGATGGGCGCCGCGTCGCCGGCGTAGGCCTGGGGGACCATGGCGAAAAACGCTACGATGGGCAGCAGCCGCTCCGTCCGGATCACCATCAGAATCTCCCGCGAGCCTGAGCTTACCGCGGGAGATCGCCTCAGTGCCAACGGCTTCGTTGCACTGGCGGAATCAGCGGGTCGTCAGCTGAGCCAGGACGTAGCCGACGAGGGCAGCGATGAGCAGTGCGATCAACGGCCGGTCTTTGACCTCCTTCTCGAGCGAGTGGAGGGCGCGTTCCGCCGAGCCGCTGGCATCGGAAAAGGTGTCGCCGAACGTGTCGCCCAGCTTGTCCTTGGCCTGGCCGTAGATGCCCTGCGCGGTCTCCGCAGCGTCACCCAGCGCGTCCTTGGCTTGGCCGTAGACGTTTTGCGCCGTGCCCGAAGCTTGGCGCGCGTGGCCCTTCAGCTCGGTCTCCTTGTCGCCGAACACCTCGCCGGCGGCGGTCTGCGCCTTGCCCAGGGTTTCCTTCGCCGCGCCGCCGATCCGATCCGAATCCATGGTCCACCTCTCCCGCAAGCCGATGATTGCGTGGCTGATATGGCGCGTCGCGCGGGCTGAGCAATGGGCTTCAGGCGACGGTGTCGGCCTGGGTCGCGCCGCGCAGCCCGAGCGGTCTCCAGCCTCCCGTCGTGGTATCGACGGAGGTCTGGTGTTCCAGCTCGGAGTTCAGCTGTGCGCCGCACAGCGCCACGAGGGTCGAGAGCCAGATCCAGATCATGAAGCCCACGGCGGCACCGAGCGAACCATAGGTGCGATCGAAGCTGCCGAACGTCTGCACGTACCAGGAGAACACCAGCGACACACCGATCCAGGCGATCGCCGCGAGAGCGCCTCCCCACGTCACCCAGCGCCATTTCGCATTGGCCCGACATGGACCGAAGCGATAGAGCGCCGCCAGAAACAGCGCGACGAGTGCGAAGATCGCCGGCCAGCGTGCGAGTGCGACCAGGGCGCGGCTGGAGACCTCGAGGTGCAGGGCCGCGAGGATCTGCGGCAACAGCACGACGCCGATCATCGCCGCCATCACGAAGACGATGGCGCCGAAGGTGAAGGCCATCGCGACGAGGACGAAGTAGGGGTAGCTGCGCGTCTCCGGCTCGCGATAGATGACGTTGAGCGCCTCGAACAGCGCCTTCGAGCCCTGGTTGGCGCTCCACAACGTGGTGGCGAGACCGATGGCGACGCCGAAGGAGAGCCCGCGTGGTCCGTTCTTGATGAGCGTGTCCAGCTCGCCGTGAAGAAGGCCCAGCGCGGCGGCGGGCAGGATGCCCTGCAGCGCATCGATGAGGCGCTGGATGGCGGCGGGATCGGCGACGAGGCCGTAGATGGAGACGGTAGCGGCCAGCGCCGGAAAGGTCGCGAGCAGCGTGTAGAAGGCGACGGCGGCGCTCTCCTGCATCAGCCTGTTCCGGGCCACCAGCACGATCACGCGCTCGATCACGTCGAACCAGCCGCGCGGCGGTATTTTGTCCGGCGCCGTGGCGTTGCGGCCGTGATCCGCACCGGCGATCCCGTCCGCGACGCCGCGCAGCGCGCCGATCGGAGAGCTCTCGCGCAAACGGTCCGGTCCGGCGAAGAGCAGAGCGGCCACGATGAAACCGCCCACGCCAACAGCTGCCGCCGCCCCCCCGAGCGAGAGCGCCCGCATCGCCGTTGATCGCCTCGATCGCATGGTGGTGCGTAGCACCGCGCGGGAAGCGCCGGAAGCTAGGCCATAAGTCCGCTGGGCTTCGGTGCCAGCGGATTGGAGGCGAAATCGGCCCGGTCGACACCCGGCTCTCCCGCGGCCGCGCGCCACAAGCCTTCGACAAGCTCGGGATCGAGATCCTTGAGGATGAACACCAGCCGGGTGCCGTGGTCCGCATCGGGCCAGGCGTCGAGACGGGCCGGTGGATGCATCACGTGCTGCACCCCGTGGAGGACCAGGGGCCGGCAGGGGTCGTCCGATGTCGCGACGAGCCCCTTCATCCGCAATACGCCCGCGCCGTGGGCCGAGGTCAGGAGCTCGGTGAACAGGCCGACAGCGTAGGGCGACACCGGCCGCGGCCAGCGCAGGGCGAAGGCCCGGATGCTGACATCGTGACGATTCACGTCGTGGTGGTGGTGATGGCCGTGCGCGTGATCCTGCGCCGCCTCGACGGCCTCGGCGGCGAGCCAGTCGGCCGCCTCGGCGCCGAGCGCGGTGGGATCGTAGGAAGCGCCGCCGAGAAGACGCGCCGCACTCGCCTCGCCTTGGGCCGCGTCGAGCAACGGCACGGCCGGGTTCAGCGCGCGGAGCCGCGCTTTCAACGCGGACAGCGCCGCGGCATCGAAGACGAGATCGGTCTTGGTCAGCACGAGACGATCGGCCATGGCTGCCTGCTTGATCGCTTCGGGATGGGCGTCGAGCGTAGCGTCGCCGACGATGGCGTCGACCAGCGTCGTCACCGAGCGCAGCCGGAAGCGCAGGCGCAGGTAGGGATGGCTCATGATCGTATGCAGCACGGGCGCCGGATCGGCGAGCCCGGTGGTCTCGATCACCACGCGTTGGAACGGCGTGCCCCGCCCGTTGTCGCGGGCGCGCAGCGCGTCCTCCAGGCTGGCCACGAGGTCGCCGCGCACGGTGCAACACAGACATCCCGAGGCGAGCAACAGCATATCGCCCTCGACCCGCTCGACGAGGAGGTGGTCGAGCCCGACGCTGCCGAACTCGTTGATCAGCACCAGCGTGTCGGCGAGCGCCGGGTCGCGGAGCAGGGCATTCAGCAACGTGGTCTTGCCGGCGCCGAGGAAGCCGGTGAGCACGTGCAGGTCGAACGGCGGTGGCGGTCGTCGTGCCTCAACCACGACGGCGCGAGCGGCTACGAGGGCGGACGATCATTCGCTGTCGGCCGCTTTCGTCTTCTTCGACGCGAGTGCCTTCGCGACGGGCTTGGGCGCGGCCTTGGCGGCACGCGCGACCGGCTTGGCCGTCGCCGCTTTCTTGGCAGCAGCCTTGGCCGGCTTGCCCTTGCCTGCCGCTTTGGCCTTGATTTCGGGCTGCTCGTCGCCCTCGCCAGCGAGCACCTTGGTCTTTGGCGCCTCGGCTGCCGCGGTCAGGGCTCCGGCGCGGCCGCGACGACCCTTCGTCGCGGTCTTGATAGGCCGACCGCGCAGCGGCAGCGCGTGCGGGTCGACGGCGAGCGGCGCGATACCGACGCCTTGCATCTCGGCGTCCTGACCCGCCGGCGCATAGGCTTCCATCGTGGACGGGGCGGTCTCGGTCCCGATAGGGCTGTGCGGCGCGCGCGCCTGCGCCACCGGCCCCGCGTAGCCGGGATCGGCGCCGACGCGAGCTGTCACCGCCTCGGTCGGCTCGGGACGGATTTGGTTGATGCGCGTCGCCATGGGAGCGCCGACCGGAACGCTGGCCGTCCCGAACAGAGCGTTGTGCTCGAGATTGAGCGAAGGCAGCCCGATACCCCCGGTCGAGGGCAGAAGCGCCGCGTCGAGCTGGTCGACCTCGGCTTTGTATTCGGCGAGCAGCGGCGCGCGGTTGCGGCAGACCGCATTGTGCATGTCCGGCGCGCTGCCGCCCGTGTCCGGCATGGCGAGAATCGAGGCCGTCGGCCGGTCGACGTTGGCGAAGGCGCGGTCGAACAAAGCGGCCGCCTTCTCCGTCCGCGCCGCTACCGAGGGCGCGCCGAAGACGATGGTGACGATGCGACGCCCGTCGCGGTAGGCGCTCGCGACGACGTTGAAGCCGGCGGCGCAGGTGAAGCCGGTCTTCATCCCATCGACGCCAGGGTAACGGCCGAGCAGGTTGTTGTGGTTGGCGATGCGCTCGGGCCCGATCTGCAGCACGCCGATGTCGAACAGCGGCGCCTGCTGCGGAAACTGCGTGTAGAGCGCACGGGCGATCAGCGCCATGTCGCGCGCGGAGGACACGTGCTCGGAATTGGGCAGGCCGTTGGGGTTCACGAAATGCGACTCGTGCAGGCCGAGGCCGGCGGCCGCGCCGTTCATGTCCTCGGCGAACGCTTCGACCGAGCCCGATACGCCCTCGGCTACGGTCACGGCGATGTCGTTGGCCGATTTCACCATCAGCATCTTGAGGGCGTTCTCGAGCGTGATCTGCGTGCCGGGCCGGAAGCCCATCTTCGACGGCGGCATGGCGCGGGCGCGGGCCGAGTAGACCAACGGGGTATCCATCGCGATCTTGCCGTCGCGTACGGCCGAGAGCGCGACGTAGACCGTCATCAGCTTGGTCGTGGAGGCCGGGAACCACGGCCGCGTCGCCTCCTGTTGATAGAGGACCTCACCGCTCGCGAGGTCCATCGTGAGCGCTGGCGTGGCGCGCGCGGGCACACCCGCCACGACGAAGGCGACGAGAGGCAGGACGCGCATGAGCGTTCGGCAAGCGTGACGGCGACGACGCATCAAACGGTCCTGGTTGGACGATCCACGCCCGGCGAAAGCCTAGCCGAGCCTTTCGCCGGGAGAAAGGCTCGCATGCACGCCGAGCGGCAATAAAGCTGAAGACCGACGAGCCTCTATCAAACCGGTGTGCGGCCAATTGATGACTGCCCCTCGTCGCTCACTCGCCCGGCACCTTGGCCTCGATCGCGATGGCATGGACGCGATCCGGCCCCATCTCGCTGGACACGAGATCGTTGATCGCGCGATGGCGCGCGAGAAGGCTCTTGCCCCGAAAGCTTTCGGCAGCGACCTTGATCCTGAAGTGGGTCTCCCCGGACGCACCGGCGGTTCCGCTTCGCTCCATCATATGCGCATGTTTCGAGTGCTTGTGGGATTCGTCGATCACTTCGAGCG
>CAXTVT010000112.1:0-8567 GCA_964247745.1 uncultured Beijerinckiaceae bacterium
CCGCGGTCGCGTCGAACGCCGGCGCGGGGGGCGGCGGCGGAATGTTCAGCACCGGCGCCTGCCCCGTCAACCCGGCCGCGGCCGGCAGCGCCGGCGCCTTGCCCGTGTCCGCCGCGCTCATCGACGCCGTCTTCGGCTCGTCCGTGCCAGACGCGGCGCGCCTCACGGCCTCCGGTGCGGCTGGCGACGGCGCGACCGGTGCGAGGATGCGAGGCGCGGTCGCTTCGGCGGCGATCGACGGGGCGCCCTTCGCGTCGCGGGTCGCGAGCAGGACGAAGCGCGGCGGCAGCGACTTGCCGGGGATCGTCATGTTCGTGATCGCGATACCCGCCGCCGACACGACCGTCGCGGCGACAGCCTGCCCGCCCGCATCGAAGAGCGTGGTCGCACGCTCGCCGGTCCCCGCATCGCGACTGACGGCGCGACCGAGCACCCGGTCTGCCGGCCCGAACTGCGTCGTCGTCAGCGCGCCGGCAGCTCCGGCACTCGTCGTGGTTCGCGAGATGACCGCGCCGTCGGCGGCGGCCTGCGTCGTCGTGCGGAGATTGGGACCGCCCGCCGCCGAGAGGCGCGAGACGATCGCCGCATCGGGCTTCGCCGTCACCAGGAAGAGACCGTCGCGGGCGACGATGGCGCTCGCGAGCAACGCGCCGCCCGGCACCGCCGGTTCGACGATCGTCCCGAACGGCAGGCTTCCGCCATCGGGCAGGAACACCGGCAGCGGCAGCGGCAGGGAACCGGCCGGCGCCAACGGCGCTGGCGGCAGCGCCTCGAAGAAGGCGCCGCGCGGCGGCGGCAGCAGCGTCGCGGGAGGCGCCGGGATCGGAGGACCGTCGGCGTCGGCGAAGGTGAGATGCTCGAGCGCGGTCAGCTCTTCGGGCGGCGGCGGCGGCAGACCCTCGAACGGTACGATGTCGAAGCGCGGCGGCGGCTCAAGCGCGGCATGCAAGGCGAACAGCTGGCGCCGCACGTCGTGGAGGTGCGGGCCGCGCGGGTAGCGACGCATGTAGGTCCAGTAGGCGCGGGGAATGTTCGCGCGGACCGCCTCGCCCCAGAACAAGGCCTCGCGCCGCGCGGCGGCCATCGCGCGGACACGCCCGACCAGCGGATCGTGCGGAAAGGCCGCGACGAAGTCGGCGTAGCCCGGCAGGGTGTCGCGGGCGATGGCCGTCGAATAGGCCTGGGGAGCCGCGAGCCCGGCGATCGCGGCGAGCGGCTCGGCCCTGGACGCGGCGCCGGGCAAAAAGGCGAAGCTCGGATCGCTCGAGCCGTCGTCGAACGGCACGGCGGCGCCGTCGGTCCGCTCGCCGACGCGCAGGCGCACCCGGCGCAGCACCTCGCCGATCGTCATGCCGGGCGCCTGTATCGCCTCCGCCAGCGCGCGGGCGTAGCTGCCGTAGGGCGGCACGTCGGCGGGCGCGACGGCGCCCGGAGCCGTGTTGTAGGCGTAGATGCTGCCCACCGGCGCGTCGGTCAGGGCTAGGCCGCCGGCCAGCGCCGGTCCCTTGCGCGTGGCCGGCAGCTCGCGGGACAGATCGAACAGGAACAAGCGGGTCGCCGCCGGCAGGTTTTCCAGCGGACCGGTGAACTCGGCGAGGCGCATCGCGGTCTCGGGCACCTCGCCGTCGATTGGCGCGCCAGCCGGCACCAACCAGTTCTCCCCGACATATTGCAGGCCATAGCCCGCCACATAGACCGCGAGCACGACGTTCGGTCCGGACGCGCGAGCCCGGGCGGCGAAGTCGGCGATGGTGCGGCGCAGCACCCCGGCGTCGGCATCGGCGAGGGCGGTGACCTCGAACCCCGCCTGCGCGAAGGCCGTCGCCACCAGGCCGGCATCGGCATCGGCGGTCGGCAACCGCGCTTGCGGATAATCGGCCTCGCCGACGACGAGCGCGAGCCGCTTGGGCGCGACGGCTTGCTGCGCCGTCGCGCCATTGACACCGACGACGATGGACGTCGCGACCAGCCAACCGAGGGTGACGACGCGAACGGCTGCAAGCAACGAGGAGGCTCCGGGAACGGTCGATGGGTCGACTTGGCACGCTGTCACCGCATGATGGCAAGGGTTCGGCATCGATCGCGTGCTGGCCGGCCGTCCATCCGAGACTTTACGCGTCCTTAAAGCGCCGCGCCTAGCGTGACGCGGAAGGCTGGGGCGCGGCATGGCGAGGGGCGGCGGATCGGGACGGCGCGAGCCGAGCTTGGATCGCGACTACGACGAGGAGGAACGCGCCGAGCGACGTGCCGCGACGCGCGACCGCCACCGCGAGACCCGTCGCAACAAGCGCGAGAAGAGCCGTGCGCGACGTCGGCGCCGCCGAGGTTCGATCGTCGGCTCGCTGGTTCGCACCGGACTGATGCTCGGACTCTGGGGCGGCATGGGCGCGGGCGCGGTCATCGCCTACGAGGCCTCCAAGCTGCCCCCGATCGACCAGATCGCCGTGCCGGTGCGGCCGCCCAACATCGCGATCCTCGCCGCCGACGGCACGCTGATCGCCAACCGCGGCGACACCGGCGGCGCCGCGGTGAGGATCAAGGAGCTGCCGCGCTACCTGCCGCAGGCCTTCGTCGCGATCGAGGACCGCCGCTTCTACTCGCACTACGGGGTCGATCCCATCGGCATCGCGCGCGCGGTGTTCTCCGACTTCGTGCTGCACCGCTCGATGCAGGGCGGCTCGACGCTGACGCAGCAGCTCGCCAAGAACATCTTCCTGACGCAGGAGCGCAGCATCCACCGCAAGATCCAGGAGGCCATCCTGGCCGTGTGGCTGGAGCACAAGTTCACCAAGGATCAGATCCTCGAGCTCTACCTCAACCGCGTCTATTTCGGCTCGGGCGCCTTCGGCGTGGAGGCGGCGGCGCACAAGTATTTCAACGTGGACGCGCGCCACGTCACGGTGCAGCAGGCGGCGATGCTGGCGGGCCTGATGAAGGCGCCGACCAAGCTCGCCCCCAACCGCAACCCCGAGGCGGCGATCGATCGAGCCGCGCAGGTCGTCGCGGCCATGCGCGACGAGCATTACATCAGCGATGGCCAGGCCAAGCTCGCCCTCGCAGACCCCGCCCACGTGATCCACGCGCCGGGGTCGGGTTCGTTGAACTACGCCGCCGACTATGTCGTGGACACGCTCGACGACGTCGTCGGCGCCCCCGACGAGGACATCGTCGTGCAATCCACCATCGACCGTGCGCTCCAGGCCGAGGGCGAGCGCGCCCTCGACGACGAGCTCGCCCGCAAGGGCGGCAAGTTCGGCGTCAGCCAGGGCGCGCTGGTGGCGATGGACCCCGACGGCGCGATCCGCGTGCTGATCGGCGGCCGCGACTACGCCGCCAGCCAGTTCGACCGCGCCGTGGCGGCCAAGCGCCAGCCCGGCTCGGCCTTCAAGCCGTTCGTCTATCTCGCCGGCGTCGAGAAGGGCCTGACGCCCGAGACGGTGCGCGACGACGCGCCGATCAACGTGCGCGGCTGGAAGCCCGAGAACTATTCCCACGACTATCTCGGCCCGGTGACGCTGACCAAGGCGCTGTCGATGTCGCTCAACACGGTGGCCGTGCGAGTCTGTCTCGAGGCCGGCCCGAAGGCGGTGGTGGCGACGGCGCACCGGCTCGGCATCGGCTCGGAGCTGCAGCCCAACGCCTCGATCGCGCTCGGCACCTCCGAGGTGTCGCCGCTGGAGATGGTGACGGCCTACGTGCCCTTCGCCAACGGCGGCATCGGCGTGCAGCCGCACGTCATATCGCGCGTGAAGACGGCCTCCGGCCGGCTGCTCTACCAGCGCCGCGGCGGCAACAACGGCCGCGTGGTCGCCGCGCGCGACGTCGCGATGATGAACACGATGATGACCGAGACGCTGCTGACCGGCACGGCCCGCAAGGGCGAGCTGCCGGGCTGGCAGGCGGCGGGCAAGACCGGCACCAGCCAGGATTATCGCGACGCCTGGTTCATCGGCTACACGAGCCGGCTGACGACGGGAATCTGGCTCGGCAACGACGATTCCTCCCCCACGAAGAAGGCCTCGGGCGGCAGCCTGCCGGTGGAGATCTGGTCGCGCTTCATGAAGGTGGCCATGGCCGGCACGCCGCCGACGCCACTGCCGGGCGGGACCGCGCACGGCGCACCGGTGGCGGCGCCGGCCGCCGCGACGGCGAGCGCGTCGCCCTCCCTCTTCGGCATTCCGCTGCCAGATCTCGGAGGGCGTGAGGCACCCGCCGCCACGCCGGTGTCGCGCCGCTCGGAGCCGGCGGACGAGCCCGCGACCCGCCACCCCGTCCCCAACGCGACGCGCCAGGCTCGTGGCGACGACCTGCCGCCGGACGAGGTGCCGACCCGACCCGGGCGCGGGCCGAAGCCGCCGAGCGACAAGTCACTGCTGGAGCGGATGTTCGGGACGCCGCTGTAGCCCCATCACTCCGTTCGAATAATGCGGCGTCGCGCGAAACGCTCGCCAGCGATGAAACGCCTCTTCGTAGTCGAACCTCCGCGCCTTCCGACAAAGTCGATAGCCGGCCGCTCTCTTCACGATGCGACTCTCTCCGACCAGTGCGCGGAAGCCGCTGCGGCGAGGCTGTCGGCCACGGCGACCGACAGGCGCAGCGTTCCGGTTGGCGGTCGCCGAAGCGGAGTTCCACATATCGCCAGCCGAGCAAGCATCCTCGCGCCACGGTGAGCTGGTCCCACGGCACGAAGAACGGCCTGTGGAACGGGCCGAAGAGGCGCCAGATGGACACGCGCAGGCCGGTCGGACAGGCTGCGAGCACGAGGACATGGTTGCAATTGACCAGCCGGCGCATCATTCCGGACTGGCGCCGCAGCTGGAGGAGCGGCGCGTCGTCGCGATCGGGAAATTGCGCCGCGAGGGCGAACCATCCCGACATGACGCCGAGAAGGGTCGTGACGCCCAGCCAGAGCACGGCGACGTAGAGCGGCACGACGACGGCGAGATGCGTAGCGATCACGTGCAACATGCCGTCGGCCTTTCGTGGGATGCGCTTTCGGAGCACGCGTGGAGCGCTTATAAGACCGCTTCCGTCGATCCGGTGAGTAGGACGTGGCAATGGCTCTGACGAGGCAGGTGATCACGTCGCTGAAGCGCGACGGCACCGACATGCTGGGCACCAAGAGCCTCGCGATCAAGATCGCCGACGAGAGCATCGTCTCGGGCTCGCTGCTGACCGTCGAAAGCAATCATTTCTGCGTGCTGAAGTCGCGCGGCGCCGTGCTCAACGTCTACGATACCGGGCAGTACGCGCTGGTGACTCCGGACAAGCCGTTGCTCGGCTCGATCGCGCAGGGCTTCTTCGGGGGCGCCTCGCCCTGGGTCTACGAGGTCATCTACATCAACCGCTCCAAGCTGCTGGTGCGCAGCGAGGGCATCGCCACCTCCGCCGAGATGGCGGAGATGAAGTACCAGGTCGACTATTACATCCACGTCGACAGCAAGCAGGATGCGCTCGACCTCATCACCCACCTGCCCTTCAACGGCACCGAGATCGACACCGCCGAGGTGGCCGATTACGCCGGCCCGGCGATCGAGCAGGCGATCAACCAGATCGTCCAGGTCACCCGGATGGAGCAGATCAACGAGCACATCACCGAGATCCGCGAATCGGTGAAGAGCCACCTCACCGACTTCCTCAAGGTCTACGGCATTCTCCTGAACGACCTGAAGGTGCTGATCCTGCCCAAGGACGAGCGCATGCGCGAGTTGATCTCGCTGCAGGCGATCGGCCTCTCGCCCCAGGAGGCGGTGCGCTACTATCTGGCGCTGCGCATGGCCGAGAAGGGCCTGGTGTCGGCACCCAACGCCGCCTGCGGCGAGCCCTTCCACATCGGCGGCCAGCCCCAAGGCATCTACTCGGTCGCGCCGGAAGCCGGGCTGGCGGGGCCGCCGCGCTGATGGCCGAAGGCGAGTTCTACGAGACCGACCCCTTGGAGCAGGTCGCGATCAACCTGTTTTATGGTTGGGGCTACAACTTCTATCGGATCGAGAACCAGCTAAGGACGGACGATCTTCTCGTGCGCGCCAAGGCCGGAGCGATCCTCGGCGATTGCCGCTTGCACGTCGACAACATCGAGGGCGCCTACCGAAGGGCCAACATCCCCACGCCGACACGCGCCAAGCCTTTCCCCGACCCCGAGGTGATGCGCAACGCGCAGGCTCTGGAGCGTCTCTCGGGTACCATCGGCGCCCTGGAAGGACAGGTGCGCGCGCAGCCCGTGCCCGAGAACGATCGCATGACCCAATTCTATCGCCGCGAAGGCGAGACGCTCCTGCGCCTCGGCAAGCAGGACAGGTTGCTGGTGGGGCAGACCGAGACTCTACGCCATTCCCTCGAAGCCCTGGACGATGGCGGCGCGCTGATCGGCGCCCTGCCCGAGCTCGAAACCGCCCTACGCGCGCTGGGTGCGACCCTTCGCGCGCGCCGCGCCGTGCTCGAGGGCTGACGCGGCGTGATCGTCGTCTCCCGCCGATCGCGGCCGGCGTCGTGACATCGCCGTACCTTGGCGCCTGGCGCCTCCTGCGCACCGAAGCCGGTGCCTTGCGCCGCCCCGAGGCTCTGCCGTCCGCGTCTTCCGACTGGATCGCCGCACTCGTACCCGGCACCGTCGGCGCGGCGCTGCGAACGGCCGGCCGGTGGCAGCCGGAGGATGCCGTCGCGTTCGACGCGGCCGACTGGTGGTATCGCACGACGCTGGCGGGCGAAGGTCGAGCGGTGCTGCGCTTCGACGGGCTGGCTACCCTTGCCGAGGTCTTCCTCGACGGCGAGTTTGTGCTCGCGTCCGACAACATGTTCCTCGCGCACGAAGTCTCGCTCGGTCTCTCCGGCACCCACGACCTCGCGATCGCATTTCGCTCGCTCGACTCCCATCTCGCCGCCAGGAAAGGGCGCGCGCGCTGGCGGCCACGCCTCGTGCGGCCGCCGAGCCTGCGTTTCGCGCGCACGTTGCTGCTCGGCCACATTCCCGGATGGGGACCGCCGGTCCACGCCGTCGGGCCGTGGTGCGACGTGCGCGTCGAGGCGGCCGGCACGCTGCGCGTCGTCGAGCGTCGCCTGAGCGCGCGCTTCGATCGCGACGGCGACGGCCTGCTCGACGTCGCGTTACGGCTGTCGCAGCCGGTGGACGGCTGGGTGACGGCACGCTGCGGCGACATCGATTTCGTGCTCGTCGACGATGGCGACGGCCTGCTGCGCGGACGCGTCGAGATCCCCGAGGTACGGCGCTGGTGGCCGCACACCCATGGCGAGCCGGCGCTCTACCCCGTGACCGTCGAAGCCGGCGGCCAGACCTTCGCTCTCGGCAAGGTTGGCTTCCGAACCATCGCCGTCGACCGCGACTCCGACGGCCAGGGCTTCGGCCTGCGCGTCAACGACGTGCCCGTCTTCTGCCGCGGCGCCTGCTGGACCGCCGCCGACATCGTCGCCCTGCCCTCCTCGCGCGACGCCTGCGAACCGCTGCTCCGCCTCGCTTGCGACGCCGGCATGAACATGATCCGCGTCGGCGGCACGATGGGCTACCAGGGCGATGCCTTCCACGCGCTTTGCGACGAACTCGGCCTGCTGGTCTGGCAGGATTTCGCCTTCTCCAACTTCGACTATCCCGTCGGCGACGACGCCTTCCGCGCCTCCGTCGAGGCCGAGGCGCGCCACTTCCTCGCCCGCACGCAGGGCTCGCCGTCGCTGGCCGTGCTGTGCGGTGCCAGCGAGGTGGCGCAGCAGGCCGCGATGCTCGGCATGCCGGCGGCGCTCTGGTCCAACGCGTTGTTCGACGAGGTCCTGCCGGCCGCCTGCGCCGCGCTGCGGCCGGACGTGCCCTACGTGCCGCACTCGCCGTGGGGCGGCGCCATGCCGTTCCAGGCCGACGTCGGCATCAGCCATTACTACGGGGTCAGCGCGCACCGCCGGCCGATCGAGGAGGCGCGGCGCGCCGCCGTGCGCTTTTCCGCCGAGAGCCTGGGCTTCGCCAACGTGCCGGACGGACCGGTCGCGCTGGAGCCCGACGCGCCGGCCGTCGTCCACCCGAACTTCACGGAGCGCTTCGCCCACGACGTCGGCGCCAGCTGGGCCTTCGAAGGCATCCGCAACCACTACACCGAGGCGCTCTACGGGGTCGACGTCGCCGCGCTGCGCCGCGACGATCCCGAGCGCTTCCTCAACCTGGCCCGCGCCACCAGCGCGGAGGTGATGGAGGCGACCTACGCCGAATGGCGGCGCGAGGGCTCGGTCACGCGCGGCGCGCTGGTGTGGTTCCTGCGCGACCTGTTCCCCGGCGCCGGCTGGGGCGTCATCGACGCCGCTGGCGCGCCCAAGGCCGCCTACCACGGCCTGAAGCGCGCCTTCCGGCCGTGCGGCCTCGTGCTGACCGACGAGAACCTCAACGGCCTCAAGGTGTCGCTCTTCAACGATGCGGCCATCGAGCGTCCGGTCACGCTGACGCTGGCCTGCCTGCGCGACGGCGCGACCCCGGTGATGCACGCCGCGATCGACCTCGTGCTGGCGCCGCGCTCGACGATCGGCCTCGCCGCCACGACGCTGTGGGGCGGCTTCTTCGACACGACCTACGC
>CAXTVT010000113.1:0-8535 GCA_964247745.1 uncultured Beijerinckiaceae bacterium
TTCGTCGCCATCTCGATGACGTCGGGCGGCGGCGCCTGGGACAACGCCAAGAAGAGCTTCGAGGACGGCTTCATCGACAAGGACGGCGTACGCCACCTCAAGGGCGGCGACGCCCACAAGGCTTCCGTCACCGGCGACACCGTCGGCGACCCCTACAAGGACACCGCCGGCCCCGCCGTGAACCCGGCCATCAAGATCACCAACATCGTCGCCCTGCTGCTGCTGGCGATCCTGGCGCATTTCTGAACCAGCGGGCGCCGTCTTGCTCGGCGCTCCGTTCTTGCGTAGGTATATTAACCGGAATCTTTCCGGGTCTGAGGCTTGACGTTGGAAGCCCGTCATGGCGCAAGGTATGCCCTGACATTCGGCCCTGCCAAAGTCGCGGTACCGCGACATTCGACCGGGCCCATGTCGCGGTACCGCGACATGGAAGCCTGCCATCGCCGCGTACCGCGACAATGCATGAAAGCGCGTCGGCGATCGGCGACATCGCCCGGCCAAGCCGCTCTATCCCGCTTAAATTCGGCCTGCTTCCACATCCGCCTTCAGCAATTCGCCGAGGTAGTCGCGCAGCAGCGTGGCCCGTCGCGGGCGGAAGCTGCCGCCGGCTTTTGTCGCGGCGCGGATGCGGTCCACGCGGAACATGCGGAAGGCGTCGCGCAATCTACACCACGCCAGCACGACCAGCCGCTGCTCCGCGTAGACGATGGCGAGCGGCAGGATGGTGCGGTGGCTCGAGAGGCCGCGCTCATCCGTGTAGTGGATGGCGAGGTCCTCCTCCCGCCAGCATGCCTGCCGGATCAGGGTCAGATCCGGTGCGGCCGCATAGCGGGCCTGCGGTCGGTAGACTTTCGACACCGCATGGAACAACGCCTGCTCGCTCTCATCGGGCAAGGTCGCCGCTACCTTGGCCAGCACCGAGGCCGCTGCGGCGGCGAGGGCCGGATCGCCCATGCCGCGCACCTCCGCCATCCCGAGCGCCAAAGCCTCGATCTCGAGCCGATCCAGGGTTTGCGGTGGCAGCGCATGATCCTCGATCAGGCGGTAGCCGTAGCCGCGCTCGCCCTCGATCCGCGCGCCGGATGCCCGCAGGCACTCGATGTCCCGGTACAGGGAGCGCTGCGACACGCCGGTCTCCGCCGCCAGCCTGGCGGCGGTGAGAGGCGGCGCCATCACGCGCATCGCCTGGAGCAGGCGGAAGAGCCGGTCGGTTCGCGCCATCGCTGCTGCCGGATTCTGTCAGGAGAGGTGAGTTACACCGTCGGCATGGGGCCGGACAAGCGCGCCCCTCAGGGCAACGGAGATCGCCATGACCGTCCAGACGACGACGCACCTCAACTTCCGCGGAAAGGCCCGCGAGGCGCTCGGGTTCTACGTGTCCGTGTTCGGCGGTGAGCAGACGATCGTCACCTATGGGGATCTTGGGGCTGCTCAGGACCCGGGGCAAGCCGCTCAGGTGATCTGGGGCCAGGTGATATCGCCGGACGGTTTTCGCGTCATGGCCTTCGACGTCCAGCCGGCTAAGCCCTGGCAGCCCGGCGAGAACGCGTTCTACGTTTCGGTGCGCGGCGACTCGGCGGAGCAGATCACGGCTTTTTGGGACAAGCTCGGTGAAGACGGGTCTGTCCTGCAGCCGCTCGGCCCCTCGGCGTGGTCGCCGCTCTACGGCATGCTGAAGGATCGCTTCGGCATCACCTGGATCCTCGATGTCGCCGTCGACCGCGACGCTGCCGACGCCCCGGCGTGACGGACGGCTTTCACCGGGCCGGCGCGGCGTTCTTGGCTGGGAGGCTTCCGGTGAGGGTGCGGGCGCGACACCAGAGGTCGTGGAGCCCGGCGAAGCCGAGGCGGCCCTCCAACAGCGTCTTGAACCGCCGCGGCTCGCGGGATTGCGCCGCCTCGGCGAGCGTCGACATGGCGTCGGTCAAAGCCGCTCCGAGGCGAGCCGTCGTCGCGGCCTTGGTCGACCCCGCGAATGCGCCGGCGCGGATCGGTTCACCGAAGCGCAGCAGCAGGTTGGGACGGCGCTCGTTCCAGAAGGCGTAGTCGATCGCAAGGGGCACGAAGGTCGCCTCGGGGATGCGCCGGGCGAGATGCGCCAGCCCCGGCATGGGGCGGATCGGGCGTTCCCGCACGTCCCGGAAGCGTCCCTCGGCAACGACGTAGAGGAGGGCGTCGGGCGCCTCGAGCACGCGTTCGGCGGTGACCAGAAAGGCCGACGCCCCGGCGAACGAGCCGGGCCGCGTCGGAAAGGCCCCGAGACGCGAGAGGAGGCGATAGCGCGCGAGGTTGGCTGAATCCATCGCGGCGAAGGCGCGCCGCTCGGAGAACGCCGTGGCGGCGAGCCAGGCGAACAGTTCGGCATCCCACCATGAGGGATGGTTGGTGAAGACGACGAGCGGCCCACGGACGGCTGGGATCGTACCGAGCAGGCGAACCGCCTGGAACGAGGATGCCAGGTCGCGTGCGAAGATCGCGGCGAACCATCGGACCAGCCAGCGTGACCGGCGAGCGATCACGCGCGCCGCCACGCGCTCGGCCTCGCGATCCGATGTCCGGTTGACGCGGCTCGGCTGTCGCCGTCCACGCCAGCAGGCGGGCCGGGCGGCGAGCATATCGCTTTGGCCGTCCGCGTCGCCGGCGAATGCCGAGAGTGTCTCGACGGGCAACAGGGCCGATTGGCGTTCAGGCCCGGGCTTGCGACTGCGCGGCGGCTCGATCGCGCAGCCGACATCGCCCTCGGGCAATCCGTCGGCGACGGTCTCGGGGTCCAGCAGCTTGCTCGTCCACTCCGACAGACGGCGAAGCACTGGTGGCGCGGCGCGAGCACGCGCGTCGCGATCCTCGTCGCCCCTGACGTTCGAAACGGGAATGACAAAGGCCGGCGGTGCCAGGCGCCCCTCCAGCCGGCCGTGACGGAGATAATGCAGCAGCGGGTTCATCCCGGACGCCTTCACGTCGGGATACAGCATGCAATAAAGCCAGGAGCTGAACGCCGGGCTGGGATCGCGCCCCTCCATCGCGCCGTGCTCGAGGTAGTGATCCAACGGGTTGACGAGGAAGCCGCGAATGTCCCGATTGTGTGTCAGATACCAGGCCGTGTCGAAGTATTCGTTCGGATTATAGCCGATCAGGCGGCCCGTGTAGAGGTAGTGTCGGTAGAGATCGGCGTCGTCAAAGGCCGACAACGAATATCGAGCGGCGTAGAAAGCGGAATCGAACAGAGGATTGCGATCGCTGTGCATGCGGGGCGTCGGAAGCCTCGCATTGCCGATGTCGGTCGATGTCGATCTTCTCAATGGCATCGGCGGCCCAATCGCAAATCGTCGGCGGCCGCGCTCCGCCCGCAGGCAGATAAGCGGCCGGTCAAACCATTTCACACCGGCTCCCGCATTTCTCGCAAACCGAAGAAGCAGGATGGACTTAGGCGTATCGCAAAATCCGCTGAGTCTCGTAAATCGACGACTGTGTTTTGATATTGCTCCGTTGACCAATGCGCAATGGAAAACGGCCTATAAACAGTATAGATGACGTTGCGTCAGCACACATCCTTTCCGGTTGGCCGATGGACCATGATCTCGCCGGATGCTGATCCCGCGACGTCAGACCGCTTTCAGCCTGGCGCCCGCGCTTGGTGCCGCCCGAGCCTCCGCATCGGCAAGCCTCAGCCGACGTTCCCGGTCGACGAAAAGGCCGACCGGCCTGGCGGTTGGCTCGTCGCTAGCGCGCGTCCCGGCGACGTGCCGCCCGTGCCCGGCGGCCGGCGATCGTCGTGCTGGTGTCTTGCGGTTCCGACGGGGATCTGTGGCGACACGATCGGCGTGGCGTTGCTTGTGCTCGGTTTGGTCTATGCCCGCGAGCCTTCGAGCCCGCGGATGGTGCCGGCGACCGGTCGAGCTGCCGCCCTTCATCCGATCCGACCGACCCGGGCCCTATCGACTGGACCGAGCGAAACGGCTGGGCCAAAAGCCTGTCTCGCCGAGAGAACCCTCATGATCCCCCGCTATTCCCGCCCTGCCATGGTCCAGGTTTGGGAGCCGCAGACGCGGTTCCGCATCTGGTTCGAGATCGAGGCGCATGCCTGCGACGCGATGGCCGAGCTTGGCGTGATCCCGAGGGAGAGCGCCGAGGCGATCTGGGACAAGGCCGGCAATGTCGTGTTCGACGTCGCGCGCATCGACGAGATCGAGCGCGTCACCAAGCACGACGTCATCGCCTTCCTCACGCATCTCGCCGAATTCATCGGGCCGGAATCGCGTTTCGTGCATCAAGGAATGACGTCGTCCGACGTGCTCGACACCTGCCTCGCGGTTCAATTGGCGCGTGCCGCCGACATCCTCATCGCCGACGTCGACGCCCTGCTGGATGCGCTGAAGACGCAGGCCTTCGCCCACAAGATGACGCCGACCATCGGGCGCTCGCACGGCATCCACGCCGAGCCCGTCACCTTCGGCCTCAAGATGGCGCAGGCCCATGCCGAATTCGCGCGGTGTCGCGAGAGGCTGGTCGCCGCGCGCAAGGAGGTGGCGACCTGCGCGATCTCGGGGGCGGTCGGGACTTTCGCCAACATCGACCCGCGCATCGAGGCGCATGTCGCGGAGCAGATGGGGCTGCAGGTCGAGCCGGTCTCGACGCAGGTCATCCCACGCGACCGCCACGCCATGTTCTTCGCCACGCTCGGGGTCGTGGCCTCCTGCCTGGAGCGTCTCGCAATCGAGATCCGTCACATGCAGCGCACCGAGGTGCTGGAGGCGGAGGAGTTCTTCTCGGAGGGGCAGAAGGGCTCTTCGGCCATGCCGCACAAGCGCAATCCGGTGCTGACGGAGAACGTCACCGGCCTCGCCCGCCTCGTACGCGGCATGGCCGTGCCGGCGATGGAGAACGTCGCGCTCTGGCACGAGCGCGACATCTCGCACTCCTCGGTCGAGCGCATGATCGGCCCCGATGCCACCGTGACGCTCGATTTCGCGCTCGCCCGCATGACCGGCGTGATCGACAAGCTGCTGGTCTACCCCGCCAACATGCGAAAAAATCTCGACCGGCTCGGCGGCCTGATCCATTCGCAGCGCGTGCTGCTCGCCTTGACCCAGAAGGGCGTGTCGCGCGAGGAGGCCTATGCGCTGGTGCAGCGCAACGCGATGCCGGTGTGGCGCGGGGAGGGCGATTTCCTGACCCTGCTCAAGGCCGATCCCGACGTGGCGATGGCTTTGACGCCGCTCGAGCTGGAGGCGTTGTTCGACCTGGGGTACCATCTCAAGCACGTCGACACGATCTTCGCGCGGGTGTTCGGGGCGAAATGACCGAGCGTGGTCCGAGCCGGCGCTTCGCGCCTCCTCGCGACGAGGACGTGGAGCACTTCGATGACCTCATGGTGAGGAGCGCCGCAGGCGCGTCCCGAACCCACGCACCAGCCTATCCCGAGATCGCCTCCAGCGTCCGCCCGCGGGTCTCGACGCCCATCGCCATCACCAGCACGGCGGCGAGCGCGAAGCTGCCGGCACCGAGCGCGAAGACGGCGGGCTGGCCGATCCGCGTCACGAGTGTGCCGACGATGATGGGGCCGGCGATGGCGCCGACGCGCCCGCAGGCCGAGGCGAAACCGGCGCCGGTGGCGCGAGCGCGGGTGGGATAGAGCTCCGGCGTGTAGGCGTAGAGGCAGCTCCACATGCCGAACAGGAAGAATTGCATGACGAAGCCGGCGACGAACAGCGCAGTCGGCGCGCTCATCGCGCCGTAGACGTAGGCCGCGACCGCGCTTGCGAGGAGGAACAGGGCGGTGGTCGGCTTGCGGCCGACGGCCTCCAGGCACCAGGCGGCGGCGGCGAAGCCGGGGATGCCGCCGATCGTGATCAGCGTGACGAACCCGACCGATTTCACGATGGTGAAGCCCTTGGCCTGCAGCAGCAGCGCCAGCCAGGACGACAGCCCGAAATAGCCGAGCAGCGCGAAGAACCAAAGGCCGGCGGCCATCACCGTTCGCCGTCGATAGGCTGGCGCGAACACGGTTTTCCAAGGACTTGCGGCATCGAGCTCGTGCGCGATGGAAGCCGGCTCGGGCAGCGCGCATCCGGTGCGCCGCTCCACCTCCGCCTCCAGCCGGGCCACGATCGCTTCGGCTTCCGCTTCGCGCCCGCGCCCGGCGAGCCAACGCGGCGATTCGGGCACCGCGCGGCGCACCCAGAACACCACGATCGCCAGGCCGCCGACCGCGGCGAAGACCCAACGCCAGCCGAGCTGCGGCAGCAGGAAGAACGAGATCGCGCCCGACAGCACGAAGCCGACGGCCCAGAAGCCTTCCATGATCGCGATGTAGCGGCCGCGTACCTGCGCCGGCAGGTATTCGGAGACCAGCGCCTGGGCCACCGGCGCCTCGCCGCCGACACCGGCGCCGATGAGGAAGCGGCACACCATCAGCGACGCCGTGCTCCACGAAAGCGCGGCGGCGAAGCTGGCGAGGCCCCACAGGATCATGGTCCATTGGAACACGGCGCGGCGCCCATAGAGATCGCTCGCGGTGCCGGCGACGAGGTTGCCGACGAGCTGGCCGGCGAAGGTCATCGCGGCCAGCGTGCCGATCTCGAGCGGAGTCAGGTGGAACTGCGCGGTGATCGACCCGAGCAGGAAGGTCAGAAGCGCGACGTCGATCTGATCGACCAGCCAAGCCGAGGCGATGACCGCGAAGAGCCGGCGCTGGATGCCGGTCATCGGCAGCCGCTCGAGACGGCCGATGATGTTGTGGAACGCCTTCGCTGCCGTCACTGCGCCAAGGCCGGTCTGTCATTCCGGGGCTCGCGCAGCGAGAACCCGGAACCTATTGGGCTCTCCGGTGAGCGGTCAGCCGGAAGACGCAATGGGTTCCGGGTTCGGCTACGCCGCCCCGGAATGACGACGGGCTTCAAGTTGCGACCGGTGCCGGCAGGCCGAACAGCCGCGCCGCGGTGCGCCAGGCCACGTTTTCCAGCACCTCCGGCTTCAGGCCGATCGCGCCGAGGTCCTCGACGCTCTGGCGCATGGCGCGGAAGGGGTAGGAGGTGCCGAACAGGTACTGGTCGGCCATGAAGCCGTTGGCCGCCTCGATATACAGCCGGCCACCCGGCGCGAACATGTACATGTCGGGCGACAGGACGACGTTCTCGTGCCGGAAGGCGATGGTCACGGCCTCGGCGACGTTGGGGTAGAGGCCGTGGCTGACGATCAGCGGCAGGTCCTTGAACAGGCTCGCCAGCCGACCGACGGCGCGGGGATCGTTGTAGGCCAGATCGGGCGTCGTCGGCCCCGACATGACGAAGGCCGGTACCTTGCGGGCGCGGGCGACCTCGTAGAGCGGCAGCAGCAGCGGATCGTCGGGCTGCAACGGGCGGGCGTAGAAGCCGCCATCGACGTTGAGCGCGGCGAAGGAGCCGGTGGCGAGCAGGCGGTCGGCCTCTTGCGCGGCGGCCTCGGCGCCGAGCTCGATGGGATCGACGGAAAGCGCCGCGGAGAGCTTGCCGCCGGAGCGACCCACGAGGTCCGCCAGCTCGTCGTTGGCGATGCGCACGGTCGGCGTCGAGCGTCCCACCATGAAGGCATGCGCGATGCCGGCGGCCTCGATCTCGGCTAGGTAGGCCGGCAGGTCGGGCGCGCGCGTGAAATGGTCGACGTCCGCGCTACCGACGCGACGATTCAACCAGCGCACGACGTCATAATCCGGCGTCCCCGGCGCCGCCCCGAAGAACGGGTGCAGCCACGTCGGGCGGTTGCGCATGTCGATGATCGGGGGCATGGCGTGCTTCGAACTGCCTCGGCGGGCGGGATGATGTGATCCGGGTCGGATGGTCGACGCGACGGCGCCCGCCTACGTCATCGCGCCGATCGCCACCCCTGCGCGATGCGCCGCCACCTGCGCCAGGTCTTTGTCGCCACGGCCCGAGATGTTCACCACCATCAGGTGGTCGCGCGGCCTGTCCTGCGCGACATCGAACACGCGGGCCAGCGCGTGCGCCGGCTCCAGCGCCGGGATGATGCCTTCGAGCCGGGCGCAGAGATGGAAGGCGTCGAGCGCCTCGTCGTCCGTGCAGGAGAGATAGGTGACGCGGCCCGTGTCCTTCAGCCAGGCGTGCTCGGGACCGATCCCGGGATAGTCGAGCCCGGCGGAGATCGAATGGCCCTCCTCGATCTGCCCGTGCGCATCCATCAGGAGGTAGGTGCGGTTGCCGTGCAGCACGCCGGGCTTGCCGCCGGCCAGCGATGCCGCGTGTTTGTCGTGGAGGCCGTAACCGGCCGCCTCGACCCCGAAGATCTCGACGTCCGGATCGTCCAGGAAGGGGTGGAACAGGCCGATGGCGTTGGAGCCGCCGCCGATGCAGGCGAAGAGCGAGTCGGGCAGCCGCCCCTCGGCCTCGTGCATCTGGCGGCGGGTCTCCTCGCCGATGATGCACTGGAAATCGCGCACCATGGCGGGGTAGGGGTGCGGGCCGGCGGCTGTGCCGATGCAGTAGAACGTGTCGTGGACGTTGGCGACCCAGTCGCGCAGCGCCTCGTTCATCGCGTCCTTCA
>CAXTVT010000114.1:0-8173 GCA_964247745.1 uncultured Beijerinckiaceae bacterium
GAACCAGAAGCCGTTGTAGATCAGCTCGGCGTATTTCGGCATCAGCTCGTCCTTGAGGTGCGCCGCGCCGCGGTCGAGCGTCAGCTGCTCGACGCCGCGATGCGCTACCGCCAGGATGGTACCGCCGGGCGTCTCGTACATGCCGCGGCTCTTCATGCCGACGAAGCGGTTCTCGACCAGGTCGAGCCGGCCGATGCCGTTGGCGTGCGCGAGATCGTTGAGCTTGGCCAGCAGGGTCGCCGGCGACAGCTTGGCGCCGTCGATCGCGACCGGGTCGCCCTTCTCGAAGTCGATGGTGATGTAGGTCGCCTTGTCCGGCGCGTCCTCCGGCGAGATGGTGCGGGAATAAACATAGTCCGGCACCTCTTCGGCAGGGTCCTCCAGCACCTTGCCCTCGGAGGACGCGTGCAGCAGGTTGGCGTCGACCGAGAACGGCGCCTCGCCGCGCTTGTCCTTGGCGATCGGGATCTGGTTCTTCTCGGCGAAGTCGAGCAGGGCGGTGCGGGAGGTGAGGTCCCACTCGCGCCAGGGGGCGATCACCTTGATGTCGGGCTCCAGCGCGTAATAGCCGAGCTCGAAGCGCACCTGGTCGTTGCCCTTGCCCGTCGCCCCGTGGCACACGGCGTCGGCGCCGACCTTTCGTGCGATCTCGATCTGTTTCTTGGCGATCAGCGGCCGCGCGATCGAGGTGCCGAGAAGGTAGCAGCCCTCATATTGGGCGTTGGCCCGGAACATCGGGAACACGTAGTCGCGCACGAACTCTTCGCGCAGGTCCTCGATGAAGATGTTCTCCGGCTTCACCCCAAGCAGGATCGCCTTGTCGCGCGCCGGCCCCAGCTCCTCGCCCTGACCGAGGTCGGCGGTGAAGGTCACGACTTCGCAGCCGTAGGTGGTCTGAAGCCACTTCAGGATGATCGAGGTGTCGAGCCCTCCGGAATAAGCGAGGACGACGCGCTTGATCTTCTCTTGGGGCATGCTGGTCTCAAACGAGCGACGGACTTGCGACGGGTGCAAGCGGAATGCCGGCTCTTAGGGGCGCCAGATGTGGGTGACAAGTTTGCTCTGGACCTGCGACCGCTTCCGTATCACAAACTTGTAGTGCATTTGAGGAGCCGCCATGGCCAAGAGCAGCGCGGTCATGCAGCTTCGCGTGGACGACGGCCTGAAAAGCGACTTCGC
Source organism: uncultured Beijerinckiaceae bacterium (assembly GCA_964247745.1). GTDB lineage: Bacteria > Pseudomonadota > Alphaproteobacteria > Rhizobiales > Beijerinckiaceae > RH-AL1. Next base: position 1,180 of record CAXTVT010000114.1, read on the forward strand.
CGTCGCGGCGCGTGCGCAGAATGCGACGCCGAGCCAAGCGCTTCGCGCACTGATGGCGGACTATATCCGGCAGAGCCAACGGCGCGAGGCTGAACGGCAGTGCAGGCGTGTCGCCGCAGCGCCCGATGCCGACGCGACGATGAACGACGTCGCCAGCGTCCAGGAATGGCTTTTTGATTGAACGGGGCGACATCGTCCTTGTCGCGGCGAAGGGAGCCTATACCGGCAAGCCGCGCCCGTGGGTGGTGCTTCAAGACGACGACTTCCGCCACACCGATAGCATCGTGATCTGCGCTTTCACGCACGTCCTCGTGCCGGACGCCGGTTTGCTTCGCATCGACGTTTCGCCGGACGAAACGAACGGTTTGAGATTGCAGTGCCAGCTCCAAGTCGAGAAGATCGCAACGGTCAGGCGAAGCGACATCGGCCGATTGATCGGGCGCATGGACCAAGCAGTCTTGCTGAACCTCGGGCAGGCCGTGACACGCCTACTTGGACTTCAACCGTAATCCACCCCCACCAGGTAGAGGCCGGCCGCCGGAGCGACTTGCCCGCAGCGGCGGCGGTCCTTGGCTTCGAGCGCGTCGCGCAGCTCGGCCTTGCGCCAGCGGCCGGCGCCGACGTGCTCCAGCGAGCCGACCATGGAGCGCACCTGGCGATGCAGGAAGGAGCGCGCGGTGACGCGCATCAGGATGAGGTCGCCGTCCTTCATGACCTCGAAGCGCTCCAGCGTGCGGACCGGGCTGTCGGCCTGGCAATCGGCGTCGCGGAACGTCGAGAAATCGTGGCGGCCGACCAGGATCTGCGCCGCCTCGTGCATGGCACCGGCGTCGAGCTTGCGCTTCATCAGCCAGGCGCGCTCGGCCTCGAGCGTGAGCGGTGCGCGGCGATTGCAGAGCTTGTAGAGGTAATGCCGCTTGATCGCCGAGTGCCGGGCGTCGAAGCCGGCGTCGACCGGGCAGGTCAGCAGCACGGCGACGGGATGCGGACGCAGGTGGGCGTTGACCGCCTCGCGCAGGTGGTAGGCGTCCCAGTCCTTGACGAGGTCGACATGCGCGACCTGGCCGGTCGCGTGGACCCCGGCATCGGTGCGCCCGGCGCCGCGGATGGAGACGGGGCCGCCGTCGATCGCGCCGAGCGCCTCCTCGACCACCTGTTGCACCGCCAGCCCGTTGGTCTGGCGCTGCCAGCCGACGAAGGGCGTGCCGTCGTATTCGAGGATGAGCTTGAAGCGCGGCATCAGAGGCGCGTCCCGGCCGGCAGGCGCGTGCCGGCGAGGAACGCGTCCGCCGGCATCGCCTTCTTGCCGGCGCCCTGCAGTTCGAGGATGCGGATCGCAGCGTCGCCGCAGGCGATCGTGAGCCGATCGTCGAGGGCACGCCCCGGCGTGCCACTTGTTGCGACGACGGTCGAGCGCAGGATCTTGATACGCTCCGGCCCCTTGCCGAGATCGGCCTCGGTCCAGGCGCCGGGAAAGGGCGACAGCCCGCGGACGAGGTCGTGCACCTCGCGCGCCGGACGGCCCCAATCGATGCGCGCCTCCGCCTTGTCGATCTTGGCGGCGTAGACCACGCCGTCTTCGGTCTGCGGGCGTGGCGCCAGCGTACCGGCGCCGATGTGGCGCAACGCCTCCACCATCAGCAGCGCGCCCGAGGCGGCCAGCGTGTCGTGCATGTCGCCAGCGGTGGCGTCGGGCGGGATCGGCACGCGCCGCTCGAGCGCCACCGGGCCGGTGTCGAGCCCCTCCTCCATTACCATGATCGACGCGGCGGTCTCGGTGTCGCCGGCCATGATCGGGCGCTGGATCGGCGCGGCGCCGCGCCAGCGCGGCAGGATCGAGGGGTGCAGGTTGAGGCAGCCCGCGCGCGGCGCGGCGAGGATGGGGGGAGGCAGCAGCAGACCGTAGCCGACCACCACCGCGACATCGAGGTCGAGCGCGGCGAAGGCGGCCTGCTCGACGCGATCGCGCAGGCTTGTCGGCGTGCGCACGGGAAGGCCGCGCGACTCGGCCAGCGCGTGGACCGGCGAGGGGGTGAGCGTAAGCCCGCGGCGGCCGGCCGGCTTGGGCGCGCGCGTGTAGACGGCGGCGATCTCATGGCCGGCCTTGAGACAGGCGGTGAGGGTGGGGAGGGCGAAAGCCGGTGTGCCGAGGAAGGCGAGCTTCACGAGAATACTCTCCTCCGCGAAGCGGGCGGAGGATTCGTCTCCCCCCTCACCCCCGCGCCCGGTGCGGCTCGTCCGCCTCGCCACGGGCGGCCTTCTCGAACTTCCGCACGACGCGCGAGCGCTTGAGCCGCGAGATGTGGTCGATGAACAGCACGCCGTTCAGGTGGTCGATCTCGTGCTGCAGGCACACCGCGAGGATGCCCTCGGCCTCGATCTCGGCCGGCTTGCCGTCGCGATCGAGGTAGGCGACGCGCACAACTGCAGGGCGCTCGACCTCCTCGTAATAGTCGGGGATCGAGAGGCAGCCCTCCTCGTAGCTGGACTTCTCCGCCGAGGACCAGATGATCTCCGGATTGACGAAGACCATCGGCGCCGGCTCGGCGCCCTCGCTGGCGCGCTTGGCGACGTCGAGCACCACGACGCGGCGCATCACGCCGATCTGCGGCGCGGCCAAGCCGATGCCCGGCGCCTCGTACATCGTCTCCAGCATGTCGTCGGCGAGGCGCCGGACCTCGTCGTCGACGGCGGCGACGGGCTCGGCCTTCTGGCGCAGCTTGGTGTCGGGAATGACGAGGATCGGGCGGAGGGCCATGGAGCTTCTGGGCGGGGGAAAGGCATTCGAGATAGGGGTGCCCGGCGGCGAGGTCAATTTTTCGCGTGCAACACGATCCCAACGCCAATCGTATTTCAGCTGTTATGATCGGCATAGTCGGCAGTTATAGTTCGTCATCGCACTGTAATCCCGCGGTGCTTCGCCTGGAAAGCGGCGCGTCCCGTGCTAGGTGGGACTGTGCCTCTTGCTGGAGAACAGGCTTTCCATGACCCTGAGCGACGCCACGCATGCCGCCCCGCCGAAGGCCAAGACGCCCGAGCCCTGCGCCATCGTCATCTTCGGCGCCTTCGGCGACCTCACCAAGCGCCTCGTCATGCCGGCGATCTACAATCTCGGCTGCGAGAAGGTGCTGCCGGAGGAGGTGGCGCTGATCGGCGTCGACCTCGCCGAAGGCGACAAGGACAGCTGGGCCAAGCACCTGCACACGATGCTGGAGAGCTTCATCGGCAACGCGGCGTCGGAGTTCGACGTCGACCACATCGAGGAAGGCGTGTGGAACGACCTCGCCTCGCGCATGGACTACGTGCGCGGCGACATGACCAAGCTCGAGCTCTACGCCGACATCGGCAAGGCGCTCGACAAGGCCGGCTACGGCAAAGGCAACGTCATCTTCTACTTCGCCATCGCGGATCGCTTCTTCTCGGTCGTGGCCTCGCAGCTCGGCACGGCCGGCCTCACCAAGCAGGACGAGAAGGACGGCGGCGACAAGGCGTTCTGGCGCCGCGTGGTGGTGGAAAAACCGTTCGGCCACGACGTCGACAGCGCCGTGGCGCTGAACAAGAGCCTGCTCGAGACGCTGGAGGAGGACCAGATCTTCCGCATCGACCATTTCCTCGGCAAGGAGACGGTGCAGTCGATCATGGCGTTCCGCTTCGCCAACGGCATGTTCGAGCCGATCTGGAACCGCGACCGCATCGACCATGTGCAGATCACCGCCTCCGAGGTCGTGGGCGTGGAAGCACGCGGAAAATTCTACGAAGTCACGGGCGCGCTGCGCGACATGATCCCCAACCACCTGTTCACGCTGCTGGCGATGGTGGCGATGGAACCGCCGACGACGTTCGACGCGGTCGGCATCCGCAACCGCAAGGCCGACGTCTTCACCGCCATGCCGCCGCTGAAGCCGGAGGACGCGGTGCGCGGCCAGTACGAGGCCGGCCGCATCGGCGGCAAGGCGCTGCAGGCCTACCGGTCCGAGCCCGACGTCTCGCCGCACTCGGCCACCGAGACCTACGTCGCGATGCGCGTCGGCATCGACAATTGGCGCTGGGCCGGCGTGCCGTTCTACCTGCGCACCGGCAAGCACATGAGCGCACGCGTCACCGAGATCGCGATCCGCTTCAAGCCGGCGCCGCTGGGACAGTTCCAGGGCACGCAGATCGGCGAGCTCGAGGCGAACTGGCTCGTGATCCGCATCCAGCCGCAGGAGGGCATCTCGCTGCAGTTCGAGGTGAAGAAGCCGGGGCCGGAAATGCACCTCGGCTCGGTGCGCATGGACATGCTCTACAAGGACTTCTTCGCCCACGAGCCCAACGTCGGCTACGAGACGCTGCTCTACGATGTGATGATCGGCGACGCGACGCTGTTCAACCGCGCCGACATGGTCGAGGACGCCTGGCGCGTGGTTCAGCCGGTGCTGGACGCCTGGAGCGCCGGTGGCGAGCCGGCGATGTACGCGAGCGGCGCGGCCGGCCCGAAAAAGGCGGACGACCTGCTGGCGCGGGACGGCGGACGGCACTGGCGGCCGGTGGAGGCGGGGCAGTAGGCACTGTCATTTCGGGGAGCCGAAGGCGAAGCTGGAACCCATTGCGATCGCCGAACGGTCGATCTTCCATCTCGCACGTCGGATTCCGGATCACCGCTGCGCTCCGTCCGGAAATGACAGCAGCCGTCGACGATCTGACCCGTCGCGACAGCTTTTCGTTCGCTACTCGTCGGCCGCGACGAGTTCGCTCTCCCGGGCGACGCGTTCGCCGGTTTCGGACTTCAGCCGGTAGGAGAACACGCCGGCCTGATCCTCGGGCATGAGCCGCGTGATCTCGTAGGTTCCGCTCGGGCTCACACGATTCGTCAGATCGACCGAGGTGAGGCGCACGGACTGCCCGAGAGAGAACATGTGGGACACGCGCGTCATCCTTTCGGCGCGTTCCTCGCGCCCTTGCATGGTGGGTTCCGCGCGACGATTGGCGCGCGCCATCGCAATCCTCTACGATGAAAATCCACGCTCGGCCACGTCGAAGGCGATGTCGCTCGCGCAAGGCGACCCTGTCGCCATACAGGAGCTTCGCTTGACCGACCGCACGACGATCAGCGAGACCCTTCTCAACGAGAAGATCATGGAGCGTTTGCGCGCGCGTCCGTCCTGCAAGGATGCCCGCAGCGTCATGCTCGATCCCGTCGGCGGCGAGGATCCCCACGACTGGACGATCTATCATTTCGATCCCGGCAACGGTGACCGCTACGCCTGCAAGATGGCCCTGCGCGCGATCGAGGCCGAGCTCAGGCCGGATTTCGGCATGATCGGCCGCAGCTGATGGCCGGTGTCACGCAGCTCACCGCCTTCGACACCGGCCGCAAGGCCGGCCAGGAGGGTGCGGGCGCCGAGACCGCGAACCCCTACCCGCCCGGCTCCCCCGACCATCGCAACTACGAACTCGGCCGCGGCTTCGGCGCGCGCGACGCGCTCGAGCGGCGTGACTTCAAGACGGCGCGGCCTGAGGCCAGCGCCCCCGATCCCGACGAGACCGACGATTGAGCCATTCAGCCGTGGACCCCGCGCCATGAACCACCCGCCATGAACAACGACAGAGCCCCCAAGCGTCCCAGCGCGCGTGCCGCGGCGGAGGCGGTTTTCAGCAAGCCGTCGGCGCCGAAGGCGGAGCCCGCCCCGAAGCCGCCCGTCGTCCCGGGCGCGCGCGAATTGGTCTCGCTGCGCATCGATCAGGAGGTGCTCGCGCACTTTCAAGCCGAGGGTGCGGGATGGCAGGAGCGGGTCAACCAGGCGCTGCGCAAGGCCGCGGGGCTCTGAGCTGAACCTCTTCGCTCCTTCGGGACCGCGCATCAGCGAGACCGATGGGACGATTGAGCTCCGCCATCCGACGTGTTCGCCCTCGTCCGAGTCCAGCGCTGCGGGAAGTTTGGCCGGGACCGAGTTTCAGCCCGCGCGAAGCAGCGGGATCGTCTCGGCAGGTGGCCCTTCCGGGCAGACCGAGGCGGCCGAGATCGTGTCTCGGCCCGCTCGCTTCGCGACGTAGAGGGCGTCGTCGGCAGCGGCGATGAGCTTGCTCATCGCCAAGGCAGGCGCCGATCCGGTCGCGACGCCCAGGCTCGCCGTGACGATCCTGCCGTCCCCCAGCACCGGATGCGGGATCGCCGCCGCCTTCAGCGCGGCAGCGATCCGCTCCGCCGTGTGACGCACGGCCCGCGCCCCGACGTCGTCGAGGAAGACCAGGAATTCCTCGCCACCGAAGCGAACGGCACAGCCACGGGGCTCGCCCGCAAGCGCGTCCCGCACGCAGCCGGCAACGCGCCGGAGGCATTTGTCACCCTCGAGATGGCCATAGGAATCGTTGAAGGCCTTGAAGTGATCGATGTCGAGCAGGATGACCGACACGTCGCGTGGCCGATGCGCCGCAGCCCAGGCCGCGGCCATGGTGGTCTCGAGGTGGCGCCGGTTCCAAAGGCCGGTCAGGGCATCCTGCTTGGACGCCTTGTCGAGTTGGTCGTGGAGGAGACGATTGCGCAAGTTCAGCAAGTAGTTGCGCCGCTCCGCGCTTTCGAGGGCATAGACGGCCCAGATCAGCAGTGTCGCCGCGGTGAAGAAAAAGAGACCATTGTAGGCCAGCAAACGCAGAGTCGTGTCTTGCAGACCGGCGACGAAACATATTTGGACGACGAAAAGCTCCGCAAGGGTCGCGCAAGCGTAGCGAAAGCTCAGCCGCTGGACGACCGCGGCGAAGACCATGATCAGGACGTCGCCGTTCTGGTAGTAGACCATATCCGGGGATCGGCTGAGAGAGACGACCGTCATCGCCTCGACGACGGACAGGATCGTCGCGAAGCCGGCGAGGCCCTCGCGGATATACGACGGAGGGCGGCGGCTGAAGAGAAACACGACCAGCAGCAGAAGGGGTGTATAGACCCCCAGCCGTCCGACGACCGCCCACGCGAAGACGTCGGGGGTCATCAGGTAATCTGTCAACAAGAAGAAATCGA
>CAXTVT010000115.1:0-8054 GCA_964247745.1 uncultured Beijerinckiaceae bacterium
TACGGCACCAACAACGAGTTCGGCTTCGACTACCTGCGCGACAACATGAAGTACGAGCTGAACCAGATGGTCCAGCGCGGGCACAATTTCGCGGTGGTGGACGAGGTGGATTCCATCCTCATCGATGAGGCCCGCACCCCGCTCATCATCTCCGGGCCATCCGACGACAAGTCCGACCTCTACAATTCGATCGACAAGGTGATCCCGCGCCTCGTGCCCGAGGATTACGAGGTCGACGAGAAGCAGCGTACCGCGCATCTCACCGAGGCCGGCAACGAGCACGTCGAGCAGCTCCTGGCCGAGATGGGCGTACTCGAAGGGTCTCTATACGAGGCCGAAAACATCACCCTCGTGCATCACGTCAACCAGGCGCTGCACGCGCATAAGCTGTACCAGCTCGACAAGGAATACATCGTCCGCAACGACGAGATCGTCATCATCGACGTGTTCAGCGGCCGCATGATGCCGGGGCGCCGTTTCTCGGAGGGGCTGCACCAGGCGCTTGAGGCCAAGGAGGGGGTTTCCGTCCAGCCCGAGAACGTGACGCTCGCCTCGATCACCTTCCAGAACTTCTTCCGTCTCTACAACAAGCTGGCCGGCATGACCGGCACGGCGCTGACCGAGGCGGACGAATTCGCCGAGATCTACAAGCTCGACGTCGTCGAGATCCCGACCAACCGGCCGGTACAGCGCCACGACGAGCACGACGAGGTCTACCGTTCCTACGAGGAAAAGCTGAAGGCGATCGTCCGCGAGATCGAGGATTCCAGCTCGAAGATGCAGCCGACCCTTGTGGGCACGACTTCGATCGAGAAATCCGAGCAGCTCGGCGAGTTCCTGGCCAAGAACGGCTACATCCCGCTGGACGTGTCCCAGCCGGATGCGCTGCAGAAGCTCTACGAGGCGGCGCGCGAGGGCAAACCCTCGAAGCTCTTCACCGTGCTCAACGCGCGCTTCCACGAACAGGAGGCCTATATCGTCGCCGAAGCCGGTGTGCCCGGCGCCATCACCGTGGCGACCAATATGGCCGGGCGCGGCACCGACATCCAGCTCGGCGGCAACATCGACATGCGCCTCGAAAAGGAGCTCGGCGACGTCGAGCCAGGGCCGGAGCGCGAGGCCCGCGAGGCGGCGATCCGCGCCGAAGTGGCCGACTTCCGCGCCAAGGCCAAGGCGGCGGGCGGGCTCTACATCATCGGCACCGAGCGTCACGAGAGCCGGCGCATCGACAACCAGCTGCGGGGTCGCGCCGGCCGCCAGGGCGACGAGGGACGTTCCAAGTTCTACCTGTCCTTGAAGGACGACCTGATGCGCATCTTCGGGTCCGACCGCATGGAGAACATGCTGGTCAAGCTCGGCCTCAAGGAGGACGAAGCGATCGTCCACCCCTGGATCAACAAGGCGCTGGAGAAGGCGCAGCAGAAGGTCGAAGCCCGCAACTTCGACATGCGCAAGAACATCCTCAAGTACGACGACGTGATGAACGACCAGCGCAAGGTGGTGTTTGAGCGCCGGCGCGAGATGATGGCGTCCGACAGCCTCGAGGATCAGGTCAACGACATGCGCGAAGGCGTGGTCGAGGACGTGATCGCCAAATTCGTCCCGCGCGACGCCTATCCCGAGGCGTGGGACATCGCCGCGTTGCACGGCGCGGTGGAGCAGGCCTTCAACCTGACGCTGCCGCTCGCCGACTGGCAGAAGGAGGAAGGCATCTCGGACGAGGAGATGCGCGAACGGCTGCACAAGGCGGCCGACGAAGGCTACGCCACGCGTGTCGAGAAGAACGGCCCCGACGTGATGCGCTACGTCGAGAAGCAGGTCGTGCTGCAGGTGCTCGACACGCTCTGGCGCGAGCATCTCGTCACGCTCGACCACCTGCGCCAGGTCATCGGCTGGCGGGGCCTCGCGCAACAGGATCCGCTGAACGAGTACAAGCGCGAGGCCTTCCAGCTGTTCGACGACCTGATCGGCCATCTTCGCGACACCACGACCTCGCAGCTGAGCCGCATCGAAATCCAGATGGAGCAGCCCGGCGTGGAGTTCGCGCCGACGCAAGCCTCCTCGTTCGAGCCGATGAACGGCCACCACGACGAGCTCGCCGACCTGATGCAGCGGCTCGGCAATGCCGGCGACGTGCTGCCGCACAATGGCCACGGCGTGCTCGAGGCGCTGAGTGGCGGGGACACCGAAACGCTGGCACCGCACCGCGACGCTGCCGATGCCGCCACTTGGGGGCGCGTCGGCCGCAACGAGCCTTGCCCGTGCGGATCGGGCCGCAAGTACAAGCATTGCCACGGGGCGTTGAACAGCGGCTCCGTGAGCGCGTGACCTCGTTGGCAGCCGCGCCGTGGCGTTGCCGCGCTCGAAGAGTTTGATCTGACGACATTGTGCGCGAGACGGAGGGCGGTTCAGGGCGCTTGCCTCAAACTCGACAAAATTGTCACGATCGGGCTTGCCCGATGACTCGTTAGGCGACTGACACAAAACTTTTATGCACGACCGATAGCCGAGCCTGACTTGTTTCGGGGGAAGCATCTCATGCGTCTGCAGCGTTCAGCGTCCATCGTAGCCTTGATCGCCGCCGGCGCGATCACGCCCAGCGCCGTCGGCGCGCAACAGGTCGTGGTGGGGCCGTCGATCACGATTTCGCCTTCGAGCGCCAACGTGCTCAACCTGCTGGGACCCTACCTCGGCCTCAACGCGACCAGCGTCGGACGGGCGACCCTTACCTCAAACCTGTCGCAGGCGATCGCCGTGAACAACAGCGCCACGACGGCGCTGCAGCAGCTCGGTGAAAGCGACGAGAACCTGCTCGGCAGCGGCAACGGCACCACCTTGCGCACGGCGCCGGCGGGAGGCACCACCGCCACATTGTTCGGCGTCGCCGCCAACCTCGGCGGCGGTCTGCCCACGCAGGCGGTTCCTGCCGGCGGCACCGTCGTTCCCATGCAGGCGGTCGGCGGCCTGGGTTCGGTTCTCGGCGCGGCCTACGCCAACGGCGTCAACACCTCACTCCTGAGCCAGCCGACCGGCCCGCTCTTCAACGTCACAGTGTTGCTGAACAACGCCTATACGAACTTCACCAGCACCAATCTCGGCGTGGCGAAGAACTACTTCGCCAACGGCGGCGCGAACAACACGTCGGCCACCGCGGGTGGCGTCACCACCTACATGACGAACCCGGCCGTCGCGCCGGCCGGGTACACGCTGCCGACGGCCAACGGTCTGCCGAATACGACCAACAGCGTCTACGACCTCGCCGCCGGTGTGACCAACAAGCAGGCCGGCCAGGACGTCTACGGCAGTTCGAGGCCGGATCAGGTCGCGCCGACCCAGATCAATAGTTTCGATCCGACAGCCCTCAGCGGGCTCAGCACCAACCCATCGTTCCCGTCGGGCCATACCACCTACGCCTACACAGACTCGATCCTGCTCGCGATGCTCGTCCCGCAGGAATATCAGAGCATGCTGTATCGCGGGTCGGCCTATGCCAACAGCCGCATCGTCGTCGGCGTGCATTACCCGATCGACATCATCGGCAGCCGCGCGCTGGCCTCCTACGATCTCGCGCAGGCCCTGACCAATCCTCTCTACGTCAACAACGCCACGACGACCGGCACGGCGCTCAACCTGCCGGCGAACTTCACCGCGGCCTCGGCGCAGATCACGCCTTACCTGACGACCGCGGCGGCCAGCGCCGGTTGCGGCACCACCATCGCCGCCTGCGCCGCGAGCGCCGCCAACACCGCCAACGACCCCTACGTCGTCAATGCGACCAACGCGGCGACCTACACGTCGAACCTGACCTATGGTCTGCCGACGCTGACCCTCGCACAGGCACCGCGCGAAGCGGCGCCGGCCGGCGGCCCCGACGCGTCCATCCTCCTCGAGCCGATCTTCGGCGGCTCGACGACGGCGGCTACCGCGATCGCCACGGCGACCACGAACGGCGGGACGCAGGCTGCCGGCATCAACGGCTCCCTATCAACGGCGACGATCAACCAGATCATCGTCAATACCGAGACGACCGCGCTCGCGGCGTTCTACGGCACGTCCCTGAGCTATTGGACCCGGATCGATCTGGCCGCCGCAGCCGGCTATTTCGGCAACGTGGTCGGCGGCCTGACGCTGGCGCCGACGGACCGCGTCGCCACCTCGGTGTCGATCGGCAACACCGGCGTGCTCGAGGCCGACGGGAGCATCGCCGGCGTGACGACGGTCAATGCCGGCGGCACGCTGCTCGGCAACGGCACCGTCGCCGGCGTCAACGTCCTGACCGGCGGTACGCTGGCGCCGGGCTCGGCCGCGGCGATCGGCACGCTCAACGTCTCAGGTCCGCTCGTCTTCGCCGCCGGCTCCACCTACGCCGTCCGCGCGACGCCGACGCAGGCCGACACCACGCTCGTGACCGGAATGGCGACGCTGGGGGGCGCCAATGTCGTCGTCGCCGCCGGCGGCAATTTTCTGCCGCGCACGCGCTACGACATCCTGACTGCGGCCGGCGGAGTGACCGGCACCTTCGGAGCGGCCACCAGCAATCTCGCCTTCCTGACGCCCTCGCTGAGCTACGACAGCAATGACGCCTACCTGACGTTGTCGCGAAACGACGTGCAGTTCCAGGCGGTCGCCGCCACGCAGAACCAGCGGGCCGTCGGTATCGCCCTGACCAACGCCGGCAGCCGTCCGACCAACGATGCGGGCAGCGCCATCTTGAACAGCCTCTACACGCTGTCGGCACAGGGTGCGCAGGCCGCCTTCAACCAGCTGTCGGGCGAAGGCATCGCCGATTCGCAGAACAGCAACATCCGCGCGGGCCGCGCCTTCAACGAGAGCATTGGCGACCAGCTCACGATCTGGCGCGGGCAGCCGACCGTCGCGGCGCCGATCCGCGAGCTGGCCGATCTGCCGACCGGCCGGGCGCCCGTCCTGGCGCCGCCGCTCGCGGCGCCGCACTATCGCGTCTGGGCCTCGGGCTTCGGCGGCGCCTTCAACATCGACGGCAATGCCGGGTTGGGCACGGCGCGCGAGCAGGCCGACTTCTTCGGCGGCGAGGCCGGCGCCGACGCCGAGATCCAGCCGGGCCTCCTGCTCGGCGGCGCGCTCGGCGGCAGCGGCACCGATTTCTCGGTCCCGGGCCGCGCGTCCAGCGGCCAGGCGTCGGGCTTCCACGCCGCGGTCTACGGCGCCTTCCTCTCCGGCGCGAACTACCTCCAGTCGACGACGAGCTTCTCCGACTTCTCCAACACCACGAACCGCAACGTCGGTGGGTTCGGGGCCGGCGTCGGCATCGCCAACGAACGGGCGTCGTTCGGATCGACAGAAATCCGGGAACGTGCCGAAGCCGGCCATTCGTTCAGCCGCGACGGCGGGTTCGGCACTCCCGAAATGCGCCTGACGCCCTTCGCGGCGCTGGAGATCGCCCAGCTGACGACCAACGGCTTCAGCGAGTACACGACCAACGGCGTCGCCAACCTGTACGGCCTGCAGAGCTTCGGCCATACGGTCGCCGATGTCCCCGGCTTCGTCGGCGCGCGGATCGACGGGGTCACGACCTTCGCCGGCTACGCGCTGCATCCGGTGTTCAGCGTCGCCTACCTGCACGAGTTCGCACCCGAGCGGAACCTGACCAACGGTTTCCTCTCTCTTCCTGGAGCGACCTTCCTCGTGCAGGGAGCCCGCGTCGCGCGCAACGCGGCGCAGACCAAGCTCGGGGCGGAAGCCACGATCGGCGCTCATCTGTCGGTGTTCGCCAACTTCGACGGCGAGTTTTCCGGTGTCGAGCAGGTCTACGGCGGCAAGGGCGGGCTGCGCTACACCTGGTAGACATCGGGTCGCATCGCGACTTGGATCGACGACCGGGCGGGATCGCGACGCGTGTCGCGATCCCGCTTTGCTTCGAAGCGGGCGGAAGCTAAGGAACGGGGCCGCTTCCCGTCCCTGGCCTTCCGGAGAACAAGCATGGCCCTGCGCCTCGACAGCCGGAGCCCTGATTTCGAAACCGCCTTCGCAACCCTGCTCGCCGCCAAGCGCGAGGTATCGGAGGACGTCGACACCGCCGTGCGCGGCATCATCAAGGAGGTGCGGGCGGACGGCGATGCGGCGTTGGTGCGGCTCTCGCAGAAATTCGACCGCGTCGACCTCGCGGCGCTCGGCCTTCGCGTCACGCCCGAGGAGATCGCGACGGCGGTGAAGGCCTGTCGCGCCGAGGATCTCGACGCCTTGCGCTTAGCGCACGAGCGCATCCACGCGTTTCACGTGAAACAGGTGCCCGAAGACCTGCGCTTCACCGACCCACTCGGCGTCGAGCTCGGCTGGCGCTGGAGCGCGATCCAGGCGGTCGGCCTCTACGTGCCGGGCGGCACCGCCGCCTATCCCTCCTCCGTGCTGATGAATGCCGTGCCAGCCAAGGTCGTCGGTTGCGAACGCCTCGTCATGGTGGTGCCCTCGCCCGACGGCCGGCTCAATCCGCTGGTGCTGGCCGCCGCCGACCTCGCCGGCGTCGACGAGATCTACCGCGTCGGCGGCGCGCAGGCGATCGCCGCATTGGCCTACGGCACGGAGACGATCGCGCCGGTGATGAAGATCATGGGTCCCGGCAACGCCTATGTCGCCGCCGCCAAGCGCCAGGTGTTCGGCACGGTCGGCATCGACATGATCGCCGGCCCGTCCGAGGTGCTGATCCTCGCCGACGGCTCCGCCGAGCCGGAATGGATCGCCGCCGACCTGCTGGCCCAGGCCGAGCACGACGCGGCGGCGCAATCGATCCTCATCACCGACGACGCAAGGCTCGCCGCCGCCGTCGAGCGCGCGGTGGAGGCGCAACTTCGGACCCTCCCGCGTGGCGCGATCGCGGGCGCGAGCTGGCGCGATTACGGCGCGGTGATCCTGGTTCCGAGCCTCGAAGAAGCGGTGCCTCTCACCGACCGCATCGCGCCCGAGCATCTCGAGATCGTCGCGACGAACGAAGAGCGACTCGCCGGCGCGGTCCGCAACGCCGGCGCCATCTTCATCGGCAGCCATACGCCCGAGGCCGTCGGCGACTATGTCGGCGGCTCCAACCACGTCTTGCCGACGGCGCGTTCGGCACGGTTCTCGTCCGGCCTCAACGTGCTCGACTACGTTAAGAAGACTTCGATCCTGAAGTGTTCGGAGCAGGCCCTGCAAAGGATCGGGCCGGCGGCGGTGACGCTCGGCGAGGCGGAGGGGCTCGCGGCCCACGCCCGCTCCGTGGCGATGCGACTGGGACAATGGGCGCCGCCCGTGGCGAAGAACCGAGACGCGGCATGACGAAGGGCGAGACGACGGACCGCCTCAAAGCGGTCCACCTCGACGGCGACTCGATCGGCATCGGCAGCCCCGACCAGGAGCACGAACGCCAGATCGCGATCTACGACCTCATCGAGGAAAACAGCTTCGGCCTGCCGGGTAAGCACGACGGTCCCTACACGCTCAGCATCGCGCTGCACGAGGCCAAGCTGATGCTCGATATCGGCGGCGGCGACGGCGAGCAGAAGGCGGTGCACATTCTTTCGCTGACGCCGTTCAAGAAGATCCTGCGTGACTATTTCATGGTCTGCGAAAGCTATTTCGATGCGATCCGGACGCAGACGGCGGCCCAGATCGAAGCGATCGACATGGGCCGCCGCGGTCTCCACGACGAAGGGGCCGAGCTGCTGCTCGAGCGCCTCGCCGGCAAGATCGACTGCGATCGCGACACCGCCCGGCGCCTCTTCACGCTGATCACCGCGCTGCACTGGAAGGGCTGACGCCCAGGCCTGACGCGTCGTTGGTGATCAAACCGCGGCTGGGTCGACCCGCGATGGTTCCGGCTGCGCGCCCGACGCCGCAACGGTGCTGATCCCTCTGCCGCGCGATCGGCAGGAATGGGCCGGTCATTCGCGAGATCGATCAGCGCATCGGTGCGGCCGCACGCTCGTGTCAAACTGTACCAGCCGCTTTTTTTCATCTTCCAAAAAGCAAGATTCCCGGGCAAGACTGAAATCAGTCGAATTCCAATCTGGGATATGCCCATGAACATGGTTTCTCGACGTGGC
>CAXTVT010000116.1:0-7885 GCA_964247745.1 uncultured Beijerinckiaceae bacterium
CGTGCGCGACGGCTGCCACGGCACCGACGTCGACGTCCCGCCGGTTCGCTGACCGCCCGTCTAATACTAGAAACGCCTTTGAATCCCGCATTCTAGCTGGAACTAGGCGGAAACGTGGCCGTTGCGCTGCGGTACAAACCTGGAGCATGCGCCATGGGCGTCGGCAATCTTCTCTACTGGGCTCTGATCTTCCTGGTCATCGCCATCATCGCGGGCTTCCTGGGGTTCGGCGGCGCGGCGGGCGCGGCCTCCCAAATCGGCACCATCATCTTCTACGTGGCGATCATCCTGCTCGTCGTGTCGCTGATCATGAACTTCGTGAGGCGCTGATCGTCACTCCGGGGGTGGTTTAGCCGAACCCGGAATCCATCGCGTTGGGACAAGGCCGTTGCTAGCTGCGACGTCATTCCGGGTTCGCGCTGTCGCGCCCGGGATGATCTCCATCGGCGTCGTATGCCGTCGGCCCGCCGATCGGTTCGTGGGTAACATGTCCCTCCGCCTCGCCCCGCGTTGCGCTCGTTTCGCGAAACTGAGATGCAGGGTCTTGGCGCGAATCGAACAGCGCGCGCAACGATCCATGGGGTGGCGATGTCGGATGCCTGCACGTCGGGGCTCGATACCGGGTTCGTCGGGCTCGGCTTCCTGAAGGTCGGCTTTCTCGGCATCGTCCAGGGCATCACGGAACTGCTGCCGATCTCGTCGACCGCGCACATGCGGATCGTGCCGGCCCTGCTCGGCTGGCAGGATCCGGGCTCGGCCTTCTCCGCCGCCATGCAGCTCGCCGCCCTCGCCGCCGTGGTGTCCTACTTCTGGGCCGACGTGCGCGGCCTCGCCGAGGGGACGCTGGCGGCCATCGGCCGGCGCGATTTCGCCGACTGGAACTTCCGCTTCTTCGTCTGGATCCTCTTCGCCACGGTACCGATCGCCGTTGGCGGAGTGCTGCTGAAGTCCAAGCTCAACGCCTGCAATTCTCCGTTGCGCACGCTGGCCGTCATCGGGCTCGCCTGCATCGTGATGGGGGCGCTGCTGGCCTATGCCGAGCGAGCCGCGCGCCATACCCGCACGATCGACAACGTCTCCCTCAAGGATGCGATGTGGGTCGGCCTGGCGCAGGTGGGAGCACTGATCCCCGGCGTGTCGCGCTCCGGTTCGACGCTGACGGCGGCGCTGTTCCTCGGCATGCGACGCGACGAGGCGGCGCGCTTCTCGTTCCTGCTCGGCATCCCCGCCATCGCGCTCGCCGGTCTCGCCGAGCTCTGGGCTTTACGCAAGGCGGGCATCGGCTTCCACGGCTGGGCGATCCTCGCCTTCGGGCTCGTCGTCGCCTCGATCTCGGCCTTCGCCGCGATCTGGGGCCTGATGCGCGTGCTGGAACGCTTCTCCGCCTGGCCGTTCGTCGCCTATCGCTTCGCGCTCGGCGTCTTCCTGATCGTCAGCGTGATCACCGGGTTCCTGCCGAACTGAGCGCTGCCCGCCCGACGCAAGCCGGATCGAGATGCTTTCGAGGCGGAGGCAGCTTCGTCGTGGCTGGTGCGTTGGCGCTCCGCGGCGAAGGCGTCGCACAGGAGCCTGCCCATGAGCATTTTCGGGACGATCATGTCCAAGGTCTTCGGCCATAGCGGCGACGCGCCGCCGACGGCCCCGGCGAGCCCCGAGGCCACCAACACGGGATCGTCCGCCGCCGGCACCGCGCCGCCGGCCGCACCCGCCACCCCTTCGGCGGAGACCGGCGGCTCCACGTCGACGGCCACTCCCGCCGCAGGCGGCCAGAGCGTCGACGTCGCCCAGGTCCTCGACGGCATGGAGAGCCACGCCGGACAGACTCTGGATTGGCGCCATTCCATCGTCGACCTGATGAAGCTGCTGGGACTGGATTCCAGCCTGCACGCCCGCAAGGAACTTGCCGGCGAGCTGCACTACACCGGCGACACCGACGATTCGGCGACGATGAACATGTGGCTGCACAAAGAGGTCATGGCCAAATTCGCGGCCAACGGCGGCAAGCTGCCGTCCGATCTCGCGCACTGATCCGGCAAGTCCGCGGTTGCGGACCTGCTCCTTTTCCCAGGATCGGTGCCGGCGCGACCTAACCTAGGTTGGTCTCGACCAGAACCGTGGCTTCGTCGAATTCGGCGGCATGCCATGTCTCCGCCGGAAAATGGAACAGGCTGCCGGCCGTAAATGGCTGGCGGCCTTCTCGTGTTTCGAGCGTGCCGGCGCCGCTGATCACTTGCACGAACTGCTCGTGGGCATGGGAATGGCGGCCGGCCTTGGTACCGGCCGCGATCTCGACCCGGACGAGCGAGGCGCCGTCTCCTTTCAAGCTGCGTTTGTCGACGGGCGGTCCCGCGGGCTCGGACGACAGGTCGTTCCAATGCTGCAGGATGGGCATGGAGAGGATCCTCGTTAACGCTCGTGGCGGATGATGGGGCTGGACATGGGAACGTGACGGCTCGAAGGAAAGTTGGCCTTTCGCTGCACCGCACAAAACGGGAGATCGGATTATCTTGGATCGAGTCGTCGACGCCACGACGGCGGGAGAAGGCGCATCCGACGCCCCGGCGGCACCCGCTTTGATCGAGATCGAATCGTTCGGCACGAACCCCGGCAACCTCCGCATGTTCGCGGCCGTCCCAGAGGCGGGCTCGCGCGGTCGCCGCCCGCTCGTGGTGCTGTTGCACGGCTGCGGTCAGACGGCGGCCGGCTATGCCGCCGCCTCGGGATGGTCGCGCCTCGCCGCGCGGCACGGGTTCGTCGCCGTCTACGCCGAGCAGCGCCGAGCCAACAACGACCAGACCTGCTTCTCGTGGTTCCAGCCTCTCGACATCGCCCGCGTCGGCGGCGAGGCCGAATCGATCCGTCAGATGGTGGCCAAGGCGACCACCGATTTCGGCATCGACGTCCGCCGCGTCTTCGTCTCCGGGTTCTCGGCCGGCGGCGCCATGACCTGCGCGATGCTCGCGACCTATCCGGAGGTCTTCGCCGGAGGCGCGATCATCGCCGGTCTGCCCTACGGTGCGGCGGCCAACGTCGGCGAAGCGTTCGAGGCGATGTACGCCGGCAAGATCAAGGAGGCGCGGGCCTGGGGAGCCCTGGCGCGCACCGCGTCGGGCGATTATTCCGCCGGTTGGCCCAGCGTGGCGATCTGGCAGGGCATGGCCGACCGTGTCGTCAAGCCGATCAACGCCGGCGAGCTCGCCAAGCAATGGGCCGACCTGCACGGTCTGGCCGCCACCATGCCCGACGAGGACCGCGTCGGTCCGGCGACGCGGCGCATCTGGCGCAATGCCTCCGGCCGTGCCTGCGTGACGGACTACGCGCTGCCGGGGCTCGGCCACGGCGCGCCGGTCGCCGAGACCGATCCACCGGCACCCTTCTTCCTGCCCGCCGGCCTCTCCGCGACCGCGCAGATCGCGGCGGACTTCGGCCTGACCGCGCCCCCCAAGCCGCCGGTCAAGCGGCTGCTGTCGCTGATCGGCCTCGCCTCGGATTGACGGGCGGCCGGTTCAGGCACGGCTCCTTGCGTCGAGGATCCCGGTGGCGTCGCGCACCAGCCCGTGGATGAAGCCGAGCTTGGCGATGACGGCCGGCGACAGGATGAAGGGGTAGAGCACGTCGTGCCCCATGGTCCGGTTGAGCGAGTTCAGCGCGGTCGAAACCGGCAGCCAGACCTTGATCAGCGCCTCGACGCTGGGCGCGTCGTAGGGATCGATCCCGTAATCCACGGCGAACTCGCCATCGCGATCGACGGCGGGCGCGAGCTTGACGTCGTAGGCCTGGGCCATCTCCATCGTGTCGACGATGTGCAGGTAATGCGCCCAGGTCTCGGCGAAATCCTCCCAGGGATGCGCCGTGGCGTAGGCGCTGACGAAACGGTTCTGCCAGTCGATCGGCGGCCCGGCGGCATAGTGCTGCGCGAGCGCCTTCCGATAGTCGGCGCCGTCGTCGCCGAAGACCCGGCGACACGCGGCGAGCATGCCGCCGTCGCGCACCAGCCTATCCCAGACGTAGTGCCCGACCTCGTGGCGGAAATGGCCCAGCAGCGTACGGTAGGGCTCGCCCATCAGCTTGCGGCGTCTCTCGCGCTCGGCGTCGTTGGCCTCGCTGAGCGCGATCGTGATCGTGCCGTTGTCGTGGCCCGTCATCACCTTCTGGTTCGCCGGCGCGGCGGGATCGTCGGCCATGAACTTGAAGGTCAGCGGCTCGGGACCGCCGCGCATGTCGATGGCGTCGCAGAGACCGAGGCGCTCGAGCGTGTAGAACAGCCGGTGCTTGGCGGCCTCGATCTTGTGCCAGGCCAGCCGGTTGTCGTCGACCGCGAGCTCGGGGATGACGTGGTTGTGCCGGCAGGCGACGCAGAAGATCTCGCCCTCGGCGACGTCGACGAGCCAGTTGCACACGGCATGGGCGGCGTTGGCGCAGAGCTTGAAGGTGCGGCCTGGCACGCCGAGCGCAACCCAGGTGTCGCCGGTCGAATCCGGCGCGGGCTCGAGCGCCTGAAGCGCCGTGGTCGCCGGCCAGAAGCCGACCGCGTGGCGGCAGCGCTCGCAGCGCGTGTTCTCGAAGAACAGGATCTGCGCGCAGCTTTGGCAGGAAAAAAGTCGCATCCCCGGCGCCTCCAAGCGCGGTCGCTCGGCCAACCGCAGCCGGGAGGGGCGGTTCCGGCGACCCCGGTGCCGGCGCGGTCTGCGCTCATCGCGCCACACTGGTCGCAAATAGTCGCGCGGCCGGCGCCAAAACTTGTTCGACGCAGTACAAGCCGAAAGCGATCGCGCGCAGACGTGCTCAGCCTTCGTTCAGGATGATCGCGCAAAGACACTGGGACGACGGGTGCTTGCGAACACGAGCCGGGCCCTTCGCGTGATACGACGTTTCAGGACGCCGCGCGCGCCCGCTCGGACGGCCGGAACCTTGGGACAGGGTATGACGAGCGAGACCGCCATCTCCGACAAGGCTTTCCGCCCTCTCGCTGCGCGCCGCGAATGGACCGCGGTGCAGGCCCTGGTGATCTTCCTCGTCTTCCTGCTGATCTCGATCATCCCGCTGCTGACGCATCCGCTGCCGCCGCTGGAGGATTACGCCAACCACGTCTCGCGCATGGCGGTGATGGCCGACAACGGCCGCACGCCCAATCTCGCCAAATATTACGAGATCGACTGGGAGATTCTCCCCAACCTGATGATGGATCTCATCGTCCCGAGGGTCGCCAAGGTCGTCAACGTCTACCTGGCGAGCCAGCTCTTCACGATGTCGATCTTCGCGCTGATGATGTCGGGCGCCTTCGCGCTGAACCGCGCCCTGTTCAAGCGCTGGTCGATGCTGCCGCTGCTCGGTTTCCCGCTGCTCTACAACTACATGTTCCTGATCGGGATCATGAACTACTTCTTCGGCGTCGGTCTCGCGCTGTGGGGGCTGGCCGCCTGGGTCGCGCTGCGCGACAAGCCCTGGCCGTGGCGCTACCTGGTCTCGGCGCTGTTCGCCGTGGCGCTCTACCTCTGCCATCTCTTCGCCGTCGGCGTGTACGGCATCGGCCTGCTGGCCTTCGAGCTGTACTGGGCGACCAGCGTCGCCAAGGCGCCGTGGCCGCGCCGCACGCTGGAGTTCTGCTGCGCCGGGCTGCCGTTCCTGCCGCTCGCGGGGTTCCTCGTCACGAGTTCGACCTGGGGTCACGCCAAGGAATGGGACTGGCAATCGACCGGCAAGATCGATGGGCTGATCTACGTCATCGAGACCTATTCCGATCTCGTCGCCTTCGCGCTGACCTTCCTCGTCGCCGCCGCCGGCGTGTGGGCGGCGCGGCGGCGCATGCTGAAGATCCATCCGATGCTGGCGATCCTGCTGATCGTCGGCGGCCTGGTCTACGTGGCGCTGCCGCGCATGCTGTTCGCCTCCTACCTGGCCGATCAGCGCCTGCCGATCGCCATCGCCTTCTTCGTGCTGGCCTGCTTCCGGATCGAGTTCCCGCAGGAGAACCTGCGCCGGCTGTTTCTGGTGGCGAGCCTGGGGCTGCTCGGCGCCCGCGTCGCCGAGGTGGACATCGCCTGGGCCAACGCCGCACCGGCGACGCTGGAGATGAAGGAATCGGTCCGCAAAATCGTGCCCGGCTCCAAGATCCTGGTCGCCTACATGGACAACAACCAGCCCAACGAAGTCGAGCACCTCGGGCTGGTCCATGCGGTGTCGCTCGCGATCATCGAACGGCAGGCGCTGATCACCACGGCCTTCACCACGGCCGGCAAGCAGATCATGCACGTGCGGCCCGAGTACCGGAAGATGGTCGACACGGAGGACGGCACGCCGCCGACGATCGACCAGCTAGTGATCGACGCCGTCGGCCGGTCGACCGATGACGCGACCTACTGGCACGACTGGCTGAAGAAGTACGACTACGTCTACCTGCTCTTCACGGACGAGGATTCCGACAACCCGATGCCGGACAAGCTGAAGACCGCCTACGAGGGCGAGAACTTCCAGCTCTACAAGATCATCAAGCCCGGCATGGACAAGAACGCCTCCGCGACGCCGAAGAAGCCGATCCACCTCAACGCCGCCGCCACCGCCGCCCAGGCCGGCCAGCCCGCGCCGGGCGAGAAGCCGGCGGCCCCGGCTCCCGCCGCCGCGTCTCCGCCGGCGGCCGAGCCGGTCGTGCCGCCAGCGCCCAAGCCCTGAACGGCATGGCCGGCGCATGCGGTGCCGTAGTGGCGAACGGCCTTGATCGCCTTCCCCTGTTCCCGCCTGGGTCTTACAGCCTCGCGGCCAGGAGGACATCGCGCATGGTTCGGGGTGCGCGGCCCAGCAGCTGCTCCAAGGTCGGATCGGTCGCGGCGAAATCGCCCCGGCGCGCCGCCTGGAACATCCCGAGCAGCATCTCGGCGTAGCGTGCCGGCATGCCGTGCGCGATCTTTGCCTCGCGCCATTCATCGTCGGAAATGGTGACGTGCCGCACCTCGCGCCCGGTCACGTCTGACGCCAGCGTCGCGAGGTCGGCCATCGTCACGGCCTCGGTCGCGGTCAGGGGCGGCGTGATGCCGGTCTGCCGCCCGCCGTCCGCCAGGATCGCGGCATCCGCCTCGGCCAGGTCGGCGCGCGCGGTCCAGCTCACCGGGCCGTCCTCGGGCACCCGCAACGCGCCGCTCTTCAAGCCATCCCCCACCATGTGCAGGCAGCTCTCGGCGTAGAAGCCATGGCGCAACGACGCATAGGGCAATCCGCATTCCGCGAGGTCGCTCTCGGTGCGCGCGTGCTGGTCCGCCGGTGCGAAGGGCGATGCCCGCCGCGCGCCCATGTGGCTGGTGTAGAGCACGCGCTCGGCGCCGACCTCGCGAGCGGCCTCGATCGCGGCGCGATGCAGCCGCACCGCCTCGTCGCCGAGCTTGTCGGCCGAGACGATGAGGACCTGCCTCGCGCCCGCGAAGGCGGCCCTGAGGCTCGGCGGATCGGCGAAGTCGGCGACGCGCACCTCGACGCCCGACTTGGCCAAGACCGCCGCCTTCGCAGGGTCGCGGACGCTCGCGACGATCCGGCTCGCCGGCCGACGACGCAGCAGCGCCTCCACGACAGCCTTGCCGAGTTGCCCCGTGGCTCCGGTGACGACGATCATGCAAGCTCCATGGATTGGCGCCGTAGAGGCGGCGGGAGAAGCGCCGTCGCGCCCCCGGGTTGCTCGCCTCCGTCTCGCACGCACGGTAACGCGGTAGGGGCCGGCGGTCGTGCACCGCCGACCGCGCTCTCCTTGGCTGGGGCGACGCGACGAGACGTCAGCGCCCCGCCCGCAGGCTCGCCACCAGCGCCGGCGTCGCGAAGCCGTCGGCCGGAGCCAGGCCGGCTTGCAGCTGGTAGGCGTGGATGGCGTCGCGCGCCTTGGGGCCGAACTTGCCATCCTGCG
>CAXTVT010000117.1:0-7862 GCA_964247745.1 uncultured Beijerinckiaceae bacterium
ACCTTGCCCTTGCGGCGCATTCCGGCGTTGCGGATACGAGTGAGCATATCGCCCAACGGATCGTTCATGGCATGCCCTCCCTTACCAGCTCGACTTGACGAGGCCGGGAATCAACCCCTGCGAACCAAGCTCACGCAGCGCGATACGCGACATCCGCATCTTGCCGGTGAACGCCCGCGGACGGCCCGACACTTCGCAGCGATTGCGGATGCGCTCCGGCGCCGAGTTGCGGGGGAGTTCGGACAAGCGCAGGCGCGCCTCGAACCGCTCCTCGATCGGCAGGCCCTCGTTGTTCGCGATGCCCTTCAGCCGCTTGCGGCGCGCAGCGTACTGCTTCACCAGCTTGATGCGGCGCTTGTTGTTTTCAACCGCGCTTTTCTTCGCCATCGATGATCCTCTGGTATCCGCGTTTGAGCTTTAGAAGCTCACTGCCGGAACGGGAAGTTGAACGCCCGCAGAAGTGCGCGCGCCTCGTTGTCGGTCTTGGCCGAGGTGCAGACGATGATGTCCATGCCCACGATCGAGTCGACCTTGTCGTAGTTGATCTCCGGAAACACGATGTGTTCCTTGATGCCCATCGCGTAATTGCCGCGACCGTCGAAGCTCTTCGGGTTGAGGCCGCGGAAGTCCCGGATTCGCGGCAGCGCGATCGTGACAAGGCGATCGAGGAACTCGTACATGCGGACCTTGCGAAGGGTGACCTTCGCGCCGATCGGCATGTTCTCGCGCACCTTGAAGGTCGAGATGGCGTTGCGCGCCCTCGTGATCACCGGCCTCTGGCCGGCGATCAGCGCCAGGTCGGCCGCGGCGAGAGTCACCTTCTTGGTGTCGTTGACGGCCTCGCCCACGCCCATGTTGAGCACGATCTTCTCGATCGTCGGGACCTCGAGAGGGTTCTTGTACCCGAACTCCTCGATCATCTTCTGGCGCACGACGTCCTCGTAATGCGAACGAAGACGAGGCACGTAGCCCTCCGGCGCCGCCAGGCTGTCGGCCGAAGCGGTCGCGTAGGACGGCGCGCCACGGCCCAGCTTCTCGGTGGGGACGGCCTTGCTGTCCTTGGCGGTGGATTTCTGCGGGGCACCCTTGCCGCCCTTGGCGGGGGCACCCTTGCCACCCTTGGCGTCAGCCATCGATCAGGTCTCCGGAAAGCTTGGCGAAGCGGACCTTCTGGCCCTCGTGGATCTTGAAGCCGACCCGGCTGGCCTTGCCGTCACGCGGGTCGGCGATGGCGAGGTTCGAAAGATGGATCGAGGCTTCCTTGGAGACGATGCCCGCCTCCTGGTTCTGCGTCTGCTTCTGGTGCTTCTTGACCAAGTTGACGCCACGCACGACGGCGCGCTCGTCCTTCGGCATCACCTGAAGGACCTCGCCCGAGCGCCCCTTGTCGCGGCCGGTACGTACGACGACGGTGTCGCCCTTCTTGATCTTGGCCGCCATCACAACACCTCCGGCGCGAGCGAGATGATCTTCATGTGGTTGCGGCCACGCAATTCACGCGGCACCGGCCCGAAGATACGGGTGCCGACCGGCTCGCTCTGGTTGTTGATGAGCACGGCGGCGTTGCCGTCGAAGCGGATCACCGAGCCGTCGTTGCGCTTGATGTCCTTGGCGGTGCGAACCACCACGGCCTTCATCACGTCGCCCTTCTTCACGCGACCGCGCGGAATGGCTTCCTTGATGGACACGACGATGATGTCGCCGACACCGGCATAGCGGCGCTTCGAGCCGCCCAGCACCTTGATGCACATCACGCGACGGGCGCCCGAATTGTCGGCGACGTCGAGGTTGGTCTGTACCTGTATCACGGCCTACGGCCCTTCCTGTCAGATCGGTTTCCGGCACCTCGCGGGAGCCGGACTACGCCTGAGGGATAATCCCTGCTGGCTACTATGGTGGTTCGAAGAACAAGCCCTTGATGTCTCGCGGGTTAGATCTCGACGAAAACTACGCCTGGACAGCCTCTGCGCCGCCACGCTCGACAACGATCCAGCGCTTCAAACGCGAGATCGGCTTGGTCTCCTCGATGAAGACCGTCTCGCCGACCTTGTGCGCCATCGCCTCGTCATGCGCGTGGTAGTTCTTGGACCGTCGCACCGTCTTCTTCAAGAGCGGATGCGTGAAACGGCGCTCTACCTTCACGACGACGGTCTTGGCCTGCTTGTCGGAGACCACGACGCCCTGGAGAACTCGCTTTGGCATATCGATCCTACTTCTGCGCGGCGCGCTTGTGAGCGGCAAGCGTCTTCACGCGCGCGATATCGCGGCGTACGACGCGGACCCGCGCGGTGTTCTCGAGCTGCCCGGTGGCGCGCTGGAAGCGCAGGTTGAACTGCTCCTTCTTGAGGTTCAGTACTTCCTGGTCGAGTTGATCGTCCGACATCGTCTTGAGGTCGGACAGGCGATCGGTGGATTTCATGTCCGTCCCTATTCCGCGATGCGTTCGATGAAGCGCGTCTTGATCGGCAGCTTGGCGGCCGCCAACGTGAGCGCCTCCTTGGCGAGGCCGACAGGGACGCCGTCGAGCTCGAACATGATGCGACCCGGTGCGACGCGCGCGCACCAATATTCGTTGGCGCCCTTGCCCTTGCCCATGCGCACCTCGGTCGGCTTCTTGGAGACCGGCACGTCGGGGAACACGCGGATCCACACCCGACCGGCACGCTTCATGTGACGGGTCATCGCGCGACGCGCGGCCTCGATCTGACGCGCCGTGATGCGATCGGGCTCCATGGCCTTCAGGCCGAACTGACCGAAGTTCAGCTCGAAGCCGCCCTTGGCCGCACCGGAGATCCGCCCTTTGAAGGCCTTCCGGTACTTTGTCTTCTTGGGTTGCAGCATGGGATTAAGCTCTTAAACCAAAATGAGAGGGCTCTCAGGCCGCGTCGCGGTCGCGGCGTGGACCGCGGGGGCGGTCATCGTCGCGGTCGCGGCGAGGGCGACGGTCACCGCCGCCGTGATCCTGCTCGGCCATCTTCTTGTCCTGCGCCATCGGGTCGTGCTCGAGGATCTCGCCCTTGAAGATCCAGACCTTGATACCGCAGGTGCCGTAAGCGGTGTGGGCGGTCGCCGTACCGTAATCGACATCCGCGCGCAACGTATGAAGCGGCACGCGGCCCTCGCGGTACCATTCGAGCCGCGCGATCTCGGCGCCGCCGAGACGGCCTGCGCAGTTGATGCGGATGCCCTCGGCGCCCAGGCGCATCGCCGACTGTACCGCGCGCTTCATTGCGCGCCGGAACGCGACGCGGCGCTCGAGCTGCTGTGCGATCGAATCGGCCACCAGCATGGCGTCGACTTCGGGCTTGCGCACCTCGACGATGTTGATAACGACTTCGCTGTCGGTCATCTTCGCGACTTGCTTGCGGATCTTGTCGATATCCGCGCCCTTCTTGCCGATGACGACACCCGGGCGGGCCGAATGGATCGTCACGCGGCACTTCTTGTGCGGACGCTCGATGATGATCTTCGACACTGCCGCCTGCTTGAGCGTCTTCATCAGCTCGGCACGGATCGCGATGTCCTCGTGCAGAAGGTCGGCGTAGTCGTTCTTGCCCGCGAACCAGCGCGAGTCCCAAGTGCGGTTGATGCCGAGCCGGAGCCCGATCGGATTGACTTTCTGTCCCATCGTTCTCTCCTCAGGCCGCCTGCGTCGCTTCGACTTCGCGCACGACGATCGTGAGGTTCGCGAACGGCTTGCTGATGCGACCGGCACGGCCGCGGGCACGCGGGCTGAACCGCTTCATCACCAGCGCCTTGCCGACATGGGCCTCGGCGACGATCAGGTCGTCGACGTCGAGGTCGTGGTTGTTCTCGGCATTGGCGATGGCGCTCTCGAGCGTCTTGCGGACATCGAGCGCAATGCGCTTTTGCGAGAACTCAAGATCCGCCAACGCGACGTCGACACGCTTGCCGCGGATGAGTTGTGCCAGCAGGTTGAGCTTCTGTGGGCTGACGCGCAGCATCCGACAGACGGCCTTCGCCTCGTTCTCCGGCAGCGCGCGGGGGGTCTTTTCCTTGCCCATGCTCAGCCCCTCTTCGCTTTCTTGTCCGCGGCATGGCCGTGGAACGTGCGCGTCGGCGAGAATTCACCGAGCTTGTGGCCGATCATGTCCTCGGTGACATTGACCGGAATATGCTTGTGGCCGTTGTAGACGCCGAAAGTCAGGCCGACGAATTGCGGAAGGATGGTCGAGCGCCGGCTCCAGGTCTTGATGACCTCCGAGCGCTTCGAGCCCCGGGCGGTTTCCGCCTTCTTCAGCATGTAGCCGTCGACGAACGGACCTTTCCAGATGGATCGCGTCATGATCAGCCCTTCTTCTTGCTCTTGTGACGCGACGTCACGATGAAACGATCGGTCGACTTGTTCGACCGTGTCTTCTTGCCCTTGGTCGGCTTGCCCCAGGGGCTCACCGGATGGCGACCACCGGAGGTCCGGCCCTCGCCGCCGCCATGCGGATGATCGACCGGGTTCATGGTCACACCACGATTATGCGGCATGCGCCCAAGCCAGCGGCTGCGGCCGGCCTTGCCGATCGTCGCGTTCATGTGGTCGGGGTTCGACACCGCGCCCACGGTGCCGAAGCACTGGCCGTGCACCAGGCGCTGCTCGCCCGAATTCAGGCGCACGATGACGTAACCCTGATCGCGCCCGACGACCTGCGCGAAAGTGCCGGCCGAGCGCACCATGGCGCCGCCCTTGCCGATCTTGAGTTCGACGTTGTGCACGATCGTGCCAACCGGCATCGAGGACAGCGCCATCGCGTTGCCCGGCTTCACGTCGACCGAATGGCCGGACACGACCTCGTCTCCGACCTGAAGACGCTGCGGCGCCAGGATGTAGGCCTGCTCGCCGTCGGCGTAGCGGACGAGCGCGATGAACGCCGACCGATTCGGATCGTATTCGAGCCGCTCGACCTTGGCCGGCACGTCGAGCTTGCGTCGCTTGAAGTCGACGATTCGATAGGTCTGCTTGTGCCCGCCACCACGGAAACGCACGGTGACACGGCCGGTGTTGTTGCGGCCACCGGCCGAATGCTGGCCCTCGGTGAGGGTCTTGACCGGCTTGCCCTTGTAGAGCCCGGACCGGTCGATGAGCACGAGCTGGCGAAGGCTCGGCGTGATCGGGTTGAAGGTCTTAAGTGCCATGATTGTCCTCAGAGGCCCGTGGTCACGTCGATCCGATCGCCTTCGGCGAGCGTGACGATGGCCGTCTTGACGTCGGACTGCTGCCCGCGAATGCCGCGGAAGCTCTTCTGCTTGCCTTTACGGATGAGCGTGTTGATCTTCTCGACCTTGACGTCGAAGAGACGCTCGACCGCCGCCACGATCTGCGGCTTGGTGGCGTCCCGGCGGACCTTGAACACGACCTTGTTCAACTCGGCCGCCATCGTCGCCTTCTCGGTGATCACCGGAGACAGGATGACGTCGTAGTGGCGGGCCTCGATCTGGGCCTTGGCTTGTGTCTTGGCGGCGCTCATTTAAACCGCGCCTCCAGCGCTTCCACCGCGGCACGAGTCAGCACGAGCTTCTCGCGGCGCAGGATGTCGTAGACGTTGAGACCCTGGATCGGCAGCACGTCGATCTGCGGGATGTTGCGGGCGGCCTTGGTGAAGTTCTCGTTCGTCTCGGCGCCATCGATGATGAGCGCGTTGGCAAGGCCGATCTTTGCGAAGTTGGCGAGAAGTCCCTTGGTCTTGGGCTCGGCCATCTCGGCGTCGGCCCAGACGATGATGCCGCCGTCCTTCGCCTTGGCCGAGAGCGCGTGGCGCAGCGCCAGCGCCCGGACCTTCTTGGGCAGGTCATGGGCGTGGTCGCGCGACACCGGGCCGTGAGCCTTGCCGCCGCCACGGAACTGAGGCGCGCGCGCCGATCCATGGCGGGCCCCGCCGGACCCCTTCTGCTTGCCGAGCTTCTTGCCGGTGCGCCAGATGTCGGCGCGACCCTTGGCTTGGTGCGTGCCGGCACGCCGCTTGGCGAGCTGGTAGCGCACCATGCGGGCGATAAGGTCGATGCGCGGCTCCAAGCCGAAGATCGCATCGTCCAGCTCGATGGAGCCGGATGCACCCTCATGAGCGCCATCGTGGGAGGTAATATCGAGTTTCATTGCTCTCAGGCCTCCGGAGCCGCATCGGCGGCGGAAGCCGTCTCGTTGTGGGTGTTCTCGTTCGCCGCGTGATCGCCGGCGGCATGCTCGTCGGAATGGCCGTTCGTGCCCATCCGGAACTTGCCAGGCTGCGGAACGTCCTTCGGCAAAACCTTCTTGATGGCGTCACGCACGAAGATCCAGCCGCCCGCCGTGCCGGGCACCGCGCCCTCGACCAGGATCAAGCCCCGCTCGACATCGGTCTGAACCACGCGCAGGTTCAAGGTGGTCACACGCTCGACACCGAGATGGCCGGCCATCTTCTTGTTCTTGAACGTCTTGCCCGGGTCCTGACGGCCGCCGGTCGAGCCGTGCGAACGATGCGAGACCGAGACACCGTGGGTGGCGCGAAGACCACCGAAGTTCCAGCGCTTCATCGGACCGGCGAAGCCCTTGCCGGTCGAGGTACCGGTGACGTCGACGAACTGCCCGATCGCGAAATGGTCGGCCGTAATCTCGGCACCGACCGGAAGCAGCGCCTCCTCGGCGACGCGGAACTCAGCAAGCTTCAGCTTCGGCTCGACGTTGGCGATCGCGAAATTGCCGCGCTGCGCCTTCGAGACGTTTTTCACCTTGGCGCGGCCGATGCCGAGTTGCAGCGCCGTGTAGCCGTTCTTGTCCTTCGTCCGGTGCGCCAGCACCTGGCAACCGTCGACCTTCAGCACAGTGACGGGCACGTGATCGCCGGCGTCCGTGAACACCCGCGTCATCCCGACCTTCTGTGCGATAACACCTGACCGCATGTGACTATCCTCCGGAGGCGCTCGCGGCTCGTGGCCGGGCGTAGCTCCGCGTCCAAAATTAGAGCTTGATCTCGACGTCCACGCCGGCGGCGAGATCGAGCTTCATGAGAGCATCGACCGTCTGAGGGGTCGGGTCCACGATGTCGAGGACGCGCTTGTGCGTCCTGATCTCGAACTGCTCGCGCGACTTCTTGTCGACGTGCGGCGAGCGGTTCACCGTGAACTTCTCGATCTTCGTCGGCAACGGGATGGGGCCGCGCACCTGCGCCCCCGTCCTGCGCGCCGTCGAGACGATCTCCTTCGTCGACGAGTCGAGGACCCGATGATCGAAAGCCTTCAGGCGGATCCGGATATTCTGGCCGTTCATGATTCTTGTCCTTGTTCAGCCAGAGGGCCGCTCGTGCCTTACGCGGTGATCGACGCCACGACGCCAGCGCCGACGGTGCGACCGCCCTCACGGATGGCGAAACGCAGCTTCTCTTCCATCGCGATCGGCACGATCAGCTCGACGTCCATCGTCACGTTGTCGCCGGGCATCACCATCTCGACGCCTTCGGGCAGCGTGCACACGCCGGTCACGTCCGTGGTGCGGAAGTAAAACTGCGGGCGGTAGTTGGTGAAGAACGGCGTATGACGACCCCCCTCGTCCTTGGTGAGGATGTAGGCTTCGGCCTTGAACTTGGTGTGGGGCTTCACGGTGCCGGGCTTGCACAGAACCTGGCCGCGCTCGACGTCCTCGCGCTTGGTGCCGCGAAGCAGCGCGCCGATGTTGTCGCCGGCCTGACCCTGATCGAGCAGCTTTCGGAACATCTCGACGCCGGTGACAGTGGTCTTCTGCGTGGCGCGTAGCCCGACGATCTCGATTTCCTCGCCGACCTTGACGATGCCGCGCTCGACGCGACCAGTCACGACGGTGCCGCGACCCGAGATCGAGAACACGTCCTCGACCGGCATCAGGAACGGCAGGTCGAGCG
>CAXTVT010000118.1:0-7812 GCA_964247745.1 uncultured Beijerinckiaceae bacterium
CGTCGAGCACGTTGATGACGGCGTAGTTCGTGATGAACAGCGGGTCCTGCTTGCCGTTGTCCGAGTACAGCATCATGAATTGCAGCACGGCGGAGGAGCGCTTCTGCACCGTCAGGCCCTGCAGCGTGACCTGCGCCGGCAACTGCGACTGCGCCGTCTGTACGCGATTGTTGACATTGACCGTGTCGATGTCGGGGTTTGTGCCGAGCGCGAACGACACGGTCAGCGTGTAGCTGCCGTCGTTGCCCGACACCGATTTCATGTAGATCGACTTGTCGACGCCGACGACCTGCGCCTCGATCGGCTGGGCCACCGCCTCTTCGACGACCTGCGCGGAGGCTCCGGGATAGTTGGCCGTCACCTGCACCTGCGGCGGCACGATGTCGGGAAACTGCGACAGCGGGATCGCCTGCAACGCCAGCGCGCCGGCCAGCGTGATCACGATTGCGATGACGATGGCGAGGCGGGGTCGGTCGACGAAGATCGCGGAGAACATCGGTTCGTGTCCTCAGGGCGTGGCGGGATCGGGCGCCTTGGGGTCCGACGGCAGCGGCGTGGGCAGCTGCGGCGACACGACGGCGCCGTTCTTCACCTTCTGCACGCCATCCGTCACGATCAGCTCGCCCGCCTTTAGGCCGCTGGTGACGGCGGCGACCGCGGGTGTCGAGGTGCCGAGCTTGACGTTGCGGCGCTCGGCCTTGTTGTCGGCGCCGACCACGTAGACATACTCGCCCTGCTGGTCGAGCAGCACCGCGGAGCGCGGGATCGCCAGTACCTCGACCGGCTTCACGCCCTCGAGCATCACGGTCACGAACTCGTTGTCGTAGAGTTCGCGGATGCGGCCGGGCGAGGAGGGTATTGTCAGCGGCGGGTTGGGAATGTTGCCACGCAGCACGATCGTGTCGGTACCGGTCTGCACCGTGTTGTCGACGAAGTTCAGCTTGCCCGCCTGATCGTAGGTTTTCCCGTTGGGCAGGCGCACCTTGATGGTCACGGCGTTGAAGCCGCCGTTGCCGGCATATTTGTCACGGAGTTGGATCAGCGTGCGCACCGCGACCGGGAAGGCCACGTACATCGGATCCTGGCTGACGAGGGTCACCAGCGTGCCCGACGATCCCGACACGACGTTGCCGGGCGTGATCTTGGTGCGGCCGAGCTTGCCGTCGATGGGCGCCAGGATGCGAGTGTAGTCGAGGTTGATCTGCGAGGTCTGGACGCTGGCGTTGGCACCCAGAAGCTGCGCGGACAGGGCTTTCTCCGAGGCGGTCGCGGCATCCAGCGTCGCCTGCGCACCGGCGTTGGTGCGCAGCAGGGCGCTGGCGCGCTCCTCGGCGAGCTTGGCGTTGGTCAGCTGCGCCTGGAACTGCTCGGCCACCGCCCGCTTGGCGTCGAGATCGGCCTGGAATGGCGGCCGCTCGAGTTCGTAGAGCAGATCGCCCTTCTTGACCTCGGCTCCGTCGACGAAATCCACCTTCTCCATGTAGGCGGTGACGCGAGCGACGATCGAGACACGCCCGATGGCCTCGATCCGGCCGATGAACTCGGTGGATTCGGTGATGGGCTTCAGCTCGGCCTTCATGACGCCGACAGAGGGTGGTCCGCCGGTCTTGCCCTGGGCATGAGCGGACGGGCCGCTCGCCGTCGAGCCGAAAACAACGAGCAATGCCAAGGCCGCACGGAGCTGGCGGGGCGGCGGTGATCCGGCTTGAACAGCACACGTCATTTGACGACTTCATGGGGGAACGATC
This sequence comes from uncultured Beijerinckiaceae bacterium, assembly GCA_964247745.1. Taxonomy (GTDB): domain Bacteria; phylum Pseudomonadota; class Alphaproteobacteria; order Rhizobiales; family Beijerinckiaceae; genus RH-AL1. Next base: position 1,749 of record CAXTVT010000118.1, read on the forward strand.
CCATGGAAGCAAGGTTTTTGCGGCGCCCCCCTGGACGAGACCCGACATCGGACGGCCTTGCCCGGGGGGATCACGAGACGACATAGCTTGATCGCGACCATCACGGGATGCGCCCGCTACCGGAGACTTCTGTGGCCGCACACGTCGCGATCGATTTCAAGGCGGTGTTCGATGCCGCGCCGACACCGTTGATGGTGCTGTCGCCGGACTTTACGATCGTCGAGGTCAACGATCTCTACACGACCACCGTCGGTCGAGATCGCGACCATCTCATCGGACGGAACGTCTTCGATGCGTTCCCGGGCGACACGCTCGATGGTGGGCAGCTCCGCAACTCACTCGATCGCGTCGTCGCGACCGGCAAGGTCGACCTCTTGCCGGTATTGCCCTACGCGCTGTCGTTCGAGGACGGCGAACCCGTCGAGCGATTCTGGAGCTGTTCGCACGTGCCGATCCGCGACGCCGTGGGCCGGTTGACGTTCATCCTGCAGCAGACGCAGGACGTCACGGCGATCCACGGCGGCGGCGGCCGCCTGGATCCGGCGTCGGAAGCCATCGCGACCAACGTGCTGGGCCGTGCGGAGCGCGTGCAGGCCCTCAACGTGTCGCTCCTCGCGGAGAGCGCACAGCTGCGCAATCTCTTCATGCGCTCGCCGAGCTTCATGTGTCTGTTGAAAGAACCCGACTATCGGTTCGAGCTGGTCAATCCCGCCTTCAGCGCGCTCGTCGGACAGCGCGAATTGGTCGGGCGGACCTTCCGGGAGGCGATTCCCGAGGCCGAGGGTCAGCTCTACCTCGACATGCTCGACAAGGTCTATTCGACGGGCGAGGCCTTCGTCGGCAAGCAGATGCGGGCCGAGTTCGAGCAGGTGCAGGGTGCGCCGCCGCAGGAGGTGTTCATCTCCTTCGTATTCCAGCCCATCGTCGACGACAGTGGGGCGGTCTGCGCCATCTTCGTCGACGGCAACGATGTCACCGATCACGTTCGCGCCGAGAAGTCCCAGGCGCTTCTGGTGCGAGAGTTGCACCACCGAGTTCGCAACACCCTGGCGACCGTCCAAGGTGTGATGAATTCGACGGCTCGCACCGCCGAGACGATCGAGGATTATCAATGGGCGTTCTCCGGCCGGATTTCCTCCCTCGCGCGAACGCATTCTCTGTTGACCGAGGAGATCCAGCAGTTCGTGTCATTCCCCAACCTGTTGCGCCAGGAGATCGGCGCCTATGCCGACGGCGCGCCGGACCGCGTGGTGCTGGAGGGGCCGGATGTCGAGCTGCCCTCGCAGCTCGCGGTGCCATTGGGCATGACGATCCACGAACTCGCCACCAATGCCTACCGCCACGGCGCCCTCAGCGCGCCGGATGGCCGGGTCTCGGTGACCTGGACCGTGGTCCCGGCCAGGGACAAGCGCATCTTGACCTGCCGTTGGACGGAGACGGGCGGCCCGATCGTCACGCCGCCGGCCCGGCAGGGGTTCGGATCGATGATTCTCACGCGCGTCCTGACCCAGCAGATCGGCGCGAAGGTCGACGCGAGCTACTCGCCGAAAGGCTTCGAGCTGAGCGCCGATATTCCGTTGGTCATCGAACGGGCTTGAACTAGGTACGTCCGCGCGCCTGCATGCAGGCGACGCGCGGGCCAGGATAGCCTCTCGGGGCGCAGCAGCGGGACGTCGTCATGCCGACGACCGCACATGAAGGAGGTCGCCGATGGCCAATGCAGCAATCGCCCATGCCGATCAGGTGGACCGCGACGAGGGGCACCTCGACCTCCTCGCCATCAACACCATCCGCACCCTGGCGATGGATGCCGTGCAGAAGGCCGAGAGCGGTCATCCCGGCACGCCGATGGCCTTGGCGCCGGTGGCCTTCACCCTCTGGAACAAAGTGCTGCGCTACGATCCGGCCGACCCGACCTGGCCCAATCGGGATCGTTTCGTGCTGTCGGTCGGCCATGCCTCGATGCTGCTCTACTCGCTGCTGTGCCTCGCCGGCGTGAAGACCAAGCCGGGCGGCAACGAGGCCGCGGTCACTGTCGAGGACATCAAGAGGTTTCGCCAGATCGACAGCCGCACCCCGGGCCATCCCGAATACGGCTTCACCGTCGGCGTCGAGACCACCACCGGCCCGCTCGGTCAGGGCTGCGGCAACTCGGTCGGCATGGCGATGGCATCGCGCTGGATGGGCGCGCACTACAACAAGCCGGGCGCCACGATCTTCGATTTCGACGTCTACAATTTCTGCTCGGACGGCGACCTGATGGAAGGCGTCGCGTCAGAGGCGGCCTCGCTCGGCGGCCATCTCGGTCTCTCGAATCTCTGTTGGATCTACGACGACAACAAGATCACGATCGAGGGCGACACGCCGTTGGCCTTCTCGGAAGACGTCGGCAAGCGCTTCGAATCCTATCAGTGGAACGTCATCCACCTCGCCGATGCCAACGACACCGGCGCGTTCCTCGAGGCGCTGCACGCCTTCAAGGCGGAGGCCAAGCGCCCGACGATCATCATCGTGCACTCGATCATCGGCTACGGCTTCCCGACCAAGGCCGGCACGCACAAGGCCCATTCCGACGCCCCTGGCGAGGAGGAGATCCGCGGCGCCAAGAAGAGCTACGGCTGGCCGGAGGACGCGGAGTTCCTGGTGCCAGAGGGTGTGTGCGAGCATTTCGACGCCGGCATCGGCCGTCGCGGCGCCGATCTCAACGCCGCCTGGAAGAAGACCTTCGCGGGCTACCGCCAGACCAACGGCGAACTCGCCGGCGAGATCGACCATATCATCGCCAAGACCATGCCCGAGGGCTGGGACAAGGCGCTGCCGGTGTTTCCGGCCGACGAGAAGGGCATGGCGTCGCGTGCCGCCTCGGGCAAGGTGATCAACGCGATCGCGCCGCACGTGCCGTGGTTCATCGGCGGGTCGGCCGATCTCGCGCCGTCGACCAAGACCAATATCGATGGCATGCCGAGCCTCGAGCGCGACACGCCCGGCGGCCGCAACATGCATTTCGGCATCCGCGAACACGGCATGGGCGCCATCTGCAACGGCATGGCGGTCTGCGGCCTGCGCGCCTTCGGCTCCACCTTCCTCGTCTTCTCCGACTACATGCGGCCGCCGATCCGGCTCTCCGCGCTGATGGAGCTTCACAACTTCACGGTGTTCACTCACGATTCGATCGGCGTCGGCGAGGACGGGCCGACCCACCAGCCCATCGAGCAGGTGCCGAGCCTGCGTGTCATCCCGGGTCTGCTGACCTTTCGCCCCGGCGACGCCAACGAGGTGTCCGAGACCTATCGCGTCGTGATGGAGCAGAAGCACCATCCCTCGGTGCTGGTCTTCAGCCGGCAGAACATGCCCACGCTCGATCGCACGAAATACGCCTCGGCGGCCGGTGTCGCGAAGGGCGCGTACGTGCTGGCCGATGCCGAGGACGGCGAGCCGCAGGTGATCCTGATGGGCACCGGTACGGAGCTGTCGCTCTGCGTCGGCGCTTACGAGGCCCTGAAGAAGGAGGGCATCGGCGCGCGCGTCGTCTCGATGCCATGTTGGGCTTTGTTCGAGATGCAGGATCAGGCTTATCGCGACAGCGTCATTCCGCCGGGCATCACGGCCCGCGTCAGCGTCGAGCAGGCGGCGACCATGGGCTGGGAGCGATATGTCGGCAGTGTCGGCGAGATGATCGGCATGCACTCCTTCGGATCATCGGCGCCGCTGAAGGATCTGCTGAAGAAATTCGGCTTTACGCCGGAGGCGGTTCTCGAGGCGGCCAAGAACCAGATCAAGCGCGCCAAGGCGGCCTGAGGCCGAGACGCGAGTGAGTGACACGGCGTCGGACATCTCGTCCGCGTACCCAACGAAGGAGTGACCAGGAATGCAGCTCGGTATCGTCGGCTTGGGCCGTATGGGTGGCAACATCGCACGGCGTCTCAAGCGCGCCGGGCACGAGATCGTCGTCTTCGACGTGTCGAAGGACGCGGTCGAGAAGCTGTCAGGCGAGGGCATGACCGGTTCGTCGAGCCTCGACGACCTCCGCTCCAAGTTGACGGCGCCGCGTTCGATCTGGGTGATGCTGCCGGCGGGCAAGATCACCGAGGACACGATCAAGGACCTCGGCGAGCATCTCGAAGAAGGCGACACGATCATCGATGGCGGCAACACCTTCTACAAGGACGATATCCGCCGCGCGCAGGAGCTGCAGAAGAAGAAGATCCACTACGTCGACGTCGGCACGTCGGGCGGCGTCTGGGGGCTCGAGCGCGGCTATTGCATGATGATCGGCGGCGATGACGAAGCGGTCGAGCGCATCGACCCCATCCTTAAGGCGCTGGCGCCGGGCAAGGGCAACATCGATCCGACCAAGGGCCGCGACAATCTCGATACGCGCGCCGAGGAGGGCTACCTCCACACCGGCCCGGCGGGATCCGGCCATTTCGTGAAGATGGTCCACAACGGCATCGAATACGGGATGATGCAGGCCTATGCCGAGGGCTTCGACATCATCAAGAACAAGAACTCCCATGACCTGCCGGAAGACCAGCGCTTCACGCTGAACACCGCCGACATCGCAGAGGTATGGCGGCGCGGCAGCGTCGTGGCATCGTGGTTGCTGGACCTGACCGCGATCGCGCTGGCCGAAGACCAGTCCCTGGCGAACTACAGCGGCAACGTGTCGGATTCGGGCGAGGGTCGCTGGACGATCGAGGCGGCGATCGAAGAGGCGGTTCCGGCCGAGGTCCTGTCCGCCGCGCTCTACGCGCGGTTTCGTTCGCGCCAGGTGCACACCTACGGCGAGAAGCTTCTTTCGGCGATGCGCTTCCAGTTCGGCGGCCATCTGGAAATGAACACGACGCCGAAGAAGTCCTGAGCGGGGTCGTCACACACACGCGACAAGCGAGGCTCCGATGAACGAGATGCCATTCCAGAAGGCGCAGAAGACGGCGGGCGGCACCGCCGTCGCGCCACCCTGCACCTTCGTGATCTTCGGCGCCTCCGGCGACCTCACCAAGCGCTTGCTGATGCCGGCGATCTACAATCTGGTGAACGAAGGTCTCCTGAACGAGGACTTCCAGGTCATCGGCATCAACCGTGGCGAGGCCGGCGACGAGGCCTTCCGCAACAAGCTTCTGCAGGAGATGACCGACATCATCGAGGCCGGGCACGGCGAGGCCGGCAAGATCAAGGTCGATGCCCAGGCGCGCGACTGGTTGCGCGAGCGGATCCATCATCTCAGCGGCGACGTCACCGACGAGGGCATGTTCCTCGACCTGCGGCGGCGGCTCGACGAGCTCGGCAAGGACAAGTCGCACAAGAACGTGGTCTTCTACCTCGCCACGGCGCCGCAGTTCTTCGGCCCGATCGTCGAGGGGCTCGGCAAGGCCGGCCTCACCAAGGAGGGCGAGGACCAGTTCCGCCGCATCATCATCGAGAAACCGTTCGGCACCGACCTCAAATCGGCGCGCGAACTCGACGAGCAGCTCCTCGGCATCGTCGACGAGAGCCAGATCTTCCGCATCGACCATTTCCTCGGCAAGGAAACGGTGCAGAACATCATGGTGCTGCGCTTCGCGAACTTCATGTTCGAGCCGATCTGGAACCGCGACCACATCGACAGCATCCAGATCACCGCCGCCGAGACGGTCGGCGTCGAGACCCGCGGCAAGTTCTACGACAAGACTGGCGCGCTGCGCGACATGCTGCCCAACCACATGTTCCAGCTGCTGGCGATGATGACGATGGAGGCACCCAACTCGTTCGACGCCGACGCGGTGCGCGCCGAAAAGGCCAAGGTCATCGAGGCGATCCGGCGCATGACGCCGGAGGAGGCGGTGAAGAATTCGGTGCGCGGCCAGTACGTCTTCGGCGAGGTCAAGGGCAAGCCGATGCAGGCCTACCGCCAATCCCCCGACGTCGACACCAAGAGCCGCACCGAGACCTATGTCGCGCTGAAGCTCTTCATCGACAATTGGCGCTGGGCCGACGTGCCGTTCTACATCCGCACCGGCAAGGGCATGACGGCGCGCAAGACCGAGATCGCCATCCAGTTCAAGAAAGCGCCCGGCGTGCTGTT
>CAXTVT010000119.1:0-7558 GCA_964247745.1 uncultured Beijerinckiaceae bacterium
GGATGAAGCCGCGCGCCTCGATGCCGGCGACCTTGTCGATCTTCTTGCCGGCCCAGGGGCGGACCATCTCGTCGACGGCGTTGCGGAACGCCTCCGCGTCGCCGAGCATCGTGGTGATGTCGCGAAACAGGATGCCCGGCCTGGGATAGTCCGGGATCGTGCGGATCGAGGCGAGCAGGTCGTAGGGGTTCTTCATCGGGCGGCGGCCGTCACGCGCTGGAGGATCGGAGCGAGCCTGGCGAGCAGCTCGGGGTCGCGCGCGCCGGGCGCGGTGATCAGCGCCGTGTCGAGCGCGCGGTCCGAGCCGATCGGGCAGTCCTCGTGCTCCTCGGGAAAGTCGCGCAGCAGGCGGCCGACGAGCCGCCCGGCCTTGTCGGCGTTGGCCTGGATCACGGCGATGATCGAGGCCACGTCCACCGCGGCGTGGTCTTCGTGCCAGCAGTCGAAGTCGGTCACCATCGCGACGATGGCGTAGGACAGCTCGGCCTCGCGCGCGAGCTTGGCCTCGGGCATCGCGGTCATGCCGATGACGTCGTAGCCGGCGGCCTTGTAGGCCAGGGATTCGGCGAGCGAGGAGAATTGCGGACCCTGCATGCAGACGTAGGTGCCGCCGTAGACGGCGTCGATCGCCTCGGCCTTGGCCGCCGCCATGCAGCGGGCGACGAGGCGCGGCGCCACCGGATGCGCCATCGAGACGTGGGCGACGCAGCCGTTGCCGAAGAACGAGGAATCGCGCCCCACCGTGCGGTCGACGAACTGGTCGGCGACGACGAAGGTGCCGGGCGAGAGCCCCTCCTTGAACGAGCCGCAGGCCGAGACCGACACGAGGTCGGTCACGCCGAGCTGCTTCAGGGCCCAGATGTTGGCGCGGTAGTTGATGCCGTCGGGGGACAGCCGATGGCCGCGCCCGTGTCGCGGCAGGAACATCGCCTCGGTACCGCCGATGCGCCCGACGTGCACCACGTCCGACGGCTCGCCGAACGGCGTCGCGACCCGCTCCTCGCGAAGGTCTTCGAGACCTGGCAGGTCGTAGACGCCCGACCCCCCGATGATCCCGACGATGGCTTTGGTCATGACGATCCGGCGCTGCGAGAATCCGCGGCGTTCCTGCCGCATTTCGCCGGGGAAGGCAAAGCGACAACAAGATCTCCGACGGCCGAAACCCGTCCGGGCCAGTCCTTCTCCCTCACGGGAGAAGGAGCTCAGCCGGCCGCCACGACGTCTCGCGCCGCGTACGTCACCCACACTGCCGCCCCGCCCAGCTCGCCGACGAAGGCGGCATGGGCGGCGGCCTCCTCCTCCGTGAGCAGCGACACCAGCGGGACGGGGCGGGCGCGGCGCGTGGCGCTGGACAGGCCGCCCCAGCCGCGCGTGACGGGACCGGCGAAGACCAGTGCGGTCTGGCGGCCGCCGGTCAGCTCGGCATAGACCTCGGCCAGGATCTCGGAATCGAGCAGCGCCCCGTGCTTGGTGCGCCGCGAATTGTCGATGCCGTAGCGCGAACACAGCGCGTCGAGGCTGACCGGCGAGCCGGGATGGCGGCGGCGCGCCAGCGCCAGCGTGTCCACCATCAGCTCAGGGTCGAGAACCGGGCGGCCCAGCGCCACCAGCTCGGCGGAGACGAAGCGGAAGTCGAATTCGGCGTTATGGGCGACGAGCTTGGCGCCCGCCAGGAAGGCGACCAGCTCGTCGACGATGTCGGCGAACAACGGCTTGCCGGCGAGGAACTCGGAGGAGAGCCCGTGGACGCGGAACGCCTCTTCCGGCATGTCGCGCTGCGGGTCGAGATAATGATGGAAGGTCTTGCCGGTGGGAATGCCGTTCAGCAGCTCGACGCAGCCGATCTCCACGACGCGATGACCCGTCGCGGGATCGAGCCCGGTGGTTTCGGTGTCGAAGACGATCTCACGCAACGATGTCGGTCCCGCCGAGCGCCGCGATCACGGCCTCCACCTGCCGCTCCGCCGCCTCGAGCCCGTCGCCGGTCTCGATCACGAATCGGGCGCGCCGGCGCTTCTCGGCATCCGGCATCTGCCTGGCGAGTATGGCCGCGAAGCGCGTCTCGGTCATGCCCGGACGTGCCAGCACGCGGGCCTTCTGCACAGCTAAAGGCGCTGAGACGAGCACGACGGCATCGACGTCGGCATCGCCGCCGGTCTCGTAGAGCAGCGGCACGTCGAGCACTGCCAGGCGAGCGCCGACGTCGCCTGCCTGTGCGACGAAACGCATGCGTTCCGCGCGCACCATGGGATGGACGATCGCCTCGAGGCGCCGCATCGCGGCGGGATCGCCGATGACACGCTGCCCGAGGGCATCGCGGTCGACGGCGCCCGCACGCGTCACGCCGGGAAAGGCCGCCTCCACCGCGGCGACGGCCTCGCCGCGATAGAGCCGGTGCACGGCGGCATCGGAGTCGAACACCGCGATGGCGCGGGCGGAGAACATCGCGGCGGTGGTGGATTTGCCCATGCCGACGGAGCCGGTGAGGCCGACGAGGATCAAGCCCCGGCGCTCCCGTCGAGATCCGCCTCGATCAGCGCGCGCAGCTCGGCCGTCACCTCGGGCGTCACGCCGAACCAGCGCGCGAAGCCCGGCACGGCCTGATGCAGCAGCATGCCGAGGCCACCGACCGTGCGCAGGCCGCGGGCGGCGGCGGCGCGGAGCAGCGGCGTCTCCCTGGGCACGTAGACGATGTCGTCGACCACGGCGTGCGGCGGCAGCGCCGCGAGGTCGAGGTCGAGCGCAGGCTGGCCGTGCATCCCGGCCGAGGTCGTGTTGACGAGGAGGTCGGCCCCTTCCAGCAGGCCCGGCAGCGCGTCGAGGCCGGCGGGCCGGCCTCCCACGCGCGCCGTCAAGGCCTCGGCCCGCGCCGGCGTACGGTTGGCGACGACGATTTCGGCGAAGCCGCGGTTCACCAGCGCGCCCACGATCGCCCGCGCCGCACCGCCGGCTCCGACCACCAGAGCGCGCCGCTTGTGGCCGTCCCAGCCCGACGCCTCCTGGTCGAGCGCGCCGAGAAAACCGATCCCGTCGGTCGAATCCCCCCACACTTCTCCACGCTCCATCCACAGCGTGTTGACCGCCTCGAGCCGCCGCGCTTCGGGCGTCAGCCGGTCGCAGAGCGCCACGGCCGCGATCTTGTGCGGGATGGTGACGTTGCCGCCGACGAGATCGCCGGACCGAAGCCGGTCGACGAAGGTCGGCAGCTCGTCGGGCGGCACGGCGATCGTGTCGTAGGTGCCAGCCACGCCGTGGCGGGCGAGCCAATGGCGGTGGATCAACGGGGAGCGCGAATGCGCGATCGGCCAGCCGACGACGCCCGCGTGCCGCAGCCCGATCACACTTCCACCGCGCCGATCTCGCGCAACATGCGCAGCAGCGGCAGCAGCGGCAGGCCGAGGATGGTCGATTGCTCGCCGGTGATCGCCTCGAAGAGGTGGATGCCGAGGCCCTCGATCGCATAGCCGCCGACGCTCGCCAGTACGCCGTCGCCGGCAAGATCGAGATAGCAGTCGACGAAATCCTCGGAGAAGGCGCGGCAGGTGAGGTGCGCCTCGGCGCAGGTCTCGGCCACGATCGTGCCGTCTCGCGCCAGGCAGACCGCGGCATGCAACGTATGGGTGCGGCCGGACATCGCGACGAGCTGGCGTCGGGCCGTGGCGCGATCGCCGGGCTTGTCGACGAGCCCGCCGTCGAACGACAACGTCTGATCGGCGCCGAGCACGAGGCGGCCGGGATGCGCCGCGCCGATCGCGCGCGCCTTTTCCCGCGCCAGGGTCGCGGCGACGAGGCCGCCCTCGGCGCCGTGCCCGAGCGTCGCCTGGACGCCGCGCTCGTCGATGCCGGAATCGATGGCCTCGAAGGGGATGCCCGAGGCGGCGAGCAACGCGCGCCGAGCCTGGCTCTTGGAGGCGAGGACGAGAGGTCGAGGCAACAGCCAGAGATTGGGCATGGGTCCTGAGCCGAACGGAAACGCCCCGCTCAATCGGTGTCGGCACCGTCGAGGGCCATCGACTTATGCCGATGCGCGCGCAGCAGGTCCATGATCGCCGCCGCCGTCTCCTCGATCGAGCGCCGGCTGACGTCGATCGTCGGCCAACCCTGCCGCTCGAACAATCGGCGCGACGCGTTGATCTCGTCCGTCACCAGCTTCTTGTCGACGTAGTCCGACATGTCGTTGGCATGGCTGAGAATGCGCGAGCGCCGAACCTGCACGATGCGGTCGGGGGTCGCCAGCAACCCGACCACCAGCGGCTTCACGAGGAAGCGGATCGAGGCCGGCACCTCGACTCGAGGCACCATCGGGAGGTTGGCGGTCTTCAGGCCACGGTTGGCGAGATAGATGCTCGTCGGCGTCTTCGACGTCCGGCTGATGCCGAGGAGGACGACGTCGGCGTCCTCGTAGCCTTCGACGTTCTGCCCGTCGTCATGCGCCATCGAGAAATTGAGCGCGTCGATGCGGCGGAAATAATCCGAGTTCAACAGGTACTGCGCACCGGGCCGCGCCGTGACCTCCATACCGAGGTAGCCGTGGAAGAAGTCGAGCACCGGGCCCAGCACCGAGAGCGTCGGCGCGCCGGCCTCGTGGCACGCCGCCTCGAGCCGGCGGATCAGGTCGGCATCGACCAGGGTGTAGAGCACGATGCCCGGTGCCGTCTCGATCTCGCCGATGGCCCGATCGAGCTGATCGCGCGTGCGCACCAGGGGATAGATATGCTCCATCGGCGACACGCCGGGATATTGCGCCACCACGGCACGCGACACGGCCATCAGCGTCTCGCCGGTCGCGTCCGACAGAAGGTGGAGGTGGAAGCTGCTGCGCGTGACCATGTCCGCCGGACCTGCACGGTGAAGTCCTGGGGACGGACGGGGACAAGCCGGCCGTTTCGAGGAACGATCCGTGCGCCCTAGCCGAGCCGTCGAAATCCTTCAACAGGCCAGACCCCGACGCCCGAAATGCCCAGCGGCCGCCACAACTGTTGACAAGTCGTTAACGCGGCCGGCCGAAACCGTCCAAAGGTCGGAAGCTGCCGATCCCGTTAACGAATCGTTAACGGGTCCCAGCCGTCCCGCGGGTGTGGACAAGACTCGCAAGTCGACACCGTCGAGAAGAGTTGTGCGGTATGCGGTGCGGCCCTAATCCATGGCCCAAGAAGAAGAAAAAAGAAGAATCTTTCTAAGGATTGTTTGGATTTGACCGTGGAAATGTCGCGACCTTCACCGAAGTTCCTGAGGGCGCTGGCTGGCGAGCCGGTGTGGCCACCACCGCTCTGGTTGATGCGGCAGGCCGGCCGCTACCTTCCGGAATATCGCGCGATCCGCGCCGAGGCCGGCTCCTTTCTGCAATTCTGCTACGATCCCAAGACCACGGTCGAGGCCACCCTGCAGCCGATCCGGCGTTTCGGCTTCGATGCCTCGATCCTGTTCTCCGATATCCTGGTCATCCCAGACGCGCTCGGCCAGAAGGTGCGCTTCGAGGTCGGCGAAGGGCCGCGGCTCGATCCGATCACCGATGCCGACGGGCTCGACCGGCTGCATGAGCGGGTGGACCTCAACCATCTGGCGCCGGTCTTCGAGACGGTTGCGCGGCTCAAGCAAGATCTGCCGAAAGACGTGCCGCTGATCGGATTCTGCGGCGCGCCCTGGACGGTGGCGAGCTACATGATCGCCGGCCGCGGCACGCCCGATCAGGCTCCTGCGCGCCTGTTCGCCTACCGCGAGCCTGCCTTGATGGTGCGCCTCGTCGACAAGCTGGTCGAATCCTCGATCGCCTATCTCGACCGGCAGGTCGTGGCCGGGGTCGACGTCCTGCAGATCTTCGACACCTGGGCCGGAGTGCTGCCGGCAGGCGAATTCGAGCGCTGGAGCGTGCGCCCGATCGCGACCATCGTCGCGGGCGTGCGGGCCCGGCATCCGAACGTGCCGATCATCGTGTTCGCCCGCGGCATCGGTCCGCGCCTCCTCGAGCTGAAGGACGCGACCGGCGCCGACGCGCTTGGCCTCGACACCTCGGTCGATCCGCACTGGGCGGCGCGCGCGCTGCCGGGAACCGTGCTGCAGGGCAACCTCGATCCGCTCGCGTTGATCGCCGGTGGACAGGCGCTGGAGGCCGCCGTCGGGCGAATCCTCGCCGCCTTCCGTCACCGCCCCCACATCTTCAATCTCGGCCACGGCATCCTGCCGGAGACGCCGATCGCCCATGTCGAGCGCCTGGTGGAGCTGGTGCGGCGCGGGGAGTGAGCGCGTGGCGATCTAGCCAAGGGGATGTGCCCGTGCTTCTAGGGCGCACCTTACCCGGCCGGACCCGCGCATGACCTATTCCCTCTTCCTCCTGCCCGGCGACGGGATCGGCCCCGAGGTCATGGCGGAGGTCGAGAAGGTGATCGCGGCGCTGGAGCAATCGGGCGCCGCGCGTTTCACGCTCGACCGCGGTCTCGTCGGAGGCGCGGCCCACGATGCTCACGGCGTTGCGATCTCGGACGCCGACATGGCCAAGGCGCAGGCCGCCGACGCCGTGCTGCTCGCCGCGGTCGGAGGCCCGAAGTGGGATGCCGTGCCCTACGAGCAAAGGCCCGAGGCCGGTCTCCTGCGCCTGCGCAAGGACATGGGCCTCTACGCCAACATCCGTCCCGCGATCTGTTATCCCGCGCTAGCCGACGCCTCCTCTCTGAAGCGCGATCTGATCGATGGGCTCGACCTCGTGATCGTGCGCGAGCTGACGGGCGGCGTCTATTTCGGCGAGCCCAAGACGATCACCGACCTCGGCGGCGGCCAGGAACGTGCGGTCGACACCCAGGTCTACGAGACCTACGAGATCGAGCGCATCGCCCGCGTCGGGTTCGAGCTGGCGCGGCAGCGCGGCCACCGCCTGTGCTCGTCCGAGAAGCGCAACGTGATGAAGTCGGGCGTGCTGTGGAACCGTATCCTCACCAGGATGGGCCGCGAGGACTACCCTGACGTCGCGCTGGAGCACCAGCTCGCCGACGCGTTGGGCATGGCCCTGGTGCGCCACCCCAAGCGCTTCGACGTCATCGTCACCGACAATCTCTTCGGCGACATGCTCAGCGACGTCGCCGCCATGCTGACCGGATCCATCGGCATGCTGCCGTCGGCCTCGCTGGGCGACGTCGACCCGGCGACCGGCCGTCGCAAGGCGCTCTACGAGCCGGTGCACGGCTCCGCCCCCGACATCGCCGGCCAGGGCCTGGCCAACCCGATCGCGATGATCGGCTCGCTCGCCATGGCGATGCGCTACACCTTCGATCGTATCGACCTCGCCGATCGCGTCGAGGCGGCGATCGCCGCCGTGCTGGCCCAGGGTCTGCGCACCGCCGACATCAAGGGCGAGGGGCAGGCCTCGATTTCGACGGCGGCCATGGGCGACGCCATCGTGGCCGCACTCGCCGCCTGAACCCCGCCATCGGCATCGTCGGCGCGAAAGGCTTGCACGCGCCCCCTGGCTGGCCTTAGAAGCGGCCTCCGCCGAGGCCCGCCTCGTCGCGCGGAGGGGTGGCCGAGTGGTTGAAGGCGCACGCCTGGAAAGTGTGTATACGGGAAA
>CAXTVT010000120.1:0-7545 GCA_964247745.1 uncultured Beijerinckiaceae bacterium
AACTCCTCGCCGGTGACGGCGAAGATGAAGTCGGTGTGGGCGTCGGGCAGGATGCGCTTTACCGTGCCTTCGCCCGGCCCCTTGCCGAGCCAGCGCCCGGCCTTGATCGTCTCCAGGGCGGTGTCGACCTGGAAGGTGTCGGTGACGCCGTTGCCGCTCGCGGGATCCATGAACTTCAGGATGCGCGCGCGCACGTGGGGCACGAACCTGTAGGCGGCCAGCACGGCCATCACGCCGCCGCCGCCGAGGCCGGCCATCCAGAACCAATGCAGCCCGGCCATGAAGAACAGCGCCATCCACACCAGCGTGACCAGCATGGTCTGGCCGAAATCGGGCTGCAGCATCAAGGGCACGATGGTCAGCGGCAGCAGGAGGATCGCGAGCATGGTGCCGGGCACGTCGCGGCGCTTGCCGCCCTCGGAGAAGGCCCAGGCCGCGAGGATGACGAAGGCCGGCTTGAGGAACTCCGAGGGCTGGATGCCGAAGATCCAGCGGCGCGAGCCCTTGACCTCGTGGCCGAACAGCAGCGCGACGACGATCAGGCCCATCGAGACGATGAAGAGGATCACCGCGGCGCGGCGCACCTGGCGCGGGGTCAGGAAGGACACGCCGATCAGAACGGCGATCGCCGGGAACAGCGCCTCGGCCTGCCGGTTGACGAAGTGGAAGGTCGGCAGCCCGATGCGCTCGGCCACCGGCGGGCTCGCCGCCATGGTGAGGATCATGCCGGCGACGATGAGGATGCCGAGCGCGGCCAGCAGCCAGCGATCTACGGTCCACCACCAGTTCGCCAAGGCCGTGCGTTGCGCGCGCGATACCATGCTCGAGGCTCCACGACCCGCGTAAACGGGTGCCATCGCCGGGCGCGAGCGCCGGGCGTCCGCCGCGATCATGAACACGAACGATTAACCATGCCTTTCACGGACGTAGATTTAGCAGGGTTGCCACCACTTCGCGAAATCGCTCGCCCCGCTGCTCGAAGTCGCTGAACTGGTCCTGGCTGGCGCAGGCCGGCGAGAGCAGCACGACCTGGTCGACTCCGGTCCGCTCGACCTCGGCGTGCGCGTCCTCCGCGGCGCGGCGCGTGGCGACGTCGAGCGTGCCGCAAGGCTCCCACGGCACGTCGCCGCCGAGCGTTTCGGCGAACAGCTCGGCGGCGGCCCCGATGAGGTAGGCCTTGGCAACGCGCCCGAACAGCGGGCGCAGCGGCTCGATGCCGCCCTCCTTGGCCTTGCCGCCGATGATCCAGTGCACGCGAGGGAAGGCGAGCAGTGCCTTCTCTGCGGCATCGGCGTTCGTCGCCTTGCTGTCGTTGACGAAGATCACGCCGTCGCGCGCGGCGATCTGCTCCATGCGATGCGCGAGGCCCTGGAAGGACCGCAGCGCATCCTGCAGCTGGTTGAGGTTGTCGGCATCCTCTCCCAGGGCGAGGATGGCGGCGGCGGCGTTCTGCGCGTTGTGGGCGCCGCGCAGCGACGCGATGCCGGCGAGGTCGGCGATGGGCGTCGCCGCCATGTCGCGGTGACGCATCAGCACCGTGCCGTCGAGCGTGATGCCGCGCGCCACCATGTTGCCGGCCACCGAGATGGTCTCGACGGCGCGGCCCTCGATCGAGATGGCCTGCGCGATGGCGGCGCTGTCGGGGTCGTCCACGGACACGATCGCGGTGGTCGAATGGGCCACCAGGCGCGCCTTGATCGCGGCGTAGTTCGCCATCGTGCCGTGGCGATCGAGATGGTCGGGCGTGAGGTTCATGAGCATGCCGGCGGTCGGCTGGATCGAGGGCGCGAGGTCGATCTGGAACGACGAGCACTCGACCACGTGGACGCGGGTCTCGGAGGGCGGCGGCAGCTGCAGCACCGGCGTGCCGATGTTGCCGCCCACCGCGACCTCGTAGCCGAACTCGCGGAAGAGATGCGCGGTCAGCGCCGTGGTGGTGGACTTGCCGTTGGTGCCGGTGATGGCGACGAAGCGCGCGTTGGGCGCGATGGCCGCGCGCTCGCGGCAGAACAGCTCGATATCGCCGATGATCGCGACGCCTGCGGCCCGGGCCAGGTCTACCGTCCAATGCGGGGTCGGATGGGTCAGCGGGACGCCCGGCGCCAGCACGAAGGCGGCGAAGCGCGACCAGTCGGCGTCGTGCAGGTCGACGATCGCGATGCCCGCGGCCGCCGCCCTGTCGCGCGAGGCCTCCTTGTCGTCCCAGGCCGCGACGGTCGCACCGCCCGCGAGCAGCGCGCGTGCGGCGTCGAATCCGGAGGCGCCCAGGCCGAACAGGGCGACGTGCTGGCCGGCGAAGCAGGTGAGCGGGGTCATGGCGGCGCTGCTCCCGCGCAGTGCAGGGAGAGCCCAAGGCTTGTCATTCCGGGGCGCCGCAGGCGAACCCGGAACCCATTGCGCGCGCCGACGAGCGACCGCCCGGAAGCCGCAATGGGTTCCGGGTTCGCGCGTTGCGCGCCCCGGAATGACAGCCGTTTTCTCACCGCAGCTTCAGGGTCGAGAGCCCGATCAGCGCGAGCACGAAGGCGATGATCCAGAAGCGGATGACGATCTGCGGCTCGGACCAGCCGAGCTGCTCGAAATGGTGGTGGATCGGCGCCATGCGGAACACGCGCTTGCCGGTCAGCTTGAAGGAGACGACCTGCACGATGACGGAGACGGCCTCGAGCACGAACAGGCCGCCGACGATGACCAGCACGATCTCGTGCTTGACCGCCACCGCGATCGTGCCGAGCAGGCCGCCGAGCGCGAGCGACCCGGTGTCGCCCATGAAGATCTGCGCCGGCGGGGCGTTGAACCAGAGGAAGCCGGCGCCGGCGCCGATCAACGCGCCGCAGACCACGGCGAGGTCGCCCGCGCCGATCACGAAGTTGATGCCGAGGTATTTCGCGAAGATCGCGTTGCCGACGAGATAGGCGACGAAGCCGAACGAGCCGGCGGCGATCATCACCGGCACGATGGCGAGGCCGTCGAGGCCGTCGGTGAGGTTGACCGCGTTGCCGGCGGCGACGATGACGAAGGCGCCGAAGAACGGGAAGGCCCAGCCGAGATTGGCGATGTAGCCGTTGACGCCGGGCACCGCGATCGCCCCGGAATAGACCGTGCCGAAATAATACATGATGCAGCAGGCGGCGAACGCGATGGCGGCCTCGAGCGCGAGCCGCGACCGGCCGGAGAAGCCGGCGTGGGTCTGACGCGTCACCTTGAGGTAGTCGTCGTAGAAGCCGATGAGACCGAAGCCGATCATCACGAGAAGCACGGTCCAGACGAAATAATTGGCGAGATTGGCCCACAGCAGGGTCGAGACGATGAGTCCGGACAGGATCATCAGCCCGCCCATCGTCGGCGTGCCTTTCTTCGTCAGCAGGTGCGAGGCCGGGCCGTCGGCGCGGATCGGCTGGCCCTTGCCCTGCTTCAACCGCAGCGCCGAGATGATGCCGGGGCCGAAGAAGAACACGAAGAGCAGCGCGGTGCCGATGGCGCCTCCGGTGCGGAAGGTGATGTAGCGGAACACGTTGAGCGGCCCCGTGTGGGGCGTCAGGTCCGCGAGCCAGGCGAGCATGGGGTGTCCTTACGCGGTGGCGCGGGAGGCGGGGGTCTCCGCGGTCTCGGTCGCCTGCAGAAGGCTGGCGTGGTGCTGCTTGAGCGCGCCGACGATCGGGCCCATGCGGCTGCCGTTGGAGCCCTTGACCACGACGATATCGCCGCTGCGAATGCAGTCGAGCACGATCGGCTCGAGGTCGGCGGCAGCGGCGCGCCACTCGCAGGGCAGGCCGCGCGAGGCGAGCGCGTCGGCCAGCGCGCGCATCATCGGCCCGGCGGCCAGAACCAGGTCGAACCGTGCTGCGACGAGGTCGTCGGCGAGCCCGGCGTGGAGTTCGGGCGAGCGCTCGCCCAGCTCCAGCATGTCGCCGAGGATCGCGACGCGCCGGCCGCCGTCGCCCGGCGGCAGCGTGCCGGCCAGCGCCAGCGCCGCGCCCATCGACGCCGGGTTGGCGTTGTAGCTCTCGTCGATCAAGGTGAAGGTGCCGTCGGCGGTCGCGATCGTGGCGCGCTCGCCGCGGCCTTTGCCGGCCTGGAAGAAGGCCAGCGCGGTCGCGGCGACGTCGAGGTCGGCGCCGACCGCATGGGCGGCGAGCAGCACCGCCAGCGCGTTCTCGGCCAGGTGCCGCCCGGGCGCGCCGAGCCGGAACGTGATCTCGCGGCCGACGATGCGGGCCCTGACGATCGAATGGGTCGGGGCCGGCGTGATCTCCAGCAGGCGCGCGTCGGCGCGCTCGTGGGCGCCGAAGGTCGCGACGAGGCCGGCGGGGGAGAGCCGCGCCGCGGCGTCGAGGCGCGCGAAATGCGGGCTGTCGCGATTGACGATGGCGACGCCGCCGGGTTCCAGGCCGGAGAAGATCTCGGCCTTGGCGTCGGCGATGGCCTCGACCGAGGGGAAGAACTCGAGGTGCACGGGCGACACGTTGGTCACGATGGCGACGTGCGGGCGCACCATCGCGACCAGCGGCGTGATCTCGCCGGCGTGGTTCATGCCGATCTCTGCGACGCAGAACCGCGTCTCCCGCGGCATCCGCGCCAGGGTCAGCGGCACCCCCCAATGATTGTTGTAGGACGCGGCCGAGGCATGCAGGGCGCCGGCCGGCGTCAGGGCGACGCGCAGCGCCTCCTTCGTGGAGGTCTTGCCCACCGAACCGGTGACGGCGACGACCCGGGCCTGCGCGCGCGCGCGGGCCGCTCGTCCCAGGTGCTCCATCGAGGCCAGCACGTCGTCGACGACGAGCAGCGGCCCGGTGCCGGCGAGCGCGTCGGCGCGCGTCTCGTCGACGACGCAGGCGACGGCGCCGGCGGCGAACGCCTTTTCGACGTAGTCGTGGCCGTCGCTGCTGTCGCCGGTGATCGCGAAGAAGAGGTCGCCCGGCTCCAGCGTGCGCGTGTCGATGGAGATGCCCGTGGCGGCCTGCGGCACGCCGCCCGAGACGCGGGCGCGCAGCGGCGCGATCAGGCCGAGGCCCGTCCAGAGCGGGGCCGCGTGGAGGCTCATGCGTCGCGCCGCTGGGTCATGGGGCGTGGTTCTGCAAAGCCCGCCTAGCGCAGTCAAGGTCGGAGAAGGGCAGCACCGTGTCGCCGACGATCTGCCCGGTCTCGTGGCCCTTGCCGGCGATGACCAGCACGTCGCCCGGCGCGAGCCAGCCGATCGCCGAGAGGATCGCCGCGGCGCGGTCGCCGATCTCGACGATCTCGGCGCGGCCGCCGCCCGCGCCGTCGAGGATCGCGCGGCGGATCGCGGCCGGCTCCTCCGAGCGCGGATTGTCGTCGGTCACGATCACGCGATCGGCGCCGCGGGCCGCGATCTCGCCCATGATCGGACGCTTGCCCTGGTCACGGTCGCCGCCGCAGCCGACCACCACCGAGAGCTTGCCGGAGGCGAGCGGACGCAGGGTCTCCAGCACCTTCTCCAGCGCGTCGGGCTTGTGGGCGTAGTCGACGAAGACCGGAGCTCCGTTCTTGCGGCCGACCAGCTCCAGCCGGCCCGGCGCACCCTCCAGGCTGGCCAGTGCGGCGAGGACGTTCTCCGGCGGCGCGCCCGTGGCGATGCACAGCCCGGCCGCGACCAGCGCGTTCTGCACCTGGAATTCGCCGGCGAGCGGCAGGTGCGTCTCGACGCGGTGGCCGTCGGCATCCAGCACCAGGACGACGGCGAGATCGTCCGGCCGTGCCTCGATCAGGCGTAGGCGGGTGCCGGCGCGGCCCACGGCGAAGACCGGCAGGCCGCGCGCCTCGCAGGCCGCGATCACCTTGCCGGCGGCATCGCTGTCGGCGTTGACCACGGCGAGAGCCCCGTCGGGCAGCAGCGTCGTGAAAAGTCGAAGTTTCGCCGCGAGATAGTCGTCGAGGTTCGCGTGGTAGTCGAGATGGTCGCGCGACAGGTTGGTGAAGGCGCCGGCGGCCAGTCGCACACCGTCGAGGCGGCGCTGCTCGATGCCGTGCGACGAGGCCTCGAGCGCGAGATGGGTGACGCCTTCCCCGGCGAGCGCGTCGAGGGTCCGGTGCAGCGTCACAGGGTCGGGCGTGGTCAGCGAGCCGTAGACGCTGCCCGACGGCGCGACGATGCCGACGGTGCCGAGCGACGCGGCGGGATGGCCCAGATGCGTCCAGATCTGCCGGCAGAACGCCGCCACCGAGGTCTTGCCGCTGGTGCCGGTCACGGCGGCGATGGTCGCCGGCTGGTGCGGGTGGAACGCCGCGGCGGCCCGCGCCAGGGCCCGGCGTACGTCGTCGACCAGCAGGCAGGCCACGCCCGACGGCATCGCGCCGGGTGGTGCGCGTTGCGCAACGACGGCCGCCGCGCCCCTGTCGATGGCCTCGGCGACGTAGCCCGTGCCGTCGGTCCTGGTGCCGGGGATCGCGAAGAAGGCGAAGCCGGGCCGCACGGCGCGGCTGTCGGCGGTCAGTCCGACGACCTCGATGCTGCCGAGACCCGTGGGACAGGCGGCATCCGGCAGCAGGGTCGCGAGCCGTGTCAGTGTTCGCCTCCTCCGGGATGCTGCGGTGTGTTGGCCTGCCCATAGCCCATCCGGGCCAGCAGCGGGAAGGGCATCGGCGGCAGCTGGATCTGCGGCGGCAGGCCGAGCAGCGGCGTTACCCGCTCGATGATCTGGCCGGTGACGACGCCCGAGTTCATCGCCGCGGTGTGGTAGCCGCCGTCTCCGGCGACGGCCTGCGGTTCGTCCATCAGCGTCAGGAACAGGTACTTCGGCTTGTCGGCCGGCAGCACCGCCATGAAGGTCGTGAACACCTTGGTGTGGTCGTAGTGGCCGTGCACCAGCTTGTCGGCCGTGCCGGTCTTGCCGCCGATGAAATAGCCCGGAATGTTGGCCTTCTTGGCCGAGCCGATCTCGGCATTGAGGCGCATCAGGTAGCGCAGGCTCTCCGAGACCTCGGGGCGCACGACCTGCGGCGCGTCGGCGCGGGCGTCGACCTCGCTGCGCTTGAGGAAGGTCGGCTTGATGAGCTGGCCGCCGTTGACCAGCGCGCCGACCGCCATCAGCGCCTGCAGCGGCGCGACGTTGAGACCTTGGCCGAAGGCGATGGTGATCGTGTTGAGCTCGCCCCAGTGCTTGGGCACCAGCGGCTCGGCCGATTCCGGCAGCTCGGTGCGCAGCCGCGTCAGCTGGCCCATCTTGCGCAGGAAGGCCTGGTGCCCGGTGACGCCGACCATCATCGCCATGCGAGCCGTGCCGATGTTGGAGGAGTGCACGAACACCTCCGGCACCGTGAGCATGCGGTGGGTGGCGTGGAAGTCGTGGATGGTGAAGCGGCCGTAGTGCAGCTCGCTGCGGGCGTCGAGCTGCGAGCGCAGCGTCACCTTCTGGGTCTCCAGCGCCATGGCGATGGAGATCGCCTTGAAGGTCGAGCCCATTTCGTAGACGCCGACGGACAGCCGGTTGATGTTGTTGGGGTTGAGCGCGTCGGCCGGCGTGTTGGGGTCGAAGTCCGGCAGCGAGGCCATGGCGACGATCTCGCCGGTGTTGACGTCGAGGA
>CAXTVT010000121.1:0-7537 GCA_964247745.1 uncultured Beijerinckiaceae bacterium
TACTCGCGCAGGGCGCGCTGCATGCGCCGGGTCGCCTCCAGCGGGGTCGGCGCCCAGGTGATGATCTTCTCCAGCAGCGAATCGTACCAGCGTGTGACGATCGCGCCGGAATAGGCGGTGCCGCCGTCGACCCGCACGCCGAAGCCGAAGGCGCCGCGATAGGCGGTGATGCGGCCGTAGTCCGGCGTGAAGCTGTTGTCGGGATCCTCGGTCGTGATGCGGCACTGGATGGCGTGGCCGTTGAGCTTGATGTCGGCCTGCGCCGGCACGCCGGTCTCCATGAAGGTGCCGATGTGGCCGCCCTCCATGATGTTGATCTGCGCCTTCACGATATCGATGCCGGTGACCACCTCGGTCACGGTGTGCTCGACCTGGATGCGCGGGTTGACCTCGATGAAGTAGAAGTGGCCGGTATCGGCATCGAAGAGGAACTCGACGGTTCCGGCGGCGACGTAGTCCGCGGCACGGCCGATGCGCAGCGCCGCCTCGCACAGCTCTGTGCGGGTCGCCTCGTCGAGGAACGAGGCCGGCGCGCGTTCCACGACCTTCTGGTTGCGGCGCTGGATCGAGCAGTCGCGCTCGTAGAGGTGGACCAGCGTGCCGTGCGTGTCGCCGAGGATCTGCACTTCGATATGTCGGGCGTGGACCACCAGCTTCTCGAGATAGACCTCGTCCTTGCCGAAGGCAGCCTTGGCCTCGCGCTTGGCCGACTTGACCGCCTCCAAGAGGCCGTCCTCGTCCTTGATCGGCCGCATGCCGCGACCGCCGCCGCCCCATGAGGCCTTCAGCATGACGGGATAGCCGATCGCGGCGGCCGCCTTCTTGGTCTCGGCCTCGTCGTCGGTGAGCGGCGGAGTCGCCGGCATCACCGGCACGTCGACGGATTGCGCGAGGTTGCGGGCCGACACCTTGTTGCCGAGCTTGCGCATCGTGTCGGCGGTCGGCCCGATGAAGGTGACGCCGTGCGCCGCGCAGGCCTCGGCGAATTCCGGTGATTCCGAAAGGAAGCCGTAGCCGGGGTGGATCGCGTCGGCATTGGCCTCGCGGGCGACCCGCATGATCTCGTCGATCGACAGATAGGCCTCGACCGGCCCGAGCTGCGCGCCGTCGGCGAGCTTGCCGATCAGGTAGGCCTCGTCGGCCTTGAAGCGGTGCAGGGAGAGCTTGTCTTCCTCGGCGTAGACCGCGATCGTGGCGAGCCCCAGTTCGGCGGCCGCCCGAAAGATCCGGATTGCGATCTCGGAGCGGTTGGCGACGAGCAGGCGCTTCATGCGGTATGTCTCCCGTTCACGCAGGCTGGCAGCGTGTCCCTACGCTCCAGGATTCAGGGAAACGGCGCAAGCACGGGACGCGCCAGCGCCGGGCTTCCCGACTTTGTTTGCACGCCACGCCACGCCGGGCGCGGCGTTGCGACTCGCTCGCCTCGCGGGACAGGCCGCCGCCGAATCTGCTTTAACCGCGCGATGCCCGCTCACGCCGCCCGCTTCGATACCTCGCCCGAGAAGATCATCCGCCTGCACGGGTCCGCCTTCGTCGCCGACCCGTCGGGGGCTCTGTACTGGCCCGACGAGCACCTCCTGGTGGTGGCCGACCTCCATCTGGAGAAAGGCTCGTCCTTCGCACAGAAGCGCGTCTTCCTGCCGCCCTACGACACGTCGGCGACGTTGGCCAAGCTGGCGGCGGTCGTCGGCCGGCTCGACCCGCGGCGCGTGGTGGCGCTCGGCGACTCGTTTCACGACGGTGGCGGTTGCGACCGGCTGCTGGCGCACGACGTCCAGGCGCTCCGCGCGATCCAGACCGGGCGCGACTGGATGTGGATCGCCGGCAACCACGATCCGGCGCCGCCCGCCGCGCTCGACGGCGACCATGCCACCCACCTCGCCGTCGGCCACGTCTGCTTCCGCCACCATCCCTCCCGCTCGCCTTGCGACGGGGAGATCGCCGGGCACCTCCATCCGGTGGCCGTGGTCGGCGGCAAGGCCGGCAGCGTGCGCCGGCGCTGCTTCGTCGCCGACGACCGGCGTTGCATCATGCCGGCCTTCGGCGCCTATGCCGGCGGGCTCAACTTCCTCGGCGAGCCCGTCCGCGCGTTGTTCTGCGGCGGCGAGCATCTCGCCCACGTGCTCGGCCGCAGTGCCGTCTACACCGTGGCGCGCAAGCAATGCCTGATGGACAGCGTGACCTACGAGCCCTGGCTTTGAGCCGATCGCCACGAGCGACTCCGGGTCACGCCTGACGCAAAGGAAAGAACTTCCGCCGCGCTTGCAAAAGAGCCAAGGCGGCGCTAGCCCTGACGAAGTCATGGGGACGTCGAGTACGTGTGAGCAGGCCGAACTTCTTCCTTATCGAGAATAATTCTAAAGGGATTATCTTGGCGCTACCTTTCGAGGCGCATACGATCCAGGCCAATGTCACCAAAAAAGGATTTTTGAATTATTACAAAGTGACGGATATCGATCCCGTCACTTTGCGCGAGTGGGGCGCCCGCAACATCGGCGCGCTGAGCCAGATCGCGTGGTTCGCCTACGACCAGGGCCGCTACCGCGAACGCATGGTCGCGACGAACCTCGTGCGCGAGTTGGCGATCGACATCGATAAATATGCGGGATGGGCGTTCCGGTAAGGATTACCCGGAGATTTCGAAGGGTGTTCAGAGCGCGTCGAGCTTCTCGAAATGCTCGGCGAGCAGGTAATGGAAGGTCAGGCGAGACTTGTCGCGCGACGGCTTCATCGTGGTGCAGACGGCCTTGATCGCACCATCGAGGTCGCCGTCCAGGCCGAGCTTCTTCTTGAGGAAGCTGTCGCGTACCCGCGCGAGCTCCTCCTTGTCGGAGCAGGCCACGTATTTCGCATCGGGCTTGCTCATCACCAGCGCGTAGGTTCTGGCGAGGTGCTTGACCGCGGTCTCGTGGACCGGACCCTTGGCGTATTTCTTGATGTCGGCGACGTGGTCGAGCATGAAGCGTCTCCTTTGACGGTCCGCACGACGGCAACGTGGCACAAGCCGTCACATCATTTCAATGGATCGAACGCCTTCATCCACGCAACGCTACCGCGGCCGCACTTGCGTCCAGTGCCCCATCTTGCGGCCGGCGCGCTCCTCGGCCTTGCCGTAGAGGTTGAGCGCGACCCCAGGGGTCGCCATCAGCCGGTGCCATTCGCCGGCTTCCGCACCGACGAGATTCTGCATTTCGACGCTGGCGCCATGCCGCGTGGTTGCGCCGAGCGGCCAGCCGGCGATGGCGCGCACGTGCTGCTCGAACTGCGAGGTGGCGGCGCCGGCCTCGGTCCAGTGCCCGGAGTTGTGCACGCGCGGCGCGATCTCGTTGACCCGCAGCGCCTCGCCGGCGTCCTCGCGCGTCACGAAAAGCTCGACCGCCAGCACGCCGACATAGTGCAGCGCGTCGGCGATGGCGTGCGCGATGTCCACCGACCGCGCCGCGGTCTCGGGGGAAATGCCGGCCGGCGCTACGGTCCGGTGCAGGATGTGGTTGGCATGCTCGTTCTCGCAGACGTCGAAGGCGGCGAAACTGCCGTCGAGGCCGCGGGCGCAGACCACCGAGATCTCCTTGGCGAACGGCACCATCCCTTCGAGGATCGCGGGCACGCCGCCGAGCGAGCGGAACGCGACGGCGAGATCGGTGCCTTCCTTGATGGTGGTCTGGCCCTTGCCGTCGTAGCCGAACCGTCGCGTCTTCAGGATCGAGGGTCGGCCGAGCTGGGCCACGGCGCGGGCCAGGCTGCCGGCGGTGTCGACGTTCATGTAGGGCGCGGTGCGGATGCCGAGCGAATTGACGAACTCCTTCTCGACGAGACGATCCTGGCTGGCGGCGAGCGCGGCGGCGTCGGGGCGGACCGGCCGGATCGCCGCCAGCACCTCGGCCGTGCGCGCCGGCACGTTCTCGAACTCGTAGGTCACGACATCGACGGCCTGAGCGAAGGCGGCCAGCTCGGCCTCGTCCTCGTAGGCGGCAATGGTCTTGGCGCAGCAGACGTCGAAGGCCGGGCTGTCGGGATCGGGGCAGTAGACGTGGGCGCGCAGGCCGAGGCGCGAGGCGGCGACGCAGAGCATGCGGCCGAGCTGGCCGCCGCCGAGGATGCCGATCGTATCGCCGGGCGCCAGCATGCGCGTCTCAGTCCACCGGCGCCAAGGCGACGGCCTCGGTCTTCGCCAGGCGCCAGGCCGCGAGCCGCTGTGCCAGCGCCTCGTCGTGCAGCGCCAGCACCGCGGCGGCGAGCAGGGCGGCGTTGATCGCACCGGCCTTGCCGATGGCGAGCGTGCCCACGGGGACGCCGCCCGGCATCTGCACGATGGAATAGAGCGCGTCCCGTCCGCCGAGATGGTGGCCGGGGACCGGCACGCCGAACACCGGCAGCGGCGTCATCGCGGCGACCATGCCGGGCAGGTGCGCCGCACCGCCGGCGCCGGCGATCACGATGCGCGTGCCGGCCGCCTTGGCGCCCGTCGCGAAGTCGTAGAGCCGCTGCGGCGTGCGGTGCGCCGAGACGATCAGCGCCTCGTGGCCGATCTCGAGGGCGTCGAGCGTATCGGCGGCGTGCTTCATCACGCTCCAGTCGGACTGGCTGCCCATGATCACGGCGACGGGGCGGAGGGACGGCACGGGCGCGGAAGGCGCGGGCGGTTGCGGCGGCACGGCGTAGCTCTGAACCAAAGCGCGGGCATAGGCGAAGCCCCGCGACGCCGCAAGGCTGCAAGGATGCGGCGGGTCAGGCGATGATGTCGGGGGTCAGCTGGTCGTCGAGGAAGGTCATGCGGTCGCGCAGCGAGAGCTTGCGCTTCTTCAGGCGCTGCACCTGAAGCCGGTCGGCCGAGCCGAGCTGGGTCAGCGCCTCGATCGCGGCGTCGAGGTCGCGATGCTCCTGGCGCAGGTGTTCGAGCTCCTCCGTCCAGGCATGGCGATCGACGTCGTTCAGGTTCCGGTCCATCGCCCCACCGCACCCGCCAGGCGCCGCCGTTTTGCGTCGCTAGTGCCGGGTTTCGCCGGGCTTGGCAAGGTCGGGAGCCGGCAGCGCGGCCGGCTCCCTCGTCACGCCAGAACTCAGCGGCAAACCTTGCGGATGACGACGCGACCGCCGCCGTGGACCGTGCGCACCGTGCGGCAGCCGTGGCCCATCGGGCCGTGATGGCCATGGATGACCTTCTTGACGACATAGGCGTCGGCCGGCGTCGCCGTGAGCGCAACGGTGCCGGCGAGGCAGCCGATGGAAGCGAGCGTGGCAAGCAGCTTTTTCATGATCTTCGATCTCCCGGTTCGGGTTCGGCGCGGGGCGCCGTGCCGTTTTCCTAGGCGGCGTGACTTGAACGGAAGCTGAGCGGCGCGTCGGCGCTTGTTCACCTGCGCCGCATGCCGCAAGATCAGCGCTTCGACCCGCAGGACCAGAACCCCTTGCCGTTCCCCTTCTCCGCCATCGCCGGCCAGGCCGAGATGAAGCTCGGCATCCTGATCGCGGCGGTGGATCCCGCGGTCGGCGGCGTGCTGATCCTCGGCGATCGCGGCTCGGGCAAGTCCACGGCGGTGCGCGCGCTTCCCGCACTGCTGCCCGCGATGAAGGTGGTGGAAGGCTGCCGCTACGGTTGCGATCCCACGGCCGGTCCGGCGCTCTGCGACGAGTGTCGCGCCCGCAAGGCCGCCGGCCCGCTCAGAGCCGCCAAGGCACCCGTGCCGGTGGTCGACCTGCCGCTCGGCGCCACCGAGGATCGCGTCGTCGGTGCGCTCGATCTGGAGAAGGCGCTGACGATGGGCGTCAAGAGCTTCGAGCCGGGGCTGCTGGCCCGGGCTCATCGCGGCTTCCTCTACATCGACGAGGTCAACCTGCTCGAGGACCATCTCGTCGACCTCCTGCTCGACGTGGCACAGTCCGGCGAGAACGTCGTCGAACGCGAGGGACTCTCGGTGCGCCATCCCGCGCGGTTCGTGCTGGTCGGCACCGGCAATCCGGAAGAGGGCGAGCTGCGGCCGCAGCTGCTCGACCGCTTCGGCCTCGCCGTGGAGGTTCGCACGCCGCAGGTGCTGGCCGAGCGCATCGAGGTGGTGCGCCGCCGCGATGCCTACGAGCGCGACCCCGCCGCCTTTCTCGCGGTGTGGAAAGAGCCGGAGGCCGAGCTGCGTCGGCATATCGTCGCCGCGCGGGCCGGCTTTCCCAAGGTCGAGATGCCCGACGCCGTGCTGGAGCAGGCGGCCAAGCTGTGCCTCGCGCTGGGCACCGACGGTCTCCGCGGCGAGCTCACCCTGATGCGCGCCTCCCGCGCCGCCGCCGCGCTCGCCGGCAAGACCCGCGCGGGCCTCGACGATCTCCGCGCGGTGGCCCCGCTCGCCCTGCGTCACCGCCTGCGCCGCAACCCGCTCGACGATACCGGCTCCACCGCCCGCATCGAGCGCGCCATCGGGGAGGTGTTCGGCCCGGCGCAGGTCGCCGGCGCGGCGGCGTGAGCATCGCCGCGCTCGATGTGGCACGGCTGCTCGCCGTCGACCCGCATGGGCTCGGCGGCATCGTGCTACGCGGCCCGCCTGGGCCAGCGCGCGACGCCTGGCTGGCGGGATTTCGCATCCTCCTCCGCGACGCGGGGGAGGGGGGCCATGCGACGCATGGTGAGGGGGACGGCAACCGCTCCGACCGCCGCCATTCCGGGGCGGAGCAGCCGGATCTCCGCTTCGCCGCGTCCGGAACGACGGATCGTTGGCGACGCCTGCCGCCCGGCGCCGACGAGGGCCGGCTGCTCGGCGGACTCGATCTCGCGGCGACGCTCGCATCCGGCCGTCCGGTCGCCGCTCCGGGCCTGTTGGCCGAGGCAAACGGCGGCGTGCTCGTGGTGCCGATGGCCGAGCGGATGAGCCGTACCGCCGCCGCCCATCTCTGCGCCGCGCTCGACACCGGCGAGGTCGTGACCGAACGCGACGGGCTGGCCGGCCGCGCGCCGGCGCGCTTCGCCGCCGTGCTGCTCGACGAAGGGCAGGGCGACGAGTGCGCGCCGGCAGCCTTGATCGAGCGCGTCGCCTTCACGTTGGAGCTCGAGCGCGCCCCGATCGAGGCGATGCCGCGCGAGACCATAGCCCCGGCCCGCGCCCGCGCACCCGGCATCACCGTGCCGGACGATGTCATCGAGGCGCTGTGCGCGACGGCGCTGGCCTTTGGCGTCCCCTCGCTGCGCATCGCCACGCTGGCGGTGCGGGCGGCGAAGGCGGCGGCGGCGCTCGCCGGACGCGACACGGTCGCCAAGGAGGATGCCGAGCTCGCCGCCGCGCTGGTGCTGGCGCCGCGCGCGACCCGGCTTCCGACGGCTCGCGAGGACGAGGCAGAATCGGAAGACGAAGCCGAGCCGCCGCCGCCCGAATCCGACGCGCCCGAGCAGCCTGCGGACGCGCCGCCGTCCGAAGATGCGACGCCTGACGTGTCCGAGGCCAAACCGCTCGCCGACTCGGTCGCCGAAGCCACCAAGGCGGCCATTCCCGCCGACCTCCTCGCCGCGCTGGCCGGCGCCGCCGCGGGTTCGCCCCGTGCCGCACCCGGCGGCAAG
>CAXTVT010000122.1:0-7383 GCA_964247745.1 uncultured Beijerinckiaceae bacterium
AACCACGACGACGACCCGCGTGACACGCCTGCCGCACGGGCGGGAGATCGCGCGGCATGGTCCGCGACACGCCGAAAAGGCTTGCCCATTCGCGGACGCCCTCGCATTCTGGCCCCATTGCGGGCGTGAGGGTTCTGCGCGCACGCGAGACCTCCCGGGACGAGTTCGAGATGGCCGAGACCGGCGACCTGAGGCGATTGTCGTCACCCCAGATCTTCCTGGTGCGGATCGTCGTCTTCCTGATCCTCGTCGGGTTCATCGCGCTCATCCTCTACAAGACGATCGTCAAGGCGTTCCTGGCGAACCCCGGCCTCAACGCGCTGATCTTCTTCGTGCTGTTCGTCGGCATCGTCTTCGGCCTGCGCAACGTCTTCCGGCTGTTCGGCGAGATCCGCTGGGTCAACGCTTTGCCGCAAGGCCGCGCCGCCGACGTCAAGCCGCCGATCCTGCTGGCGCCGATGGCGACGCTGCTCGGCGACAAGCCGCCGACCGCCGGCATCTCGCCGCTCACGCTGCGCGTCATCCTCGATTCGATCGGCACCCGGCTCGACGAGGCGCGCGAGGTGTCGCGCTATCTCACCGGCCTGCTCATCTTCCTCGGCCTGCTCGGGACCTTCTGGGGCCTGGTCAATACCGTGGGGTCGCTCGGCAACGTCCTGAACTCCCTGCAGACCGGCGGCGATGCCGGCTCGATGTTCGACGAGCTCAAGACCAACCTGGCGCAGCCGCTCGCGGGCATGGCGGTGTCGTTCACCTCCTCGCTGTTCGGCCTGTCCGGCTCGCTGATCCTCGGCTTCCTCGATCTCCAGGCGGGCCAGGCGCAGAACCGCTTCTACACCGAGCTCGAGGACGCGCTGACGGCCCATACCGCGGTCGACCTGTCGAGCGAGCGCAGCGGGACGCCCGACCTCAAGGCCGCGCTCGACAAGCTCTCCTCCGGAGGCGACGTCATGCAGCAGCGCGCGAGCCAGGTCGCGATGGCCAATCTCGCCGACGGCATCCAGGCGCTGGTGCAGCACATGCGCGCCGAGCAGCAGCAGATCCGCGACTGGGTCGAGGCCCAGGCCGAGCAGAACGGCGAGATCCGGTCGCTGCTGCGCCGCTTGGCATCCGAGTCGGAGCGCAGCTGATGCCGCCGATGCGGCGCGGCCGGCAGCGGCAGATCGACTATTGGCCGGGCTTCGTCGACGCGCTGTCGACCATGCTGCTCGCCATCATCTTCCTGCTGTCCGTGTTCATGCTGGCGCAGTTCTTCCTCGCCCGCGAGGTCACCGGCAAGGACACGGCGCTGACCAAGCTCAACCGCCAGGTCGAGGAGCTGACCTCGCTGCTGGCGCTGGAGCGCGCCGGCAAGCAGTCCGCCGAGACCAGCCTCGCCTCTCTCAACAACACGCTCGCCAGCGCCACCAAGGAGAAGGCGCGGCTGCAGGGCCTGATCGACTCCACCAGCGCCCAGGCCGCCGGAGCCGGCGGGGCCGCCGCGACCGCGTCCGCGGAGCTCTCCAAGGAGAAGGAGCTGTCGGTCCGCGCCGCCTCGCAGATCGACGTGCTGAACCAGCAGATCGCCGCGCTGCGCCGGCAGCTCGCCGCCATCGAGGACGCGCTGGCCGCCTCCGAAACCCAGGACAAGCAGAGCCAGGCGCGGATCGCCGATCTCGGCTCGCGGCTCAACGTCGCGCTGGCGCAGCGGGTGCAGGAGCTGAACCGCTACCGCTCCGACTTCTTCGGGCGGCTGCGCCAGATCCTCGGCGACCGGCCCGGCGTCCGCGTCGTCGGCGACCGGTTCGTGTTCCAGTCCGAGGTGCTGTTCGACAGCGGCCAGGCCCAGATCAATGCCGCCGGCGACGGCGAGCTGGACCAGCTCGCCGCGGCGCTGATCCAGCTGGAGCGGGAGATTCCGCCCGACATCAACTGGGTGATGCGCGTCGACGGCCATACCGACAGCAAGCGCATCCGCTCGGCCCAGTACAAGTCGAACTGGGAGCTCTCGTCCTCGCGCGCGATCGCCGTGGTCGAATACCTCGTCGCCAAGGGGGTCGATCCGCACCGGCTGGTCGCCGCCGGGTTCGGCGAATTCTCGCCGATCGACGTCGGGACGAGCGACGAGGACCTGCGCAAGAACCGCCGCATCGAACTGAAGTTGACCGAGAAATGACGACGCTCGACGACCGGCTGCAGACGCGCAACGCCGACAAGGCCCAGGCGCTCGGCGAGGTGGCGGCGGTGCTCGCCATGATCGATGCCGAGCACCGCGATCCCGACGCCTGGGAGCGGCTGTGCCTGTTGCGCGCCTTCAGCCTGATCTCGGCCGGCTGCTACCTGCTCGCCGTCATGGAGGCGCGCGACGCCTCGCTGAAGCCGGCCGGCTCGGTCGAGGAGATCGCCGCCGAGCCGGTGATCCAGCGCATCGACCTGCTGACCCTGTTCGAGGCGTTGAAGGAGGCGATGGCCGAGGATGCGCGGCTCTATCCGCACCTCGGCCCGATGGCGCTGGGCTGAACGAGGGCGGCGGGCGCGACCCGACGCGATTGCTGCGACGTTGTCGACCGTATCGGCTTGTCTTATTTGATTTCGAAGCCTTTCGATCCTAACTATATTTGATTCGTTATTTCCCCCTGTCGAGCTCATGTCCGCCCTCTCCTCCAAGGCGATCGCGCCCATCCACCGCGCCCAGGTCGCGGCGCTGCCGGTGCGCACCGGCCCGAACGGCCCCGAGGTGATGCTGATCACCTCGCGCGAGTCGCGGCGCTGGATCGTGCCCAAGGGCTGGCCGATGAAGGGCCGCAAGGATCACGAGGCGGCGGCGCAGGAAGCGCTCGAGGAGGCCGGGCTCGAAGGCCGCATCCACAAGCACCCGATCGGCGCCTACACCTACCCCAAGCGCACCGTCGACGCCGTCGAGCCGTGCCGCGTGATGGTTTACCGGCTGGACGTCGAAGGCGAGCGGCGCTCGTTCCGCGAGCGCGGTCAGCGCGAGCGGCGCTGGCTGCCCGCCGCCGAGGCCGCCACGCTCGTCGACGAACCGCGCCTCGCCTCGATGATCCGCGCTCTCGCGGACGTCGCCGAGCGGGTTTGAGCGCCGAAGAGTGGCCGGATCGATTTCGCCTGTGACCCCCGTGCGCCTGCGGTCAGGCGAACCCCTCGCCCGACTGCACGATCGTCCGGTGCGGGTGGTAAGCGGCAGTTCCTCAAACGAGCGCCCGGTGTCCGCTTTGCATGTCGAAGCTGTCTTGGGTGCGGCTCTCAGTTCGCGAGCGAGACACTACTGATCGAGCGGTGCCTTCTCGGCCTGGGAGTTGAGTGCACGGAAGATGAAGCCGGGGGCGATGCGCGACATCGCGTATAGCGCTTTGGACTGTCCCGGCCGAACCTCCGTCCGCCCGGTGCGCAACGCATTGAGCAGTGCGGTGGCAACCTTATCGGGGCCGATCTTCGA
Organism: uncultured Beijerinckiaceae bacterium; assembly: GCA_964247745.1. GTDB lineage: Bacteria > Pseudomonadota > Alphaproteobacteria > Rhizobiales > Beijerinckiaceae > RH-AL1. Next base: position 3,437 of record CAXTVT010000122.1, read on the forward strand.
ACCGTCGTAGCGCGCCGTCAGGTCCGTCTCGACCGCGGGCGGGTTCCCGGGATGACAAAGGGGACGCCTCCCACCATCTTTCGTCGAATGAGCTCCCATAGCGATCGCCCCGATATCGTGATCGTCGGCGCCGGCGCTGCCGGCATCGCGGCCGGCCGTACCGCACGCGCCCACGGCTTCTCCGTCCTCCTGCTCGAAGCCCGCGACCGCGTGGGCGGCCGCGCCCACACCGCGACCTGCGGCACGCCCTACCCGCTCGATCTCGGCTGCGAATGGCTGCATTCGGCCGACCGCAACGTCTGCGCGGGGCTGGCCCGCGAGCTGGGATTCGCGCTCGACAAGCGCGATCCGCCCTGGCGCAGGCGGCAGCCGCAGAGCGGCTTCGATCTCGCCGACCAGGACGCCTTCGGCATGGAGCAGGCCGGTTTCTACCGGCGGCTGGACGAGGCGGCGACGGCCGCCGAGCGGACCGGCGTGGACCGTGCCGCCGTCGAGCTGCTCGACCCGACGGCGCGTTTCGCCGGCCTCACCGACGCGATCTCGACCTATTACAACGGTGCGCCGCTCGGGCGCGTGTCGGTGGTCGACTTCGGCCGCTACGTCGACACCGAGGAGGATTGGCGCGTCGAGGGCGGTTACGGCGCGATGCTCGCGGCGGCGGCGGCCGGCCTGCCCGTGCGGTTCGGCTGCGAGGTCACGGCCATCGATCACTCCGGGGCGACGATCCGCCTCGAGACGACCTACGGGACGATCGAAGCCGGCCACGTCGTCGTCACCGTGCCGACGAGCGTGCTGGCGGCGGGCGCGATCCGTTTCACGCCGGCGCTCGACGATCATCTCCATGCCGCCGCGCTCCTGCCGCTCGGCGTCGCCGACAAGCTGATCATGCTCCTCGCCGATCCCGAGGCGGTCGCGCCCGACACGCGTCTGATGGGGTCCGTGACGCGCCGCGACGCCGGGACCTACACGTTCCGGCCGCGCGGCCGCGACCTCGTCGAGGGCTATTTCGGCGGGGACTACGCGCGCGCGCTCGAGAAGGGCGGCCTGGCGGCGTTCGCCGATGCGGCACGGCGCGAGATCGCCGACGCCTACGGTCACGCCTTCGCCGGCGCACTGGTGCCCGTCGTCGCCACCGGCTGGGCCGGCGATCCGCTGTCGCGCGGCTCGTACTCGCACGCGCTGCCGGGCCATGCCGATGCCCGCGGCGTGCTGGCGCGCCCGGTCGACGGGCGCCTGTTCTTCGCCGGCGAGGCGACCTCACGCCATTTCTTCTCGACCGCGCACGGCGCCTTCGAGGAGGGGACGTCGGCGGTCCTGGCCATCGCCGCCGGGTTGCGGATGCGGCGCGCCGCCGCCGGCTGACACGGACGGGTTCGTCGCGTCGCGGACGAGAGCGGCGGGTTTGGAACTCACGTCATTATAGGTTATTCTACCAAGAGCGAACTTCGGCCGGCGCGCCGCATCGCGCCGCAAAAAGGGGGGGGGTGTGAAAGCGAGGACGCCCGCCCGGCGGACGATCCGAGGGGGTCGAACGCCCCCATCACCGGGCGCAAAGCCGCCGGGCGCGCCCGGCGGTTTCGCCTCGTCCGCATCGGCGCTAAGAGGCAGGCCACGCGCCATCGAACCATCGAGCGAGCATCATGACCTACGATCTCATCGTCATCGGCACGGGCCCCGGGGGCTACGTCTGCGCCATCCGCGCGGCGCAGCTCGGCCTCAAGGTGGCGGTGGTCGAGAAGCGCGAGACGTTCGGCGGGACCTGCCTCAACATCGGCTGCATTCCCTCGAAGGCACTGCTCTACGCGAGCGAGAAGTTCGAGGAGGTGGTGCACGACTTTCCCGCTTTGGGCGTCGAGGTCGGCACGCCCAAGCTGAACCTCGCGGCGATGATGAAGCACAAGGACGACACCGTCGGCGCCAACGTCGGCGGGGTCGGATTCCTGTTCAAGAAGAACAAGGTGGAGACCTTCATCGGCACCGGCTCGATCCCGATGCCGGGCAAGGTCGTGGTCAAGGCGGCCGACGGCTCGACGCAGACGCTGGAGACCAAGGCGATCTGCATCGCCACCGGCTCGGAGGTGGCGCAGATCCCCGGCGTCGAGGTCGACGAGAGAATCGTCGTCTCCTCGGAAGGCGCCCTCAAGCTGGAGAGCGTGCCCAGGACGCTGCTCGTGGTCGGCGGCGGCTACATCGGGCTGGAGCTGGGCTCGGTGTGGAAACGGCTCGGTGCCGAGGTCCAGGTGGTCGATTTCCTCGAGCGCATCCTTCCCGGCATGGACGGCGAGGTCTCCAAGCAGTTCCAGCGCCTGCTCGAGAAGCAGGGCCTCGCCTTCCACCTCGGCTACAAGGTCGCCGGCGTCGAGAAGATCAACGAGGGCGCCAAGGTCACCGTGGAGCCGAAGGACGGCGGCGAAGCCAAGACCTTCGAGGCCGACGTCGTGCTGCTGGCGATCGGCCGCAAGCCCAACACCGAGGGGCTCGGCCTGGAGGCGCTGGGTGTCGCGCTCGATCGCGGCCGGGTCACCGTCGGCGACCGTTTCGAGACCAACGTCGAGGGCATCTACGCCATCGGCGACGTGATCCGCGGCCCGATGCTGGCCCACAAGGCGGAGGACGAGGGCGTGGCGCTGGCGGAGATGCTCGCCGGACAGCACGGCCACGTGAACTACGGCGTCATTCCCGGCGTGGTCTACACCTCGCCCGAGGTTGCCGCCGTGGGCCGCACCGAGGAGGAGCTGAAGGCCGCCGACATCGCCTACAACGTGGGAAAATTCCCCTTCAGCGCCAACGGCCGCGCGCGCGCCATGCGCCACACCGAGGGCTTCGTGAAGGTGCTGGCCGATGCGCAGACCGATCGCGTGCTCGGCGTCCACATCATCGGCGTCGGCGCCGGCGACCTCATCGCCGAGGCGGCCTTGCTGATGGAGTTCGGCGGCTCGTCCGAGGACCTCGCCCGCACCTGCCACGCGCACCCGACCTTGACCGAGGCGGTCAAGGAGGCGGCGATGGCGGTCGAAAAACGCGCGATCCACATGTAGGAAGCTCGGAGATGACACGCCCGAGCGGACTCACTTGCAGATCAGCACGACCATGCTGGCCGCCATCGTCGTCGCCAGGACCTGGATGTCGACCGGCGTGCGAGGATCCCGCGCGACCGCCACGGCATCGTCGTGCAGGCGGTTGTCGCAGGCGCAGCTCGGCATCTTGCCGGTCTTGGTGCAGGCGTCGTGGTGCATGCAGGCTTCGTCCAGCAGGTCGACCGGCGGCGTCCCGGGGCGATTGCCGATCCCGCAATAATTGCCATGGATCAGCAGCGGGCCGCGGCGCAGCGCCTTGACGTCGTCCTTCGCCGCGGCGGTGATGTCGCCTCGTCCCAGATCACGCACCGATTGTCCCACCATCTCCGCCGGCGTGTCCTTGGAAGACGGTGCCACCGCGGCCGCGGGGCTCGCCACTTCCGGGTTGCTCGGAACGCCGACATCCTGCGCGGAGGCGGGGCACGAGGCGGCGGCGAAGAGAACGGCGAGGACGTGGATCGTGGGACGCAAGGTTCGGGCTCCGGGCTGGCGCGCGAACAAGACGCCCGAAACGGCATGCCGGTTCCCCACGTCGCCGGCTACAGCAGCTTGTCCAGCGTGATCGGCGTCTCGCGGACACGCACGCCGGTCGCATGCCACACCGCGTTGGCGACCGCCCCCGCCGTGCCGGTGATGCCGATCTCGCCGACGCCTTTGATCCCGAGAGGGTTCACGTGCGGGTCATCCTCCGCGACGCTGATCGCCTCGACATGCGGGATGTCGGCGTTCACCGGCACGTGGTACTCGCCGAGATTGGCGTTCATCGGTCGGCCGGAGCGCTTGTCGAAGGCGGCGTGCTCGTGGAGCGCGAAGCTGACGCCCCAGATCATGCCGCCCTTGAGCTGGCTGTCGACCATGCGCGGGTTGACG
>CAXTVT010000123.1:0-7130 GCA_964247745.1 uncultured Beijerinckiaceae bacterium
ATGACCGACACGCCAGCCACCCGCCCGCCTGACCCCTGGACGCGCCTGCGCGCCGCCACGAACGCGCGCATCGGGCTCGAGCGGGCCGGCGACGCCCTGCGCACGCGCGACGTTCTCGCCTTCCAGCTGGCGCACGGCCGCGCCCGCGATGCCGTGCACGCGCCGCTCGACGTCGAGGCTCTCGCCGCCGCGCTGGCCGGCGAGCCGGTGGTCGTCCGCAGCCGCGCGCCCGATCGCGAAACCTACCTGCGGCGCCCCGACCTCGGGCGGCGACTCGACCCGGCCTGCCTGCCCCGGCTGACCGCCGGCGATCACGACCTCGTCTTCGTCGTCGCCGACGGCCTCTCGGCGACGGCGGTGCAGCGGCACGCCGCGACGCTGCTCTCCGCCAGCCTGGCGCGCCTCGTCGGCTGGCGCATCGCACCGGTCGTCATCGCGACCCAGGCCCGCGTGGCGCTCGGCGACGAGATTGCGGCGTACCTCGGCGCGCGGCTCTGCGCGATGGTGATCGGCGAGCGGCCGGGCCTGACCGTCGCCGACAGCCTCGGGATCTATCTGACCTGGGAGCCGCGGATCGGCCGGCGCGACTCCGAGCGCAACTGCCTCTCCAACATCCATCCCGCCGGGTTCGACCCCGAGGCGGCAGCGGCCAAGCTGGCCTGGCTGTTGCGCGAGGCGCGGGCGCGACAGCTCACCGGCGTGGGCTTGAAGGATGATATGGCGCTGCCGGCCAACGAGCGCGCCGGGTTCTTCTCCACTCCGACTTGAATGTCGCCGTTCGCTCACCGGAATTCGGGGCATGTCGCGGAACGCGGCCTTGGGAGGGTTTCGTGTCGCGGTACCGCGACATGGGCCGGCTCGAATGTCGACGAACCCTGACATTGGCAGGGCGGAATGTCAGGGCTCGCGGCAATCGCCCTCCGCGGTATCGAAGCCGAAACAACGACTTGACTTAGGCTTTTGTACCCAAAATTATAATGCGTGTCGAAGGCTCAGCCCAGTGGCGCGTTGAGGATCCAGCGGTGACCGAACGGGTCGCGGAAGGTGGCGAGACGGGTGCCCCAGAACGAGTTGGTCGGCTGGGTCTCGGCCTTGCCGCCGAAGCTGGTCGCCTTGGTGAAGGTGTCGTCGACCTCCTTGGCGACGTTCAGTTCGAGGCTGACCGACATGGTCACCGGCTCGCCGGGAATGCCGATCCGGGTCTGGCCGAACTCCGGGAAGGCGTCGGCCAGCATCACCGAGCCGCCGTTGATGCGCAGCTCGCAGTGGAGGATGCGCAGGCCGTCGAGTGCCGGCATGAAGGCCACCTGCTCGGCGGCGAACACGGACTTGTAGAAGGCGATGGCGGCGAGCGCCGGCGAGGCGGTGAGATAGGGCGCGACGGCCTGGCGCATTGGCGGCTTGTCCTTGTTGCTCTTTTCCCGCGGCTTCGTTGCGCGTAACACGACCGCTCTGACCTTTGGAAGCCACCTCACCCCATGGACGGGACGATGACCGCGCCGCGCACGCTCTACGACAAGATCTGGGACGATCACGTGATCGAGGCGCAGGCGGACGGCACGGCGCTGCTCTACATCGATCGGCACCTGGTCCACGAGGTGACGAGCCCGCAGGCGTTCGAGGGGCTGCGCATGGCGGGGCGCAAGGTGCATTCGCCCGAGCGCACCCTGGCGGTAGTGGACCACAACGTGCCGACGACCGATCGCTCGCTGCCGATCGAGGATCCCGACAGCCGGTTGCAGATCGAGACGCTGGCCGCCAACGTCGCGGAATTCGGCGTCGAGTATTTCGACCAGTTCGACCGGCGCCAGGGTATCGTCCACATGATCGGCCCCGAGCAGGGCTTCACCCTGCCCGGCAGCACCATCGTCTGCGGCGATTCCCACACCGCGACCCACGGCGCCTTCGGGGCGCTGGCCTGGGGCATCGGCACCTCGGAGGTCGAGCACGTCCTCGCGACGCAGACGCTGGTGCAGAAGAAGGCCCGCAACATGCGGGTGCTGGTCGAGGGCACGGCGGCGCCCGGCGTCACCGCCAAGGACATCATCCTCGCGATCATCGGCGAGATCGGCACCGCCGGCGGCACCGGCCACGTCATCGAATACGCCGGCGAGGCGATCCGCGCCCTCTCGCTCGAGGGCCGCATGACCGTGTGCAACATGTCGATCGAGGGCGGCGCGCGGGCCGGCATGGTCGCGCCGGACGACAAGACCTTCGCCTATCTCGAGGGCAAGCCGCGCGCGCCGAAGGGCGAGGCGTTCGACAGGGCCGTCGCCTACTGGCGCACGCTGTTCACCGACCAGGGAGCGCACTGGGACAAGGAGGTGACGCTCGACGCCGCCAACCTGTCGCCGATCGTGTCCTGGGGCACCAGCCCGCAGGACGTGATCACCGTCGCCGGCATGGTGCCGCACCCCGAGGACGCGCTCGACGAGAGCAAGCGCGCCGCGATCCGCCGCGCGCTCGACTACATGGGCCTGAAGGGCGGCGAGAAGATCACCGACATCGCGCTCGACAAGGTGTTCATCGGCTCCTGCACCAACGGCCGCATCGAGGACCTGCGGGCCGCCGCCGCCATCGTCGCCGGCCGCAAGGTCGCCGAGCAGGTCGAGGCGATGGTCGTGCCGGGCTCGGGCCTCGTGAAGGCCCAGGCCGAGGCCGAGGGGCTCGACCGCGTGTTCCGCGACGCCGGCTTCGAGTGGCGCGAGCCGGGCTGCTCGATGTGCCTGGGCATGAACCCGGACAAGCTGCGCCCGGAGCAGCGCTGCGCCTCCACCTCCAACCGCAACTTCGAGGGGCGCCAGGGGCCGCGAGGACGCACCCATCTGGTGTCGCCGCAGATGGCGGCGGCGGCCGCGATCGCCGGACGCTTCGTGGATGTGCGCGAGTGGGGCTGAGGAGTACAGCGCCGGCCGGTCGTGCCAGCATCGGCCTCGGCGCCGACTGGTTGCACGCCAAATCATCGGTGCTGATGGGGCTCCTTTCGATTATCGTGCTCGACGAGTTAGCGTCCCTCACCGATCCGCTGCACCGGGATATCCGTCGCCTGAAGGCAATCCGAGGTGCGACGTCCCATCCCAGTTTCGCCGTGGGGAGAGCCTTCTGCCGGATATGGTCGTGACAAGGCTGCCACGATCGGGGGCTACTGCTGGCCGCGTTCTTCGCTTTTGGTTCGGACATCGTCGGGATGGCCCACGAGATCACGTCACGCACCATCCAGGCCAACGGCCTCTCCTTTGCCGTCGATGAATGCGGCGAGGGCGAGAATATCGCCCTGCTGCTCCATGGATTTCCGGAAGCCCGCTTCTCCTGGCGTCATCAGCTCCCGGCCCTCGCCGCGCTGGGCTGGCGCGCGGTGGCGCCGGACCTGCGCGGCTACGGCGGCTCGTCGCGCCCGCGAGACCGCGACGCCTACGCGATCGATCATCTCGTCGAGGACGCCGCTGCACTGTTCGACGCGCTCGGCGCGCGACGCCGTCTCCTGATCGGCCATGATTGGGGCGCGGCGATCGCCTGGGCCTTCGCCATCCGCCGAGCTCGTGCGCTCGACGGGCTCATCGTCATGAACGTCCCGCATCCCACCGTCTTCGGCCGCGTGCTCCGCGCCTCGTGGCGGCAGAAGCGGCGCTCCTGGTACATCGCGTTCTTTCAGCTGCCATGGCTGCCGGAGAAGGCGCTGACCGCTGGCGGCGCGCGCGCCGTGGAGCGCGCCTTCATCGGCATGGCGCGCAACCCGGACGCCTTTCCTCCGGAAGTGCTCGCCCGCTACCGCGACAACGCGCTGGCGCCGGGAGCCGCGACGGCGATGATCAACTACTACCGCGCCAACGTCGGACTCCTGAACCGGGCCGCTGTCGTGGAGCCCGTGCGCGTGCCGACGCTGATGATCTGGGGCGAGCACGACAGCGCGCTGGGCATCGAAATGACCGAGGGCTACGACGGCCTCGTCGACGATTGGACCCTGGTGCGGCTGCCGCAGGCTTCGCACTGGGTGCAGCAGGATGCACCCGACGCCGTCAACGCGGCGATGCGCCGGTGGCTCGGCGACAAGATCGGATCTCTCGCCTGAGCCTCGTGGTCCGCGGGTCCGTGCGCGTCGACCGGCCGAACGCGATGTCCGCCGGGATCGATGCCGGTGAACCTCGACTTTTGACCCATCTGGCGACGTCGCGGCGCGCTTGATACGGCAGCGCCATGAAAGCCCTGATCTCGACCAGCCCCGGCGGCCCCGATACTTTGACCCTCGCCGATTGGCCGGAGCCGCAACCGGATCGCGGCGAGATCCGGCTGGCGGTGCGCGCCTGCGGGGTGAACTTTCCGGACTCGCTCATCATCGCCGACAAGTACCAGGTGCGACCGCCGCGGCCTTTCGCGCCGGGCGCGGAAATCGCGGGCGTGGTGGATGCCGTCGGCGAGGGCGTCGATGCGACGCTCGTCGGCCGCCGCATGATCGGCTTCATCGGTCACGGCGGCATGGCCGAGAAGGTCGTGCTACCGCTCGCCCGCGCCGTGCCCATGCCGAACGCCATGGCCTTCGACGTCGCCGCCGCGCTGATCCTGACCTACGCCACCTCCTACCACGCGCTCGTCGACCGCGCCGCGCTGAAGGCCGGCGAGACCCTGCTGGTTCTGGGCGCAGCGGGTGGCGTCGGCCTCGCCGCCGTGGAGATCGGCAAGGCCTTGGGCGCGCGCGTCGTCGCCGCCGCATCGAGCCGGGAGAAGCTGGATCTTGCGCTGGCCCACGGCGCCGACGGCGGGGTCGTCTATCCCGCGGGTCCCTTCGATGACGGCGGCCGGAAGGCGCTCTCGGCGCTGTTCAAAGGCGCCGTCGGCGAGGGCGGCGCCGACGTGGTCTACGATCCCGTCGGCGGCGACTACACCGAGGCGGCGCTGCGCGCGATCGCCTGGGACGGCAGGCTCCTGGTGGTCGGCTTCCCCGCCGGCATTCCGAAGCTCGCGCTCAACCTGACGCTCCTGAAGAGCTGCCAGGTCTGCGGCGTGTTCTGGGGCGCTTTCGCCGCGCGCGACCCGAACCGCAACGCAGGCAACATCGCCGCGCTGATGGCGCTCTGGGCCAGCGGAGCGATCCGTCCGGCGATCCACGCCACCTATCCGCTGGAACGCGGCGGAGACGCCATCGCCGCCCTGGCCGAGCGGCGCGCCACCGGCAAGCTGGTCGTCACGCTCGGCTGACGGCGCTCAGTTGGGCGTGGTCACCGCCGGCTGCGAAGGCGTCGGCGCGCTCGGGCGAAACCGGCGCACGAAGAGGTTGGCGATCATGGCGCGGGCGACGTGCTCGGCCTGGCATTGCGTGCCGAGCTCGGACAGGTGGTAATTGTCGCTGGTCATCAGATGGACCTTGGCGCGGGTCTGCGAGATGAATTTCATCGCGTCGTAGCGCTTGACGTAGAGGATGCCTTCGTCCTTGGCGATCCTGTCGAGCGCGGCCTTGATCGCGAAGTAGCTCTCGTCGCGGGCGAAACGCGAGGTGTATTGCAGGCCGACCAGGACGACGTCGATGTCGTTGGACTTCAGCCAATCGATCGTCGACGTTACGATGTCGGTGAACTGCTCGGGATCGACGCGGGCGAGGGCGTCGTTGGTGCCGAGCTGCCAGAGCACCAGGTCCGGCTTGACCTCGGCCACTTCGCTGCGGATGCGGTCGGCCGACGTCTGCGCGACCTCGCCGCCGGTGCCGCGATTGATGATGTCGACGTCGATCCCCTTCAGCGCGACCTTGAGCAGGTCCTCGAGCTGCAGCGGGTAGCTCTTCACGCCCGAGGTCACGCCCACCGTGTCCATCGCCGCGGAACCGACGGCGAGGATCTCGAGCGTCTTGTGCTCGGCCAAAGCCTTGGCGACATTGGGCAGCGGGGCGTTGGCGGCGATATCGGCGGCCGGCGCCTCGCACGACGCGCTCAGCGCCGGTGGCGGCGCCACCGCGATCGGCGCCTCTTCCGCGCGAGTGGCGCCGGAAACGACACTCAGGACACCGGCGACACTCAGGACACCGGCGACGAAGACGCGGCCGGCCCGGCGACCGCAGGCGCGGCCGGCGCCGGAGCGCGGGTGGCATCGGTCTTCATGCGGGTACGCCATTCCACCATCCATGCGACGAGCGCCATCAGGCCAACGCCCACGATAAACAAAACCACGTCGGTCACAACCAGGCCGCCGTATAGATAACGGATGATCTGCCCGCAGAGACTTAAGAGCGAACCGGCGCAGAACACGTGCAGGCTGTTGCGGCCCAGCATCGAAAGGAAACGACCGCAGGCGGGGAGCCACCGATTGATCGGCACGAAGATCCCGCCCCCGACCGCAATGATCGCCAACACCGACAGCAGCCGGTCGGGCGACAGGAAGGTCTTGTCGAAGAGCCTGAGATAGGGGCTCGCCGGCAGCTGGAACAGGTTGGGGAAGTAGCGCACCGAGGCGAAGGCGAGGCCGATGGCGAGGACCGGCACCGAGACGATGCGGATCGCCTTGAGGTTGCGGCGGGCAAACAGCCCCAGATCGGTCTGCTTGCCGGCCAGCAGGAAGCCGAGCACGTAGATCAGCTGCCACGCCGAGGGCGAGAAGAACCAGGTCCCCTCGACCGGCCAGGACGGGATGTTCCAGCTCAGCGCCTGGGTCAGCGCGTAGAGGCCGACCGAGAGCGGCAGCACGAGCATCGGGGTCGCGCGATAGAGGATCGCGACGGCCGGCGCGGCGATCATCAGCACGACGTAGAGCGGCAGGATGTTGAAGTAGCCGAGCTGGTAGGTGAGCATCACCAGGCCGACGTGCGCCTCCACCGGCTGGTGGAAGATCGCACCGACGTTGTGCCAATCCAGCAGGAACGGCGCATCGAACACCACCGAGCCGGCGGCCAGGATGAAGATCGCGACTTCGGTGATGAAGGTCTGGGCCACGTAGATCGTGAAGGCCCGGCCCCACAGCTTGTAGACCACCGCCGACGTGGTCATCGGCTTCCGCGGGTTCTCGATCGAGAGCCGCATCGCCCAGCCCGCCAGGAAGACGAACAGCTCCGCGGAATCCGACAGCGTCAGGTTGCGGTAGGTGAAGCGCTCGAAGAAGTTGCCGGGGATGTGGTTGACGAAGATCGAGATCAGCGCGTAGCCGCGCCA
>CAXTVT010000124.1:0-7121 GCA_964247745.1 uncultured Beijerinckiaceae bacterium
CCACCGTCTTGTTGTGCGGCACCGGGTGCAGCACCACCGAGCCGGCGGCGATGCGGGCGCAATGGCCGATCTCGATGTTGCCGAGGATCTTGGCGCCGGCGCCGATCAGCACGCCGTGGCGCACCTTGGGATGGCGGTCGCCCATGTCCTTGCCGGTCCCGCCGAGGGTCACGTCCTGCAGCATGGAGACGTCATCCTCGATCAGCGCGGTCGAGCCGACGACGAGGCCGGTGGCGTGATCGAGGAACACGCCCTTGCCGATGCGCGCCGCGGGATGGATGTCGGTCTGGAACACCGCCGAGGAGCGGCTCTGCAGGTAGAAGGCGAAATCGTGCCGGCCGGCCATCCACAGCGCATGCGACAGGCGGTGCGCCTGGATCGCGTGGAAGCCCTTGAAGTAGAGGATCGGCTCGATCACCCGCGTGCAGGCCGGATCGCGGTCGACGACGGCGAGCAGGTCGGCGTGAAAGGCCTCCGAGAAGCTCGGATTGGTCGCCACCATGTCGGCGAAGGCCTGGCGGATCAGGTCGCTCGGCAGGTCCTGATGCGACAGGCGGGCGGCGACGCGATGGATGATCACGCTCTCGAGCGAAGAATGGTTCAGCACCGTCGAATAGATGAAGCCGGCGACCTCCGGCTCGCGACGGATGATCTCCTCGGCCTCGCCGCGCATGCGGGCGAAGACGGGGTCGCCATCGCCGCGGAACGGGACGATCTTGGCGCCGCCGTGGGGCTTGCCGCTCATGCCAATCCTTCGCTCAGGTCTCGGGAGACGTCCGTACGCGGCACGGCCGTTCTCCGCCTAGGCCAGCATATAGGGATTTCATGTTCGTTCATCGAGGAATTCGAGCACGGCCTCCTTGTAGGTCCTGTCGCCGACGGCGCGGTTATGGTCGCGGCCCTCGATGTGGACGGCGCGGGCCCGCGGCATGAGCTCGGACAGCGCCTCGGGGTCGCCCGCGATGTCGTCATGGCTGCCCACCGCGACGAGCACGGGACAGGCGATCCGCGCCGCCTCGTCCGGGGCCATCATCTGGCGGGCGCCCCGGATGCAGGCGGCGAGCGCCCTGCGGTCGCTGCGGGTGGCGTCGGCGAAGGCGCGGAACATCCGCTGGTGCGGATCGGTCAGGCTCTCCAGGGCGGGCGCGTCCATCGCGTCGGCGATCGCCATCGGCAGGGTGCCGCCCTCGATCAGGCTGTAGCCGAGCCCGCCGAGCACCAGGGCGCGCAGCCGCTCCGGCGCACGGCGTTGGAGGAAGGCGCCGATGCGCGCACCCATCGAGTAGCCCATGACGTCGATGCGGCCGAGGCCGAGCCCGTCCATCACCGCGAGCGCCTCGCCGGCCAGCAGCTCGATCGTGTAGTCGCCCGGATCGTACAGCTTGCTGCTGCGGCCGTGTCCGCGCACGTCGTAGAGGATGGTGCGGCGGCCGGCGCCGGTCAGCGTCTTGACCCATTGCGGGAACACCCAGTTGACCGCGTGGCTCGAAGCGAAGCCGTGGATCAGCAGGATCGGCTCGTCGCGGTCCGCCGTGCCGGCCGGGACCGGCTCGACGAGGGTGGCGATCGTCACGCCGGGCGCGGTCTCGAGGCTCTGCATGCGGGGCGACCTATCGCGGCTTCCGCGGCTTGACCAGCCGGCGCAATGCGGTACATCTACCAGGCCACCCGAAGCCGACGCGCACCGGTCCGTTCATCGGTGTCGGCGCCCGGCCTCCTCGCTTCGGCGGACGCCGACATCGCGGACTCCCGTTTCGGCAAGCGGCCACGCCGGTTTTCGGCCATGTCGGCGCAAGGCGAAAAAGCTTGATTTTCGCGGGGCCGCTCGCCGACATCCGTTCTGCGGACCCGGTTCGAGACAGCCGGCGCGACGCTTCCCCCGGCCGCCCGGCGCCCCATCTCAGTGCCCCGAGCCCAGGAGACCGCCATGCGCCCCGCCTTCGCCGCCATCCTCGCCGCCGCGCTGCTGCCGACGGTCGCCGCACACGCCGACCCGCTCGACGACGCCAAGGGCCATGCCCGCCCGGTCGTGGTGCTGTCGGATTCTCGCGACGACCCCCGCGTCGCCAAGCAGATCTCGGCGCTCGACGGCACCCGCCCCGAGCTGACGAACCGCAACATCCAGGTCTTGCAGGAGGCCGACGGCAAGGGGCCGCTGCACAAGAAGCTGGGCGTCGAGGAGAAGGGCTTCGCCGTCGTGCTCGTCGGCAAGGACGGCTCGGTGAAGAAGGTCTGGAAGGACCCGGTGGATCCCAAACAGATTTTCACGGTCATCGACGCGATGCCGATGCGGCGCGACGAGATGAACGGCTAGCGTTCGTCGCGCTGCGGCGCCGGAGCGAGGCGCGCGATCACCTGGGTCAGGAAACGCCCCGCGGTGTCGATGGCGGCCGAGGCCTTCGCCGCGGTCATGATGGTGCCCGGTGTGTTGAAATAATCGGCCTCGGATTTGTACTCGTAGGCTTCGGCCAAAAAACTTCGGAGAACAGGATCGAAGTCGTCCTTCTCTCTGGTCAGCCGTAGGAATTCAGTTCTCACCCCGTTGTGGGTCTTCACTATCCGGTCGGTTTTCTCGAAAATGACGTCCTGTGCGGCGTGGAATGCAACAAGAGAGGCCGCCCGACCCGTGTCTTCGTTGAGCGACACCGTCAGCATGGTGCGGCCCCGATCCAGGCAGGTCTCCCCCCACGCGATGAAATGGTTCGTCTCGGGCTTCGAAACTCCCGCCCATCTCGCCGGATCTCGAACATGATGGGCGTGCGATCCCGATAGGCTCCAGCCTCGAAGGGTTTCGAACTGAAGATCGCACCCGTGGTGTCCGTGAATTCGACGCTCACGTGCGCCAGCCGCTCAACCTCGACCCACCGGTCCGGCATGCTCTTCAGGAAGACGGCGACATCGTAGTCCGACTCGGCCAGGAAATCGCCGCGGGCGCGCGAGCCGAACAAGACGACGCGCTCGATCCGCTCGCCGTAGAGAAGGTCGAGGGCCGCGCGGAAGCGTCCCAGCAGCGGGTCGGGGAGGCCGGGAGAAGGGATCAGGCTCGTCGCCGGGTTCGTCATGGCGTGCAGTATAGCTGCGAACGTCGGATCATGCAGCCGATCGCCACTCCGGCACGGCCGACCTCCTCCTGCTTTGTCTCGAATTCGACGCTGGCGCCAAGTTGTTGCGCGCCGACGTCGTGCAGCCAGCAGCCGAGCGTCCAAAATCGTCAAGAGCTTGCGCGGTGCTTTGCCGCCGCACAGTGCCGGTGTATTCGGGCAGACATAACCTTCGAGGACGCCGACCCATGACCCGCACGCCGATCCTGGCCGCCCTCGCGCTGCTGCTCGCCGCCGCGTCGCCCGCCGCGGCGGACGGCAAGGGCCCGCTGGTCTTCGCCGCGGCCAGCATGAAGACGGCGCTCGACGCCATCGTCCTCAAGTACACGGCGGACGGCAAGCCGGCGCCGGTGATCTCCTACGGCTCGTCCGGCACGCTGGCCAAGCAGATCCAGGGCGGCGCGCCGGCCGACCTCTTCATCTCCGCCGATCAGAAGTGGATGGACGTGCTCGCCAAGGACGGCGCGATCGATGCCAAGACGCGCGAGACCCTGCTCGGCAACAAGCTCGTGCTGGTCGAGCCGGCCGACGCCACCGCGACGCTCAAGATCGCCAAGGATTTCGACCTCGCCGGCGCGCTCGGCGACGGCAAGCTCGCGGTCTGCACCGTGTCGTCGTGCCCGGCCGGCATCTACGGCAAGGAGGCCCTGGAGAAGCTCGGCATCTACAAGGCGGTGGAGCCCAAGCTGGCGCAGGCCGACAACGTGCGCGCGGCGCTGCTGCTGGTGGCGCGCGGCGAGGCGAAGTTCGGGATCGTCTATGCCACCGACGCCAAGGCCGAGCCAAAGGTGAAGGTGGTCGACACTTTCCCCGAATCCTCTCACGCGCCGATCGTCTATCCCGTGGCGATCATCAAGGGCGCCAAGAGCCAGGATGCCGCTCCCTTCGAAGCCTTCCTGCATTCGCCCGCCGCCAAAACCATCCTGACCGAGCAGGGCTTCACGGTCCTCGGGAAATGAAGGGGACGCGGCAAATGACGGCGACGAGCTTTCCCGGGCGAGACCCCTTCTCCCCCTGCGGGAGAAGGTGCCCGGAGGGCGGATGAGGGGTCGGGACACCTGACCTCGTTCGCCGCCGCCGGCCCCATGTCCATCATCGAGCGACCCCTCATCCGGCGCTTCGCGCCACCTTCTCCCGCAGGGGGAGAAGGGATAGCTGGGAAGGATCGCGGCCAAACGAGGGGATCGCTGTGCTCGGCCTGACCACCGACGACTGGACGGCGATCGAGCTGTCGCTGCGCATCGCCGTGGTGGCGACCGTGGCGAGCCTCCCGTTCGGCATCCTCGTCGCCTACGGACTGGCGCGCTGGGAGTTCCCGGGCAAGAGCCTCGTCAACGGGATCGTCCACCTCCCCCTCGTGCTGCCGCCGGTCGTGACCGGCTACGTGCTGCTGCTGGCCTTCGGCCGGCGCGGCATCTTCGGCGCGGCGCTGGAGAAGATCGGCATCGTGCTCGCCTTCCGCTGGACCGGCGCGGCGCTGGCCTGCGCCATCATGGGGTTCCCGCTGATGGTGCGGGCGATGCGGCTCTCCTTCGAGACGATCGACGTCCGGCTTGAGGCGGCGGCCGGCACGCTCGGCGCCGGCCCTCTCTGGCGCTTCGCGCTGGTGACGCTGCCGCTGGCGGTGCCCGGGCTCATCGTCGGCGCGATCCTGGCCTTCGCCCGCGCGCTCGGCGAGTTCGGTGCCACCATCACCTTCGTCTCGAACATCCCCGGGGAGACCCAGACGATCGCCGCCGCGATCTACACCGACGTGCAGAATCCCGACGGCGACGCCGGAGCGCTGCGGCTCACGCTGGTGTCCGTCGTCATCTCGCTGGTTGCGGTGATCCTGTCCGACCTGTTGCAGCGCCGCATTGCACGGCGGCTCGCGCTCTGATGCTCGACATCGCCCTGCGCCGGAGCGTGCCGGGCTTCACCCTCGACGTCGCCTTCGCCAGCACCGAGCGCGTCACGTCGCTGTTCGGCCGCTCCGGCTCGGGCAAGTCGATGATCCTCGGCCTCATCGCCGGGCTGGCGCGGCCCGACGGCGGCCATGTGCGCCTCGGCGAGGCGACGCTCCTCGACACCGCGAGCGGACGCGACGTGCCGATGCACCGTCGCCGCATCGGCCTCGTGTTCCAGGACGCGCAGCTGTTTCCGCACCTGAACGTGCGGCAGAACCTGCTGTTCGGCCGCTGGTTTTGCGGCCAACGGGTTGGCGGTCAACGGGATGGCGGCGTCGCCTTCGACCAGGTCGTGGAGACGCTCGGCATCGCCGCGCTGCTCGGCCGCCGTCCCGGCCGGCTGTCGGGCGGCGAGAAGCAGCGCGTCGCGATCGGCCGGGCGCTGCTCGCCGCCCCGCGGCTGCTGTTGTTCGACGAGCCGCTGGCGGCGCTCGACCGGCAGCGCCGTCTCGACATCCTGCCGCTCATCGAGCGGCTGCGCGACGAGTTCGCCTTGCCGATGATCTACGTGTCCCACGCGCTCGAGGAGGTGGTGCGCCTCGGCGGCCACGTCGTGGTGCTGGAGGCGGGCCGGGTCGTCGCCGCGGGTGCGCCGGAGGCGGTGCTGGGCGCCGCCCGGCTCGACGATGCGCGGTTTGGACGGGCGTCGATCGTCGCCGCGACGGTCGGCGCCTGGGACGCCGACTTCGGCCTGACCGCGCTGGATCATCCCGCCGGCACGCTGTGGCTCGCCGGCCGCGCCGGGCCGCCCGGCCGCAGCGTGCGCGCCCTGGTCCGGGCCACCGACGTCAGCCTGGCACCGGGCGAGACCGGCCCGATCTCGATCCGCAGCGCGCTCGCCGGGCGGGTCGCCGCGATCGAGCCGGACGGCGCGCTCGCCGCCGTCACCCTCGCGCTGGAGGGCGGCGGCGAGCTCGCCGCGCTGGTGACGCGACGGGCGGTGCACGACCTCGGGCTCGGGATCGGCAGACCGGTGCGGGCGCTGGTCAAGACGGTCGCCCTCGACGAGGGCAGCGTGGGGTGAGCTCTCCCTTCTCCCGCAAGGGGAGATGGCCAAACGATCGAGCGGCGCCATCGCCCGAGCGACTGATTCCGTGACATGGTCTTGACGAAATGATTACCGGCCTCCAAATTCCGCAACAGAGAAATGCTCGTTTGGAGTATAAGGCCATGCAGACCGCTCTCCCAGGGAGCGACGCGAGGGGCGCCCTGGGGCGCACCGCGGGTCTCTACGACCGCGTCAGCCGCTTCATCCCGGCCTTCGAATGGCCGGCCTACGCCTCCGACATGGACGCCATTCTGCGGCTGAAGCGCGAGAAGAACGCCGTCATCCTGGCCCACAACTACCAGACGCCGGAGATCTTCCACTGCGTGTCGGATCTCGTCGGCGACTCGCTCGCCCTCGCGCGCATGGCGCAGGAAAGCGACGCCGACGTCATCGTGCTCGCCGGCGTCCATTTCATGGCGGAGACGGCGAAGCTGCTCAACCCGGCCCGCACGGTGCTGATCTCCGACATGCGGGCCGGCTGCTCGCTGGCTGATTCCATCACCCCGGCCGACGTGCGCATGCTGAAGGCGCAAAACCCGGGCGTGCCGGTCGTGGTCTACGTCAACACGTCCGCCGCGGTGAAGGCGGAATGCGACATCACCTGCACCTCGGGCAACGCGGTGAAGGTGGTCGAGAGTCTCGGCGTGCCGCGCGTCATCATGATCCCCGACGAGTACCTGGCGCAGAACATCGGCCGCCAGACCGGCGTCGAGATGATCACCTGGCCGGGCCATTGCGAGGTGCACGAGAAGTTCACGCCGGCCGAGGTCCGCGAGTTCCGCGACGCCTATCCCGGCGTGACCGTGCTGGCGCATCCCGAATGCCCGCCGAGCGTCTGCGACGAGGCCGATTTCTCCGGCTCGACCGCGGCGATGATCGACTACGTCGCAACCAGGCGGCCGCCCAAGGTGATGCTGCTGACGGAATGTTCGATGTCCGACAACGTCTCCGCGCAATATCCCGAGCTCGACTTCGTGCGGCCGTGCAACCTGTGCCCGCACATGAAGCGCATCACGCTCGCCAACA
>CAXTVT010000125.1:0-7063 GCA_964247745.1 uncultured Beijerinckiaceae bacterium
CGGTGTTGATGATCTCGATGGTCTGGCCCGACATCGAGGTGACGATGTCGCCGGGGCGCTGGGCGTCGGGACCCGGCATGTTCTCGACGATGCCGATGGCGCCGATCACGTTGGCCTTGGCCTTGCGGCCGGCCAGCGCCTGCATCAAGCCGACGACGCAGGCCGCGCCGGCCATGTCGCCCTTCATGTCCTCCATGCCGCTCGAGGGCTTGATGGAGATGCCGCCGGTGTCGAAGGTCACGCCTTTTCCGATGAAGGCGATCGGCTTGGACTCGGCGCCCGCATCGGCGCCGTTCCATCGCATGATCACGATGCGGCCCGGCCGCGCGGAGCCCTGCGACACGCCGACGATGGCACCCATGCCGAGGGTCTCCATTGCCGCGATGTCGAGCACGTCCACCTCGACGCCCAGGTCCCGCAGGAAGCCGACGCGGTCGGCGAAGGCCTCGGGGTACAGCACGTTCGGCGGCTCGTTGACGAGCTGACGAGCCGTGATGACCCCCTCCGCGACAGGGTCATGGCCGTTGCCGGCGTGGGTCGGATCGGCCACCGCGATGGTGATCCTGGTGGCGGACTCGTCCTCAGGCTCGTCTTTCTTCTTCTTGGTCTTGTAGGTGTCGAACTTGTAGTCGCGCAGCCTAAGGCCAGTGGCGAAATCGGCCAGGGACCGCCGGGCGTCCGGCAGTTCGCGCGGGAGATCGAAGAGCACGGTCGCCGAGGTTCCACGACCGACCTTGCCCGCGACCATGCCGCCGAGATTGGTCGGCTCCAGCGGCTTGTCCTTGCCGGCCGCCTGGGCGGAATCGGAGCCCGCGGCCTGGGTCTCCTCGGCCGGCTTCCCTCCGCTGCCGACACCGATGACCAGCAGGCGGTCGGCCGCGACCGCGACGGGCGCGATGATGTCGAGGGCGCTGCCCGTCTTGCCCTTGAACTTGGCGGCGCCCGCGGCCTTCTTCACCAGCGCCGTGCCGGCTTCGCCGAGCACCGCCGCCGTCCTCTCGGCGAAGGCGAGATCGCCCGAGGCGAAGACGACCAGCGTCCGGCCACTCTCGGCCTCGGCATCGGCGAGCGCGGCATAATCGATCTTTATGGTCTCGGACATCTCGTTCCCTTGGTGCCGCGTCGCCGCTCAGGGCGGCACCGCGCGGCGGCTGGCGCAATGGCCGGCATCTTTAATATCCGGCACCGGGGAGGCAAGCCTCGTTTGGGCAAGCCGGTTGCTCGGTTGTGTGGCCTGCGCACACTAGGCCCTCGCGTGCCACGGGCCTAAGCCATGGCTACGCCCGCGGTGGGTCGCCGCAGAGTCGATCCGGTACGTCTCATGCCAAATCGCCCAGCTTCCAGAATCATCGTCTTGCGCCGGTCCGCGGCAGCCGATCACGATTGTTTCATCGGCGGCTTCGCCTCGCTCGCGCCGCGGATGATGCGTTAAGGCAGGGCATGAACGGCGCCACGCCATGATCGGCCTGACCCTCGGCCGCTACCTGTCGTCCCGATTTCTGCGGATGATCCTCGCCGTGTTCGCGACGATTTTCAGCCTCGTCTTCGTGATCGATTTCGTGGAACTGCTGCGCCGCACGGGCAACATCGCCGGGATCACCACCGGCAAGGTGGCGTTTCTGTCGTTCCTGCGCACGCCGTCCGTCTCAGAGCAGGTGCTGCCGTTCTGCGTCCTCTTCGGCTCGATGGCCGTGTTCCTCAATCTCACCCGCAAGCTGGAGCTGCTGGTGGCCCGTGCCTCCGGTGTGTCGGTCTGGCAGTTCTTGGGACCGCCGGTCGTGATCGCGCTTTTGCTCGGCGTCGCCTCGGTCGCCGCGCTCAACCCGATGTCGGCGCTGATGAAGCAGCGCGCCGACATGATGGAGACAGCCATTTTCGGCGAAGACGCCTCGAGCGGGGCCAAGCCCGAGATCTGGGTCCGCCAGACCGGCATCGACGGCGAGTCGATCCTGCGTGCCCGCACGGGAGCCGACAAGAACAACAGCCTCACGGACGTCACCGCCTACGTCTACGATCAGGACGGTCACTTTTCCGAGCGCATCAAGGCCAGCGGGGCGGTGCTGCAGACCGGCGTCTGGCGTCTGCTGAATGCCGAGATCACCCAGCCGGGCGAGGAGCCGCGCCAGGCGGGCACCTACCTGCTCGCCACGACGCTCAAGCCGGGACAAGCCGTCGATGGCTCGATGTCGGCGGAGGCGGTGCCGTTCTGGGAGCTGCCAGCCCTGCGCGACGAAGCCGAGAGCGCCGGGCTCGACGCGGCGAGCTATCGCCTGCAATTCCAGACGCTGCTCGCGCGGCCCCTGCTGCTCGTCGCCATGACCCTGATCGCGGCCGCCTTTTCCTTAAGGTTCTTCCGGTTTGGTGGCATCGGTAAATTCGTGGGCGGTGGCATCGCGGCCGGGTTCGTGCTCTACGTGGCGACGAAATTCGTTGGAGATCTCGGCGGGTCGGGCGTGCTCAGCCCGCCGGTCGCGGCGTGGTCGCCGGCCATCGTGGCCAGCATGCTCGGGGCGTTGGCACTGCTGAACCAGGAGGACGGTTGATGGGGTGCCGGGGGGCCCCCTACGAGCCGACGACGCGCGGCGCGCGAACCCTGTCGCGCATCGCGGCGGCGGCGCGTTCGATCGTCCTGACCTCGGCGACGCTCGTCCTGACGATGGCGCTGCCGTCGCTGCCGGCCAGCGCCCAGGCGCTCGGCGGATCCGCCAAGCCCGCCGAGGCGCGCAAGAGCGACGCCAAGATGCTGGTGGAGGCCGACCAGCTCGTCCAGAACGAGGACAAGAACACGGTTTCCGCCGAGGGCAACGTCCGTATCTACTACGACGGCCGCACCCTGGAAGCCGACAAGGTCGTCTACGACAAGGCCACCAAGCGCCTCGTCGCCACCGGTCACGCCAAGCTGACCGAGAAGGACGGCACGATCTACCACGGCGAGCAGTTCGACCTCACCGACGACTTCCGCGACGGCTTCGCCGACAGCCTGCGCGCCGACACCAAGGACAAGACCCATTTTTCGGCGCCGCGCATGGAGCGCATCGCCGGCGACAGCGTCTTCGAGAAAGGCACCTACACGGCCTGCGACGCCTGCAAGGACCATCCCGAGCGGCCCCCACTCTGGCGGGTCCGAGCCAAGAAGATCATCCATAAAGACGAAGAGCGGATGGTCTACTACGAGAACGCGTATCTCGAGTTCCTCGGCATTCCCGTCGCCTACACGCCGTTCCTCTCGGCCCCCGATCCGACCGTTGAGAAGAAGTCCGGCGTGCTGTCGCCGCAAACGCTCTACCGGTCGCAGCTCGGCTACGGCGTGGGCGTGCCGATCTTCTTCAACCTGGCACCCGACTACGACCTGACGCTGACGCCGACCGCGTTCACCCAGCAGGGCTTCTTCGGTGCAGGCGAGTTCCGCCAGCGCACCGCGGACGGCATGTATTACATCCGGGCATCGGGCATCGACGAGGCACAGCCCAGTGCCTTCACGCCGGGGCCCTATGGCGCCGGCGACCGCTCCCTGCGTGGCGACATCAACACCAAAGGCGACTTCTCGATCAACAACGATTGGAAGTTCGGCTGGAACATCACCGCGCTGTCAGACAAGTACTACCTGTACGATTATGCCGTGCCCTCGAGCACGATCTCCGCCAACTATTTCTCTGAGTCGATTTCCACGATCTACTTGACAGGCCAAGGCGAGCGCAGCTTTTTCGACCTGCGCGGCTACTACATCGAGGGGCTGTCGTCGCACGACATCCAGGCGCAGCAGCCGATCGCGCATCCGGTCCTCGACTACAACCGCACGATCGACCTAGATCCGGCAAAGACCCGCGGCATCGGCGGGCAGGTCGAGGTCGATTTCAACCTGACGAGCCTTTCGGCGCAATCGGCGGCCTACCAGTCGGTCGGGCCGCGAACGCTGGATTCCGCCTACGGCCTCTACGACGTCTGCAACAGCTACCAGCCCGGCCGCACCAGCGGGACCTCCTGCCTGCTCCGCGGCATCGGCGGCGACTACACGCGCGCCACGGGTCAGGTCACCTACCAGCGCAAGTTCATCGATCAGATCGGCGAAGTCTGGACGCCGTTCGCCTTCGCCCGCGTCAACGCCGAGACGCTCGACCTGAACACCACCAACTCCTACAGCTTCGCCAACGGCGGCAACTCCACGACCTACTCCAACGCCTCGCAGCTGAACTTCCTCCCGGGCGGCTCGGGCACCACGGCCAACGTCATTCCCGGCGTCGGCGTCGAATATCGCTACCCGTTCTTCTATCGCTCCGCGCTCGGCTCGCTGATCTTCGAGCCGATCGGGCAGATCATCGCCCGGCCGGACAACCAGATCGGCACGCGCACGCTGGTCAATCTCGATTCCCAGAGCCTCGTCTTCGACTCCTCGAACCTCTTCGACTGGAACAAATTCTCCGGCTACGACCGCTTCGAGACGGGCGTGCGGGCCAATTACGGCTTCCAGACAGGCTTCACCTTCAAGAACGGCGGCTACGCCCGAATCGTCGCCGGACAGTCCGCGCAGGTCGCCGGCACGAACGCCTACGCGACGCCCGATGCGGCCAACATCGGCCTCAGCTCCGGGCTCGACCATCGCCTCTCGGACTACGTCATCGGCGGGACGGTGTCGCCTCTGCCGCTGATCTCGTTCGGAACGCAAGCGCGGTTCGACCAGCGGACGCTTGAAAATCGCCGGGTCGACGCCACGGCCAACCTCAATCTCGGCGCCCTGACCGGCGGCATCCAGTTCGCCAACTACCAGGCCCAGCCGGTCATCGGCTACGACGTGCGTCGCGAGGGCCTCGCCATCGTCGGCAAGTACAATTTCACCAAGAACTATTTCGCGCAGGGCAACGTCACGTTCGACATGAGCCGCCACCTCTATCCGGCGTCGATCATCGGCTACGATAATCCCGGCCCGTTCGCCGTCGCCGCGCTCGGCGTCGGCGCCGGCTACAACGACGAATGCACGACCTTCACGGTCAACTACACGTCGATCTACCAGGACAACGGCGCCGGCTCTTTCGAGCGCAACCAGACCGTGCTGGTCTCCCTGCAGCTGCGCACGCTCGGCGATGCCAAGTTCTCGAAGTCGACCCTCGACACCACGACGACGAGCGGTCTCGACGGCGTTCGCTGAGCCGCGCCCGAAAAGCGCCGAGTTTTTGCAAAACAACAGACCGCTCGCCCCGCCACACCATCGAGACCCATGCGCTCAGGCTTCATCGCTCACGCCTTTTCCCGGTACTGCGCCGGCCTCGCTCTCTGCGTGGCCACGGCCGTCGCGCCCTGCGCGGTGCGGGCGCAGGCCATCGTCGCGTCAGTCAACGGCGATCCGATCACGTCGATCGACATCGAGCAGCGCATGAAGCTGCTGCGCGCCCTGCACAAGCCCGCGACTCGCGATGCCGCCATCGAGAGCATGATCCAGACCCGTCTCAAGACGCGCGAGGCCGGCCGTTTCGGCATCGTGATCAAGGACGAGGAGGTGCCGGAGGAGTTGCAGGTCCTGGGCAAGAAGATGAAGGTCTCGCCCCAGCAGCTCGCCAACGACATCGGCCACGCCGGCGTCATGCAGAGCCAAGCCAACACGTACCTCAAAGGGGAATTGGGCTACGCCGTCCTGATCCGTGCGTTGAACAAGGGCGTCGAGGCGAGCGAAGTCCAGGTCCGTCAGGAACTCGCGAAGGAGAAAAGCGGCAAAGGCACCGGCGGCGTGGTGAACTACACGATCCGTCAGGTGGTGTTCACCGTCGACCCCGGCGAGACCCAGCCCGCGCTCGCCGCCCGCGCCAAGGAAGCCGAAGCGCTGCGCGCCCGGTTCACGAGCTGCGACACCGGCATCCCGTACGCCAAGTCGCTGCCCGGGGTCGCCGTCCGCGAGAAGCTCGTGCGCAGCTCGGCGCAGCTCGGTGACGGCATCAAGGATGTTCTGGACAAGCTGCCGATCGGCCATCTCACCGGCCCGAGCCGGTCGCCGAACGGGATCGAGCTGATCGCGCTGTGCGACCGCTCCACGTCGCGCAACGACGACGAGCTGCGCAAGGAGATCTCCGAGCGACTCCTCGGCGTTCATTACGACCAGGAGATCGATGCCAAGTACAAGGACATGCGGTCCCACGCCGTGATCGAGCGGCGGTGACTTCGCCGCTCGCGCTGACCCGCGGGGATCCCTCGGGCATCGGGCTGGAGGTCGCCTTCAAGGCTTGGCGCGCCCGCGATGCCGCCACTCCGCCTTTCCTGCTCGTCGCCGATCTCGCGCATTGCCGTGCCGCTGCCGCCGCGCTGGACCTCGACGTCCCGATGGAAGCGAGCCGTCCGGCCCAGGCCAACGCGCTGTTCCCGCGCGCCCTTCCCGTGTTGCCGCTCGACACGGTCACCCGCGGCGTGTCCGGCGTTCCCGATCCCGCCGACGCCCCGGGCACGATCGCGTCCATGGAGCGTGCCGTCGAGCTGGTGCGTCGCGGCGAGGCGGCCGCCGTCGTCACTCTACCTGTCTCGAAGGAGATCCTGCATCGGGTCGGCTATTCCCATCCCGGCCAGACCGAGTTCATGGGCGAGCTGTCGCGACGCCATTGGGGCGTGACCACCAAACCGGTCATGCTGCTGTGGTCGCCCGCGCTGGCCGTCGTGCCGATGACGGTCCACGTCCCGCTGGCGAGCGTGCCCGGCCTCGTCACGGCATCGCTGATCGCGGCCACGGTGCGCACCTTGGCCGCCGACATGACCCGGCGCTTCGGACTGGCGAGGCCGCGCATCGCCGTCGCCGGACTCAACCCGCACGCCGGTGAGGGCGGCGATATCGGGCGCGAGGAACTCGACGTGCTGGTCCCGGCGTTGGCACGGCTGCGCGACGAGGGTCTCCTCGTGAGCGGTCCGCACCCGGCCGACACGCTGTTCCACGCCGCCGCCCGCGCCCGCTACGACGTCTGCGTGACCATGTACCACGACCAGGCGCTGATCCCGATCAAGACGCTGGCCTTCGACACGGCGGTCAACGTGACCCTCGGCCTGCCCTTCGTGCGCACGTCGCCCGACCACGGCACCGCCTTCGACATCG
>CAXTVT010000126.1:0-6908 GCA_964247745.1 uncultured Beijerinckiaceae bacterium
CGTAGAAGGCCGCCATCTTGTCCTCGAGCTCGGTCGGCGGCATCTGGCCGTGCGCGACCACGATCTTGGCCTCGGGAACCGCCTGGCGGAGGAAGGCCAGGGCCTCGTCGATATGTTCGATGCGTGGGCAGACGTAGAAACTCTGGCCGCCGCGATAGCGCTCGCGCAGCAGGGCCTCGCGCACCAGCAGCTCGTCGAACGGCGTGACGAAGGTGCGCACGGCCAGCCGATCGACCGGCGGCGTGGCGATGATGGAGAGGTCGCGCACGCCGGTCATGGCGAGCTGCAGCGTGCGTGGGATCGGCGTCGCGGAGAGGGTCAGCACGTGCACCTCGGCACGCATGTCCTTCAACCGCTCCTTGTGTTTGACGCCGAAGTGCTGCTCCTCGTCGACGATCACCAGGCCGAGGTCCTTGAAGGACACGCCGGCGCCCAGCACGGCATGGGTGCCCACGACGATGTCGACGTCGCCGGACATGACTCCAGCCTTGGCGACGCGCAGGTCCGGCGCGGTGGCCATCCGCGAGATCTGCATCACTTTGATCGGCAGGTGGGCGAAGCGCTCGGAAAAATTCCTGAAATGCTGGCGCGCCAGCAGCGTCGTCGGCACCACCACCGCGACCTGCTTGCCGTTGATGGCGCAGGCGAAGGCGGCACGCATCGCCACCTCGGTCTTGCCGAAACCGACGTCGCCGCAGATCAACCGGTCCATCGGGTGCCCGGCCGCGAGATCCTCCAGCGTGGCGTCGATCGCGTTCCCCTGGTCCTCCGTCTCGTCATAGGGGAAGCCGGCGCAGAACTCGGCGTAGAGCCCGTCCGGCGGCGCCAGCTTGGGCGCCGGGCTGGTGGCGCGGGCGGCAGCGATCTTGATGAGGCCGGCGGCCATCTCCAGCACGCGCTTGCGCATGCGCGCCTTGCGCTTCTGCCAGGAGGCGCCCCCGAGCCGGTCGAGCTGCACCTCGGTGTTCTCGGAGCCGTAGCGCGAGAGCAGCTCGAGGTTCTCGACGGGCAGGTAGAGCTTGACGTTGTCGGCGTAGTGCAGCTCAAGGCAATCGTGGCGAACGCCTCCAGCCTCGATGGGCTCGAGACCGTGGAAACGGGCGATGCCGTGATCGGCATGGACGACGATGTCGCCGGCCGAAATCGACCCGATCTCGCTGATGAAGTTCTGTGCCCGCTTGGCGTTCTTGCGCTTGCGAACCAGCCTGTCGCCGAGGATATCCTGCTCGGAGATCACCGCGATGTCGCCGGCCTCGAACCCCTGCTCCAGCCCGAACACGGCGAGGCACACCTTCTTGCGCTTGTAGTGCAGCGCTTGGCTGAGCGAGGCGACGACCTGGGTGTCGGCCATGTCATGGTCGGCCAACACGCCGGCGAGACGCTCGCGCGAGCCGTCCGACCAGGCGGCGAGGATCACGTGCCGACCCTTCTCCTGCAGCGCGCGGACGTGCTCGACGGTGGCGGCGAAGACGTTCTTGCCTTCGTCGGCCCGCTCGGGCGCGAAGTTGCGGCCGGTATGACCTGCGGCGTCGATGACGAGGCCGCGGCCTTCGGGATGGGCGCCGGCGACCACCTGGATCGTCGATTTCTCCTCCAGCCGCTTCAGCCATTTCTTCTCGTCGAGGTAGAGCAGGCCCGGGGCCAGCGGCTTGTAGGAGGAATGCGCCGGCGCCTTGTCGTGGGCGCCCTTGCGGGCGTCGTAATAATCCTCGATCTGCGCGAGACGCTCGCTCGCCGCCTCCCGGGCGCTGGGATCGAGCACCAGCGGAGCGTCGCCGGTGTAGGCGAAGATCGGATCGAGGTTGTCGTAGAACAGCGGCAGCCAGTGCTCGAGGCCGGGGCTGCGGCGGCCCTCGCTGATCGCCTCGTAGAGCACGTCGCCGCGGGTCTGGCCCCCGAACTCCGACGTGTAGGCCTGCCGGAAGCGCTTGATGGCGGCGGTGGTCAATTGCACCTCGCTCATCGGCACGAGGTCGAGCGCCTTGAGCTGCCCGACGGTACGCTGCGTTTCAGGATCGAAGGTGCGGATCGACTCCAGCGTGTCGCCGAAGAAGTCGAGCCGGATCGGTTCGGCGAGCGCGGGCGCGAACAGGTCGAGAATGCCGCCGCGCACGGCGTATTCGCCGGTGTCGCGAACCGTGGCGCTGCGCACGAAGCCGTTGATCTCCAGCCATTCGACGAGCTTATCCATGTCGATGGCATTGCCCGGCGCCGCCGAAAACGTGTCCTGCGCCACTTTCGCGAGAGGCGGCACCTTCTGCAGCACCGCCGCAACCGTTGTCGAGAGGATGCGCGGCCGTTCCTCCGACGAGCGTGAGCGGGCCAGCCGCGCGAGCGCCGTCATCCGGCGCGCCGAGATCGAGGCGTTCGGCGAGACGCGATCGTAGGGCTGGCAGTCCCAGCCCGGCAGGTCGATCACCTCGATGTCGGGAGCGGCGAAGGCCAAGGCTTCGTTGAAGGCGCGGGCGCGCGTCTCGTCGCGGGCGACGTGCACGAACACCACGGCTCGTTTCTCGGCGTCGCGGGCGAGCGAATGGGCGAGGTCGGCGACGCAGAAGGCGTCGAACCCTTCCGGCACCGAGGACAGGGTGAAAGAGCCGCCTTTTCGAAGTTCGGAGACGGCGCGCTTGAGATCGGTCACGGATTACTGGTCTTTCGGGAGAGGCGTCTATCTGCAACGACCCGCTGGGCTTGTCGAGCGCGGCCGATGGTTGCGGCGCCCTCGACGAGCGGGTCTTCGGCGAGCCGCGATGCGTGCAGAGAGCGTGTCGCTCGCCAGATCTCGGGCATCAAGCGTCGCCTCAACACCAAGCATCCGCTTCGCGCGGACCGGGACGATGGCCTCGACCATGGCCTTCGTCTAGCGCCGGCTGATGCGCCGTCGTCGGGGCGGCTCTCTGTTGACCCAGAGCACGGTGGCGACCGCCAGCGCACCGACGCCGGCGAGCGTCAGACCGATCGGCATCGCGCGGTCGCCTTCGAGCCAATCTAGCGAGTGGCGCAGGTGCTCGGCGACGTCGGACCCGACGATGGCGCCGTGCGCCGGCACGAGGCGCCGCGGGGCCAAGGCGACGAGCTGCCGCGCGGCCGCGGCATTGGCTTCGCGATTGAGCGAGAGCAGGGCGCGCAGCTGCACCGGCGCGCGACCGATCGGCGTACAGATGCCGGCGGCGAGCGCCATCGCGCGCGAGAGCGGCGGCAGGCTTTTGGCGTGGACTTCGAGCACCGCGTCCGCGACGACGAGCGTGCCGCTTGCCTCGTGAAACATGTCGAGCTCGCCGTAGCCAGGTCCGCGGAAGAGCACGTGCTCGATCTGGCCTGCCCACTCCTGGGGCGGCTGCGGCCCAAGCAGCGCATCGAAACGGAGGCCGGCCGCGCGGACGGCCTTGCGTCCGGCGAGTTCGGGCACGGCCCAAGTCTTGGCCTCGGGGCATTTCCGCTGCCATTCCTGCACGAACATCCAGTGGCCGGTACTCGGCGCGACGACGTGCTTGATCGGTCCAAGCGCCTCGATGGCGGTGTGCAGCGTCTCGCGGTACTGCGTCGGCGAGTAGATCAGCAGTTCACCGCCGGAGAGCTTGAAGATCGTCATGCGCAGCGGCACGACCATCACGTTCATGGCCCGGATCGGTGTGGCGTCGACGACCCACACGCCTTCCGCGATGGGCTTGGGAATGTTGAGCGGCGGGTAGGCAGCATCGTCGGTGATCATTGGTGATGTCCCATGGCGTGACCGCGAACGCCGCGGGTGGCGCATCGTTCTCAGCCGCCGAACCGACCCGCGCGCACGAAGCTCGCCAGGGGCGCGCGGCCATTCGGCTGCGCGGGCGCATCAGGGTTCTCGAGCCGACGACCGACGGCGATCATGCACTCGATCCGGTAGTCCTCCGGCACTTGGAGAGTCGCGGTGGCTCGAGCCAGATCGAAGCCGGCCATCGCATGGGCGGCCCAGCCGATCGCAGCCGCCTGCAGCGCCAGGCTCATGCAGGCCGCTCCCGCGTCGAAGCTGTGGCTGTAGTTCTCGCGTACCTCGTCGCTGTCCCTGACGGGGGACGTGCGTTTCGACACCGCGGCGACGAGGACCGAAGCCTGGTTCGCCCAGCGCTGGTTGCCTGGGTTCAGGATGTCGAAGAACGAGGGCCAATCCGGGCTGTCGTTCTTGGCATAGAGGAAGCGCCAAGGCTGTCGGTTGGACGAGGAGGGCGCCCAACGTGCCGCCTCGAAGAGCCGGAACAGCTCCGGATCGGGCATGATCTCGCCGGTGAAGCTCCTCGGCGACCACCGCTCGAGGAACAGCGGCTCGATGGCATGATCGGCGGTGCGGCCGTTGCAGGTCGTCATGAGGGCTCCGGGCTCGAGCCGGCATCAAGACGCAAAGCGCCGCCGTCGCAAGGCGCGGCGGCGGCGAATCCTCGAAGGCGGTCCGATCAGACGTGCTTGGGCGTTTCGCGCTTCACGAGGTGCGAGAGACGGAGGCGCTTGTTCGCGTGCTGGGCCACCTTCAGGCCGATGCGCTTGCCGACTGCCGGCTTTCCGGCGGCGAGATGCCGGTGCGCGGCATGATTCGCAGCGACATGCTTGGTCGTGCGCAGCGAGACGTGCTTGCGATGGGTTTTCGACGTCATGCGAACGTGATGCTTGCGGATCGGCGCCTTCTTCGTGACGTCGCTCTTCGCGGCGGTCGTGGGCGCCATGGCGTCGGACGGGCTGGCCGATTGGGTGGGCGTCGGGGTAGCGGTCTGGGCGGACGCGGTGCCCAGCGTTCCGGCGGCGAGCGAGAGGCCGACCAGAGCGGCGAGAAGCTTGCGGGTGATCATCGTATGGTCCTTGGTTTGTCGAAGCGCTCTCTCTCGAGCGTGACCAAACCCTAGAACTCACCGTCTGAACCGGTGTGGAAGACGACGTTCAGCCGTTCTTCACCAGCCGCCCTCGATGACGGAGCGCCGACGCCAAGACCCGTAACGCCAAGGCGTATACCAGCGAGCGGCGGGTGGCAGCGTCGCCGGTACCGGATCGAGGCCGGCCGTACCCCAGGGATGGCAGCGGCAGATCCGCGCTGCGCCCATCCAGCCGCCGGCCCAGAGGCCATGACGATCGATCGCCTCGTCGGCATAGGTGGAGCAGGTCGGCAGGTGACGGCACTGGCGGCCGATCACGGCGGACAGCGTCGCTTGGTAGAACCGGATCGCCGCGCGGGCCGCGTTGCGAACGATCATGCGAAATGGTCGTGCCATGCCCGGATATAAGAAAGCCCGGCCGATGGGCCGGGCTCGATGACGTCGATGAAGCGATGCCAGAAGAAGAGATGCCGGTCAGTAACGGGCGACGACCGGGGCAGGCGCCGAGCCGTCGAACTTGTAGCCCAGGCCGAAACGGAGGACGTTGCCCTCGGTCCGGAAGCGGTTGACGAAGCCGCCCGGGTTGCCGACCGTGCTGGTGGAGACGACCGTACGGGTGCCGAGGTCGTAATGGACGAATTCGACGCGCAGGGTGGACGAGAGCGCGTCGAGGAAGCTGAGCGCGGTGAACTTGTTGCCGCCCATCACCTTGCCGAGAAGCTTGTCGACCGACAGGTAGTTCAGGAAGCTGTCGGCGGGGATGGCGTATTCGATGCCACCACCGTAATCGTAGCCCTTTGAAATGTTGCCGGACGTGCCGTAGTAGGCCGACGTGCTGTTGCCGGAAAACAGGTAGGCCGCATCGTGCACTTCGCCATACGCGAAGCCGCCGACGCCGTAAACCAGGACGCGATCGAACGCGTAGCCCAGACGACCATTGGCCGTGCCGATGTAGGCGACACGCTGTTCGTAATTGCCGCCGGTGCCGCCGTTGTTGACCCCATAAGCGAATTTCGTGAGGTTGAAATAGTTTACGTCGGCGGCGCCGCCGATGACGACGCCCGAGCCGGGATGGAACTGGTAGTTGTAGGCGACGCCGCCACCGACGGTGTCGAAACCGGACTTGTTCAGCGAAGCGAAGCCCGGCGCGCCGAACGTGCCGCCGAACGGCGTCGTGGTGACGTTCTTGGTGCCGCTGAACGAGTAGCTCGTCGTCAGGCCGAACTCGAGGCCACTCCAGCTGTAGGGGACGGCGACCACCGGTGGCACGTAGACCGGCGGCGCGCGCCGGCTCGGCAGGTCGGCCGCGCTCGCGGCGGTCGCCGTGAGAGCCGCGCCTGCACAGGCCACCAGGAATTTCTTGATCACGCTCGGCCCCGCCGCTCGAGTAAATTTCGAAACAAGCATGAACACGGTCGGGTCGAAAGGATATCACCTTCCTGCCACACTGCCCGACATTCCTGGCAGCCCATCGAAAGAGGCAATCCGAGCCAGCGTGTCCATGTCGGTCGATTCTCGAAGAGTGTCGGCGCCAAGGTCGTTCTCAGCGTTCGTCTCGCGTTGAGAGAATGCTGCGGCCGCGGCTCGGCGCTCATGTCGCTGACAGGCATCCGGCCGCTCGTCCGACCCGAGGCTGAGTCACGATCGATCGGCCGCAGCGAGCGCCTTTTCAGCAGTCCAACGAGGGCGAGCGAGGGCACGCCGACGCCTTGACACTGTCACGCCGCGCCGGTGACACGGGTGACACCGCGAGACCGTCATGACACTGCGCTTCCACAACACGCTGACCCGTCGCAGGGAGGATTTCGTCCCGATCGATTCGGCCGACGTGCGGGTCTACGCCTGCGGTCCGACGGTCTACGACCAGCTCCACATCGGCAACGGCCGCATGCTGATCGTGTTCGACGTGCTGTTCCGGTTGCTGCGTCACACCTACGGCGCCGACCATGTCCGCTACGTGCGCAACATCACCGACGTCGACGACAAGATCAACGCGCGGGCCGCCGAGCGCGGTGTCCCGATCCGCGCGCTGACCGACGAGATGATCGCGATCTTCCACGCCGACGCGGC
>CAXTVT010000127.1:0-6755 GCA_964247745.1 uncultured Beijerinckiaceae bacterium
CCATGCCGCGGCGGAACGCGTCGTCGCCGATCAGCACCTTCAGCATGCGGATGACTTCCGCGCCCTTCTCGTAGATCGTCGCGGTGTAGAAGTTGTTGATCTCGCGGTAGACGTTGGGCCGCACGTTGTGCGCCAGCGGCCCGGCGTCCTCGGGAAACTGGCTGGCGCGCAACGCCCTGACGTCGGCGATGCGGCGGACCGGGCGCGAGCGCATGTCGGCCGAGAACTCGTGGTCGCGGAAGACCGTCAGCCCCTCTTTCAAGCAGAGCTGGAACCAGTCGCGGCAGGTGATCCGATTGCCGGTCCAGTTGTGGAAGTACTCGTGAGCGATCACCGTCTCGATCCCGGCATAGTCGCCGTCGGTGGCGGTGGC
This sequence comes from uncultured Beijerinckiaceae bacterium, assembly GCA_964247745.1. Lineage (GTDB taxonomy): Bacteria > Pseudomonadota > Alphaproteobacteria > Rhizobiales > Beijerinckiaceae > RH-AL1. Next base: position 374 of record CAXTVT010000127.1, read on the forward strand.
GGGCGAGGCCAGCACGTATTTGTCGTTGAAGACGTTGAGGCCCTTGTTCTCCATCGCGCCCATGTTGAAGTCGGAGACGGCGACGATGTTGAAGACGTCGAGGTCGTATTCGCGGCCGAACACCTCCTCGTCCCAGCGCATCGAGCGCTTCAGCGAGTCCATCGCGTAATCGGCGCGATCTTCCTTGCCCGGCTCGACGTAGATGCCGAGGCGCACCTCGCGGCCCGACGCGGTGCAAAACTTATCGGCGATCAACGCGAGGTCGCCCCCGACCAGCGCGAACAGGTAGCAGGGCTTGGGATGGGGATCGTGCCAGACCGCGAAATGCCGGTCCGTGCCCTCGACGACGCCGGACTCCTGCGGGTTGCCGTTGGAGAGAAGCACCGGCGCCTCGGCCCGCTCGGCCTCGAGACGCACGGTGTAGACGCTGAGGACGTCGGGGCGGTCGAGGAAATAGGTGATGCGGCGGAAGCCCTCGGCCTCGCATTGCGTGCAATAGGCGCTGCCGGAGCGATAGAGGCCCATCAGCGTCAGGTTGGCCGCCGGGTCGAGCCGCGTCGTGATGTCCAGCACGAACGGCTGCCGAGGCGGCACGTACAGCGTGAGCTGATCCGGCGTGGCGAGATGGGCGTCGGCCGCGACGGCGTGCCCGTCGAGCGAGACCTGCAGAAGGACCAGTTCGTCGCCGTCTAGCACCAGCGGGACGCCGGGGCGCCCCTCCGGGTTGGGCCGGACCGCGAGGCGCGAGCGAACCATCGTCTCGTGACGGTCGAGCCGCACGTCGAGCGCGACCGTGTCGACGAGGTAGTCCGGCACGCGATAGTCGGCGAGACGGACGGGCTGGGCTTGATCGGTTCGCATGGAAGACCTTGGCTCGAAGCGCCCGGACGAAGATGGGACCGGCGGTTCGCTTTGGCATAATGGGCCTCACGGCGAGGCTCGCAAGGGCCGAGGACAGGCTTGATCGCCATCGCCCGGCGTCTTTGGTAATTCAACCGACGTCTTCTGGCCCGTCCAGCCGCGTCGCGCGCGCGGTCGGCGACACGAAGGCACTGCCGCCGTCGAAGCGCTTGTCACTCCCGAGGCGATTTGCTAGACGGCAGCCCTCGCGCGGTACGGGTCTCCCGTGGCGCCGATGCGGCCATGGCGGAATTGGTAGACGCGCTAGCTTGAGGTGCTAGTCGGGAGACCGGTGGAGGTTCGAGTCCTCTTGGCCGCACCATCTTATGTTCGGCGGCTTCTTGTCGGCCCGCACCGGACGATCATCCGCCTTCCTGTTCGGCTCTGATGATGGAGCGGGGGAGCCGGTTGCGAGCGTGACTTGAGAAAAAGGGCCGCTTCGTCGATGCCGCTAGCGTCGCGACGCGGCCAGAGCGGGCTCGGCGGGGATCTGCTCTCGGATCGCCAAGGTTTCGAGAAGCGCCCGCATGGCCTCGGGCAGTTCGGTACATGGGCGATAAGCCCCTTCGAGCAGCCCGGCATAGGGCGAGGGCTGGCGCGTCGGTCGGATCGGGACGGGCTCGGTCATCGCGTCGTCCCACCGGACAGAGAATCATCAACGCCCGAACGGTACAGCAGCACCTTGAGGGCGCAAGCGTTCTATTGCAGTGCGAGATCGATGCCCTACCCTCGCGGCACGGGCCGCCAGCCGGGCGGGGCCAGCTCGAAACCCTCGAAGCGGAAGCCCGGCGCCACGGTGCAGCCGACCAGCGTCCAGGCGCCGAGGCTGGTCGCCGTCTGCCAATGGCCGGCCGGCACCACGACCTGCGGGCGTTGGCCAGCGGCGAGGTCGGGACCGAGGTGCTGCGCGCCGGCGTCGTGGCCGTTGGGGCTGATCGTGATGACCAGGGGCGCACCGGCGTGCCAGTGCCAGGCCTCGGCGGCATCGACGCGGTGCCATTCCGACACCTCCCCGACGTCGAGCAGGAACAGGATGGCGGTGGAGGCGGAGCGGCCGTCGATCTCGACCGCGTCGCGGAACGTCTCGCGATACCAGCCGCCCTCGGGGTGGGCCTGGAGGTTCAGGAGGCTCTTGATCTCTGCAGCGGTCATGGATGGGATCTCCACTGCTTGTCACACCGTGCCGATCTCGCCGGCGTGGTGCTCGAGGAAATGCTCGAGCCAGTGGATGTCGTAGTCGCCGTTCTGCATGTCGGTGTTGCGCACCAGCGTGCGGAACAGCGGCAGCGTGGTGTCGATGCCATCCACGATGAATTCGTCGAGCGAGCGGCGCAGGCGCATCAGCGCCTCGGTCCGGGTGCGGCCGTGCACGATGAGCTTGCCGACCAGCGAATCATAGTAGGGCGGGATCGTGTAGCCGGCGTAGACGGCAGAATCGACGCGGACGCCGAGACCGCCGGGCGGATGATAATAGGTGATCTTGCCGGGCGAAGGTCGGAAGGTCGCGGGGTGTTCGGCGTTGATGCGGCACTCGATCGCGTGGCCGCGCAACACCACGTCGTCCTGCTCGATCGTGAGCGGGGAGCCCCCGGCGATCTTGATCTGCTCGTGGACGAGGTCGAATCCGGTCAGCATCTCCGTGACGGGATGCTCGACCTGGATGCGCGTGTTCATCTCGATGAAGTAGAACTCGCCATTCTCGTAGAGGAATTCGATCGTGCCGGCGCCGGAATAACCCATGTCGCGCATGGCCTTGGCGCAGACGCCGCCGATGCGGGCGCGCTCGCGCTCGTTCAGCGCAGGGGACGGGCTTTCCTCCCAGACCTTCTGGTGGCGTCGCTGCAGCGAGCAGTCGCGTTCGCCCAGGTGGACGGCATGGCCCTGCCCGTCGCCGAGGATCTGGATCTCGATGTGCCGCGGCTTCTGCAGGTATTTTTCCAGATAGACCGCGTCGTCGCCGAAGGCGGCCTTGGCCTCGGTCCGCGCGGTGGACAGCGCGTTGGAGAGGTCGTCGGCGGTGAGCGCCAGCTTCATGCCGCGCCCTCCCCCGCCCGACGCCGCCTTGACCAGCACGGGGAAGCCGATCCTGGCGGCCACCGCGAGGCCCTCCTCGTCGGTGGTGATGGCGCCGTCCGAACCCGGCACGCAGGGGATGCCGAGGCTGATCGCGGTCTTCTTGGCCTCGATCTTGTCGCCCATGATGCGGATGTGCTCGGCCTTCGGACCGATGAAGCCGATATTGTGATCCTCGAGGATCTCGGCGAAGCGGGCATTCTCCGAGAGGAACCCGTAGCCCGGATGCACGGCCTCGGCGCCGGTGATCTCGCAGGCGGCAAGGATCGAGGGAATGTTGAGATAGGAATCGCGCGCCGCCGGCGGTCCAAGGCACACGGACTCGTCGGCGAGCTTGACGTGCATCGCCTCGGAATCGGCGGTCGAATGCACCGCCACGGTCGCGATGCCGAGCTCCTTCGCCGCGCGCAGGATGCGCAATGCGATCTCGCCGCGGTTGGCGATGAGGATCTTCTCGAACATCAGGCGATTCGCCTCGGCGGAGGACACATGCGGACGGCCGATGCGGCAGCCCCCTCCACCATGCTCCGCATGGTCCCCCTCCCCCGCTTCGCGGAGGAGGATATCTCCCGGCATGCCCTCATTCGATCACGAAGAGGGCCTGGCCGTACTCGACGGGCTCGCCGTCGGCGACGAGGATCTGGGTCACGATGCCGCCCTTGGGGGCGATGATCTCGTTGAAGGTCTTCATCGCCTCGACGAGAAGGATCTTGTCGCCGGATTTCACCATCGAGCCGATGTCGACGAAGGGCGGCGTCTCCGGCGCCGGGCGCAGGTATGCAGTGCCGACCATCGGCGACTTGACGGTGCCAGGATGCTCGATCGCGGGAGCGGCGACGACCGCCGGAGCGATGCCGGGCGCGGCCGGTGCGCCCACCGCAGCCTGCGGCATCGTCACGTAGGTCGGCGCGAGCTGGCGGGCAACGCGGATCTTGAGATCGCCGGTCTGGTACTCGATCTCGCTCAGCTCGAGACGCTTGGCGATCTCGGCGAGGCTCTCGACCAGGGCGGCGTGGCCGGGCGGCACGGCGTCGTCGCTCATGATCGAGGAGTCTCGGCGAGCAAGGCGCGCAACGCGAGCTCGTAGGACAGCGGCCCGAAGCCGAGGATCACGCCGCGGGCGACCGCCGAGATGTGGGAACGATGCCGGAAGCTCTCCCGGGCATGGACGTTCGACAGATGCACTTCGATGACGCTCGCTCCCGTGCCCGCGATCGCGTCGCGCAGCGCGACCGACGTGTGCGTGTAGGCGCCGGCGTTGAGGATGATCGGTTCGCCGGCGCGGCCCGCCTCCTGGATCCAGGTGACGAGGTCGCCCTCCGCGTTCGTCTGGGCGAAGCGCAGGGTGACGCCATGTGCACCCGCGAGGCGCGCAAGTCCAGCCTCGATGTCGGCGAGCGTGGCATGGCCGTAGGTGCCCGGCTCGCGCGTGCCGAGCAGGTTCAGGTTGGGCCCATTGAGGACGTGGATCGTCTTGGTCATGGGACCGGCGGAACGCCCGGCGTCAGGAGCACATCGCCTTGCCGCACTTGCGCATGCTGTCGACCCGCTTCTGGATCTCGTCGAAGCCCTGGGCGCCGACGATGGCGTCGTCTCCCACGATGTAGGACGGCGTGCCGTTCAGGTTGAGCGCCTGGGCGTCGCTGAGCGACTCCTGGATGGCGGCGCGGGTCTTGGGATCGCTCGCGTCCTTCTGCAGCCTGTCCATGTCGGCGCCCATCGCCTTGGCGACGGCGAGGGCCTGCTCCTTGCCGACGGCGGTGCGCGTCGACAGCAGCTTGCGGTGGAATTCCCAGTATTTGTCGCCGGTGAACTGATTGTGGGCGGCCAAAGCCACCAGCGCCGCCTCGACCGATCTAGCCGAGAGGATCGGGAAGTCGCGCAGCACGACCTTGAGGTCCTTGTTGCCCTGCATCAGCTTGTCGAGGTCGCCGATCGCACGCTTGCAGTAGCCGCAATTGTAATCGAAGAACTCGACCAGCGTGACCTTGCCGTCGGGATTGCCGATCACGAGGCTGTCGGCCTGGGTCGCAAGCTTGCCGCCGAGTTCGGCCAGCGCCTTCTTGCGGGTGTCGGCCTCGGCCTGCTTCTCGCGATTGTCGAGCTCCGTGATGGCATCGCGCAGCACCTCGGGATGCGCCATCAGGTAGTCCTTGATGATCGGGCCGAGGTCGCTCTTCTGCTGCGGGGTGAAGCTGTCGGCGCGGGCCGGAGCGGTGCCGAGCATGACGGCGATTGACGCGGCCGCCAAAGCGGAGCGAAAACGCGTCGGACGGAAGCTCGGCATGAAGACCTCGGCGGGAACGGCGTGGCGCGAAAGCCGGGATGTCTTGCCGCAAATCGTGTCGGCATCAAGTCGCCGCGCCTACTCGCCCGGCACCGGGTCGAGCGCCTTGCCGTGCGCCGGTCCGAGCAGCCGGTCGACCTCGGCCCCGCCGTGCGCGAAGGCTGCCGCAGCCGCCGCGAAAGCCTCCGGCGTCTCGAGCCGACCGTGGTCTTCGGCACCGTCATCGGCGCCGTCGTGATCCGCGCCGTCGCGCGCGAGCGCACGCCGCAGCGTCTCCTCGGCCTCCTCGACCTGGTGCTGGCGGTCCCACATGGCGGCGTAGACGCCGCCCTGCCGCAGCAGGCCGTCGTGGGTGCCGCGCTCGACGATGCGCCCGGAGTCGAGCACCAGGATCTCGTCGGCCTCGACGATGGTGGAGAGACGGTGGGCGATGACCAGCGTGGTGCGTCCGCGCGACACCTGGGCCAGCGAAGCCTGGATCTCGCGCTCGGTGAAGGTGTCGAGCGCCGAGGTCGCCTCGTCGAGGATCAGCACCGGCGGCGCCTTGAGGATCGTGCGGGCGATGGCGACGCGCTGCTTCTCGCCGCCCGAGAGCTTCAGGCCACGCTCGCCGACCTGGGCGCCGTAGCCGCCCGGCGCCACCGCGATGAAATGGTCGATCTGGGCGAGCCGCGCCGCCTCGCGCACCTCGGCGTCGCTGGCGCTCCAGCGGCCGTAGCGGATGTTGTAGGCGATCGTGTCGTTGAATAGCACGGTGTCCTGCGGCACCATGCCGATGGCCGCGCGCAGGCTGGTCTGGGTGACGGCCCCGATGTCCTGTCCGTCGATGGTGATGCGGCCCGAGGCCGGCTCGTAGAAGCGAAACAGCAGGCGCGACAGCGTCGACTTGCCGGCGCCCGATGGGCCGACGACGGCGACGGTCCGGCCGGCCGGGATCTCGAACGAGACGTCGTGCAGGATCTGTCGGCGGCCATCATAGGCGAAGCGCACGTTCTCGAAGCGGACGACGCCCTGCCCCACCACCAGTGGCCTGGCGCCGGGGCGATCGGCGATCTCGGCATTCTGTTCGAGGATGTCGAACATCATCTCGATGTCGATCGTCGCCTGCTTCACCTCGCGATA
>CAXTVT010000128.1:0-6658 GCA_964247745.1 uncultured Beijerinckiaceae bacterium
CGTCGAGCGCCACGGCGGTCTTGCCGGTCTGGCGATCGCCGATGATCAGCTCGCGTTGTCCGCGGCCGATCGGGATCAGCGCGTCGATGGCCTTGAGGCCGGTCTGCATCGGCTGGTCGACTGATTTGCGCGGCATGATGCCGGGCGCCTTGACGTCGACGCGCATGCGCTTCTCGGCCTCGATCGGGCCCTTGCCGTCGATCGGGTTGCCAAGCGCGTCGACGACGCGGCCCAGCAGCGCCTTGCCGACCGGGACCTCGACGATCGCGCCGGTGCGCTTGACCGTCTGGCCTTCCTTGAGGTGACGATCCGACCCGAAGATCACGACGCCGACGTTGTCTTCCTCGAGGTTCAGCGCCATGCCGCGCGTGCCGTCCTCGAACTCGACCATCTCGCCGGCCTGGCAATTGTCGAGGCCGTAGACGCGGGCGATGCCGTCGCCGACGGAGAGGATCTGGCCCACCTCGGTCACTTCGGCCTCGTTGCCGAAGTTCGCGATCTCGCCCTTGAGGATCGACGAGATTTCTGCGGCGCGGATGTCCATCAGCCGACCTCTTTCATACGTGTGCGGATCATGTTCAGCTTGGTCTTCAGCGAAGAATCGATCATGCGCGAGCCCAGCTGCACGATCATCCCGCCGATGATCGAGGGATCGACCTTGATGGTGACGTTGACGTCGCTGGTGCCGGCGACCGACGCCAGCGCGTCCTTCAGCGCGAGGACGTGGGCGTCCTTCAGCGGCTCGGCGACGGTGACCTCGGCCTGCGCCAATCCCTTCTCGCCGTCGTTCAACTTGCGGTAGTCGCGAATCATGTCCTCGAGCGCGAACAAGCGGCGCTTCTGCGCGACCAGCTTGAGGAAGTTCGCGGCGGTGCCGGCGATGCCGGCCTTGTTCAGGAGTGCGGAGATCGCTTTGCTCTGCTCCTCGGCCGAGAACGCCGGGCTGCGGAGGAAGCGCCGCAGGTCGGCGCTTTCGCCGATCATCTGCTGGAAGGTCGCGAGATCGGCGCCGACCTTGTCCGTGCTCTTGGATTCTTTGGCGAGATCGAACAGGGCCTGCGCATAGCGCCCGGCCATCCCCGTTACGGTGGTTACCTCTTTCGCCAACGTAATGATGTCCCTCGGCTTCCGCCGATCCAGCGGGAAACGGCAATCGGGTGCCATCCGGATGGAAGGCGCCTCGGGTCAACCGTGCCCTGACGTGAAACGCTGCTCCGCAGGTGCCTGCCGAGAGCGCGGCTCGACTAACATAGCGCCATGGGGGGTGCAACCCTGACGCACCTTCGGAGCAGAGCTCGAATCGTCGCCGCCGCAGCAGCGGCGATCGGCGCGCCATCGCGTCGGAACGCGTGCGGCTTCCGCCGTCTTGAACCTCTCATGAGTTCCGCCACCGCGCTCGCAGCGCCTGCCCCGACCCGATTTTGGCGCCCTCGACGCGTTGTCCTGACCCGCGCGGCCGCCGCCTTGTCACGAGGTCGCGCCATGGCCGAACGCGCAGTGGCGCTCGGCGCGGAGCTCGTCGAGCTGAAGGGGGACAGGCTGGCCGGGTTCTCCGGCGCCGATCCGCGCTGGGCCTACCGCGACGCCAAGGCGACGCTGGCGATCGTGGTGGCCTCGCCCGCCAGGCGGCGCCTGCAGCCGATCCCGCCCTCGGCGGACTGGCGCTTCGACCTCGCCGAGGGCTGCCCGGCGCATTGCCAATATTGCTATCTCGCGGGCTCGCTGTCGGGGCCACCGCTCACCCGCGCCTACGCCAACCTGGACGAGATCCTCGGCGAGCTTCCGGCCGCTCTCGGGCACGGCGCCGTGACCTCCGGTTCCGCGGCACGCTCGCACGAAGGCACCACCTTCGAGTGCTCCTGCTACACCGATCCCCTCGGCATCGAGCATCTCACCGGGACGCTGGCCGAGACGATCGCCTTCTTCGGCCGCTGGGACGCGCCGGCGCAACTGCGCTTCACCACCAAGTTCGCCGCGGTCGCGCCATTGCTCGGGCTCGATCACGGCGGTCGCACCCGCGTGCGGATGTCGGTCAACGCACCGGAGGCGATCCGCTTCGAGGGCGGCACCGACGTGCTCGCCGCGCGCCTGCACGCGCTGGGGCAGCTGGCTCGGGCCGGCTACAAGGTCGGGCTGACGGTGGCGCCGATCCAGCCGCTCGGGGACTGGCGCGCCGGATATGGCGAGCTGTTCGCCATGGCGGCGGCGGAGCTGGCGGACGTGCCGGGCCTCGACCTCACCGCCGAGCTCATCACCCACCGCTTCACCCCGAAATCCAAGGCGGTGCTGAACGGCTGGTACCCCGGCACGTCGCTCGACATGGACGAGGCCAACCGCTCGCGGAAACTGACCAAGTTCGGCTCGGTCAAGCACGTCTATCCGGCCGCCTTGATGAAGGAGATGCGGGCCGAGCTGACCGGTGCCCTGACGCAGGCGCTGCCGAGCGCAAAGGTGCTGTACTGGACCTGAGGCGAGCGTTGGCGGCTCAGAGACCGCCGCGAAGAGCGGCGACGGTCGCGTCCTCCACCGGCCGCGGGGCGAAGGCCGAGCAGAACGCCAAGGCGAACAGCAGCGAGAGCGCGACGATCACCAGCAGCGGCGTCAGATCCCGTCGGACATCTGCTCTCGCCTTGATCGATATGCTTCTGATCATCGTCGGCATCGCGCAATCCTTAGGCATCAGTGCCTATTTCCTACGCTTCTTTTCAGCGATCGTCATGCCGGCTGAACGGCGGAGCCTTCACGTGCCGCGCGGCTTTGCCCGCAGCGTCGGAGCGGCCTCCGCCGGCGCCTCGGGCCAGAGATGCTTGGGGTACCGCCCCCGCATCTCGGCGCGCACCGCCTTCCATGAACCGGCCCAGAAGCCCGGCAGGTCGCGGGTGATCTGCACGGGGCGGCCGCCCGGCGAGAGCAATTCCAGCACGAGCGGGACGCGACCGCCGGCCACGGCGGGATGCGTGGCCAGGCCATAGAGTTCCTGCACCCTGACGGCGAGCGTTGGCCCCTGCTCGGCGGCGTAGTCGAGCCGGTGCGCGGCGCCGGCCGGCGTGGTGAAGCTCGTCGGCGCCTTCGCCTCGAGACGACGTGCGAGATCCCACGGCATCAGCGCCTTCAAGGCCGTCGTCAGGCGTTCGCCGCCGAGCCCGGCGAGGCCGGTGACGCCCTCCAGATGGGCGGCGAGCCACGGCGCGCCGTCGGCGGCGAGTGCCGCGTCGGAAAGGTCCGGCCAGGATTCTCCTTCGGCGGCACGGAGGAAGCGGACGCGACCGCGCCATTGCGTCAGCTCGGCCGTCCACGGCAGCCGGTCCAAGCCAAGTCCGACCAGGCCGGCGGCCAGCAAGGCGGCGGCTTCGGGCGAGGCCGGCACCGGCCGCTGCGCGTCGGCCAGCACGATCGCCCCGAGCCGGCGGGTGCGACGAGCCGCCAGCGCCGCTCGCGCCGGATCGAACCGCAGCTCGTCGGCTTCGACGATGTCGGCGCCGGCGAGCCGCGCCAACTCGTCCTCGTCGAGCGGCGCGGCCAGCAGGATGCGCGCGGCGCCGGCGCGGCCGACGACTTCGGCGACTGCGAGGAACGCCGCCGCGGCCAGGCTTTCGTGGGGCTCCACGGCGGCGGCACGGCCGTTCGCCATCAGGAACTCGCCGAGGCGGCCGCGCGCCTTGGCGATGCGGTCGGGGAAGGCCATGGCCAGCACGCGCCCCGCCGCATCGGCATCGCTCTCGCGCTGTGCTCCGCCGGCCTCCTTGGCGAAGCCGCGGGCGAGGCCGCGAGCCTCGTCGGCGCGCGGACCGCGGTCGCGGCGAAAGCGCGCGACTCGCTCGCGGAGGTCGGCGCCGCTTCCGCCCAGCCCGCGCTCGACGACGATCGTGGCGATCTCGGCCGCCAAGCGGGCCTCGTCCTCGGCGGCGGCGAGCACCACCATGCGGGCGAGGCGCGGCGGCAGCGCCAGGGCGCGGATCCTTTCGCCCGCCTCGGTCAAGCCGCCCTCGGCGTCGAGAGCGCCGATCATGCGCAGCATCGCGCGCGCTTCGGCCAGCGCCGGCGCGGGCGGCGGGTCGAGCCAGCGCAGGTCGCGTTCCGGCCGCCGCGCGCCCCAGTGCGCGCAGTCCAGCAGCAGGCCGGAGAGATCGGCGGAGAGGATCGCCGGCCTGGCGAAAGGCTCCATGGCGCCGGTCCCGGCCTCGTCCCAGAGCCGATAGCACAGCCCCGGTTCCGTGCGTCCGGCGCGACCGCGGCGCTGGTCGGCGGCGGCGCGCGAGACGCGCTGCGTCTCCAGCCGCGTCAATCCCAGCGCCGGTTCGTAGCGCGGGACGCGGGCGAGGCCGCAATCCACCACGACCCGGACGCCCTCGATGGTCAGCGACGTCTCGGCGATCGACGTCGCCAGCACCACCTTGCGGCGCCCCGGCGACGCCGGGGTCACGGCGGCGTCCTGGGCGCGGCGGTCCATGGCGGCGTAGAGCGGCGCGATCTCGGTGCCGGGCGGCAGCGCGCGGGTGGCGAGCCGCTCGGCGACGCGGCCGATCTCGGCCTGCCCCGGCAGGAAGGCGAGGATCGAGCCGGTTTCCTCCGCCAGCGCCCGCCCGATGGCGCGAGTGACGGCGTCCTCGATGCGCTCGTCGGGATCACGGCCGAGATAGCGGGTCTCGACCGGGAAGGCGCGGCCTCGCGATTCGATCACCGGAGCGTCGTCGAGAAGACGGGCGACGCGGGCGCCATCGAGCGTCGCCGACATGACCATGATGCGCAGGTCCGGCCGCAGCGCGCGGGCGTCGAGGGCGAGCGCGAGGCCGAGGTCTGCGCCCAGCGCGCGTTCGTGGAATTCGTCGAACAGCACCGCGGCGATGCCCTCCAGGCCGGGATCGTCGAGGATTGCGCGAACGAACACGCCCTCGGTGACCACCTCGACGCGCGTGCCGCTGGCGCCGCTGCGCTCGAAACGCGCCTTGAGCCCGACGGAGCGGCCCAGCGGCTCGCCCAGCGTCGCCGCCATCCGCTCCGCCGCCGCGCGTGCCGCCAGCCGGCGCGGCTCGATGACTACGAGGCGCCCGGTCTGCGCCCAGGGCTCGTCGAGCAGCGCGAGCGGCAGCCGCGTGGTCTTGCCGGCACCCGGCGGGGCGACGAGCACCAGTTCCGGGCGCGCGGCGAGCGCGGCGCGGACGGCGGGGAGGACGTCGTCGATGGGGAGGGCCATCGGCGCAACGCCCGGAAGCCGACCCCGTGTCGCCGTACGGCCGCATCCCACGTCTTCGACACCCCCGGCTGGAATCACGCACCCCCATTTTGCGTCGCGATGCGTCGCGCCGCGACCTGTCTGCAAGATTCTTGGTAAAATGACCGGGTGCGGAGCCGGTTCCACGGAGGGACCAGGGTCCAACCCAAGAGCTCGGCGTCTAGTGGGTCGTGAGCCGCCGTTGGCGCGACGCCTTTAGCCGATGCCGATTTCACGGCTTTGACGTCGTCGCTCCGAGGGAGCGAGGCTCCGCAAATGGTGCGCTTCGATTTTTCGGACGAGCGCGAGGCACATCGTTTCCGGGTTCGCCACGTCGCTCCAGAACGACGATGACTCGAAGTCGGACGGGGCTGGCTCCTTCCAGCTATTGCGGCAGCGCGGGCGCGCCGGGGCCGACCACCGGGATCGGTCCCGGCGGCACGCCGGCGGCGACGAGCGGCGGCAGCTTGGCCTTGGGGTCGGGGTAGGTCGGCTCCCAGCCGCCGCCCAGCGCCTTGTAGAGCGCGACGAGGTCGGTGGACACGTTGGTGGTGCTCTGCGCGAGCTGCTGCTCGGCCTGCAGCAGCGTGCGTTCGTTGTCGAGCAGGATGGCGATCTCGGCGACGCCCTGCGCGTAGCGCGAGCGTGCGAGGTCGAGCGCCTGCCGGGCGTGGCCGACCTGAGCTTGCAGCGTGCCGCGCCGGATCTGCTCGGTGCGGTAGGCGGTCAGCGCGTTGACGACGTCGTGCCAGGCGTTGAGCACCGCCTGGTGATAGGCGATCGCCATCTCCTGCTGGCGCTTTTCTTGAAGCACGAGGTTCGACTTCAGGCGGCCGCCCTCGAAGATCGGCAGCGTCACGCTGGGACCGATGTTCATGTATTGCAGCGAGGTGCCCTTGAAGAGGTCCTTGGGCGCCAAGGCCTGCAGCGTCGGGCTGCCGTTCAAGCGGACGCTCGGGTAGAACTCCGCCACGGCGACGCCGATGTTGGCGGTGGCGGCATGCAGGTTGGCCTCGGCCATGCGGATGTCGGGGCGGCGGCGTGCCAGCTCCGAGGGCAGGCCGATCGGCACCACCGGCGGGTTCGGCGGGATCGCGCGCGGGTCGATCAGCTCCTGCGACAGGCCCAGCGGCGGCTGGTCGAGCAGCAGGCTGATCATGTTGATCTCGTTGACCTCCTGCGACTGGAGCTGCGGAATCTGCGCGCGCACCGATTCGACCTGCGAGGCGGCGCTCTCGACGTCGAGCCCGGTGACGAGACCGTTCGACTGGCGCACCTTGGTGATCTGGAGGATCGCCTCCTCGACCTTCAGATTGTCGCGCACGATGCGCAGCTGCGCCTGGGTGCCGCGTAGGGTGACGTAGTCGCGCGCCAGCTCGGCGTAGGTCGAAACCAGCGTGTTGCGGCGCATCTCCTCCATGCCGAGAAACTGCGCGTCGGCCGCCT
>CAXTVT010000129.1:0-6634 GCA_964247745.1 uncultured Beijerinckiaceae bacterium
CGGTGGGCGGGGTCGGCGCGCAGTGGGTCGCCGGACGGCTGCGCGTGCCGGCCATCGTGCTCCTCTTCGCCTTCGGTCTCCTTGTCGGTCCGGTGCTGCAGATCCTGCAGCCCGCCAGCGCCTTCGGTGGCGGGCTGCGCTCCATGGTCGGGCTCGCCGTCGCCATCGTCGTCTTCGAGGGCGGCCTCGCCCTGGACTTCTGAGAGCTGCGCGCCGCAGGCGACGGCGTGTTCAGGCTGACGGTCGTCGCGCTGCCGATCAGCTTCTCGCTCGCCAGCGTCACGGCTCACCTCGTCGGGCGCATGCCTTGGGGACCGTCGCTCCTCTATGGCGCGATCACCGTCGTCACCGGCCCCACCGTCGTCCTGCCGCTCCTGCGCAACACCCGGCTCCAGGCCCGACCAGCGTCGTTCTTCAAGTGGGAGGCCATCGTCAACGACCCCGTCGGCGCGCTGATCGCCGCCATCGCGTTGGCGATCATGATCGCCGGGGGGCGGACGGGGACGTGGCTCGCCGCGGAGGTGCTGGAAGGTCTTGTCGCTGCCGTGGCCTTGGGGATCGGCACCGCGTTCCTGTTCCGCTATCTTGTCGATCATGACCTCGTTCAGGAGAGCCTCAAGACGCCGATGCTGCTGGCCTTCGCATTAGGCGTCTACGTGCTGTCCAACCTAGTCATGGAGGAGTCCGGCCTCGGCGCCGCGACCATCCTCGGCATCGCGCTCGCAAACATGCGGATCAGGGGCCTGGCCGAGCTGACCCGCGTCAAGGAGTCGATCGTCGTCCTGATCGTCTCCGCGCTGTTCGTCGTGCTTACCGCAAGCCTCGACCGCAGCCTCTTCACGCAACTGACCTGGCCCACCTATCTCCTGACGGCGGCGATGATCTTCGCAGTGCGTCCGGCGACGATCGCGTTGGCGACGCTGGGCAGTGACCTTAGCCTGCGGGAGCGGCTGCTCACCGGTTGGATCGCGCCGCGCGGCATCGTGGCCGCGGCGGTGGCCAGCGTCGCTGGCGGCAGGCTGTCGGCGGCCGGCCATTCAGGCGGCGAGCTGGTGATGCCCGCCGTCTTCACGCTCATCGCCTCGACGATGATCCTGCACGGCTTCCCCCTCGCACCCCTGGCGCGCCGGCTGAAGCTCACGCTCGGCGACAAACCCACTCTCGCCATCGTCGGGGCGACGCCTTGGACGGAGACGTTGGCCGAAACGCTGCGCATCGCCGGCACGCCGGTGCTGCTCATCGACACGTTCTCTGGCGCGCTCGACGTCGCGCGCTCGAGGGGGATCCCGACGCTGCAGGCCGAGCTCCTCTCCGAACACGGCATGGAGAGCATGCGCGAGCACCGCATCGACTACATCTTCGCCGCGACGCAGAACGACATCTACAACAGTCTCGTCTGCGCCAAGCTGGCGTCGGAACTCGGCCGCGGAAAGGTCTACCAGCTTGCGGCGGCGGGAGGGGCTCTCGACGAGCGCGCCGCCCTCGACAGGGAATGGCGGGGACAGGTTGTAGGCGTGCCGCCCCTGCGCTTCGCGGATCTCGCTGGATCGCGTCACGCGACCGCCAGCGCATTCTTCCTGGAGAAGCTCGAGATGGACGAGGACGTCGGCGACGACGAGATGGCGCTGCTCATCGTGCGGCCTAACGGCGACCTCGTCTTCGTCTCTAACGAGATGCCCAAGGTCGACCTCGTCGAGGGCGACCGCGTGCTGCGGGTCCTCCGGCGCAAGACGGCTGTGGCGGTCGCATGAGGTAGCGTCGGCCTTGGTGACGAGCGACTTGAGCCGCGCGCTCAGATCGCCGGAGCTGGGACGCGCTCAACTAGGCGTCGTAGGCTGCGGTCAAGCGGGACATGTGCGCGGCCTGTTGGCGGCGTTCGCGGATGGAGTGACCTCATGAGCGAATTCCTGGCAACGCTGACCCGTCGGACAGTGACGCCGTGGATGCGTTACGGCATCGTCGCCGCAACGATCGCTGTCATCACCGCCTTCAGGATCGTGGTGCCGCTCGATACGGCGCCGTTCCTCCTCTACATGCCGCCCGTGTTCCTGCTCAGCGTCGCCTTCGGCAAGCGCGCCGGCTACTTCGGCACGGCGATCTCCACTCTCGCGGCGGCGAGCTTCTTCCAGCACGCTGGCGCCTCTTGGTGGCAGCTCACGCTTCACCAGTGGGTCGCCCTTGCCGAATACGTGCTGGTGAGCACGGCGTTGGTTTGGGCGTGCGGCGCCATACGGCAGCTCATCTTCGACAACGAAGCGTCGTTCGCCCGACTCCAAACCAGCGACACCGACCTGCGCACGATCATCGACACCGTGCCGGTCGGCATCCTCTTCGCCGAGGCGGGGACTGGGCGCATCACCCGCCGCAACAAGCGCATGAGCATGATCGTCGGCGCCTCCGACGGATCCTCGATGACAATGGAGGGATACGGTGCCTGGCGCGCCTACCATGCCGACGGCCGCAGCGTCGACGCCGGCGAATACCCCCTCTCGCGTGTCCTGAAGAACGAGGTGAACGAGGCCGAACTCCAGGTCCAGTACGAACGCCGCGACGGCTCCCGCGTCTGGCTCGACCTGGTCGCGACGGCCATGCGGAACGCGCGGGGCGACGTGACTGGTGCGGTGGTCGCCGTATCGGACATCGACGACCGCAAGCAGGCCGAGGCGGCCAAGGACCTGCTGACGGCGGAGATGTCGCCGCAAGGAAGAGGCAGAGGTGGCGAGGGAAGAGGCCGAGCTGGCGAAGGAGCTCGCCGAAGCGGCCAATCGCACCAAGAGCGCCTTCATCGCCAACATGAGCCACGAACTGCGCACGCCGCTCTCGGCGATCATCGGCTATTCCGAGATGATCTCGGAGGAGATCGAGGACGGCACGGAGGCGCCCGACCTCGCTTCGGACGTGCAGAGAATCGAGACCAACGCGCGCCATCTCCTCGGCCTCATCAACGACGTGCTCGACCTCTCAAAGGTCGAGAGCGGCAAGATGGAAGCCTATACCGAGGTTTTCGATATCGTCGAGATGGCGAACGGCGTCGCCTCCACCGTAGGCGCGCTCATGGCGAAGAAAGGCAACCGCTTCGAGGTCAATCTCGCACCCGACCTGGGCACGATGAACTCGGACATAACCCGCGTCCGCCAAGTCCTGCTGAACCTCTTGAGCAATGCCGCTAAGTTCACCGAGGACGGCACGATCACGCTGTCCGTGTCGCGGCACGTCGGCGGCGCCGACCGGATCCCCTCGGTCAGGTTCGCCGTGGAGGACACGGGCATCGGCATGACCGACGAGCAGCTCGCCAAGCTCTTCCAACGCTTCCAGCAGGCGGACGCGTCGACGACGCGTCAGTTCGGCGGCACCGGCTTGGGGCTCGCCTTGACGAAGGCGTTCGCCAAACTGCTCGGCGGCGACGTCGAGGTACGCTCCGAGCACGGCAGGGGTAGCATGTTCGTGGTGGAGGTCCCGGCCGATCTTGATGCCAGGAGCGGCGCGCACGGCTCCGAGGACCATGTCGTCATCGCTGCCGAAGAGGATGGGCGCGACGTCGTCCTCGTCATCGACGACGACCTGACCCAGCGTGACCTGGTAAGCCGTTTCCTGGATCGCGAGGGTTACGCTGCTCGGACCGCCGGCGATGGCCCAACCGGGACGGCTTAGGCCGCATCTCATCCTCCTCGACGTCACGATGCCGGGGATGGACGGCTGGTCGGTGTTGGGCAAGCTGAAGTCCGATCCGGACCTCGCGACCATACCGGTGGTGATGGTCACCTTCGTCAGCGAGCGCGCACTGGCGTCCTCGCTCGGCGCCGCGGACTACGTGATGAAGCCCGTGGATTGGAACCGCCTCCGTCACGTCATGGATCGCTTCCGCGGAGCGGAGGGTGACGTCCTCGTCGTCGACGACGAGGCCGACATGCGCAGCCTTGCCCGGCACGCGCTCGAGAAAAACGGGTGGAACGTGGTCGAGGCCGCGAACGGGCTTGAAGCGCTCGAGCAGGTCGAGCGCTCGGTCCCGCGCGTCATCCTGCTCGACCTGACCATGCCGGTGATGGACGGCTTCACGTTTCTGCGCGAGCTCCGCGGACGGCCTGGCTGCGTCGACATTCCGGTCGTCGTGCTCACGGCCCTCGACCTCACGAGCGAGGACCGCAAAAAGCTTCGTGGCGCGACGCAAATCCTGAACAAGGGAAACGTTGGCATGAACGACCTCGTCGGCAAGCTGAAGCGGCTGACTTCGGTCTCCGCCTGACGGATCGGCGGTCTACGCTTCGGGGCGAGTGCCGGCACGCGCCTCCGCGAGGCAGGCTTCCACGGACTGCAAGAGCGTCGACACGTAAACGTCGGCCCCAATCTCGCGCTGCAGGGCCTTGTCTGACAAGACTGACTCCTGCTCCGGCCACAAGCCCACCAGCAGCTTGCTGCGCGGCAGACGCTCGCGCAGACGCTGAAGCAGATATCGGAGGTGGGACGGATTGCCCTTCACCTCGAGGTAGGCGACGCAGACCATCGCGACTCCGCCCAGGTCCAGGCTTTCGATGCCGCGCCGCGAGACGCGGTCGTGAGAAACGACCTCGGCGCCCAGCCCGTGTTTGCCCAGCAGTTGCGCGAGGATGATGGCGGCGGCCTCGTCGAGCGGGCCGCGCCCGGCGATGCACAAAATCGCGCGCGGCGAGCGCCATTCTGGGCCAAGCGCTTCCGGTTCGATCGCGGCCGGTGCGGGAGCGGGCGTGGGTAGGCCTTGTTCGGCGAGGCTCGGCACGTCGGCGTTGCCCTTGGGCTCGGGAGCCTTCGGCACGACGTCGTGAGCCTTGCCTAGGTCGTCGACGAGGTCTTGGACAGAGGTTTTCATCGTCTCCAGCGCGTCTCCGTGCAGCACGCCGCGCTGGGCGTCGGTGGCGGCGAGCTGCAAGCCCTTTAGCGCGACGTCGTCGTAGTAGGCGATGAGCGGGCGTTCCTTGAGGATCAGCTCGGCGTGGTCGCGGGCCTCGTCGGGGTCGCCGGCGAGGATGCGCTGGTAGAAGTTCTCCACCGGCGTCAGCGCCGGCCTGTCGCCGAGCAGCACGTCGAGGAACTCGAGGTGCTCGACGTGACGCCCAAGCACCACCAGCAGGACGGTAAAGGGCGTCGACAGAATGAGCCCGATGGGTCCCCACAAGAAGGACCAGAACAGCGCCGACACGATCACCGCGAACGGGCTGAGGCCGGTGGAGTGCCCGTAGAGCAGCGGCTCCACCGCCTGTCCCATGATCGACTCGACGACGAGGTAGAGGGCGGCCGTCTCGATCGCCATGGCCCAGCTCGGCGAAACGGCGGCCGCCAAGGCGATGGGAAGAAGCGCCGAGATGGCCGAGCCGATGTAGGGCACGAAGCGCAGCAGCGTCCCGAGCACGCCCCACAGGATCGGCGACGGCACGCCGATGAAATAGAGGCCGATGGCGACGATGACGCCGAAGGCCGTGTTGATCCCGAGCTGGGTCAAAAAGTACGTCGACAGCCTGCCCGCGGCGTCGTCCATCGCGAGCGTGGTGCGGTGGAGATCGGACGAGCCGAACAGGCGGATCATTCGGTCGCGCAGGTCCTCGCGCTGCATGAGCAGGAAGATCACCACCACCAGCACGATGCCGAGCGTGGTGAGCGGCGACACGATCGGCTCGAGCACCTTCTGCGCAACCACCAGCGACGAGGTCTCCTCCTGAGGCAGGCGGACGAGCAAGGGCTTCTCGCGCGGTGCGGTGGGGTCCTGCGTAGCCGTCAGCGCGGCGTTGCCGCCGGGCTTGGCGGTCTGCTGGTCCACGGCGACGGTGGCCTTGTGGATCAGCTCCGAAGCGTGCCCGAGCGCGCCGGTCTGCAGATTGTGGATCTTGGTCTCCACGGTCTGCTGGTACTGCGGCAGCTTGCCCGCAAGGTCGGCGAGCTGCAGCCCGATGACGGCACCGACCCCGAGCAGGACCGCGAGCGCAAGCACGACGGTGACCAGGATCGCCGGGATACGCGGCACGCGCAAGCGCCGCAGCAGGTTCACCACCGGTCCCAGCACGAAGGAGAGCAGCACCGCCAGGACCAGCGGGATGAACACCTCCCGACCAAGGTAAAGCGCCACGATGACGACGATGGCGACCGCGAGCGTCGCCAGGCCAGACGTGCCGGGCGTGGCGGGCGGCCGGACCTCGGCAGGACGAAGCGAAGTGGGCGAGAGTTCTCTGGCCATGACAATCCAATGAGCTGTCGCTGGAGCAAAATGAAACCTTCCGCTGGACGTGCGGAACCCGTGGCCTCCCGAGGTCTGCATCATGGATCGCGGCGGCGCCAGCCCGTTCTATTTCGAGAGCCTAGTCTATTTCAGCTATGACTAGGCAGCGCTGCCTAGACCCCGAGCAATCGCAGGTTTAACGGATCCCGGCCGTTGTTCCCCCGACCTGCGGGTAGCGGCTGTTCAGGAGAAATCGACATGGCAGACAAAGCGCACAAGCAAGCAGCCAAGCATCACGAAGACGCCGCCAAGGCCCACACGGCCGCCGAGCACCACACCAAGGGCGATCACGAGACTGCCAAGAAGCACTCGGACGAGGCTCACAAGCATACGACGAAGGCCCATGAGGCCTCGAGCGAAGCTCACAAGAAGAGCGCGTCGCACAAGTAG
>CAXTVT010000130.1:0-6461 GCA_964247745.1 uncultured Beijerinckiaceae bacterium
CCGCGCTCCCTCGGAACGTGCCGTATTGGTCGAAGGCGCCGACCTGCATGCGGTTCACGTCGGTGCGGGCGACCATGTAGCTCGCGGCATCGGCCAGCCAGGGATCGGCGCTGCGGCGTGCCAGCGCGAAGTGGTCGGCGGCATCGTTCAGGTGAAGCGTGTAGAACGCGGCGCTGCCGCCGAGGTAGGTTGCGAAATCCTTGCCGAGCGGCGTCGCCATGCGGGCGATCAGGTCGTCGGCCGGAGGTTCGGAACCGCTGGCGCGCGCCGAACAAACGCCATCGACGCTCCCGCGCGCCTTCAGCAAGGCGTCGCGCTCTCCAGCGGGCAAGGAGCCAGCGGCCTTGACGGCGCTGGCGAAGGCCGCGGCGCCGGAGGCGTTGCTGCGGCACAAGGAGCCTTCGCCGGCTGTGAAAGCCGGGTCCTCGTCCCGGCTGGCGACGGCGAACCGTTTGGCGAGTTCCCGCCACTCGAGCACCGGGTCGCTCACCGGCGCCCCGGTGATTGACGGCGAGCCCTGCCTGTCGAGCAGCAACAGCAGCAGGTTGACGCGCGTGTCGTTGCCGGGGCCGAGCGCAACGACGTTCCGGCATTCGTCGTAGGCCGCGGCGTCAAGCGTCCACTCGTCGGAGCAGCCTTCGGTGCTCGCCCGCGATGGAGAAGCGAGCGCGCCAACGAGACCTGCAATAAGAAGAATCGTGGCCGCCGAGCGGAGCGAGCGACGCGGCGGACCGATCTTGTTCGCGGATTGGAAGCGGGCTTGGCTGGGCGGCGCCTCTGCCGGCTGGAGCGCGTCCTTGATCGAAGGGTCGATCGCCATCAGTGCAGCTCGAAGGAATGTGAGACGCGAGCGTCATAGCCGCCGGCAGTCTTGCAAGCCAAGTCTATGGTTGCAGATCGCGCCCGCTCATCAAGGGCGCACCATTTCGAACAACCGGAGCGCCGCCGCAGCCGAACTGCCTCGATTGACACGATGCAGCACCGATCGCGTCGGTAGATGGAGAACGGTCGCGCAGGAATGAACGACCATCATCGGCGCGCTGTGCTGACTGGCGGCTAAGGCGTGACGCGGCCGGAAGCTGAGCGTCCGCCGTGCGGCACGCTTGGCGGCTAGCTGACATCGCTGCACCGACACCGGCTCCGCTCCGCGTAGAGTGCCAGCTTGAGAGCCGGGTCGTCGTTTGGCCTGAAACGTCGAATAGTCATAGAGGACCGTGTCGCCCGATCGTAGGTGCAACCGCTTGGAGCCGGACCGCGGCATCGCGACGGCGTGATCGGCCCACCACGGCTCGAACTCGGCGCATCCGTCACGAAGCCGCTCGACGATGGCGTCGAACGACGGATCGCCCGGCCACAGGTCGTGGATCGCGCGGAAGAGCGACAACATGCGCCGCGCCTCTTCGGCCCAGTCCGCCCCGAACAGCCGGCGGGCCTCCTCGTCCATGAACATGAACAGCAGGATGTTGCGCTCGCCGATGGTGCGCAGACCGAAATCGGAGAGGAGGTGAACCGCGGCCGAGTTCCAGGCGAGAACGTCCCAGCGTTGCCCGGTGACGTAGGCGGGGCCCGCCAGTCCCTCGACGACGCGCCGCAACGCGGCGGGAACCGCTTCGCGAACGAAAGGTGCGCGCTCCGCACCGCGCGCCAGGGCGCGCAGGTGGCGACGCTCCGTTTCGTCGAGTCGCAACGCAGCGGACAGCGCATCGACCGTCGCGGCGGACGGGGACACCGTGCGCCCCTGCTCCAACCGCACGTACCATTCGGTGCTGATCCCCGCGAGTTGGGCGACCTCCTCGCGAAGCAGTCCGGGCGTGCGTCGGGTTCGACTTGCGCTCAAGCCCACGTCGCCGGGCTGCAGCTTCGCGCGGCGGGAGCGCAGGAATGTTCCAAGCGGGCGGTTCGCGGGCAAAATCCGGCTTCCAGGTACGACGGGTACCAGGACGATACCATCCCTCCACCGTCGACCGGCAAGGTCGTATCCCAGGCAGACGACCAAGGTGCCGGAGACTTCATCATGAAAGCCGCCGTTCTGAAGGCCTTCGGGCGTCCGCTCGAGATCGAGGAGGTCGCTGATCCGATCAACGGAACCGGCGAGGTGGTCATCGACGTGGTGGCGGCTCCCGTCTTGTCCTATGCCCAAGAGGTCTTCAGCGGCGCCCGAAAGTACCTGCTCCCCACACCCGTCGTGCCAGGTTGCGGTGCGATCGGCCGCGTGCGCGAGGTCGGGCCGGATGCCACCAGGCTGAAGCCCGGCGACTGGGTGTTCTGCGACCCGACCGTGCGGTCGCGCGACGATGCCCTGATGCCTGACATCGTGCTGCAGGGCTGGAGCGCGCGGGGCGAGGGAGGGCAGAAACTGCAGGGCCGCTTCCGCGACGGCCCCTTTGCCGAGCGGGTTCGCGTCCCGACGGAGAATGCCGTGCCGATCGGCGACATCGGTCTCGCCGACGCCGGACGCTGGTGTGCGATCGGCACGCTGCTGATCGCCTACGGCGGCCTGCTCGCCATGGCGTTGAAGGCCGGCGAGACGCTCCTGGTCAGCGGGTCCACCGGCAACTTCGGCAGCGCCGCGACGCTGACCGCCCTGGCCATGGGAGCGCGTTGCGTCGTCGTTCCCGGCCGCAACGGTCACGTGCTCGCCGACCTGGAACGTCGCTTTGGCAAGCGTGTCGCGCCCGTGGCGCTCACCGGCGATGCCGAGCGCGACGGCGACGCGATGCGGCGCGCCGCCCCGGGGCCGATCGATGCCGTACTCGATTTCCTCCCGCCCTCCGTCGAGGCATCCGTGGCGCGCACCGCGATCATGGCGGTGCGGCCTTACGGCCGGGCGGTGCTGATGGGCGGCGTCGGCATGCTCGGCGGCGAGGACCTCGCGCTTCCCTATCCCTGGATCATGCGCAACTTGGTCACCGTCAAGGGACAATGGATGTACCCGCGCGAAGCCGTCGCCGGGATGGTGGGCCTGATCCGAGCGGGCCTGCTGGATCTCGGGCACTTCGCCGTGACCGAGTTCGCGCTGGACGATGCGAATGAGGCCGTCACCCATGCCGCCGCCAACGCCGCGCCGTTTAGGCTGACGGTGCTGAAGCCATAAGGCTCGCCCGCGTCGAGCTTTTGGCTTCCACGCCGGTTGCCTGCGACCCGCTCACGCCATGGGGGTCGATCGGGGAGGCGGCTGCAGTCGAACATCGACATCGTGCGAGCCACACTACAACCAGCGCTCGATAAGGCATCAGTCCTGCGCGGTCGGGCGCACGACGATGCTAGATCTCGATCGCGAAGGCGCCGGCCGCCGCTTGCTCGCGCAGCCGGCGTCCTTCAACAGGGTCCGGGTGGAAAATGTCGTGCTTGCGCTCTTGCAACGGGCCGAGTTGGCAATGCGCTCCCCTCGAGCGGCTTTGCAAGCGTCGCGCAGGTTCTTCCGCACGCCAGCTCCTCCTAGGTGTTGCTCAATGCTTGACTCGGTAAAACCTTCTGTCTTCAGCCTGCGTCGCATCCCTGTGACGCTCGTATAGCTTCCTGTTCGTGCGAGCTCGAACGCGCGCTCCACAACGCCTGTTTCTTGCATCCGCGTTTTCCATCCCGGGGACAGGCCGGACAACGGCCTGCCGCGAACGCTTAAAAGCCGAGCACGGCATGCTCAAGGTAGGTGCTCAGTCGCCAGATAACATTGCCGACGAGATTGCACGCATTACCAAGGGCTTCTCCAAGTCGAAAGCGGAGAAGTCGGCGCCGAGCGCAACCGCGGCGCCTGCATCCTACGGTGAGCCGGACAAGAACAAGACCAAAGGGGGAAGAAGAACCCTCGGACCGGAGGAGCGACCGCGCCTCATGGCGAAGAGGGTGACGCCGAGAGCACCAAGCCTGCTCGCGAATAGTAGACCCAGCGCGAAGCTGTGGCGTCGCGCCGAGCCTCTCGTTGCTGCTTCTCTTCTATGAAGCCACTGTTTCGGCCGCTAGCGCTTTGACAACTTTCAAGAGGCCATCTGCACCATCGTTTTGCGATGCCGTCCAAACCGCGAGCTGACGATCAGCGGAAGAGCCTCGCTCGAGGATGTCGCGCGTTCGAGCCAGCCAGCGAGCACAGCCGAGTTCGTCTGCATCCTCAGCGCAAAGGTCGAGCGCCGCCTCAAGAGCATCGCGCAGCGAAACGCGTGCCCCTGTTGCCGCATCGACAAACCAGGCAGCGGTGCCGCCCTGCTGCGCCTGCCAGATGTTCTCGGCGCAGACGCCGTGCTCGATCGGGCCGAAGCTCGCGTTGAGTTCGGGGCGGCGCCAAACCGCATGAAGCAGGCAGCGGTAAAGCGCGGCAATCGCCACGGCATCGTCGACGCGGGTGCAGCTGTCGCAGACGCGCAGCTCCAACGTCGGGTATTTCGTCGAAGGCCGGATCAGCCACCACACGAAGCTCGCGTCGCTGATCGCTTCTGCCTTGACCAGTCGTCCGACGAAGGCGTCGTATTCGGCGTCGTCGCGGAATATCTCCGGCAAGCCCATTCGCGGCCATTCCGAAAAGGCTGCCAGCCGAAAGCCTTTGAGGCGCGTGTCGCGGCCCTGCCAGAATGGCGAACCGGTCGACAACGCGTAGAGCAGGGGCAAGTACGCAAGCACGCGGTTCATCAAGTCGATCCGCTTGCTAGGATCCGGTACGGACACGTGGACGTGCATCGCGCAGACCATCGAGCGCGAGCCGATGATGCCGAACTCGCGCTCCAGCTTCCGATAACGGTCCTCGTCGGTAGTGCTCTGGTGGCGCTCCTCCGCAAGGGGATGGCTGCCGGCGGCGAAAAGCTGCATCTCGTGGTCTGCCGCGATGCCGGCGAGACGTGATCGCAAGCCTCTCAAGGCATCATGCGCCTCGTCGAGGCTGACGCCGGGCTCGCTTTGAACCTCGACCTGACCTTTCAGCAGTTCGTGCGATGCCATGTCGACCTCGGCAGCCGCGATCTCATGAAAGCGCTCCGCCGCCCGCTCGACGGGCGCGCGGCCGGATCCAGCATCAGCAAGGAAGTACTCCTCCTCGATCCCAAAGCTCCAATCTGCCTCGGCCATGTCGCTCCTGAGATCTTCTCGAAAAGAGACAAACTTAGGACAGGCTACAGACGTTGCTCAGCAGCTACTCCAGCGACAGCTGAGTGGGAGCCCATCGACACCAGGGGTCGCTTCGAGATGCAGCACGCTCGAGGTACGAGCGACGCTCTCCACGCCATGAGCGACGGCGAACCTAAACAGAACATCCTGAGCGCGCTCTGACCTTCTCCGGAACACCCGATTGGAGATCACGCTTGAGGCCCATCCGGGCAAGAGCACGCGCGAGCTTGAGGATGTCGGCTGCGCTCATCATGTCGGCTTGGAGGCACCCGTGCACCAGGTAGGGCTCGAAGACAGCTGCGGTCGTCTCGTTTCTCGTCGCAAGGCCCATCCACCAGTTTCCGAATGATCGTTCCGCGACGTCGACCATCTCGACCAGAAGGCAGCCGGCGTGGCGCTCATCGTCGGCGATGCGGGAGAAGGTCTGCCAAATGACGCGGCGGTCACCTTCGAGGATCTGCAGGAACGAGGCTTCGTCGTAGATGAGGGCGCCCGTAACGCTCGCCGCCTGATTTCGACGCTTCGATGAGGCCATGATCGAGGCGAGCTGTGCGATGGTCGACCCATGGGCGCGGTCCAAGCACGGCTCACTGATGTAGATCAACCGCGAAAGCATTGTGGCAAACCTCCTCGCTGGGAAGCGTCGATGAGAGAGAGCAAGATCATCGCTGGTTGATCAGTGTCGCTTAACCGCTTCAAAAATTCCTTAAAGCTGACCTGTGTTTACCAATCGAAGCCGCTTTGTGGTCGCCTGCGTCCACCATGCGAGTAGCATCTCATATTACGTTGCGAGATGCTGCATTGTGTCGTGTAATGCCAGCGATGCTATCCAGGTCGTCCGCGATAAATTCGATTTTCTCGGCGACCATGAGAATCTCGGGGATCCTCTCATTTCTCAGCGACGCGATGTCACGGATGGTGCTAGCACTTGTGCGAAGCAGGTGTGCAAGCTGACGAAGTTCGACTGTACCATCCACGGTGGAGCCCCCGATGACTTCACAAATCGAAATACCATCATTCAACACCTTGATCCTCTTAAAAGGTTCGGAGGAACAGCTTCGCATCAGCGATCAATTGTAGCGGCTTGCCTCTATGACGCCCGGCACCGACGAGCATCGTATCGCCTCCGACGTCCTCTTGTTGCTTCAAGACAGCGCTTACATGGTTGTCGCAGCAAGAGTGATGCTTCAGGAGGCTCGTGAGCTCGCCCAGTGCCGACAAGCCGAGGTCAAAGCGTCGGTGGAGGATGAAAAGCGCGATAGGCTGCAAGGAGGAGCCGCTCTCCAGCTTCGATACGGCTCGCCGCCTCTGACAAGCTAGAGCCGTTGCCGCTCAGGCTGGGTCACACGCGTCGTAGCCGGATGCGGCGA
>CAXTVT010000131.1:0-6448 GCA_964247745.1 uncultured Beijerinckiaceae bacterium
TCTGGCGCAGGTCGTGCGAAAGGTTGAAGGTGGCGCCCTCGTACACCGAGAACTGATCTCGCCAGTCGCGCGGGTCCAAGATGCGCTCGTAGCGGATGCGATCGCGGATGTCCGGCAGTCCGGCCAGGCGCAACCTGTCCAGCACGAGGTCGCGGAAGCGACCCCGCTCCTGCGCCCAGTCAATGCCGGCGCGCAGGTTGGGCACCGGCGCCAGCACGTAGAGGCTCGTGTCGCCCGGCGGCGCCATGCCGCCGTCGGTGAAGCCGGCGTGCTGCAGGTAAATCGAGGGCTCGGCCGACAGCACGCCGTCGGCGATCTCGCGGATGTTGCGAGCGTAGTCCTTGGAGAGAAGGATCGTGTGATGCGCAACCTCCGGCGGCATCTTCCCCTCGATGCCGAGGTAGAGCATGAACGTCGAGCACGAGAGCCGCGCCTTGGCGATCTTGTCGTCGCGCCAGCGGGGCCGCGCCGCCTCCGGCACGAGCTTCGGCATCGCGTTGGCGAAATCGGCATTGACCACCACGGCGTCCGCGCGGATCTCGCGTCCTTCGGCGACGACACCGCGGGCAACGCCGTCCTCGTAGACGACGCGTTCGACCTGCGTATCGAGGCGGATGTCGACGCCCATGCGCCGCGCCAACGCCGCCATCGCTTCGGACACCGCGCCGCAGCCGCCGACGGGATGATATACGCCGTGCTCGTATTCGAGGAAGCTCAGGATCGAGAACAGGCTCGGGCATTGGAACGGCGACATGCCGAGGTATTTCGTCTGGAACGAGAACGCGAGCCGGACCCGCGGATCCTTGAAGTAGCGGCGCAACTCGCCATCGACGGTGGTCAGCGGCTGCAGCTTCGGCAGGGCGGCCAGCATGGCGCGCGAGACGAGCGAGCGACGCTGGTGGAAGGCCTGCTCCAGCACCGGCTCGAACAGCTTCAGCTTGGCGCGACCGTGGGTAAAGAAGCGGTCGACATGGCGAGCGTCATCGGGCGCGATCCTGGCGATCTCGGCTGTAAGCGTCTCGATATCGGGCGTCGCGCTCAGCTCGCCGCCGCCTTCGAAGACCAGGCGGTATTGCGGGTCGAGCCGCTTCAGCTCGACATGATCCTCAAGCCGCTCGCCGCACGCGGCGAAGATCTGCGACAGCACCTTGGGATAGAGGAAGAAAGTGGGGCCGACGTCGAAGCGATAGCCACCCTCGACGCCGACCGTCTTGGTTCGGCCCCCGACGGCCTCGTCCTTCTCGAACAAGGTGACTTCGACGCCCTCGGCCGCCAGCAGCAGGGCCGAAGCAAGGCCTCCCGGACCCGCGCCGATGATGGCGACCTTCCGACGTCCGCGACTTCCACCAAAAGATATCAACGCCGGAGTTCCTGCCGCTTGTCGAAATACCGAAACAGGCCCCGATGCAGCGTCGCAAGTGCGCGGATCAACGCATGAGGCCGATCAGGCGGTAGGAGCGGCGGCGTTTCGCGACCGTCGAAGGCGACGCGACTTAACTGTGCTTCTCCGGTCGGGCCCCGCCCGCCGCCTTCTATTCCAAGCATCGGGTCCTCCCGCCGCGAGAAGGCCTGCTGAGGCGATGTCGCGCTACAACAATCGATATGGACGCGACTCAACGCCCATGACGTCGGTGTAGGTGAAGCGAGGGAACCACGATGTCCAGAGAACGCCGACAGACCTCAGACCGGCTTCCAGCGGAACCGAGAGGTGGGAAGACGACCAGTTTCCATCCGGTCCTCCGCGACCTTCTGCCTTGGCGGTTCGTGCCTCGCCATCCTCGCTTCGCGCTGCTTTCGAACATGATCTCGACCGCGTGCCTCTTCTGGTTGATCGGCGCTATCGGCGTGAGACGGGCCCGCTTCTCCTTCTTCCGCCGATACGCGACGCCGGCGGACCCCGGTACGGACGTCGAACTCCATGCCTGCGACGGCGTCCGCCTCGCGGGGACGTACTGGCCGGGCGCGGAGCCGGCTTCTGCCGGCATCGTCGTGGTGCACGGCATCGGAGCCTGCCGCCGCTCCGTCGCCGCAAACGCGGCTTGGTGGGCGTCGCAAGGCTTCGGAGTGCTTGCGGTCGACCTGCGCGGTCATGGCGACTCGGATCGAGCGCTACACTCCTTCGGCTGGTTCGAGTCGTTCGATGTCCACGCCGCCTTCGAGTGGTTGAAGCACCGGCAGCTCGGCGCGCCGGTCGGCGTGCTTGGCATCTCCATGGGCGGCGCGGCCGCGCTCATCGGACCCGCGGGACCAGTGCCGGCCGACGCGCTCGTCCTGCAGTCCGTCTTCACCAACATGCGGGAGACGTTGCGCTGCCGAATGGCGCTCGTCGTGGGACGGTTCGTCGCGAGTGCAGTCGAGCCCCTCCTGTCCTTCCAAACGCGATGGCGCGTCGGCGTCTGGCCACAAGCCATCTCCCCGCTCGCCGCAATGCCTGCGGTCCGCTGTCCCATCCTGGTGATCGGCGGCTCCCACGATGGCTTCGTGACGCCGGCGCAGGCATCGGCGCTTCATGCGGCGGCGCCGCAGGTTCCGCGCATCCTTTGGATTGTTCCCGGCATGCATCGACATGGGGACATCGCCGACAACGCATCGCCCGCCTATCGGATGGAGGTCCTGCGCTTCCTCAAACGGACCCTCGGAGCACCGATCGGCATTCAGCGGCGACCTTGGAGCACGTAGACATAGAAAAGGGGTACGCAAATGTAGACGGAAAAGGCAGCGTAGGTTGTAATTAATTGAGCCGCAACGCGTACGACGTCTGAGGCATGCTCAGGCGCAGATGACCGACATCAAGACGTTGCGCGGCGAAACCTTGCTCGGTCGACTCATGATGCCGCATTGCCCTGCCGATCGTCACGAGGCACGGTCCGATTTGGGTTCAAACGCCTGCCAGCGCCCCGGCGATCGGCTCGCGCTGGTGGCGGAGATGCATAATGCACGACCAGGAGACGGAAGCCGGCCGCCGCAAGGTGCTCGAGCTGATCGACGGCATCGACTACGCGCTGTTTACGACCAAGGGCGGCGACGGGACGCCGCTGCACTCGAGGCCAATGGCAACCCGCAGGGTGGAGGGCGACGGCGACCTGTGGTTTTTCTCGAAGAAGGACTCATGCAAAGTTGGGGAGCTAATCGCGGCTCCGCACGTGCTGGTGAATTTCGCCGATCCAAGGAAGCAGCGTTTCGTGACGATCACCGGGAAGGCGGAGGTGGTGTCCGAGCGGGCCAAGGTCGAGGCGATGTGGAGCGAGGTCTACCGCGCCTGGTTTCCGGACGGCGCCAAGGACGACAACGTCGTGCTCATCCGGGTCGAGGCCGAGCAGGCGGAGTACTGGGACACGCCGACGAGCGCCGTGGTCTACGCCTACGGCTACCTCAAGGCGGTCGTCACGGGTGAACCGGCACGTGCCGGCGACGTCGGGAAGGTCGACGCGATGTGAGGCGAAGGCGCCGACGGACCGTCGATGGCTGGAAGGACGACGAACTTAAGGTTCAGTTGCCTGGTTGCCGGCTCGACGTCGATCGATCATCCGAGAGCTACGTTGGTCGCGATTCCAAGATCGCAGGAAGCGTGGACCCAAGCGTCACCGTCACGCTCCCCTCAGACTAGAAACGGCAACGTCCCATGGCATCGTCCACCGTGCTCACGGCCACGCGTCAGGTGATGCGCACGCTCGGTCTCACGGTCGTCTTCGGCAATCCGGGATCGACCGAGCAGCCCTTCCTCAAGGAATGGCCGTCCGACTTCACGTACGTCCTCGGGCTGCACGAAGGCTCGGTGGTCGGTATGGCGGACGGCTACGCCAGGGCCATGCGACAGCCGGTGTTGGTGAACCTCCACACGGCCGCGGGCGTCGGCAACGCGATGGGCGCATTGGTGACGGCTTGGCACAACAAGGCGCCGCTCGTCGTCACCGCCGGCCAGCAGACGCGCGAGATGATGCTCCTTGAGCCGCTGCTCACAAACGTCGACGCCACTGCGTTGGTGCGGCCCTACGTCAAACTCGCTCTCGAGACCGCTCGCGCGCAGGACGCCCCCGCAGCCCTGGTGCGAGCTCATGCCATGACCGTGCAGGCGCCGACTGGTCCAGCCTTCCTGTCTCTGCCGATGGACGACTGGGACAAGCCGGCAGGCGTGACGCCGATGGCGCGGTCCATCGGTACTCGCCTGCAAGCGACGCCCGAGATCTTGCGTGGCCTCGCCCATGCGCTTGCGGGTGCCCGCAACCCTGCGCTGGTGTTCGGGGCGGGGGTTGCGCGAGGCTCCGGCTGGGAGGATGCCATTGCCCTGGCGGAGCGCCTGCGTTGTCCCGTGTTCACCGCGCCGGAAGCGGAAGCGGCCAGCTTCCCCGAGGATCACGCCCTGTTCCAGGGCGAGCTTCCGCCGGCGATCGGCCCCCTGTGCGAGAAGCTGCAAGGCTACGATGTCGTGGCGGTGCTCGGCGCGCCCGTGTTCCGGTACTATCCTTACGTTCCCGGCAGCTTTCTGCCCGAGGGCACGAGGCTTTTCCAGGTCACGGACGATCCTGCAGAGGCCGCGCGCGCTCCGGTCGGCGACAGCGTCCTGGCGGATCCCGCGCTGGCCCTGCACGTCCTCCTCGGCATGGTCGCGCCGTCGGATCGATCCCCTCCACCACCCCGGCCAGCCCCCGAGGCACCGCTGACCGCGGCGACGATGACCGCGGACACGCTGTTCCATGCCCTGGCCCAGGACAGGCCCGTCGACGCCGTGCTGGTGCAGGAGTCCCTCTCCAGCCTGAAGGACCTGAAGAGCCGATGGCCAGCGACGCGGCCCGACTCGTACTACACCTTCGCGAGCGCCGGCCTCGGCTACGGTCTGCCGGCCGCGGTCGGCATCGCGCTCGCCGAACGCCATTCGGGTCGGAAGCGGCCGGTCGTGGCCGTGATCGGCGACGGCTCCTTTCAGTACGCCTCGCAGGCGCTCTGGACGGCGGCCCAACTCAAGCTGCCGGTCGTCTTCGTGGTACCGCGCAACGGCGAGTACGCCATCCTGAAGAGCTTCGCCGAACTCGAGGACACGCCCGGCGTACCGGGCCTCGACCTGCCCGGGATCGACATCGCACTCATAGCACGCGGCTATGGGTGCTCCGCCGTAGACGTGTCTTCGCCAGCCGCGGCCCGCGAAGCCTTCCGCGAAGCGCTTGCCAGGTCGGGACCGACGGTCATCGTCGCGGCCATCGACCCTTCGGTGCCTGACCTCATCTGAGCGAGCTTTCCCGGCGCGCGCATTCCGAGGCGGCAGATGTCGATAAGCTCACCTTCGATGCTGGTGCCATTGGCCTGCATCGTCGCGGAAATCCGCTCGCCTCTTGATCTCTCGCACGTAGCGCGACACGAGGACCTTACTCCTATCGGCACGATGCAGGCCCGCCGCCACCTTCATGCTCGTCTCCTTAAACGTCGAACGTCATCTGCGGTCGTGCGTCCGTCGGTGCGGTCAGCGAGGACAGGCTGACGCCGAGCAGCCTGACGCTGCGCCGTACCGGCATCTCGGCCTGCAGCAGCGCGAGGCTGACCGCCTCCAGCGCGTCGCGCCCGTCGATGGTTGCCGGCACGGATCGGCTGCGGGTGATGATCGTGAAGTCGGAGAACTTGACCTTCAGCGTCACGGTGCGCCCTCGCGTGCCGTGGACCTCGCAGTGCCGCCAGACCTTGTCGAGGATCGGCTGCAGCGCCTCGCGCATCGGCTCGTAGTCGACGAGGTCTTCGGCAAAGGTGTTCTCGGCCCCGACCGACTTGCGGATACGGTTGGCCCGGACGGGGCGATGGTCGATGCCTCGCGCGATCCCGAAGTAGTACGAACCCGCCTTGCCGAAGTGCTCCTGCAGGAAGGCCAACGATCTCTCCCGCAGGTCAAGGCCGGTGGCGATGTCGAGGCGCAGCATCTTGGCTTCCGTCGCCGGCCCGACGCCGTGGAAGCGGCCGATCGGCAGGCCCTCCACGAAGGCCGCGCCCCGGTCGGGCGGGATCACGAAAAGCCCGTCGGGCTTGCGCTGGTCGGAGGCGAGCTTGGCGAGGAACTTGTTGTACGACACGCCCGCCGAGGCGGTGAGGCCGGTCTCCTCGCGGATCTTCGTCCGGATCGCCTTCGCGATGTCGGTGGCGAGCGTGATGCCCTGCAGGTTCTCGGTCACGTCGAGATAGGCCTCGTCGAGCGAGAGCGGCTCGATGACCGGCGTATGCTCGGCGAAGATCGCGCGGATCTGCAAAGAGATGGCCTTGTAGACCTCGAAGCGCGGCTTGACGAAGACGAGGTCCGGGCACCTGCGCCGCGCCGTCACCGACGGCATCGCCGAGCGCACGCCGAACATTCTGGCCTCGTAGCTCGCTGCGGCCACGACGCCGCGCTCGCGGGAACCGCCGACCGCCAGGGGTTTGCCGCGGAGGGCGGGATCGTCGCGCTGCTCCACCGAGGCGAAGAACGCGTCCA
>CAXTVT010000132.1:0-6316 GCA_964247745.1 uncultured Beijerinckiaceae bacterium
CGGCGCAGGAGGCCTGCGGCTTCGGCGGGCCGCCCTTCACCTCGACGAGGCACATCCGGCAATTGCCGGCGATCGACAGCCGTTCGTGGAAGCAGAAGCGCGGGATCTCGGCGCCCGCCGCCTCGCAGGCCTGCAGGAGAGTGTAGTGCTCGGGGACATCGACCTCGTGGCCGTCGACGAGGAGCTTGGTCATATCTCTGCTCCTACTCCGCCGCGATGCCGTAGTCCCGCACCGGCTCGGAATGCGGATTGGCAGTGTACTGATCGATGCGGCGCTCGATCTCCGGACGGAAATGCCGGATCAGGCCCTGCACCGGCCATGCCGCGGCATCGCCCAAGGCGCAGATCGAGTGGCCCTCGATCTGCGTGGTGACTTCCATCAGCATGTCGATCTCGCGCTTCTGGGCACGGCCTTCGGCCATGCGGCTCACCACCCGCCACAGCCATCCGGTACCCTCGCGGCACGGCGTGCACTGCCCGCAGCTCTCGTGGCGGTAGAAATAAGAGATGCGGGCGATGGCGCGTACGATATCGGTCGAGCGGTCCATCACGATGACCGCCGCGGTTCCAAGTCCCGACTTCAGGTTCTTCAGCGTGTCGAAATCCATCGGGGCGTCGGCGATCTCCGCTGCCGGTACCAGCGGCACAGAGGAGCCGCCGGGGATCACCGCCAGCAGGTTGTCCCAACCGCCGCGGATGCCGCCGCAATGGCGATCGATCAGCTCGCGGAAGGGGACCGACATCGCCTCCTCCACGTTGCACGGATGGTTGACGTGGCCGGAGATGCAGAAGAGCTTGGTGCCGGCGTTGTTCTTGGCGCCGAAGCCGGCGAACCAGGCCCCGCCGCGCCGCAGGATCGCCGGCGCCACCGCGATCGACTCGACGTTGTTGACCGTCGTCGGGCAGCCGTAGAGGCCCATGTTGGCCGGGAACGGCGGCTTGAGCCGCGGCATGCCCTTCTTGCCCTCGAGACTCTCCAGCAGCGCGGTTTCCTCGCCGCAGATGTAGGCACCGGCGCCGTGGTGCACGTAGATGTCGAAGGGCCAGCCGTGGACGTTGTTCTTGCCGACGAGGTTGGCCTCGTAGCATTGCTCCACCGCCGCCTCGAGCCGCTCCTTCTCCAGGATGTATTCGCCGCGAATGTAGATGTAGCAGGCGTGCGCGCCCATTGCGACGCAGGCCAGCAGGCAACCCTCGATCAGCAGCTGCGGATCGTTGCGCATGATCTCGCGATCCTTGCACGTGCCGGGCTCCGACTCGTCGGCATTGACCACGAGGTAGGAGGGCCGCGCCGGGTCGGGTTTGGGCATGAACGACCACTTGAGACCGGTCGGGAAACCGGCGCCCCCGCGACCACGCAGGCCCGAGGCCTTCATCTCGTCGATGATGAAGTCCTTGCCCTTGTCGACGATCGCCTTGGTGCCGTCCCAAGCCCCGCGTTGGCGCGCGGATTCGAGGTCCCAGCCGCCGTAGCCGTAGAGGTTGGTGAAGATGCGGTCCTTGTCCTGCAGCATCTCAGCGCCCTTCCTTGCCGTCGGCCGGCTTGTCGGCCGGGCCGTCGTTGCGGCCCCCTCCGGCCTTGGCCTGCGCGGCCTTCTCGGGACCGCTGCCGTCGGGCATGTCCGGCTGGGTGCGGCCGCCGCTCACGGTCTCGTTGGGCCCCATGTCCTTGGCGTAGTCCGGTGTGCCGATCGAATGCTCCTGCCGCAACGCACGCCGCGACATGGCGGCCTGATCGGGGTCGAGATCGCGCGTCGTCCGCTCGTCCACGCCCCGGTCGTGGACCGGCGACGGGTCCGGGTTCGGCGCGGCCGCATCCGCCTTCGCGTCGCCATGGCCATGTCCATCCTCGCCGTAGAAGCTCGTCAATGCGGTCAAGCCGCCGACCGGTTCCGACGTGCGGCGTCCGATCTGCGAGCCGATGTGGACGGCCCGGCCAGCCACGAGATCGTCGAGCAGCGCGGCGAAGTTCTCCGGCGTCAGGTCCTCGTAGTAATCGTCGTTGATCTGCACCATCGGGGCGTTGCAGCAGGCGCCGAGGCACTCGACCTCGAGCCAGGAGAAGTTGCCGTCCGCCGTCACGACGCGTTGCGGGCCGACGCGCTTCTCGAGGACGGCCTTGATCGCGTCCGAGCCACGCAGCACGCAGGGCGTGGTGCCGCACATCTGAATGAAGAAGCGCCCGACGGGGGCCAGGTTGAACATCGTGTAGAAGGTTGCGACCTCGAGCACGCGGATGTAGGGCATGCCGAGCAGGCGGCCGACCTCCTCGATCGCCGGCTTGGGCAGCCAATAGGCGTGCTGCTTCTGCGCGCGCCACAGCAGCGAGAGCACGGCCGAAGCCTGGCGGCCCTCCGGGTATTTGGCGATCTGCCGCTCGGCCCAGGTCATGTTGTCCTGGGTGAAGGCGAAGGACGCGGGCTGCTCGGCGGCGAGATGACGGGCAGACATCAGCGGTCCACCTCGCCGAAGACGATGTCGATCGAGCCGAGGATGGCGCTCACGTCCGCCAGCATCGACTTGCGACAGAGGAAATCCATCGCCTGCAGATGGGCGAAGCCGGGCGCGCGGATCTTGCAGCGGTAAGGCTTGTCGCCGCCGTCGCTCACCAGATACACGCCGAACTCGCCCTTCGGCGCCTCGACGGAGCAATAGGTTTCGCCCGGCGGCACGTGGAAGCCCTCGGTGTAGAGCTTGAAGTGGTGGATGAGCGCTTCCATCGAGCGTTTCATCATCGCGCGCTTGGGCGGCGTCACCTTGTTGTTGGGCGTCTGCACCGGCCCCTGCCCATCCGGCGCCAGCAGCTTGGCCACGCATTGCTTCATGATGCGGACCGATTCCGTCATCTCCTTCATGCGCACGACCTGGCGGTCGTAGCTGTCGCCGTGGCGACCGATGGGGATGTCGAACTCCATCTCCTCGTAGCAATCGTAGGGCTCGGCCTTGCGCAGGTCCCAGGCGGCCCCCGAGCCGCGAAGCACAGGGCCGGAGAAACCCCACTTCCAACAGTCCGCCTGCGAGACGATGCCGATGTCGACGTTGCGCTGCTTGAAGATGCGATTCTCGATGAAGAGGTTGGTTAGATCGTCGAGCACCTTCGGGAAGGTCTCGCACCAGGCGCCGATGTCCTGGATCAGCTTCTCCGGGCAATCGATGTGTACGCCACCGACGCGGAAGTAATTGGCATGGAGCCGCGCACCTGAGGCGCGCTCGTAGAACACCATCAGCTTCTCGCGCTCCTCGAAGCCCCAGAGCGGCGGGGTGAGCGCGCCGACATCGAGCGCCTGCGTCGTGACGTTGAGGAGGTGCGAGAGAATGCGGCCGATTTCGCAGAACAACACGCGCAGCAGCTGGCCGCGCCGCGTCGCCTTGATCCCCATCATCTTTTCGATGGCGAGCACGAAGGCGTGCTCCTGGTTCATCGGCGCGCAATAGTCGAGGCGGTCGAAATAGGGGATGTCCTGGAGGTAGGTGCGAGCCTCCATCAGCTTCTCGGTGCCGCGATGCAGCAGGCCGATGTGCGGGTCGACGCGCTCGACGATCTCGCCGTCCAGCTCCAGAACGAGGCGCAAAACGCCATGCGCCGCAGGATGTTGCGGACCGAAGTTGATCGAGAAGTTGCGAGGCGCGGTGCCGCTGGTGGCGAGCGGCGTTGTCGCGTAATCCGTGGCGCCGCTGGTCATCGCTGCCCCTCCTGTGTGCCGGCTTTCTCGTCGCCGGGCAGGACGTATTCACCGGAGCCTTCCCAGGGCGACAGGAAGTCGAACGAGCGGAACGCCTGGTTGAGATTCACCGGCTCGGTCACGACGCGCTTCTGCTCGTCGTCCCAGCGCACCTCGACATAGCCCGTCATCGGGAAGTCCTTGCGCAGCGGATGCCCCTCGAAGCCGTAGTCGGTGAGCAGCCGGCGCAGATCGGGATGGCCGGTGAAATAGACGCCGAACAGGTCCCACACCTCGCGCTCGAACCAGTTCGCGGCGGGATAGAGATCGGTCAAGGAGGGCACGGCCGTGCGCTCGTCGGTCTCCACCTTGAGCCGAATGCGGCGGATGTACTTGGGCGACAGCAGGTGCGTGACGACGTCGAAGCGCTTCTCACGCTCGGGATAGTCCACGGCGGTGAGATCGATGAAGCAGACGAAGCGATGCGCCGCGTCGTCTCGGAGGAACCGCACGACATCGAGGTATCGGGTCGGCTCCAAGGTCAGGGACAGATCGCCGTAGGTGATCTCGTGCGACAGCACGGCACCCGGCAGCGCGGCCTCGACCTGCGCGGCGAGCGTCTGGTAAGCCTGATGGGCCTTGTCGTCCATGCGTAACCCTTCGTGGCCGCGATCGGCGCCTAGCGCTCGATCGTGCCGGTGCGGCGGATCTTCTTTTGCAGCAGCAGGATGCCGTAGAGCAGCGCCTCGGCGGAGGGCGGACAGCCCGGCACGTAGATGTCGACGGGGACGATGCGGTCGCAACCGCGCACCACCGAGTAGCTGTAATGGTAGTAGCCGCCGCCGTTGGCGCAGGAGCCCATCGAGATCACGTAGCGCGGCTCGGGCATCTGGTCGTAGACCTTGCGCAAGGCCGGCGCCATCTTGTTGGTCAAAGTGCCGGCGACGATCATCACGTCGGACTGGCGCGGCGAAGCGCGCGGCGCGAAGCCGAAGCGCTCGATGTCGTAGCGCGGCATCGAGGCCTGCATCATCTCGATGGCGCAGCAGGCCAAGCCGAAGGTCATCCACATGAGCGAGCCGGTGCGCGCCCAGGTGATCAGCTCGTCGGCCGACGTGACGAGGAAGCCGCGATCGGCAAGCTCATCGGAAATGCCGAGGAAATAGGGATCGGTCGAAGGGTCGGTGTCACCCGGCTTGAGGATGCCCTTGGCCGGGGCCGGGGCGGTGTGTGGGCTCGCGGAGATCACTCCCATTCGAGCGCGCCTTTCTTCCATTCGTAGACGAAGCCGACGGTTAGCACTCCGAGGAACACGATCATCGACCAGAAGCCGAGATGACCGATCCGCTTGAAGGAAGCCGCCCAGGGGAACAGGAAGGCCACCTCGAGATCGAAGATGATGAAAAGCAGCGAGACGAGGTAGAACCTAATGTCGAATTTCATGCGCGCATCGTCGAAGGCGTTAAAGCCGCACTCGTAGGCCGACAGCTTCTCCGGGTCGGGGTTCTGATAGGCGACGAGGAACGGAGCGACGAGCAGCGCGGCGGAGATGAAGGCGGACAGCGCCAGGAAGATCACCAGGGGGAGATACTCGCCGAGGATGCTCTGCATGGGACGGCCCTTCGACGTTCGAGCGCATTACAAGAATTGTTCTAACGCGCTCGGCGTCGTATCGCAGCGCAAGATGAGGTGCAAGGCGCGAGCGCGCACCTGCCGCGGACGGTCGCGGGGCTCCTCGCCGCAGCCTCGGGCGCTCGCGCGACGTCGAGGCAGCCTTCTTCGACCATGGCCGATCAACGCGGCGTTCATCGGCCATGGTCGACGGCTCACGACGCCTCCAAGAGCTCTTCGGCCTCGGCGAGGTCGACGCTGACCAAAGTCGAGATTCCACGCTCGGCCTGCGTCACCCCGTAGAGCCGGTCCATCCGCGCCATGGTGATCGGGTTGTGGGTGATCGTGAGGAAGCGGGTGTCGGTCTTGCCGCGCATCGCCTCGACGAGATCGCAGAAGCGCTCGACGTTGGCGTCGTCGAGCGGCGCGTCGACCTCGTCGAGCACACAGATCGGCGAGGGATTGGTGAGGAAGACGGCAAAGATCAGCGAGATTGCCGTCAGCGCCTGCTCACCCCCCGACAGCAGGCTCATCACCTGCGGCTTCTTCCCCGGCGGCCGAGCCAGGATCTCGAGACCGGCTTCCAGCGGATCCTCGGATTCGACGAGCTGAAGCTCCGCCTCGCCGCCGCCGAAGAGGCCGGTGAAGAGGTCCTTGAAGTGTGCGTTGACCGTGTCGAAGGCGCCGAGCAGCCGCTCGCGCCCCTCCTTGTTGAGGCTGGCGATGGCCTGGCGCAACCGCCGGATCGCCTCGGCGAGGTCGGCCTTCTCGTTGGCGAGAGCACCGGCCTGGCCTTCGAGGGCGGCGAGTTCCTCGTCGGCCCGCAGGTTGACCGAGCCGAGCCGGTCGCGATCCGCCTTGAGTGAATCCAGGCGCGCGGCAACGACCGCCGCCGCCGGCCGCTCGCCGCTCGCCGCCACGTCCGCCAGCGCCGGCAGCGCCGCCGGCCGACACTCGAGATCGACCGCGATCGCCCGCGACACCGCCTCCACGCGCTGCGTCGCCGCCTCGGCGCGCGCCTCGCAGCGCGCCTTGGCCTCGCG
>CAXTVT010000133.1:0-6266 GCA_964247745.1 uncultured Beijerinckiaceae bacterium
AGGTGGAGGGCGAGAAGATGTCGAAGAGCCTCGGCAACTTCGTCACCATCCGCGACCTGTGGGACGGCGAGGTCTTCGGCGGTCGGCGCTGGTCGGGCGATACATTGCGCCTTGCAATGCTGCGCACGCACTACCGCCAGCCGATCGACTTCACGCTGAAGGCGCTGGAGGAGGCGGATCGGACCGTGGCGGACTTCGCACGAGCCTGCGCTGACGTTCCTGCCGGCCCGCCCGGCGACGGTTTCCTCGCCGCCATGGCCGACGACATGAACACGCCGCGCGCGCTGGCCGAACTGCACGTCTCGCGCACCACCGCTCCGGCCGCCTTGCGAGCGGGCCTCGATTTGCTCGGCATCCGCGCGACAAGCATCGAGCAGGTGCCTCCGCAATTGGCGCCGGAGGTCGAGGCGCTGATCGCGCAGCGCTACGCCGCCCGTGCGACCAAGGACTGGAAGGAATCCGATCGGCTGCGCGACGAACTCGCGGCCTTGGGCGTTGCGGTGAAGGACAACAGGGACGGCACCACGAGTTGGGAGCGGATAGGATGAGCGCCGAGACCGAGGAGGCGATGCTGCGGCCGATGCTGCCGGCGGACGTGCCGGTGCTCGCGGCAATCTTCCAGGCGTCGATCGAGGACCTGACGGGCGAGGACTACGATGAGAACCAGCGGCTGGCGTGGTCCTCCGCCGCCGACGACGAGGCGGCCTTCGGCAAGAGGCTCGGCGCCTGGCTGACTTTGGTCGCCACGGTGCGCGGCGCGCCGGTCGGCTTCGTCGCGCTGGAGGGGCGCGAGAACATCCGCATGCTGTACGTCTATCCCCGCACGGCGCGGCGCGGGATCGGCACGCTGCTGGTGAACGCGATCGAGCGGCTCGCGGCCGGGCGCGGCTCGCGCCTGCTCGACGTCGACGCCAGCGACACGTCGCGCGTCTTCTTCGAAGGACGTGGCTTCACCTCGCAGTCGCGCCAGACCGTGTCGATCGGCGACCAATGGCTTGGTAACACGCGCATGACCAAGGCGCTGACGCCGCTCTGACCTCCCCCGGCTGCCGGATCAGAGACGATCGACGACCACGGCCTGCGGTGCGGGCCTCAGCGCGATTGCCTCCTTGAGCATCGGCAGTGCGTCTTCGATCTGCTCGGCGACGAGGTAGCGGACCTCCGTCGCCGGGCTGATGAAGCGGTGCTCGCGCATGTGCGCGAGCAAGGCCAGCAGCGGTCGCCAGAACCCGCCGACGTCGGCGACCAGCACGGGCTTGGTGTGCCGCGCCAGCTGCACCCAGGTCATCTGCTCGACGAGCTCCTCCAGCGTACCGATGCCGCCGGGCAGCGCCACGAAGGCGTCGGCGCGCTCGAACATCAGGCGCTTGCGGGTGTGCATGTCGGCCACCACGACGTGCTCCTGCGCTTCGCGCAGGGTCGCATCCGTGTCGGTCAGGAAGTCGGGGATGATGCCCGTGACCCGCCCACCGGCTTCAAGCACGCTGCGGGCCAGGATGCCCATCAGGCCGCGGCCGCCGCCGCCGTAGACAAGCCCGACGCCCTCGACCGCGAGCGCCCGCCCGAGCGTTCGTGCCGCCGCCTCGAAGGCGGGATCGCCGCCGCTGGCCGAGCCGCAATAAACGCATACGTTCTCGAGCCGTCCCGCGCCTGCCGTCACCGCTTCCCTGCTCCTCGCGCCTGACGCCATCGCGGCTGTGCCCCATCGGCATCGCTTTGCGCTCTCATCCGGACGGCGGCTTGTATGCCTCGACCGATATGGAAATATGACCGCCTGCCGAACAAGGGAGGAGCGCCGTGCCGGCCTCCAGGACAAGGGTTGCCGCTCTCGCCGTCGTGGTCCTGTTGCTGGCGCTTGGGGCCGGATTGGGCTGGCAACGGCTGCGACCGTCGTCGGCGTCGCATGTCGAGATGCTGGCGGCGGTGCCGGCGCGCGCCAATCCTCCCCCGGACATCCCGACGGTGCCGACCACGCGGGCGCCCGCTCCCGAGGTCGCGACATCGATGGACGCGGCGTCGGTCAAGGAGGCCACGCCGCCGTCGTTCGACATCGTCCGCGTCGAGCCGAGCGGCGAGGCGTTGCTCGCCGGTCGCGGCACGCCCAACGCAACGGTGGCGCTGGTCGATCGCGGCCGAGTGGTGGCGGAAGCCAGGACCGATGCCGGCGGAAATTTCGTCATGACGCCGCCCGCGTTGGTGCCGGGCGACTACGCCCTGAGCTTGCGCGAAGGGCAGGGCGCCGCGGCCCGTGATTCGAAGCAGAGCGTCGTTGTCTCGGTGCCAGTCTCGAGGAGGGCGCAGGTGGTCGTCGCCATGGCGGAGCCGGGCAAGCCGACCACGCTGCTGTCGTCGCCGCCGCAGGCGGCGGTCCCGGCCGGAACGCCGGCCGCCACCACGGCGAACAAGGTGACACCGTCGATCGCTCCGTCGGCGCTGGCGATCCGCTCGGTC
Source organism: uncultured Beijerinckiaceae bacterium (assembly GCA_964247745.1). Lineage (GTDB taxonomy): Bacteria > Pseudomonadota > Alphaproteobacteria > Rhizobiales > Beijerinckiaceae > RH-AL1. The sequence goes on from CAXTVT010000133.1 coordinate 2,452, forward strand.
GAGCTCGAGAACGGCTCGGGGCTGTTCGCCTCGGGCACGGCGCCGCCGGGGACCGACGTCCGCGTCTATCTCAACGACAGTCGGGTCGCCGACGTCATCGCCGCCGCCGCGGGCGCCTGGACCGTCAAGGTGCGCAAGGGTCTGATCGCGGGTCGCTACGCCGTGCGCGCCGATTCGCTCAAGCCGGACCAAAGCGTCGAAGCGCGCGTGGAGGTGCCCTTCGAGGTGCCGGCCGCCTCATCCTCGACAGGCGATCGGCCGGCGAACGCCGCACCTAAGACCGCTCCTTCGGCTCGGCTGGCCGCCGCGGGCCCGGTGGTCGGGTCTGCGGTCGAAGGCGCAGGCGAGCTGTCGCGGGCCGATGTCATAGTCGACGAGCTGAAGACCGAGATCGTCAGCCGGGACGACAATCTCTGGCGCATCAGCCGGAAGCGGCTCGGTCACGGCACCCGTTACACCGAGATCTACGCCGCCAACGTCACCCAGATCCGCGACCCGAAGCTGATCTTCCCCGGCCAAGTCTTTGTCCTGCCGCGCGATTAGGATGTCGCTCGACGGACAATGATCGCGACGCGCCGCCTCAAGGTGCTGCGGAATCGGGGTTGACGCCATGAGACCCCGCCTTTAGGTTCCGCGAACTTTCGATAGGCCGTAGGTCTTCGCTTCGGAGCGACACGCTCTGGATGTTCGGGACCTAAACGCTATCGGTTTCAGCGACTGAGTCCTTCGCCGCGCGATCTCTCGTTCGGTACCGGAATGCAAGAACCAGGGCTTCGGTCCGGGGTCCTCTGCCTCAGCACCAGCACCAGGGGCCGTCAGGGTCTATGGTGTTGTTCGCTCGCGTTCGGGGCCATGGAATTCATACGGCGGCGGGGGCTCGGTTCCCGCTCCCGGTTCGAAAGTCGACGGGATAGAGAATGCCGACAATCAGTCAGTTGATCCGCAAGCCGCGGCAGCCGAGCGTCTATGCCTCGAAGGCGCGCCATCTGCAGTCCTGCCCGCAGAAGCGTGGCGTCTGCACGCGCGTCTACACGACGACTCCGAAGAAGCCGAACTCGGCCATGCGCAAGGTCGCGAAAGTGCGGCTCACCAACGGCTTCGAGGTCATCGGCTATATCCCTGGCGAGGGTCACAACCTCCAGGAGCATTCCGTGGTCATGGTGCGCGGCGGCCGCGTCAAGGATCTGCCTGGCGTGCGCTACCACATCCTGCGCGGCGTGCTCGACACGCAGGGCGTCAAGAACCGAAAGCAGCGCCGGTCGAAGTATGGCGCGAAGCGTCCCAAGTGATCAGCGCGAAGTAGGAAGAGGCCGACATGTCCCGCCGTCACAGCGCCGAAAAGCGCGAAATCATTCCCGACGCCAAGTACCACGACGTCATCGTCGCCAAGTTCATGAATTCGATCATGTACGACGGTAAGAAGTCCGTGGCCGAGACTATCGTCTACGGGGCGATGGATCAGATCGAGTCGCGCTCGCGCCAGGAGCCGTTGCCGATCTTCAAGCAGGCGCTCGAGAACGTCGCCCCTGCGATCGAGGTGCGCTCGCGCCGTGTCGGTGGTGCCACCTATCAGGTTCCGGTCGAGGTTCGGCTTGAGCGTCGTCAGGCGCTCGCCATCCGCTGGCTGATCACGGCCGCGCGCGGCCGCAACGACAAGACGATGGTGGACCGGCTCTCGGCGGAGTTGATGGACGCCGCCAACAACCGCGGCAATGCGGTCAAGAAGCGGGAAGACACGCATCGGATGGCGGAAGCCAACCGCGCCTTCTCGCACTATCGCTGGTAATTCACCCCTTCACGTGAGGCGCGCTCGACGCGCTTCTCAAAGGATCTCCCGATGCCTCGCGTCCACAAGATCGAAGACTACCGCAACTTCGGAATCATGGCCCACATCGATGCGGGCAAGACGACGACGACCGAGCGGATCCTGTTCTACAGCGGCAAGTCGCACAAGATCGGCGAAGTGCACGATGGCGCCGCGACCATGGACTGGATGGAGCAGGAGCAGGAGCGCGGCATCACGATCACGTCCGCCGCGACCACGACGCACTGGAACGGCAAGCGCCTGAACATCATCGACACGCCCGGCCACGTCGACTTCACGATCGAGGTCGAGCGCTCGCTCCGCGTGCTCGATGGCGCGGTATGCGTGCTCGATGGCAACCAGGGCGTCGAGCCGCAGACCGAGACGGTGTGGCGCCAGGCCGACAAGTACAAGGTTCCGCGGATCGTCTTCGTCAACAAGATGGATAAGATCGGCGCCGACTTCGATCGTTGCTTCACCGAGATCCGCACCAAGGTCGGCGGCAATCCCGTCTGCATCCAATTGCCGATCGGCTCGGAGTCGGACTTCAAGGGCATCATCGACCTCGTCCGCATGAAGGCCGTCGTTTGGGAAGACGAGGCGCTCGGCGCCAAGTACCACGACGCCGAGATCCCCGAGCATCTGCTGGCTCGCGCGGAGGAGGCCCGCGCCACGCTCGTCGAAGCAGCCGTCGAGCTCGACGACGACGTCATGACCAAGTTCTTCGACGGCGAGGAGCCGGACGTGCCGACGCTCAACCGGCTCATTCGCAAGGCCGTGCGCGACATCTCCTTCATTCCCGTGCTGTGCGGCTCGGCCTTCAAGAACAAGGGCGTCCAGCCACTGCTCGACGCCGTCGTCGAGTACCTGCCGTCGCCGCTCGACGTCGAGGCCATCAAGGGCATCGACGTGGAGTCCGGTGAGGAAATCCTGCGCCACGCCGATGACAGCGAGCCCTTCTCGATGCTCGCCTTCAAGATCATGGACGACCCCTTCGTCGGCACGATCACCTTCGCGCGCGTCTATTCCGGGCACATCGAATCCGGCACCGGCGTCATGAACTCCACCAAGGAGAAGCGCGAGCGCATCGGCCGCATGCTGCTGATGCATGCCAACAACCGCGAGGACATCAAAGAGGCCTACGCCGGCGATATCGTCGCGTTAGCCGGCCTAAAGGAGACGCGGACCGGCGACACGCTGTGCGACATCGCGAAACCCGTCATCCTCGAGCGCATGGAATTCCCCGAGCCGGTCATCGAGATCGCGATCGAGCCGAAGTCCAAGGCGGACCAGGAGAAGCTCGGCGTCGCGTTGGCCAAGCTCGCCGCCGAGGATCCGTCGTTCCGCGTCTCGACCGATCAGGAGAGCGGCCAGACCATTCTCAAGGGCATGGGCGAGCTGCATCTCGACATCAAGGTCGACATCCTGCGCCGCACCTACAAGGTCGACGCCAACATCGGCGCTCCGCAGGTGGCCTATCGCGAGAAGCTGACCAAGCGGATCGAGAAGGATTACACCCACAAGAAGCAGACCGGCGGCACGGGCCAGTTCGCCCGCGTCAAGATCGTGTTCGAACCGGCCGAGCCGGGCGCCGGATCGTCCTTCGAGTCGAAGGTCATCGGCGGCGCCGTGCCGAAGGAATATATCCCCGGCGTCGACAAGGGCATCAACTCGGTCATGGGTTCCGGCGTCCTCGCCGGCTTCCCCGTGGTCGACGTGAAGGCGACTCTGATCGACGGCGCCTACCACGATGTCGACTCCTCGGTTCTCGCCTTCGAGATCGCGTCGCGGGCGGCCTTCCGCGAGGCGCTGCGCGAGGGTGGCTCCGTGCTGCTCGAGCCGGTCATGAAGGTCGAGGTCACGACACCCGAAGACTACACCGGCTTCGTGATGGGCGATCTGCTCTCCCGTCGCGGGCAGGTGCAGGGCCAGGACATGCGCGGCAACGCGGTCGTGATCAACGCGATGGTGCCGCTCGCCAACATGTTCGGCTACGTCAACGAGCTGCGCT
>CAXTVT010000134.1:0-6243 GCA_964247745.1 uncultured Beijerinckiaceae bacterium
CTCTCTGGTCCGCAACCGAGGCGCTGACCGCGACCGAAGTCGCCCAGCGTGCCGGGCCTGAGCGGAACTGGAGCGAGAGCACTGTCAAGACCATGCTCTCGCGCCTCGCAGCGAAGGGCGTCGTAACATATGTCCCCCGCGGCCGCGCCTTCTTCTACCGACCCGCTGTTCGGCGCGAGGCCTGGGCCGCGGGAGAGTCGCGGCGCTTGCTCGACCGGCTGTTCGCCGGACGCGTAGCGCCCCTCGTGGCACAGCTCGCTAACTCGGACGAACTCTCGCCCGAGGACATCGCCGAGCTCGAAGCCCTCTTGGCGAAACTTCGTCAATGACCGCGCTGGCCTTGACGATGCTCGCCGCCAACATCGTGTCGATCGCGGCCGTGCAGCTCTGCGCCTCGTGGCTTCGTCGATGGACCGGTGCCCGGATCGCCTATGCGTGCTGGCTCCTGCCCTGGCTCGGCGTGGTCGCGTCCCTGCTGCCTGCCGGAGCAGCATCCGCGATCGCGCCGCCGGGCAGCCTGGCTGGCATCCTCTCCGCACCCGTCATCGCCCTCGCAGCACGGCTCGTCGCGGCGCCCGCTTCGCAGTTTGCGCTCCTTGCCTGGGCCGCTATCGCAGTCCTCTTCTTCGCAGCGCAGCTGGGCGCCTACCGGGCGTTCGTCCGGAACGCGTCCCGCCAGACGGTTGATCTCGGCCGAGTGGGGGTGGCGCGGATCCTTGGCGGCCCGAATATCGCGTTCCCCGTCGCCGCCGGCATTCTACGGCCGCGCATCTTCCTGCCCGCCGACTTCGACACGGCGTTCTCGCCCGACGAGCAGCGCATGATCCTGCGGCACGAGCAGACGCATCACGACCGCCACGACATCGCCGCGAACCTTGCGGGCCTGGCGATGCTGTCGCTGCACTGGTGGAACCCGCTCGCCTACCGTGCGCACCGCCGTTTCCGCGCCGACCAGGAGCTCGCCTGCGACGCGACTGCCATCGCGGGCCTCGGCCGCGCCGACCGGCATGCCTACGCCACCGCGATCCTGAAATGTGCGGGCCGGCCACATGCCGGCCTCGCCGCCGCGATGAGCGGCCGGACGGAAGCCGCCGCCAGACTGTCGGCGATCGCGTCGGACGTCCCGCTCACACTTCGACCGACATTGCCGGCCGTCCTCGCGGTCGCCGTCCTTGGTAGCCTCATCCTGGTCGAAGCCGTGGTCACTCGCGCGCTCCCGTCGGCGCTGCCAGCGCTCGCAGTGGCCACTCGGACGTCTCCGTCACCCGCCTTCGCCCCGAGTATCGGTTCCAGCGCCGACCCCTGCGAAGACGCGTGGCGCCCGCCACCAGCCACCCCGCGGCTCGTGAGCGACCGTCAGGGCAACGCCCCGCCGGTGAGGCTCATCCTGGCAAGCCAGGCCGAACGCCGGTTCGTGCGCGCGATCTGATCGCCCTCGCCGTCGCGCAGGCGCCGGCTCTCCCTTCCCGAACTTCCTGTCTTCAAGCCGGAGCTTTCGGATGCGACGACTCATGCGTGTCTGTCGGGAGATCGTGCGTCTCGTCCGACCCTACCTGACATCCGAGGACCGTGTGGCGGCATGGCTGCTGCTACTCGCCATCCTGGGTCTCACGATGGCCAACGTCGGCCTCGGTTTGCTGATCTCGTTCTCGCAGCGCCTGTTCTACACCGCACTCCAGGAGAAGCACGCCGGCGCCTTCATCCGCGCGCTCTTCTGGTTCACGGCGCGGCCCGGACGCCTGCCGGTGCCGCCATTCATCCTTTTCGTCACGGTCAACATCGCCGCCGCCTGCATGTCCCTCTATCTCCAGGCCGTGCTTCAGCTCCGCTGGCAGCGGTGGCTGACCGCCTGCATGGTCAACCAGTGGCTGTCGGACCACGCCTATTACTGGCTGCCGCAACTCGCCCGATCGGGCGATGCCGGCACTGACAACCCGGACCAGCGTATCCAGGAAGACATCGAAGACGCCACGCGCAACGTCATCGCGTTCTCGACCGGCCTGCTGTCGAGCGTCGCCTCGATCATCAGCTTCGGTGGACTCCTCTACGCGCTCTCCGGGCCAATCACACTGCTCGGCCTGCGCGTGGAGGGATATCTGCTCTGGACCGCGCTGCTCTACGCCGCTGCCTGCACCCTGATCGCCCATCTCGCGGGCCGCTCGATCGCACACATCAACTTCGTCCGGCAGCGCTTCCGCGGCGACTTTCGCGTCTCGCTCGTGCGCGTTCGTGAGAACGCCGAAGAGATCGCTTTCCTGCGGGGCGAGAAAGCCGAGTCGGCCGTCATCGCCTCGAACTTCGCGAGCTACTACCGAACGGCGCTTCGCCTCGTCCTGCGCACGTCCAGCCTGACCTTCATGTCAAACATGTCGGATGAGCTCGCGATCGTGTTCCCGACCGTCATCGCCGCACCGCGCTTCTTCGCGGGCGAGATCTCCTTCGGGACGCTCAACCAGATCCGGCTCGGTTTCCTTCAGCTTGCCGAAGCTGCGCTGTGGTTCGTCTCCACCTATGCCCAACTCGCCGAGTTCGTGTCCCAGCTCGAGCGTCTTTCGACCTTGCAAGCTTCCTTCGCACGCCTCGCAGCCGACCCGGGGACGCTCGAACGCCAGAGCAGCGAGCACGTGCTGCTCGACGCAAAACACGTCCTGAGCCCTGCGGGCGGGGTCATTGTCGCGGGGGTCGCGTTCGATATCCCGCAAGGCCCCAGCGTTGCCATCACCGGTCCGTCCGGCGTCGGCAAGACGACGCTCCTCCGCCTTCTTTCAGGCCTCTGGACCAGGGCGGAGGGCCGCGTCGTCGTGCCGGACGAGGGCGTGGTGTTCGTGCCCCAGCGCGCCTATCTGCCAGCAGGCTTGCTGCGTCGGGCGCTCTGCTATCCGGGCGACCCGGCGATCTTCCCGGAGGCCGAACTCAGCCGCGTTCTCACGCTGGTCGGTCTTCCCGAGCTTGAAGCGTCGCTGGACACCATCGACAACTGGTCGCGACGCCTGTCACCCGGGCAGCAACAACGGCTGGCCCTAGGTCGGGCGATCCTGCAGCGGCCACGCTGGTTGTTCCTCGACGAGCCCACCGCGTCGCTGCACCCGCAAGCGCGTGTGGAACTCCAGAACGCGCTGGCGGCGGCACTTCCGTCGACCACGCTGGTCACCATCACCCACGATCCCGCCATTGCCGCCCTGCACGATCGCCGGATCGACATCGCGCCACCCGTCACCGCCTGAGGTCTCATGCGCCATACCGCTTTGAGCGTGCTCGCAGCCGCAACGCTGATGCACGCGAGCCCCGGCATCGCCCAGACGATCGCCACAACCCATTCCACCATCACAACGCGTGCCGGCACCCGGCTCGCCTACCAGGCCGAGGCCGGTACGATCGCCGTCACGTCGCAGCACGCAACCGCCGACATGTCCTACGTCTCCTATGTCGCGACGAAAGGATCACGAGACCGTCCCATCGTGTTCCTCTTCAACGGCGGACCGGGCGCATCGAGCGTCTGGCTGCACATGGGCGCATTCGGTCCGAAACGCGTCGACACGCCAGATCCGGCGTCCACGATCCGGCCGCCCTACCGCGTGGTTGCCAACCCGGATTGCCTCCTTGATGCGGCGGACCTCGTCTTCGTTGACGCCCCGGGCACCGGCTTTGGGCGTCTGGAAGGGCCGCAAGCCGAACATGCATTCTTCGGCGTCGACCAGGATGTTGACGCCTTCGCCGATTTCATCGAGCGGTTTCTGCGCAAGACCGACCGACATCACCCGCCGCTCTTCCTCTTCGGCGAAAGCTACGGTACGCCCAGAGCAGCAATTCTCGCCGATACGCTCGAGGAAAAGCGAAGGATCGACGTGAACGGGGTTATCCTGATGTCGCAGGCCCTGAACTTCGACCTCGTGGTGGACCACGCCAGCGGTAATCCTGGCGTCGATATGCCCTATGTCCTCGGCCTGCCGAGTTACACGGCCACTGCCTGGTACCACCACAAGCTTCCCGTTGAAGACAATGTCCCGCTCGAGCGCCTGCTTGCCGAGGTGCGATCCTGGTCGATGGACACATACCTGCCGGCCCTCGCTGCCGGCGCAGTCCTCGAACCTGCGCGCCGCGCGCAGGTGGTCGCGAAGCTGCATGACTATACTGGCCTGTCGGCTGCTTACATCGATCGGGCTAATCTCCGCGTCGAAGCCGGTCAGTTCCTGCAGGAGTTGGGCGCCGACGACAGACAAGTCTACGGCCGCCTGGACACCCGCTACGCCGGACCGACCATGGATCCGCTTGAAGAAGAAGCCTCCTACGATCCACAAACTGCTGCCATCGCCGCATCCTACGAGGACGCCTGGGAGAGCTACGCGACACATGATCTGCATCTCGCCTCGTCGACCGACTTCGTGTTGCAGGTCGAGGGAGCCTGGAGCCGGTGGAACTGGCGACACGTCCAACCCAACGTCAACGAGCCGGTTCCCGGCGCCCTGAACGCGATGGGTGACCTCGCCGCAGCCATGGAGTTCAACCCTGCCTTGAAGGTCATGCTCAACAGCGGTTACTTCGATGTCGCGACGCCCTTCTCGCAGGGCCTCTACGAGCTCGCGCATCTCCCCATGCCGGCCATGCTGCAAAGAAACATCACAGCCGTCCAGTACCGCTCGGGCCACAAGATCTTCGTCGATGCCGCGTCGCTAACGACCTTACACGATAATATCGCCCGCTTCATCGAGGCGACGACAACTCGGAGATGAAGCTCTGACGCTTACTTGGGGAATGACGATGTCGACTTGTAGACGGTTGAAGACAAACTGCAGGTCGAGGGCGCGAGCGCGAAACATCCTTGTCGTTAAGCGTCCGCGCGAGAGCCATCGCGCCCACCATCTTGAAGCCTCCGCTCGACTACTCTCATCAATGCTCCGTCATGTCGCAGGGCAGCTTTGCTACGTGCTGCATTGACCACAATTCGCGGTAGTCTCCGTGAGTAATTGATCAGCGGCTACGGCTGGAGGAAGCATCAAGCTGGCAGCGGTCCATCCTTCCTGTCGCTGAAGGCTGATCACGCCGCCGTAGTGGCTTGCGAGTGTCTCCATGATCCCCATGCCCTGCCCGGAGCGTCCTCGCTTAAGCCCGATGCCGTCGTCTAGGACCTTGAGACAGACCCCCCGGGCCGCGTCACCATGCAGGCCCAACAGAATCTTGCCTTGTCGTCCTCGACATATGCCATGCTTCATGACGTTGCCGAGCATCTCGTACGCAATCCGGACCACGTACTGCGCGAGCGGTTCCCGCAGGGCCACAGTGACGTCGATGGCCAACTCGACCGCTTGCGATGGGCTACGATGCAACGCGATGACGGCCCGCCCGAGGCGCTCGAGGCGGGCATCGAGCGTGCCCGGCGCTCGGGTCAGACCGAAAAGTGAGTTCGAGATCTGCACGGACAGCAAAATCCTCCGCTGCAGATCCTCTTCGAGCTGGTTGCTCCGGCCCCTTTTCAGACAGGAGGATTGCTCGATTTGTAGAAGAAGGCTTTGCAGGGCGTTGTTTGTGTGGTGACGGAGCTGCTGGATAGAGATCGATGCCATTTCCTCACGTAGGGAGGCGATCACCTTGGCATGTTTGCTCTGATCGCTGAACCGGTCGCGCGGCTGGCCGAGAGAAATGATCTGATCCATTCCGTAGGTCCTTCAACGATGAGACGTGGCTCGGCCAATGCTGTTCGACATGGTTTTCGATCCCACAGCCGGTGATACGCAGCAGACTGATCAATGCGACAAGGTCATTTCGCGTGAGGCGCGCGCGCTGCGCTGAGACGGGCCGCAGCAGACTCACGGGCTGAAAGACTCTTCATGGAAGCCAGGAGACGATTGTTCATGACGGGGCGAAAGCATGCCTCCAGTCAAGTCGATGGCGGAGGACCGCGGCGGCGGATACCCGTTCGATCCGGCCTGAGCGTCACTTTCCGTTTGGCCCGATCGTGAACTTGGCCACAGCGGACCAATCCCGATCGCCGAGGCCGGCGTCCACGGCCTCGTGCATGCGGCCATGAACGGCATCCAGCATAGGCAGCGCCCGTCCCGCGGTAGCAGCGGCCTCTCGTGCCAGCCGGAGGTCCTTGAGACCCAGCTTCGCTTTGAAGCCTGGTTCATACTCGTCCTTGGCGATGTTGGCGGAGTAGATTTGGTAGGGTCTTGCTCCAAACAGCGTGCCGAGGATCAGCTCAAAGAAGCTGCCCCGAGCCAACCCGTTCGCCTCGGTGAGCACGAC
>CAXTVT010000135.1:0-6104 GCA_964247745.1 uncultured Beijerinckiaceae bacterium
GGACCAGGGTCGCCCGCCGCCTCCGCACGCGACCAACCGGTCTTGCGCCGCTCGCAACCCAGCAGGCCGTCGAGGAACAGCCCCGCGGACGCCGCCATCCGCTCCTGCTGGAACAGCGGCCGCATCCGGCCTTCACCGCCCGAAGCGACGACGCCCAGAGCTCCAGCGTCTCCTCGATCGGTGCGCCAGCCATCCACGATCCCCCGAATCATGGAAGCTCATGGATTCAGAGATGAAGACGCACCGCAACTGTAATGCTAGGCTCCAGACTCAATCATAGCCAGTAGGCGACGAGTGTTGCGAGAGCGACGGCTGAGAGGAAGTTGGCAGCGAGCTTGTCGTAGCGGGTGGCGACACGCCGGAAGTCCTTGAGCCTGCAGAAGGCGTTCTCGATGAGATGGCGCTCCTTGTAGCGGGTGCGGTCATGGCGGATGGGCGTGGTTCGCGTCCGGCGGCCGGGGATCACCGGCACGGCCCCGGCGCCACGGATCATGCGCCGCAGTGCGTCGGCGTCGTAGCCTTTGTCGGCCAGGATGTGCCTTGCCTCGACGGCGCGTTCGAGAAGCGCCGGAGCCGCGCTCACGTCGGCGACGTTGCCCGGCGTGAGCGTGAGGGCGTAGGGACGCCCGACAACCTCGGTGAGCGCGTGGATCTTCGTGGTCTGGCCGCCGCGCGAGGGACCGATCGCCTGCGCCCGCGCCCCCCCTTTTCCCCCGAACGCGGCGCGCTGGGCTTTAATGTAGGTCGAGTCGATCCCCGTGCTCTTTGGGACCGCGTCACAGGCCGCCAGCGCCTCGAGCAACCCGTCCCAGAAGCTACGCCGCGACCACCGGTTGAAGCGATTGTAGATGGTGGTCGATGGCCCGTACTCGGTCGGACAGTCACACCAGCGGCAACCCACCTTCAGGACGTGAACGATGCCGGAGATGACCCGGCGATCATCGACCCGTGGCGCGCCGGGCTGGTTCGTCGGCAGATGCGGCGCGATCGCGGCCCAATGGGTCTCCGACAGCCAAAACAAAGCGCTCATGACCCCTCCCGCCAACAGCGACTCTGAATCACCATCCTCCCACAACCTCAAGCGGCTGATTGGGTTTGGACCCTAGCATTACAGTTGTTGTTTTGTTTTGAGGTGCGTTTCCCTTGCTACCGCTTGATGAGCGCGTCGCCACAGGCTCCATGCGATCACTTGTGCTGGCTCGATGCGTCGTTGCGCGAGGCGGATGGCGATGCGGCGGATCTCCTGCATGGACCAGCGGATCAGCGGCGGCGTGCGCGGGCGTTCGTCGCCGATCTTTTTGGGGGTGGAGAGGGCGCGGCGTTGGCGTGATGACGGATCGCGGCCAGCATGGCGAAGGCGGTCATAACGAGCGAGACGTGGCGGTGCCAGCCGTGCCAGGAGCGCGTCTCGTTGTGGTCGAGGCCGAGCTCGTTCTTGGCGGTCTCGAAGGCGTCCTCGATGGCCCAGCGACGGCCTTCCACGGCCACAAGGGTCTCGAGCGGCGTACCCAGCGGACACCAGGTCGAGAAGAAGGCCATCGACCCGTCGGAGACGTGGCGCCGCACGAGCAGGCCTCGCGTCCACGCGCCTGGAGGACCATCGAACTGGCTGGCGTCGAGGTCGGCGAGCGGGAGGTAGTGCCAGTCGTGCAGCCGCGCGCCCTTGGTGCCGTCTCCGGCCGAGAGGCGGGTCCAGGCTTTGTCCGGCAGCTCGCGTGCGATCGCCTCCGCCGTTCCCGACACGGACAGGTCCTTGCGCCAGGAGCGGAACGGGTGATTGGCGTTGGCGCCGAGCACGTAGCCCTTCCCCGCACGGCGCAGCGCCATCTCGACGTCGCCGGTGCCGTAGACGGTGTCGGCGGCCACCCAGGCGAACGGCACTTGCGCCGCGATGGCCCGCTCGATCATCGCCACGGCGAGCTTCGGTTTGGTTGCGAACCTCACGTCGTCGGGCACGTGGGCCGCGGCCATGCGCGCGAGATCGTCGGTCCAAGCCTTGGGCAGATAGAGCGCGCGGTCGACGAAGGCGTGACCGTGCCGCGACGCGTAGGCCGCGAACACGCCGACCTGGCAGTTGGTGATCTTGCCCGCCGAACCCGTGTACTGCCGGCCGACGCCGCAGGACGCCTTGCCCTGCTTCAGGAACCCGGTCTCGTCGATCACCAGCACGGCGTCGGCATCGGCCAGAGTCTCCAGCGCGTAGTCGCGCACGATGTCGCGCAGGGCGTCGGCGTCCCACTGCGCGCGTCCCAGGATCGCCTGCTGGCGCCACGGACCAGGGTCGCCCGCCGCCTCCGCACGCGACCAACCGGTCTTGCGCCGCTCGCCGCCCAGCAGGCCATCGAGGAACAGCCCCGCGGACGCCGCCATCCGCTCCTGCAGGAACAACGGCCGCATGCGCGCCTTCACCGCCCGCAGCGACGAAGCCCAGAGCTCGAGCGTCTCCTCGATCGATACGCCCGCCATCCACGATCCTCCGAATCATGGAAGCTCATGGATTCAGAGATGCAGACAGACTGCAACTGTAATGCTAAGACCTTCAAGTTCCAGTGCGGCGAGACAGGCGAGAAGAAAGGTCGCCGAGAATGCCCCTCTTTGAAGCTTCATTTTGAACGATGCCCGCGTTTCCCTGAAGCCGTACGGCTCTAGGCTTTGCACCATCTCTTCGTAGGTCACGCCCGACTCCTTCATCTTGCCTTTGACGAAGCTGACCACTAGCTCTCGCCATTGCTCTTCCGTCTTCCCCATCAATCCTACCACCTCAAGCTCTCGTATTCGTTATGTAAGGTTCGATACGCTGTCAAACCTCTCTCGCGCGCCAATCAGCTGAGCAAAAAAAAGGCACAGCAATGCCTCGGCTCGATGATTAATTTGTCATCGCAGTCTGCACATTCTTTAGCGGCTTGCTCCACTGTTATTTGTGCGTTCTGCCTAAGTAATGTTGGGAGCTAATCATTGACCCGAGGTGTTCCATCGACATATGTCGTGCAAGACAATGTCGTGGCAGACATACCCTTGGTTATGGAGAAGCGTCATGAAGTGCTATGGTCGTCTCGTTGCGGGTGCTGCGGCAGCCGCGTTGCTGATCTCGACAGCAATATCGCCTGCATCGGCAGCGGGATGGCTTGGCGCATGGACTGGTGACCCTGCCGGACCAACGGGCATCATCCCACCCGGGACGCAGACGCTTCGCGAGATCATCTCGCCTCGCGTCAGTGGCGACTCTCTTCGGCTCCAACTGACCAATCGTCTGGGTGTCTTGCCGGTGACCTTCACGCAGGTCTGGGTCGGCACGCAGCAAAGCGGTGCGGCAATTGTCGTCGGCAGCAACAAGCAGCTCACGTTCGGCGGTGCCTCGAGCGTGACGCTCGCGCCCGGCGCGACCATCACGAGCGATGAATTGAGCTTTCCGGTCGTCAGCTTTCAGAAGCTCGCCATCAGCATGCAGGCGCTACCTGGCACGATACCCGCACTCTCCGAAACGCACTCGGTGTCGCGCGAGATCAACTACTTTTCGCCTACCGCCTTGGCGGCGCCGGAGTCTGGCGGCGGCTTCCTGCCCTTCGAGCTGACGGCCGGCGCGTTGTTCCAAGCCTCGTGGCATTACATCAACGAACTCGACGTCTTCAGCATGAACGCCGCACCCCGCGTGGTCGTGTCGTTTGGCGATTCGATTACGGACGGTCTGCAGGTCAATCCGACCCTTGAAAACACGTTCGTGGAAAACATCACCAACCTTGGTCTGGAACAGCGCTACGAGGATTACATCCAGAAGAAGGTTGTTGCGTCTCAAGGATATTCGCAGTTCAGCTTCGTCAACGCGGGTATCGCCGGCAACAGACTAACTGCGGGCCCCTTCTTGCCATTTTTCGGTCCCTCCGGCCTCGATCGTCTGCAGACAGATGCCCTGAACGTCTTTGGCGCGACCGATGCCATCATCGGCCTTGGCATCAACGATATCGCCTTCGATGTTCCTGCGCAGGCGCTCGGCAGCACGGCGATCGTTCAGACCATCGAAAGCGACCTGACCACGCTAATTACTCAGCTGCACGCCCACCGCATTAGGGCGGTTTTGACAACGATCCTACCGGCGCTCGGTGCCGAGGCCAGCCAGGTCGCCCCGGCGCTCATCGCGCTGCAAGGGATCCTGCCGGCGCCGGTCTCGGGTGGTGCCTTGCACGGCACCGCGATCAGCGACGCGCTCCGTCGCCAGGTCAACACCTGGATCTTGACGGGTCCTGGCAGCAAGCTCGCTGATGCCGTCGTGGATCTCTCGACCTGCATGCAGAACCCCGCCAACACGAGTCAGCTCAACCCGATCTATGACAGCGGCGACCATCTGCACCCCAACGCCGCGGGTTACTCGCACATGGCCGATTGCACCCCGATCGCCTCGACGTTCGGCACCGTCGCCAAATAGCATCGGCAACGGCGTCGTCTCGCCTCCTCTCGTGTGCAGTGCTCTTATGGAGCACCGCACACCAGGCTGGCCGGCGACCCTATCGGCGAACTTGCTCGCGATGCTCGATCAGGCTTAGTGAGGCAAGCTAAGATTGTGAAGCAGAAGGTTGAAGAAGGTCATGCATAAATCGCGACTTGCGCGTAAGACTTTGCCGCCGCGTGATCACCTTTGTTTCGCAATCTATTCGGCTTTTCATGCGTTTACCAGTGTCTATAAGATGTTGCTTGATCCCCTAGGTCTGACTTACCCGCAGTATCTTGTGCTGCTGGTGCTTTGGGAGCGGGACAATCTGAGCGTCGGTGAGATATGCCTTGATCTAGGATTAACGACAGGGACGCTCACCCCGGTGCTGAAGCGGTTGGAAGAACAGGGCTTGATCTCCCGTGAACGTTCTAAAAGCGACGAGCGTAAGGTCGATATCAATCTCACTGCATCAGGTCGCGCGCTCGAAAATCGAGCGGAGATGATGCATTCGAACCTGGTGTGTATGACAAAGCTTAATCCAGAGGAAATTCGAGACTTAATGGTCCGTGTCATAGCGCTCCGGGAAAATCTTGTAGAAATGGCTGTCGCGCCTGTTGTTTTCGAGCCTGTAGCTTAAAGCACTCAGATGTTTGAATTGTTTGATCGTAGACCTCTTCGTAAATTTTTCGGTCCTCGTAATGTAAGCCGTCACGATGCCCGTGCGCTTGCTTAGAACAAACAGGAGAATCGCATGATCCGCGTCACGATCCTCGCCACCGTCAGCCTTGTCGCCCTCTCGACCGCCGCCTTCGCCGCGCCACAACTCGAGCGTGTCCGTGGCACGGTGGAGAGCATGACGGATTCGTCGATCACCATCATGACGACCGACGGCAAGACCCAGGAGGTCAAGCTCGCCCCCGACACCGGCTTCGTGTGGGTCGAGAAGTCGAGCCTCGACAACATCAAGGACGGCAAGTTCATCGGCACCGCGACCAAGGGCGAGAACCCGCCGAAGGCACTGGAACTCGTGATCTTCCCGGATTCGATGAAGGGCACCGCCGAGGGTCATTATGCCTGGGATTCGATTCCCGACCAGACCGCTGGCGGCCAGGCCGCCAAGAAGTCGTCGATGACCAATGGCACCGTGAAGTCGTCCTCGGGCGGAATGGCCAAGAGCTCGATGACCAACGGCACGGTCAAGTCTTCCTCGGGCGGCATGGCCAAGAGCTCGATGACCAACGGCACTGTGAAGTCGGGCTCGACCTCGGGCGGCGGCAAGATGATCGACGTGACCTACGACAATGGACAGTCGCTTAAGATCGAGGTGCCTTCCAACGCTCCGATCGTCGAGTTCGAGAAGGCCGACAAGTCGATCGTGACGAAGGGCAGCCACATCTTCACCGTGACCGCGAAGGACGGCTCGACGCTGACTTCCAAGCTCGTCGGCATCGGCAAGGACGGCCTGACGCCGCCGATGTGATCGTCTAATCCGTCGTTCCGCACGCTCGCCGTGCTGATCGGCAACGGCGTCGACATCTCGACGGCGTTGCGCCTGTTGGGCGACGTGGTGCGGCTTCCAGCCTATGCGGCCGAAGTCGACGGCGTTGTCGATGACGTATGCAGGGGCCGACGCCTGTCGGAAGCGTTGGAGAGCCATTCGTTCCTGCCGCGGCATGTC
>CAXTVT010000136.1:0-5828 GCA_964247745.1 uncultured Beijerinckiaceae bacterium
CTGTAAATCCGCTGGCTACGCCTTCGTAGGTTCGAGTCCTACCTCTCCCACCACTTCGATCGCATGCGAGCTTTTGACAAAGCTCGCAGTGGACCCGCAAAGCATGTTGCGTCGACACGTACGCGACATGCTGTCTTGCCCAAGTTTTGCTTGCTGGCATTGGGAGATGCGCGGCGACCATGCAATCGTGACTGCCAGCGTGGAGGACAAACCACCACGCCCTGACCGATTGCGGTGCCCTGCCGTTCGCTCGGAACGCGGAGTGCGCGTTCGTGCCGGACGAGAGTCAGGATCGGCAGCGCTCGTCCGCCGCCGAAAGCCTCGCGCAGCGCACGGTGGAGACGTCTCGGCCCGAGCGTTCACCCTGTAGCGGACAGGCGAGCCTGCCACGGCGATTTCGAGGGCGCTGTCGTGATCCGCAGCTACGGCGAGGTGCCGACCATGGAAAGGAGCTGCTCTCGATCAAGTGACGCCATCCGCCGGTGCCAGCTCGCGGCGTCAGAACCGAGCGATCTCCTCGAGACGGCGATTCACCTTCGGCAATTCGCTGGAAGCAAGAGAGCGCAGGGCTGGATCGTCACCACTCGTTGCGTAGTCGCGATAGAGCGTCGCGAGTTGGCGAAGCGCGTCTTGCTGTGTCGAGCGATAAAGCGCATCGAACTGCCGGCCGGTCAGGGATTTCAGCCGTTCGATGTCGTCGCGGTTGGCAGGCAGCAAGCCAGCTCCGATCAACGGTCCTTGGGACGCCGGCGCGACGGCACCCGGCAAGATCCCTGCGACCGTTCCATCCACAACCGTGCCGACACCGTTCGTCACGCCTCCGGCGACGGTGAGAGGCGCAGCCGCGATCGACAGGGCCAGCGGAGCCTGTGGATTGATCCGCCAACTGGGCGACACCAAGGCGACCGGCTTCAATCGCTTGTGTGGTGAAGCCTCGGTCGAGCGCATCATGCCGATCCTCGCGCAAGGCCTGCTGAAGCGCTGAAGCCTCGGTCCACGGCGCCGAGATCGTCTTCAGCGCACGAAGATCCTGACCAGCAGGAAGAACAGGGAGGGGCAGAGGAGGCATCCGAGCCCAGTGTGAAAGGTCGAAGTCAACGCGCCATAGGGGACCAGGCGCCGGTCCGTCGCAGCCAGCCCGGCGGTGACTCCGCTTACGGAGCCCATGACGCCACCGTAGATCATCGCCGCGCGTGGATTGTCGAGGCCGATCGCCTTGGCGACGAGCGGTGTGACGACCATGACGAAGACGGCCTTGAGCACACCCGTTGCGATCGAAAGCGCGATCACGGGCGACGCCGCACCAAGCGCCGTGCCGGTGGCAGTCCCGATGATGTAGGCGTTGGCGCCGGCGCCGATCGTTGCGAGACTCACCGCATCCCTGTAGCCGAAACTCCAGGCGCAAGCGGCGCCGACAATGAACGGGATGGCGGTACCAAATCCCACGGCGAGAAAGGCGATGGCCCCTGCACGCCAGGCTTCGGCGACGTCGACCTCGAAAGCGGTCGAGACCACGGCGAAGTCGCGTAGCATCGCGCCACCCAACAGCAGGATGCCGGCGAACGGCACCAGGTCGGCGATACCATGATGGCCATGCGTCAGGCGGCCGCCGACGTAGGCGAGGGCCAAGCCGAGCATGATCGCGAAGGCGGAAGCATGGATGCGTCCTCGCGTCAGGCCGCGCGACAACCCGCTGGCTAGAAGCATAAGCAGGCCAACGAGCGCGAAAGCGACGATCAGCGCCTCGCCCTTCGCCATATGTGCGAAGATTTCGCTCACTGGGGCAAGACCTCGGCGGTGTCGAAGCGGGGCACTGCTTCTCCGGTTTGCGCGCCGATCCGCGATCGGCTCAGCGCAGCCGCCATGCCGAGGCATAGAACGAACGAAACGAGGCTCGCCAGCACCACCATCGGCCCACTGCCGATCGCGGCTACGACATCCTGCTGCGCCGCCATGGCGACGATGATGGGGATGTACATGGCCGACCAAAACTCGACGCCTCCAACGACTCCCCTCCCGAGCCAACCATTCGACTTGAGCGCGGCGCGCGCGGCGATCAGCGCGATCATGGCGAATCCGACGCCACCGATGTCCGCGCGGATGCCGAGCGCAAGGCCGAGTGCCTCGCCCACGAAGGTCCCGATCAACGTGCAAGCGGCGAGCAAAGCGACGCCATAGATGACCATTCATAGCCCTCGTGTCTAACGCGCCGCCGTTCAGGGCCTGCGCAGCAGGCGCCTTCTGCCCATCGATCGGGGCAGCACCATGAGCATTCGACGAGAACGCTTGGGATCGTCGGCCTCGATGGAGCATTTCCGAGCCGGCGAGTGCCCCAACGTCATTTCATTTGCAGGTTTTTCTGCAGTCGAATCTTCGAGAAGCAGGTCGACAGTGCGAGGCGATCGGGAGCCCTTGCATGGACAATCTTGCGACTTGGGATGGAGAGATCGTCGTCGGGGGTGAGCCCGCCTGGTTTAGCGAGGCCGCTCGCGTCGGGGCGATCACGCGCTCGGGCGACGGTGTCGGTCCCTGCCTCGTGGTGGAGGCGGTGTCCGGCTACGAACTCGTCGGGCCGGGCGGCGTTCTGGAGCGATCCGACGATGGATCGATCAAGGTGCTGACGCTCGATGCCGCGATCGGTCGTCTGCAGGCTCTCGCCCGCGCACCATCGCAAAAGCGGGCTCGTCCGTCACGGAGCGGCGCGTACTCGTCCGTGCCCGCGGCGACCCGGCGCCCCGCCAGCTAGCGCGACGTTCGCCGTCGCCCCACAACCGGTTTTCCGTGTTCTACAGGGACACGACATTCGGATTGGGTCCGGCCGCGACGACGTGGGCCGCCGGCACGTCCAAGGTCCTGAGGACAGCCAGCATCACGTCCGGGATCGCGGGATCGAGCCTGTAGACTCTGCCCAGCGTCGTGATGATCGTCGAGAGCGGCTTGTCGCCGCGCCGGCGTTTGCACACGTGCATGATCATGCGCCCGAGGGTTGTCGCACGAACAAGCGACCGATTTGGTTAATTTAGTCTTAATGGCGTCCACGCAACGGTGAAGCGCGGAGGGCGGTTCGGGTGATTGATGCGGCCGGCCCGCTGTGACATGTCCGGCGCCCACGACGCAGGCGCCGTGCGGGAGGGATTGTCATGGCTCGCACGTCGAGGCTCCGCGACGCGACGCTGCGATCTTGGACGCCGCGATCTTGGACGGCGCGCGGCAACGTGCTGCTGCTGCTCTGCATCATGTACTTCCTGACCTACATGGACAGGGTCAACGTCTCGACCGCGGCGGGCAGCTTCGCCAAGGACCTCGGCTTCAGCCAGACCGACGTCGGCTTCATCTTCTCGCTGTTCGCCTATCCCTATCTCGTGTTCCAGATCGTCGGCGGCTGGTTCGCCGACCGGTTCGGCGCGCGGTCCACGTTGACCGTGTGCTGCGTGGTCTGGGCCGGCGCCACGGTGATGACGGGGCTCGCCACCGGCTTCTGGTCGATGGTGATCGCACGCCTGCTGCTCGGCCTGGGCGAAGGCGCGACGCTGCCGGTCGCCACGCGCGCCATGGCCGACTGGCTGCCCGGCGGCAAGTCCGGCTGGGCGCAGGGCATCACCCATGCCAGCGCCCGCCTCGGCAACGCCGCGACGCCGCCGCTGGTCGCGATCCTGATCCTGACGCTGGACTGGCGCTGGAGCTTCATCCTCACCGGCCTGCTCTCGGCGATCTGGGCGGGCCTATGGTTCTGGTACTTCCGCGACGACCCGCGGGCGCACCCCGGCGTGACGCCCGCCCAGGCGGAGACGATGCCGCCGCGCCGCCTCGCCGCTGCCCGGGCGCCGATCCCATGGGGGCCGCTTGCCCGCCGCATGGCGCCGGTGACCTTCACCTACTTCTGCTACGGCTGGACGCTGTGGACCTTCCTCAGCTGGGTCCCTTCGTTCATGCACCACGCCTATGGGCTCGACCTGAAGCGCTCGGCGCTGTTCTCCTCGATCGTCTTCCTCGGCGGGATGGCCGGCGATGCGCTGGGCGGGCTGGTCAGCGACCGCATCCTGGCGGCCACCGGCAGCCTGGTGCGGGCCCGGCGCGACCTCGTCGTGCTGTGCCTGCTGCTGTCGCTGGCGAGCTCGGTGCCGATCCTGTTCGTGCACGGCGCCACCGCCGCGGCGCTGGCGCTCGGAGCGGCGTTCTTCTTCGCCGAGATGACGATCGGCGCGATGTGGGCCACCCCCATGGATATCGCGCCGCAATGGGCCGGCACGGCGAGCGGGCTCATGAACTGCGGTTCGGCGCTGGCCGCCATCCTCTCGCCGCTCGTATTCGGCGTCGTGATCGATCGCACGGGATCGTGGCCGCTGCCGTTCGTCGGCACGATGGTGCTGATGGCGGCGGGTGCCGTCGGCGCTTTCTTCATGCATCCGGAGCGGCCGTTCGCGCCGCCGCCGCCGCGCGGCCAGACGTCGCCGAGGCTGGAAACCGCGTCGCCGGCCGGCTAGACGTCGTGACATGACCCAAGGTTTGACCGCCCCCGAGAGCACGATCGCGCCGGGCGATCCGGCGCTCGAAACCGCCCTGCGCCGGGCCGTCGAGGGCGAGGTGCTGTTTCGTCGCGCCGATCGCGGGCGCTACGCCACGGATGCTTCGATCTACCAGGTCGAGCCGCTCGGCGTGGTGGTCCCCCGCACCTGCGACGACCTCGCCGCGACGCTGGCGGTGGCTCGCGAGCACGGCGTGCCGGTGGTGGGCCGCGGCGGCGGCACCAGCCAGTGCGGACAAACGGTCAACCGCGCCATCGTGCTGGATTGCACCAAGCACCTGCGCCGGGTGCTGGCGATCGATCCGGCGGCGCGGACGGCGCTGGTCGAACCGGGGCTGGTGCTCGGCCACCTCAACGCCGCGCTGAAGCCGCACGGGCTGTTCTTTCCGGTTGATCCCTCGACGCACCAGCGCTGCACCATCGGTGGCATGGCCGGCAACAATTCCTGCGGCGCCAAGTCGATCCGCTACGGTTTGATGGCCGACAACGTGCTGGCGATCGACGCGCTGCTCGCCGATGGCGCGCGCCACCGCTTCGGCCCCGCCGCCGAGACGCGTGAGCCGCCGGCGCTCCTCGCCGCCCTGCGCGCGCTGGGCGAGCGCGAGGCGGCCGAGATCGCCGCACGCTTCCCGCGGCAGCTGCGCCGCGTCGGCGGCTACGCCATCGATTGCCTCACGCCGCAGGCGCGCGCCGCCGGCCGCGACAATCTCGCGCGCTTGCTGGTCGGTTCCGAGGGCACGCTGGCGCTGTCGGAAGCGCTGCTGCTGAAGCTGGCGCCGATCAAGCCGCGCAAGGTGGTCGGCATCTGTCAGTTCCCGACCTTCCGCGCGGCGATGGAGGCGACGCAGCATCTCGTCGCGCTCGACCCCGAAGCCGTCGAGCTGGTCGACCGCACCATGATCGATCTCGGCCGCGGCATCCCGATCTACCGTGCCACGATCGACGCCATGCTGATCGGCGAGCCCGAGGCGCTGCTGCTGGTGGAGTTCCACGGCGACGACGAGACCTGGCTGGCGTCGCGCCTCGCCGTGCTCGACGAGACGATGGGCGACATCGGCCATCCCCGTGCCGTGGTCCATGTGACCGATGCCAAGCGGCAGGCCGCAATCGCCGAAGTGCGCGAGGCCGGCCTCAACATCATGATGTCGATGAAGTCGGCTGGCAAACCGATCTCCTTCATCGAGGATTGCGCGGTCGATCTGCCCGACCTCGCCGACTACACCCAGCGGCTGAACGCGGTGTTCGCCCGCCACGGCAGCCGCCCGACCTATTACGCCCACGCCTCCGTCGGCTGCCTCCACGT
>CAXTVT010000137.1:0-1488 GCA_964247745.1 uncultured Beijerinckiaceae bacterium
CGATCGGCCTCGCCGCCACGACGCTGTGGGGCGGCTTCTTCGACACGACCTACGCCTTCCGCTTCGGCGAGCCGTCGCACGACGTCACCGTCGCCCGGCTCGCCGACGGCGTGACCGGCGCCTTCCTCGCCGACGCCTTCCACTTCCCGCTCGGCCGCGGCCACGATCGGCACGAGCTCGGCTTGGAGGCGGCTCTGACCGAAGATGGCTCCGGCGGCTGGCGGCTCGACCTCGCCTCCCTCCGTCTCGCGCAGTCCCTCCACATCGACCTGCCGGGCTGGCTCCCGGACGAGGATTGGCTGCACCTCGCGCCCGGTTTCGACCGCCACATCGGGCTGCGGGCGTCGGAGAACGCGGGCTCGCGACCGCGCGGAACCATCCGCCCGCTCAACGGCCGGCCGGTCGCGATCGTTTGACGAACTCATTCCGACCGGCCTCGGCAACCGCCGCGATCAAGCCGCGTTCTGCGAGGACACCACAGAGCGCCGCACCATGCTTCTCCACTGGATTTCCGTCATCGTCATCGGCTTCGTCGCCGGCCTGATCGCCAAGTTTCTCCTGCCCGGGCCCAACAATCCGAGCGGCTTCATCATGACCACGATCCTCGGCATCGTCGGCTCGATCGTCGCGAACTTCATCGCCGAGAAGATCGGCTGGATCAGCGACAGCAGCGAGGGCGGCCTGTTCCTCAGCGGCATCGTCGGCGCGGTCATCCTGCTGGCGATCTACCATTTCGTCATGCGCAACACGCAGTCGACCACGGTCTGAGCGAAGCACGCGACGTGTTTCGGGCGCCGGTCATGTTCTGCCGGCGCCCTTTTCATGTCCGCCGCCGTCTCGTCGTGGGCAAGGAGCCTTTCGGCCGCTGCTCCGTTGCGAGCCCATTCGACGCGAGGAGACGGACATGGCCGACAGCGGACCCAAGCCGACGATGCCCTACTGGCATGTCTACACCGACGCGGACGGCGTCAGCCGCCAGCAGCGTTTCGAGCTGTCGCAGTTCGAGCTGAAGGGCGTCGATCCCTCGACCGCGCCGCAGTGGAACGACAAGATGGACAAGACGCAGGCCGGCGTCACCTTCACCGTGCTGCCGGTCGGCTGGGTCGGCAACTGGCACGAGAATCCCCGGCCGCAATGGATCACGATCTGCACCGGCCGCTGGTTCGTCGAGACCATGGACGGTACCCGCGTCGAGATGGGCCCGGGCGAGATCATGATGGGCGAGGACCAGCACACCAAGGAGCGTGACGGCCGCAAGGGCCACCTATCCGGAACCGTCGGCAGCGAGGTCTGCACGATGATTGTGACCGGCCTCGAGGTGACGCCGACCGTCGATCGGCCCGGCCGGTTCAAATAGTCATTCCGGGGTGGCGCCAGCCGAACCCGGATCCCATCGCGCTCGCCGATGAGCGCCTTTCCCCAAACCGCAATGGGTCCCGGGTTCTCGCTCCGCGAGCCCCGGAATGACGAGGTTGCGGCTTCAACGCC
>CAXTVT010000137.1:1588-5657 GCA_964247745.1 uncultured Beijerinckiaceae bacterium
CGCGAGCCCCGGGATGACGTCGTCCTACTCCGCCGCCTCGGCCTCCGCCTTGCGCTGGACCGCCTCGACCTTGCGGTTCATCTCCTTGACCCGCATCGACATCTTGATCGCCCGGCGCGCCTCGGCGCGTCCGGCGACGGGTTGCAGCAGCTTGCGATAGGCGTCGCGCTTCTCGTGGATGGAGGCGATCACCTTGCCCATCGGCACGCCGAGGTCGACCAGCACCGCCTCCGTCAATTGCAGGCTGGCCTCGATCGTCTCCGGCACGGCGTCGCTGACGCCGAGCTTGTAGAGGCGCGCGGCGCGCTCGGCATCGCGCGCCCGGGCGACGATGGTCAGGTTCGGCCGCACGGCACGCACCTGTTTGACGATCTCCTCGACGACGTCGGCATCGTCGAGCGTCACGATGAGCGCGCTGGCGCTGGCCAGGCCGCAGCGCTCCAGGAAATCGAGCCGTGCAGCGCTGCCCCAGACGATGTCGACCCCCTCGCGACGGTGCTTGCGCACCACGGTCACCGCCGCGTCGACCGCGAGGAAGCCGATGCCGTGCACGCTCAGCATGCTGCCGATGAGCTGGCCGACGCGGCCGTAGCCGATCAGCAGCGCGCGCGGCTTGGCGTCGGCGCCCTGGAGATCGGCGGCCTGCGCCGGCACCGCGGCGAGCGGCAGGTCGATCGAGCGCGGCTTGCGCGTCAGCCGCTTCGCCGCCGCCGCCAGCGCCGGCACCAGGAACAGCGACAGCGTGACCGCGATCTCGACGTCGGCCGCGACATGCGCCTCGAGGATGTGCCCGGCGCGCGCGCCGGTGAGCAGCACGAAGGCGAACTCGCCGCCCGGCGCCAGCATCAGGGCCGCCTCGGTCGCCACCCGCCACGGCAGGCGCATCAGGCGGGCGGCGGAATAGGTCAGCGCCACCTTGATGAGGATGAAGCCGGCGGCGAGGCCGACCGTCGGCAGCGGGCTGGCGACGATCTGCGAGAAGTCGAGCCCGGCGCCGACGGCGACGAAGAACAGGCCGAGCAACAGCCCCTTGAACGGCTCGATCGTGACTTCGACCTCGCGGCGGAACTCGGTCTCGGCCAGCAGCAGCCCGGCGATGAAGGCGCCGAGCCCCATCGAGAGGCCGCTCATCGCCGTGAGCACGCCGGTGCCGATCACCACCAGCAGCACGGCGGCCATGAAGAACTCGGTCGAGCGCGCGGCGGCGACGTGATGGAACAGCGGGCGGATCAGCAGCCGGCCGCCGCCGACCACCAGGAGCAGGCCGCAGATCGCCGGCAGCAGGGTCGTGGCCAACGTTCCCAACAGGTCGCCGCCACGCAGCGACAGCATGGTCACCAGGAACAGCAGCGGCGCCACCATCAGGTCCTGGAACAGCAGGACCGAGAACACCGTGCGGCCGGCGGACGTGCCGAGGCGGCGGCGTTCGGCCATGACGGGGATGATGACCGCGGTCGAGGACAGAGCGAGGCCGGCGCCCAGGATCATCGCGGCGCCGGGCGGCTGCCCGAAGGCCAGCGCCAGCATGCCCAGCACCGCACCGGTGGCGAAGAGCTGCGCCGCGCCGAGCCCGAACACGAGGCGGCGCATGCGCGTCAGGCGCTCCCACGACAGCTCGAGCCCGATGGTGAAGAGCAGGAACACCACGCCGAGTTCGGCGATCGGCTCGATGTCGCCGACCTTGTCGAGCGCCACGTAGGAGACCAGCCGCGCCTTGTGCGCGATCGAGCCGAGCCCGTGCGGCCCCAGCGCGGCACCGGCGCAGAGGAACCCGATGACCGGGCTGATCTTGAAGCGCCGGAACAGCGGCACGACGAGCCCCGCCGTCAGCAGGAACAGCAGCGTCTCCTTGACTTGTTCGGGCGCGAAATTCGACAAATCGGCGGGTCTCCGGCGGGTGAGCGCCAGCTTGACCATGCCGCTTTGTCCGCACAATGTCGCCTCGGCCAATCGCGTCCGCCGTCCGGCCCTTCCAACGGTCGGCCGCCGCCCCTAAGAGGCGCGATGACCCTTTCCATCGACACCGCCTTCGACGGCGGCAACATCGCCGTCGTCGCGATCCGCGACGACGCCGCCGCCATCGACCTCGCCATCGCGCGCGACCGTTACTCCGCGTTCTATCAATGGTTCTTCTTTCGCCTCGCCGGCGCGGCCGGGCGCACGACCCGCTTCCGCATCGTCAATGCCGGCGGCGCGGCCTTCCCGCAGGGCTGGCAGAACTATCAGGTCCGCGCGAGCCGCGACCGCGTGACGTGGCGGATGATCCCGACGCGCTACGCCGACGGCGTGCTCGCCTTCGACTGGCCGGGCGACGGCGAGCTGGCCTGGTTCGCCCTGTTCGCGCCCTATCCGATGGAGCGCCACCACGCGCTCGTCGCCCGCATCGCCGCCCGCCCCGGCGTCACCCACGGGACGCTCGGCCGCTCGCTCGACGGCCAGGCCATCGACGCGCTGACGATCGGCAGCGGCCGCAAGCCGGTGTGGTTGATCGCACGCCAGCATCCGGGCGAGCCGATGTGCGAATGGTGGATGGAGGGCGCGCTCGATTGGCTGACGACGCCGGGCGCAGGCCGCGACGCGCTGCTGGGCGCCGCGACCGTCCTTGTCGTGCCCAACATGAACCCCGACGGGACGCGGCGCGGCCACCTGCGCACCAACGCGGCCGGCGTCAACCTCAACCGGGAATGGCACGCGCCCTCGTTGGAGCGCAGCCCCGAGGTGCTCGGCGTGCGCGACGCGATGGACGTGACCGGCGTCGCCTTCGCCCTCGACGTGCACGGCGACGAGGCGATCCCGGCCTGTTTCCTCGCCGGCTTCGAAGGCGTGCCGCGCTTCACCGAGGAACGCGGCGCCCTCTTCACCCAATACGCGACCCGCCTCGCCACCCACACCGCCGACTTCCAGACCGAGCGCGGCTACGGCCGCACGCCGGCCGGCAAGGCCAATTTGTCGATCGCCACGAACCAGATCGCCGAGCGCTTCGGCGCCGTCGCGATGACGCTCGAGATGCCCTTCAAGGACCACGATCCCAACCCCGACCCGGTGGCCGGCTGGTCGCCGGAACGCTCGATGGCGCTGGGCGTCGCCTGCCTGGAGGTGTTGGCCGACATGATCGACACGATCTGACCGTCTTTCCGGCGGACGTGGTGGAGAGAGAGTCCGCCCCCCGCGAGCCCCGGGATGACGGTGATAGCGCCTGTCATTCCGCGGCGGCGCAGCCGAACCCGGAACCATTGCCCTTTCCGTGAGGAGTGCCCCGACGGCACCAGCAGGCCCGTTTTCGATTTCTGCGCGCGTTCTTTGCTTTGTGCTGCGCACATTTGGAAGGCATCGAGGTTGCCGTCGCTGCGTTCTATTGGGCCGCTCGCATCGGAATCATGTTCGCGCCCGAGCCGTTGGTCTCGCGCGCGGATGACAACTAAAGTCGCTCGTCGTTTAAGACATTGCTCCGAAGCCTTGATGGTCGTCTCAGGTGGTAAAGGTCTATGGTTCGTAAACTTCGAGAGAATTTTTCTGCTTTTGTCGCGGCAGTGGCGGCGCGGCGGATCCGGCAAGATGTACTCTACGACAATAAGATGACGCGATTGTATATCGACACGCGCATAACACCAGGTGGAGACAAGAAGATATACTTCATTTGTATGGAAAGTGGAGATTGCAGCATTTCGTGTCAATCCAATCTCCAAGATATTATAAATATCCATAAAGCAATCGAGTCCATCTTGAAAAACGCGGATCTCGGAATTTAAATGGAAGTAATTTGAGCACATGGATACATTTACGATGATTTTGTTGCGGCTCCATTGCCTCGACCATCGAGACAGATTTTAGCAAGACAAAAAGATACACCTCTCCAATACAAAATACTGATCCCAAAATGACGCACTACGACCGCCTCGGGTTAGCGTTGCGAAAGCGATGCATTTGCCGTTCTGCAAGATTCGACCCTTTCGAGAGGTTGACTCGGATCGAGATCACGGAATGCTCGACCGCGCTCTTCTTCGGGGCCCCGCCATGACCGACACGCCAGCCACCCGCCCGCCTGACCCCTGGACGCGCCTGCGCGCCG
>CAXTVT010000138.1:0-5393 GCA_964247745.1 uncultured Beijerinckiaceae bacterium
CGTATCTCTCCCGGCTTCGCCTTGTCGATGGAGATCAGCTGCACTTCCTCTTGAGGGGCGATCCTCCTGTTGAAGCTTCCGAAGTTCAACTAGACTTATTTCAAAATTCCCTCGATCTCCATGATCTCGCCTCGGCCATAGGCGTTTCCAAAGAAATCGTTCAATCGGTCATGGATGATCTTGGCAGGTTGAAGCGCCGGATCGAGGCGACGTTTTTGTGTTCAGTCGAGGCGGGTCGATGCGAGATTCGCGCGAGGAAGACATTCGGCGGCTCCCACCGCACGATACCTTGGAGCGAATTCAAGTTCTTCCGAATTACAAACTGGCAGCACGGCCTTGCGGAAGGACCGTCCGGAAGCTCGCTTTTCGACATCGAAGTCGGCGATATCACCACACCGGAAGTGTTTGCCGAACCCTTGTTCGCCGCGATCATCGAATTCTATCGCTCATCTCGATCGGACGCCCGCGCTCTGGTCATTCTGATCATGGAGCATCGATCGACACCGTTGGGGAGAGGAACCGGCCCAAAGGCGAAGGTCCTCCGCCCTTACCTCGTGACCAATGTGCACAGAAACACCTTTGGGAAAGTGCGCGATTTCCTTGATGCCAAGGTGCTCGTTCTCCCGCCCGACGAGCAGAAGGCTCTCCTCGAGGTGCTCAAGAAGCTTCCTTGACGAACGCTCAATTCGCACAACGGCTCTTCGTTGGGCAAGAAGGGCGCTGACGGCCGACAACGCCTCCGCCACACCAAAGAACGTCGAACCGACTCGTCGTGCCTGAACGGGCTTTCCTCGCCGGGGCCCCTGTCAGAGCACAACGAGCATCATCGGCGGCGTTCCGTCGGGCAGCCCGACCCACCGGAACGATGGTCCCGACTTCTTCGGCGATCGTCTCTCTCCTTCGGGATCATCGGAGCCGCACGCCCATGTCCATACCCCATCCTGTCTTCTACATACCCGGCGCGCCTTGGCCGAATACCGCTCTTCCGGGCGGCTCCATGCGTGTTGAGGCCCACGCCTGGGGAAACAAGGCGCTGATCGTGCTCGGCATCGACATGAGCGGCCTTGCGCCCTTCGAGAAGTCGGCCTTCCTCGCCGCGCGCAACCGGGTGGCCATCATAGGTCGCGCCCACCACGTCCGAGTCGCCGTCGAGAAGGCGCCGATGCACTTTGACGCGACGTTCGCGCCGAGCCTCAACGGTCTACCTTGGCGCCGTCTCCTCGACGCCGCTCTGAGCGGACCGGCAACGATGCTGTCGATCGTCTGCGTGGACCGTGGCTTCATCGCAGCGGTGCAACCCGTCCCCATGAAGGCGGCCAACTGGGCGGTCTTCAGGGCCGCCGTGGCGGCCTGCCCCCAGCATCTCAAGGCGGCTGCCTATGCTCGTGCCTGTGCCCGTGACGAGACACGTTGGCGGCCCGCCGACTTCATGCGCATCGCCACCTGCACGCCCACGGTCCTGTCCGCCGACGTGACTGTGATCTGACACGCAGCCGAAGGATTGGCGACCAGCCTCGTGGCGGCAAGCACCATCGCTAGGCAGAAACACGCCGTTCCCCCAACGACAGACACACGCCGTTCCCCCAACGACAGACACACGCCGTTCCCCCCAATGAAGAGTGCCCATGCCGAAGAAGAACACCAATGCCGCCGCGGGTGGACGCCCGACAGACGGTCTTTCCCTCGACAACATGCCGAGCGTTTTCCCGCAGGGTCGCCGTGCCCTGGAAGATTACCGTATCGGGGCGGCTTGGCCGGGCTCGCCTTGGACCACCGCGATGCGGGTCGAGATTTCCACCGAGGCAGGAGGGCGACCGCACCTCGTCGTGGCGGTCGAAGCCGAGCGCGTGCCCCTGGCCCTTGTTACCGACGCTAGCCCGCGGATCGGCTTCTGCCTCAAGCGCAGCGCGATCTGGTTTTTAGTGCTGGGGGGCGGCGCGATGACGATGACCCCAATGTCGACCATGCTCGCCGGGACGCAATGGTCGTCGGAGGCGCGCCTGCTGCTGGGTCGCCGCGAGCCCGGATTGCTGCTGGTGGCGACGTATGGCGGCACCATCGAGAGGCTTACCAGCGTGACCGCGCATCCGCGCTGGTGGGAAGGGCTAAGGAATTGGATCGGCTTGCTACCCGCATGCACGCTCGAGCGCTTCATCGAGCATACCCGCGCCGACGGCGCGTTCATGGGCGCAATGGGCTGCGTCGGCAGCCCGGTGCGTTTCGCCGACGACGGCAATCTCGACCTTTTCTGAGCCGCGGGCCCCACCGTCCAAAACGGCGAGAGCCTGCCGTTCCGCGCGAGAAATCCGGCTCCCGCGAAGCTCTCGACGAATTTTCTAGGACAATACCGATGGCACATGTCCTTTCACCCGGCTCCGCCAAGCCCGAAACGCACGCGGCGCACCTCGGCGGTGCCGCGTGCGCGCGCTCTTCTGACCGTCGCGAGTAGGCCGAGGCGCGGCGGAAGCTACCCTCCCAACTTTGATGGAAGCAAAACAATCGGTGACCTGTCCCGAACCGGAGTTGGGTCTTCGAAAACCGCCTCCGTCTGCCGGCAAATCGCCACCACCAACATTCGCTCAACCGGCACGGCCGGATCAGGACTCTTCGGCCCCCCCGCCGAGACTGTCCCTCGTGCCACCGGACCGGGCGTGCCGTCCCATAGGAACCGTCCCGCGACTGGAAGCTGGACCGACCGCAGCGACGGCGATCGACATCACTCCACGACCATCGACATCGCAGATCGACAAGGACATCCCCATGACCGACGAGAACAACACCGGCAACGACGAAGAGAGGACGCCCAAGGAGGTAACGCCCCCCGATCTCGTGCCGGACCTGACCGACATCACCGTAGCATCCGCGGCCGTCGCACCGGCTCCGATGGCCATCAAGATCGACCCGGCACGCAGCTCCTTCGAGCTCACGTGCGAAGCGGCCTTCGACGTGCTCGAGACCGACAAGCCTGTGGAACGCGCCCTCAAAGCCTTTGGCGACGCGCTGTGGTCCGAGGGCGGCGGCATCCCGGCGCGGGAATTCGCACCAAACCAACCTTGGACCACGTTCATCGCGGAGGCGATCGGGTTCAACCAGAGCGCGGTCAGCATGCCGGCTTCGCGCGCCATCCTCGCGAGCCAGGCGACCTTGCTGCCCTTCGCGATCGAGCACCGCTCGCGCACCAACACGCGCGTGATCCTCGACGAACTCGAGCTTCTCGCGCCGATGGATCGGGACTGGTCGCCGCTCGGCTTACTCAAGCGCGGAGCGCGGCGGACGGCCGTGCGCGCTCTGGTCACGCTGTGCACGACGCACGCGTTGGGCGGACCCAACGCCGATGCGCGAAACGCCCTTCGCGACCTTGTGGCGCTCGGCCATGCCAAAGTGGCAAAGACCAGCATCGACTTGGCCACCATGCTGCTCGCCCACGTGGAGAACGACTTCGCCGACGACGATCTGCCCGACGACGCACGTGCGCGCATGCGCATCCTGCTCTCGCGCCGCGGCATGAGCGTCGCCGAACTCGCGCGCGCCACCGGCTCGGACTTCAAGCGCATCAAGGACAAGCTGTCGGGGCTGAACCACCTCACCCGTCGGGACAAGGACTGGCTGCACAGCGTCGAGGTCTTCTTCGAGGTCGCACCCGATTCCATCGCCGCTCGTGACCATCAATTCGGCAAACGCGGCATCGGCAATCCCGTCGCCGACCTCGTCGCCGAGGGCTTGGCACTGACGGACAAGGAGAGGGCGAAGATCGCCCTTTACCTCCCCACCGACTACGCCGACATGTCGACCGCGTGCAGGATCGAGCACGCCATCGCGGCGCTGGGGCTCATCGCCCAGTCGATCACGCCGGAGAAGGCCGCCCAGGTCGCGCTCCGGGCTGCGGGCTATCGGCTCCCTTGTAACGAGAACTCCGTCTACGGGCGTGAGGAAATCTCGATCGCCCGACATTACGGCGCGCCCAACAAGCCCAACAACGTGCGGGCGGATCGCGCGACCTGGTCCCCCAGCTCCATTCAGATGCGGTACGGCTACGGCCGCTCGATGGGCGGATACCTCACGTCGACGACGCTGAGGGGAGCGGATGCGGTACCGGCGGCGGAGTTCAGCATCGTCCATCTGATGCATCCCAACGCGGTGGACAGCTATCTGCGTTTCAGGACGCAGCGTCGCGTTGGCGCCTTCAAGGATGCCGGCTTCGACGAACCGGCGGCGGTCACCGAGGAGCATCTCGCCGTTCTCGAATATCTCGCGGCCTTGTTCCACCCCGAGAACGGTTGGGCGACCCAGAACCCGCTCTTGCAACTCAGGCTGAGGTCGATCAAGCGCACGACCGAGGAGGCGGGGCATGTCGATCCCATGAAAGGCGAGGATCCGGAATGGCTGGTGCCTCCGGACTTCGTCGCAACTGCCCAGGGCAAGGCCAGGATCGACGCGGTCACCGGCGATCCCATGACCGACAAAAACCTCGTCGACCCGATCGCCTGGAAAGAAGCCTGCGTCCAGGCCCACGCAGCTTTTCGAATGATGATCAGGAACGAGCGCAAGGCCGTCCGCATCTCACGCGACAGCCACGAGGCGGTTGACGCGATCCTCCGCAGCAAGGACCCGATGAGCGCCTGGCGCATGGCCGTCGCGGGTCTTCGCGCGGAGCTGAACAAGATCGCCCCCGACACCAAGGCGTTCGCCGAGGTCTTGCGCGACCTGGTCACCATCCAGATCGTCGGCCGGACGGGTTTCCGGCGCCGCACCACCCTGGCCCTCAACTGGCGGAAGGACGGGCTCGGCCACCTGCGCAAGCAGGGTGGCGTCTGGCGCTTGAAGGTGTCGCGTTTCCACTTCAAGGAACCGTTCTCGAGCTTCTTCATCGACGGCTACGACAGCCACCGCAAGCCCATCTACCGGGACTACGACGAGGCGATCGAAGACATCGATGGCTTCTATGACGAGCTCGAGCTCTACCTCGATCGCTACCGCGACATGCTGCGCGGCGGGATCGTCACCGACGCTTTGCTGCTGGGAAGCCGCAAACCCAAGGAAGCCCGTCTCACGGCTGGCGCCTTGGATCAGATGTCAAGGCGGATCTGGAACCGGCACCTGATCTGGAATCCGCTGCGGCGCTCCGGCTTCGAGGGCGTGATCACGACCGTCGGCTGGCACGCGTGGCGGCACATCGTGGCCACTGCGGTGCTCAAGAAAAGCCGCGACTACCTCCTGGCGGCCGACGCGATCCAGGATTCGGTCGACGTCTGCCGGCAGACCTATACGCGTTACGTGTCCTACGATCGGCGCGAGGATCTCGGCTCGGTCCTCCTGGCCTGCCTCTTGCCGCCGCGGCTTGGCTAGCATCTCGGCCGACGAACGGCGTGACGGCCGGCGCTCACAATGGCGCC
>CAXTVT010000139.1:0-5363 GCA_964247745.1 uncultured Beijerinckiaceae bacterium
GGTGCTCGACATCGCCGCCGCGCTGAAACCCTCGCCGCGCGGCGAACTCGCCGATGATCAGCTCTTCTGCATCATCCCGCCGAATGGATTGAAGTTGAAGAACAGGCCTTTGAGGAAGTTGTTGTCGGCGCCCATCGTCGGCGTCGCGCCCGTCGAGATGTTGATCACCTGGCCGTCGCGCAGGCCGTAGTTGGCGATCCGCGCCACCTTCTTGCCCTTGTCGAAGTAGACGGCGAAGACGCGTCGATCGGTGATCGTCGGCTTCATAAAGGCGATCGACCGCTCGGTCTTCTGCTGGATGTAGTACCAGGCATCGCCGCCGACGGTCGACGTCGTCGAGGGCGAGCCCATCGTCACGAGGACCTGCTCGGCCGACTGCCCAGGCTTCACGTCGGCGACGACGGCCGGATCGAGCTGGTAGCCGTGCTGGATCTCGCCGTCGTAACCGAGACACCCCGAGAGCGCCAACGCGGCGAGGGCGAGGCCTGCGCAGCGGGCGACAAAGTCGCCGCGACGGCGCGTCCGGCCGAGTGCGACGATTGACGGTACCATGGGCCTGGCTCTCCGGCTTTACTAGACGCCCGCCGACCGCAAGTTTCGCTTGCGTTCCGAGGAGCCGATGCCTAACCCCCGCTTGTGACGAAAGCAAGGTGCGGACGGGCGCCACCGCCTCGGTCGGCGGCGCACCAGGGTTCGGTTCCATGATGTTCGGTCTGTTTCGGCGCGCCAGCAACGACGCGGTCATCGACAGGCTCTATCTCGCGATCGTCGCCGCATCCCGCCAGCCAGCCCTCTACGCCGACCTGCACGTGCCCGACACGTTCGAGGGCCGTTTCGAGAGCCTGACGTTGCACGCGATCCTCGCGCTGCGGCGTCTCCAGGCCTGCGAGGCGCCCGGACCGGCGATGGCGCAGCACCTCGTCGACATCGTGTTCAAGCACTTCGATCGCACGCTTCGCGAGATGGGCGTGGGGGACACCACCGTGCCCAAGCGCATGAAGACGATGGCTGAAGCCTTCGGAGGGCGCAGTGCCGCCTACGATGCCGCCTTGCGCGGCGGTCGCGACGCGCTGACCGGGGCGCTCGCGCGCAACGTCTACGGCGGTCGGCGGGACGCCGCCGCGCTGACCGCCTACGTGGAGGCCGCGACGGCGGCGCTGGCGATGACGCCGCTGCAGGCCTTCGTCGACGGAGGGCCGCGTTTTCCCGAGGCCGCCACCTTCGCCGAGGAGCCGACATGATAACGGGGAAAGCCCCACGTCAGCCCCGCTCGCCCCGCGGCCCCTTCGCGCGTCCCTTCGATGTCCGCTCGCTCAAGGGCGAGGCGCGCCGCGTCGATGTGACTGCCACGACCGAGGAATGCGCCGCGGTGGCGGAGGCGGTCGCCCTGCCGGGGATCGCCGCGCTGCAGGCCTCGTTTCGCATCGTGCCGCGCGCCGGCGACCGGGTCGAGCTGGACGGGCGCGTCCGGGCGACGGTGACGCAGACTTGCGTCGTGACGCTCGAGCCGTTCGAAAGCGCGATCGAGCAGCCGGTCGCATTGAGCTTCGCGCCGGAGGCGATGCCCCTTCCCGAGCCGCGCGGGCGTGGCGGTCGCGGCGAGATCGAGGCGGCATCCCCGGTGCCGGTCGGCGGCAACGACGACCAGGAAGACCCGCCCGATCCGATCCTCGACGACACCATCGATCTCGGGGCCGTCGCGGTCGAATTCATGGTGCTCGGCCTCGATCCCTACCCGCGCAAGCCCGGCGTTCATTTCGCTGACATGGTTGTCGGCGAGAAGGACTCGCCGGCCCCCTCCGCCTTCGCCGCCCTGGCCCGGCTCAAGGATCGCTCGTGACTCCCATTTCCTCTTCTCGGCGGCACGGTCGGACTGAGCCATGACCGGCAAGGTCAGGATCGCGGTCGATGCCATGGGCGGCGACCACGGTCCCACGGTCATGGTCGAGGGCGCCGCCCTCGCGCTGCGTCGTCGGCCGGACGCGAGCTTCGTGTTCTTCGGCCGCGAGAGCGAGATCGCGCCGCTCCTGGCCGCCCACCGCGAGCTCCGTGGCAGCGCGCGCATCCATCACACCGAGGTCGCGGTGGCGATGACGGACAAGCCGAGCCAGGCGCTGCGCGCCGGACGGCGCGTCTCATCGATGTGGCTGGCGATCGAGGCGGTGAAGAAGGGCGATGCCGACGTCGCCGTGTCAGCCGGCAACACCGGCGCGCTGATGGCGATGGCCAAGGTCTGCCTGCGCACGATGAACGGCATCGACCGGCCGGCGATCGCCGCGCTGTGGCCGACGCTGCGCGGGCGCTCGGTGGTGCTCGATGTCGGGGCCACGATCGGCGCGGATGCACGTTTCCTCGTCGTCCTCGCCGTCATGGGCGCGGCCATGGCGCGGGTCGTGTTCGACCTGGAACGGCCGACGGTCGGACTGCTCAACGTCGGCACGGAGGAGGTCAAAGGGCTCGACGAGGTCAAGGCCGCCTCGAAGCTTCTTCGCGAATCCGGTCTGCCCGGTCTCGACTATCATGGCTTCGTCGAGGGCGACGATCTCGGCAAGGGCACGGTCGACGTGGTGGTGACCGAGGGCTTCACCGGCAACATCGCCCTCAAGACGGCCGAGGGCACGGCGCGCCAGATCCGGCAGTACCTGCGCGACGCGATGGGCGGCTCGCTGCGCGCCAGGCTCGCCTACGTCATCGGCAAGCCGGCTTTCGACGCGTTGCGGACCACGATGGACCCGCGCGGCAGCAACGGCGGCGTCTTCCTCGGGCTCGACGGCGTGGTGATCAAGAGCCATGGCGGCATGGACGCCGTTGGTACCGCTGGCGCGATCGAGCTCGGACATGCGATGGTCCGGCATCAACTTCTGGGCAAGATCCGCGAGATGCTCGCGGCCGCCCTCGATCAGCCGGTCTCGCCGGAGCCCACGTCCGGCGTGATGGCGGGCTCCGCCTCC
Organism: uncultured Beijerinckiaceae bacterium; assembly: GCA_964247745.1. GTDB lineage: Bacteria > Pseudomonadota > Alphaproteobacteria > Rhizobiales > Beijerinckiaceae > RH-AL1. The sequence goes on from CAXTVT010000139.1 coordinate 2,952, forward strand.
CGGATAGGTCCAGGATAGGATTGACGTGACACGTTCGAATTACGGCTGCCTGCGCTCGGTGGTCAGCGGTTCCGGCTCGTATCTCCCGCCCGACGTCGTGACCAACCGCGAGCTCGGGGTCCGGCTCGACACGACCGACGAGTGGATCGTGCAGCGCACCGGCATCACCCAGCGGCACATCGCCGGGGCCGACGAAACGACCTCGACCCTCGCCCTCAAGGCGGCGGAGGCAGCGCTCGCCGATGCCTCGCTGACGGGTGGGGACATCGATCTCGTGATCGTCGCGACCGCCACCCCCGACCTCACGTTCCCCTCGGTGGCCTGCCAGGTCCAAGCCGGCATCGGCATGACCGGTGGGGCCGCCTTCGACCTTCAGGCGGTCTGCTCGGGCTTCGTGTTCGCCGTGGCGACCGCCGACAAGTTCTTGTGCTCGGGATCGCACAAGCGCGCTTTGGTGATCGGCGCCGAGACCTTCTCGCGCATCCTCGACTGGGAGGACCGCACCACCGCCGTGCTGTTCGGCGATGGCGCCGCCGCGCTCGTCCTGGAGGCGCAGCTCGGCGACGGCACGATCGGCGATCGCGGCGTGCTCACCTCGCACCTGCGCTCCGACGGCCGCCATCGCGACAAGCTGTTCACCAGCGGCGGCGTCTCGACCACGCGGACCGCCGGCACTGTGAAGATGGCCGGCAAGGAGGTGTTTCGCCACGCCGTCGGCATGGTCGCCGATGTCGTCGAGGACGCCTTCAAGGCCACGGGAACCAGCGCGGCCGACCTCGACTGGTTCGTGCCGCATCAGGCCAACCGCCGAATCATCGACGCCTCGGCCGACAGGCTCGGGATCGATCCCGCCAAGGTCGTCGTCACCGTCGACCAACACGCCAATACGTCGGCCGCCTCGATCCCCCTCGCGCTCTCGGTGGCGCTCAAGGACGGGCGCATCAAGCCGGGACATCTCGTGATGATCGAGGCGATGGGCGGCGGCTTCACCTGGGGCTCGGCGCTGATCCGCTGGTAACCGAAAGTCCATCGACGAAACGCCGCCGAGGCCTTGCGCTGGCGAACCGAATTGCTCCATTTTCTGCCGGTCCACGTCGCACTTCGCCGTCCTGTCGATGGTGGCGCGGCGACCGCGTGGCGGGGAAGGCTCGATGACCAAGGCGGGAAGCGCGATGCGAGCGATCTACGAATCGCATGCCGGCGCGGCGGATCAGGAGGGGCTCAGGCCGCCGCCTATTTTGCCGACACGGACCGCCGCTCCGCTGCCGGGCCCTACCGTGACCCGCGTCGACCTCGCCGAGGCTGTCTACAAGCAGGTCGGCCTGTCCCGGAAAGAATCCGCTGGCCTCGTCGAGATGGTCCTGGCCGAGATCACCGAGAAGCTCGCTCTCGGCGAGACCGTCAAGCTGTCCTCGTTCGGATCGTTCCTAGTGCGCGACAAGGGCGAGCGCGTCGGGCGCAATCCCAAGACCGGTGTCGAGGTGCCGATCATGCAGCGCCGCGTGATCGTCTTCAAACCCTCCAACGTGCTCAAGGCGCGCATGAACGGCGACGCGATCCCCGACGACGAGCTGTGAACGACGCGATCCAGACCCTTCGGCACCGCTCGGTTCGAGGATAAGGTTCTCGGGCGAGGAGCCTGAGAAGGCATGGAAAAAAGCGCCGACGCGTTCCGTACCATCAGCGAGGTGGCCGACGATCTCGTGCTGCCGCAGCACGTCTTGCGCTTCTGGGAGACACGCTTCCCGCAGATCCGTCCCCTGAAACGGGCCGGCGGGCGTCGCTATTATCGACCTGCCGACATCGTCCTGCTGCGCGCGATCCGGCAGCTGCTCTACGACGAGGGTTACACGATCAAGGGTGTGCAGCGTCTCCTCAAGGAGCAGGGCGCGCGGGGCTTGCGCGGCGGCGAGCCGACCCTCGCGTTGGCCGAAGAGCCAAACGCCCGCTTCGGCGAGGACGAGGCCGGCGGTGCGACTGGTGGGGCCGCCGAGGACGACGTCCCGACGGCGGCCGGCGGTCTTCCAGGCTCGAACCGCGATGGCGCGCTGCGCGAGGCTCTCGGTTGCATCGAGGATTGCGAGCGCATTCTCCAGTCACTGCGTCGCGCACCCGCCTGAGGCCGGTCTCATCGCGACAGCGGAAGTGGTCGGAGTGGCGGGATTCGAACCCACGACCCCTTGTCCCCCAGACAAGTGCGCTAACCGGGCTGCGCCACACTCCGACTGGCGGCGTTATAGGGGAGGTGTCACGGCCCTGCAAAGGGTTTCGCCGTCGTTCATCGCTGGCGGCATCGACCTTCACATTGCAGCGCTCCAAGTGATTGACAGCGCCATCCCGCACCCCCTATGCACAAACCGCGTGCCCTGGTGGCGGAATTGGTAGACGCGCTGGTTTCAGGTACCAGTGGTG
>CAXTVT010000140.1:0-5290 GCA_964247745.1 uncultured Beijerinckiaceae bacterium
GCCATCAAGAAGGCGTCGGGCGCCGATGCCGAGAACTACGACGAGGTGCGCTACGAGGGTTACGCTCCCGGCGGCGTCGCCGTGATCATCGAGGCTCTGACCGACAATCGCAACCGCACGGCCGGCGAGATCCGCTCCTACTTCACCAAGGCCGGGGGCGCCCTCGCCGAGACCGGCGCGGTGTCTTTCATGTTCGACCACGTCGGCCTGATCGAGTTCGACAGGAAGGCCGCCTCCGAGGACCAGATGATGGAGGCGGCGATCGACGCCGGCGCCGACGACGTCGTGACCGGCGACGCGAACCACGAGGTGACCACCTCGCTGGAAGGCCTGCGCGACGTGGCGCAGACGCTGGAGGGCCGTTTCGGCGAGCCGCGCCAGGCCAAGCTCGTGTGGAAGCCGCAGAACACCGTGCCGGTCGACGACGAGGCGGCCGAGAAGATCCTCAAGCTCGTCGACACGCTCGAGGAGAACGACGACGTGCAGACGGTGTACGCCAATTTCGAGCTGTCCGAGGCGCTGATCGCCAAACTGAGCGCGTAGCACTTCCGCCCGACGGATCTCTCCGTACCCGTCACGATGCTGGGCGCGATCTCCTTCTCCAGCGAAAAGGAAACGCCTCGACCCATAGGCGCGGAAACAGCGCCGCGACCGCTGTCGCGTAGACCGACGCCCCGAGCGCTACGTCCAAGGCGAGGTGCGCCGGAGGCCCCAGCGACCAGCGCTGCGCCGCCCAAAGCACCGCCGCCATCGCGCCACTCGCGGTGACGATGCGCAGCCCGGCGCTCCACGGGAACTGGAACCGGGCGGCGCGGGCGGCGAGCGCAACGCCGCCGACTGAGCTGAGGCAGGTCGCGACCAAGGCGCCGGCCACCGTGCCGACGAGGCCGCCCAGCCGAAGGCCGATCAGGCAACCGGCCACCATGATGACGGCATCGACGACGTTGATGGCAAGATTGATGCGCGGCCGCTCGATCAGCAGGAATACCGGATCGGCGATGTGCATGCGGATGTTGCGGATCGCCCCGGCGGCGGCGGCGAAGGGCAGGATGGCGATCGTGGTGGCGCGGAACGGCGCGGCGACGAACAGCGCGGCGAGCGGATCGGCGACGAAGCAGAGCCCGACCGCCGCCGGGATCGTCAGACCCATCAGCATCACGCCGGCCTGCGCGATCTGGCGGTAGGCCTCGTCGCGCGAGCCGCCATGCATCGTCTTCACCGCGAGCGGGAACGAGGCGGCGATGACCAGCAGGGCGAGCGTCGCGGCGAGGCGCTGGCCGAGGCCCCAGCCTACCGCGAGGAGCCCCAGCGCGGCGGCGCCGGCGCCGTGCTCGACGACGACGCGGATGCCGTTCTGCGCCACCCAGGCGAAGCCGCCGGCGACGAGCAGCGGCGCGCCGTAGGAGAGGCCCGCGGCGAGCACGTCGCGGGTCGGCAACAGGCTGCCGGCGGTGATGCCCAGCGCGCGCCACATCAGGGCCAAGCCGACGAGCTGCGCGGCGGAAAAGCCCCACAGCACCGCCTCGGGGGTCGCCGCGACCGCCGCCACCGCGACGAGCGCCATCGCGAAGCCGGCCACCGAGCCGGCGAACTGACCCAACGTGTAGATCGCGATGCGTCCCTGAGTGCGCGCCCGCTCGCCGAGGTGCATCATGAGCGAGCGCGTGACCACGTAGGCGACGCCCGACGCCACCAGCCCGGCCGTCACCGGCTCGCCCAGCAGCGCGAACACCAGCAGCGTGCCGACGGCCTGCGCGAGCGCGCCGAAGGCGAACACCGGCGTCTCGCTGCGCGCGAAGCGCTGCCGCGCCGGCGCATCCAGGCCGCCGAGATAGCGCATCGTGTAATGCGTCCACCACGACAGCGAGACCAGGAAGACGAGCTCCTGGCTGGCGATCAGGAAGGTGAGCAGGCCGTAGGGCGCCGGCTGGAGCCAGTGCGTCCACACCAGCGCCGCCACGACCTGGGCGAACGGCCCCATGATTTGGGCCGGAAGATAAGCGAGCGTCTGGCGGAGCAGCATGGGTGTCCGGTCGTGCGGCGCAGCGGACAACGTCACAGCCGCAGCCCTCTAGCAAGAGCGGCCCAGCCGGGGTGGCGCCTCGACTCGTGCCGTCCCCGCGCCTACAATCAACCCTGTGGCGCGCCCGCGTCGGCGACGGTTCGCGCGGAACTCATGAGCGAAGGCCCGATCTTCGAAGACTGGAAGCCGGAGCATGGCCGCCTGTGGGGACGCGTGCCGCTCAAGCTGAGGCACGCCCTCGCGGCGGACCCGCTGTTTTCCGAAGAGGCACTCGCGAGGCTGATCGAGCGCTATCCCCGCGAGCATTATCAGCTGATGCAGCCCGCCGTCGGGCCCGACGGCGCGTCGCGCGACGGGGACGTGACCGGCGTCGCCGGCGAGGCGGTGCTCGCCGCCATCGCCAAGGGGCGGATGTGGATCAATCTCCGCAAAGTCGGTGAGGTCGACGCGCGATATGCCGGCCTGATGGATCGCATCTTCGCCGAGATCGGCACCGCGATTCCCGGCTTCTCGACCCTGTCGCGCGCGATCGGCATCCTGGTGTCGTCGCCGGGCTCGCGAACGCATTATCACGCCGACCTGCCGGGCCAGGCGCTCTGGCAGATCCGCGGCCGCAAGCGGCTCTACCTCTACCAGGCCGTCGAGCCGTTCGTCTCGCGCGAGCAGATCGAGCGCATCACCGTCTCGCGCAGCGAGTTCATCCGCTACGAGAGCTGGTACGACGATCACGCGCAGATCATCGAGCTGGAGCCGGGCGACATGGTGCACTGGCCGCTCAACGCGCCGCATCGCGTCGACAATGCGGATTGCCTCAACGTCTCGATGACCATGGAATTCTTCACGCCCGCGATCCGGCGCCAGCACATCGTCAACCGGGCCAACGGCATCCTTCGCCTGATGAACGTCGTGCCCAGCAGCGCCGCCACGTCGGGGCCCGGCTTCTACGCCAAGGCGGTGCTGCAGCGCGCGCTGCGCGACACGCCGCTCGTGCGCCGCGGGGACGCGATGCTGGCGCGCCGCCCGAGCTTCCGGCCCGACCCGAGCCGTCCCGACGCGATCGCGGACCTTGGCTGACGGCGGCGTCGCGGTGTCCTTCACCGCGACGATCGAGGCCGATCCCGCCGCAGCGCTCGATCGTTGGGACCGCATGGACGGTGCGGGCGACGCGCTCGCGTTCCAGCGTCGACCCTGGCTCTCCGCCTGGTTCGGCACGATGGGCCGCCGGGCCGAACTCGACCTGCTGCCGGTCACGATCCGCGATGCCGCCGGCGCCATGATCGCCGGCCTGCCGCTGGTGCGCGAAACGCGCGGCTTGCGGCGCATCGGCTTCGCCGATGGCGGGCTCGTCGACTACAACGCGCCGATCCTCGGGTCGACCGCCCCGATCGATACCGCCGGCGCGATGCTGTTGTGGCGCGCGCTGCTGCGCGTCCTGCCCGCGGCCGACGTGGTGCGGCTCGAGCGAATGCCGCATCACGTCGGCACGCGGCCCAACCCGCTGGCGCTGCTGCCCGCGGCGAGGCGGGCCTCGACGCTCGGTCTCGCGGTGACGCTCGCCGACGGCTATGCCGGATGGCTCGCCGCGCTGCCGCGGCGCTACCGAATGGAACTGGGCCGCTGCGCACGCCTCTTCGAGGCGCTGCCGCACGCCCGCTTCGGGCAGGTCGCCGCGCCCGAGATATCCGGCGTGCTCGACGCGCTCGACGCGCTCCAGCGCTCGCGGATCGACGCGCTCGCGCTTCCCTACGGGCTGGACGACGCCGACGCCCGCGCCTTCCATCATCGGCTCGGCTCCGGTGGGGAGGCGGGCGTCCTGTTCGCGCTGCACGCCGAGGGACGGCTGGTGGCGGCCTTATTCGGCCTGCGGGTCGAAGACGGCTTCACCATGCTGCGGGTGGCGGCGGAGCCGGATTACGCCCGTCTCTCGCCCGCGCGGCTCGTCATCACGCGGTCCATGGAACGGCTGGCCGGCGAAGGGGTGCGCACGATCGATCTCGGGCTCGGCGACTATCCCTACAAGCGCCGACTCGGAGGCGTCCCGGTGGACCTCGTCGACGTCGTCGCGGCGCGCTCGTTGCGCGGCCTCGCCGAGGTCGCGGAGCACCGTGGCCGGGCTGCGTTGCGCGGACGCCCTCTCGTGCGGGCGGCGGCGCGACGGCTTCGTGCGACGCTCCGGTTGCCTCGCTTCCGCCCGACGGGCTCGGCATAGAGGCGCCGGAACAATGGCGGGGCATGGACGGACGATGAGTCGAAGCCGACGGACGGCGCTGACGGCCGCGACGATGGCTGCGCTCGCGGCCTCCGCCGGACCGGCGATGGCCCACCCCCACGTCTGGGTGGAGGCCAGCGCCGAGGTGCTGTTCGGCAAGGACGGCAAGGTCGACGCGATCCGCAACGCCTGGGTGTTCGACGAGATGTATTCGGCCTTCGCCGTGACCGGGCTCGAGAAGGGCGGCAAGCTCGCCACCTCGGCCGACCTGGCGCCGCTCGCCAAGTCGAACGTCGACGACCTCAAGGAGTACGAGTATTTCACCTACGCCAAGGCCGCCGGGCAGAAGGTCAAGTTCGGCGCACCGACCGATTATTCGCTGGAGGAGCGGCCGGACAAGCGCGTGGTGCTGCATTTCACCCTGCCGCTGGCCGAGCCGACGAAGACCGGGCGCTTCATGAGCGTGCAGATCTACGATCCGACCTATTTCGTCGACTTCGAGCTCGCGCCCAAGGATCCGTTGGAGCTGGCGGGAGCGCCGGCCGGCTGCTCGAAGAGCGTGCTCGGCGCCAATCCGCTGGTCGTCGCCGACGGCCAGAAGCTCGCCAAGAGCTTCGACACCGGGCTGACGCCGTCGGACGATTTCGCGCTGAAGATGGCGAGCCGCGTCATCGTGGCGTGCCCGTGAGCCGCGCATCCGTCCGGTACGCCGCCGCGGCGGTCCTGCTCGCGGCGCTGTGCTGCGGCGCGGCGGCGGCGCTCGCGCAGGGCATGCACCACCCGTTCGCGGTCGGCGCCAACGAGGGGGCCGTCGGGCCGCAGAGCGGCTTCGGCGCCTGGCTGATCGGCGAGGAGAGCGGCTTCTACCAGGCGCTCACCGGTGCCGTTCGGGCTTCGCGCGCGGGCTTCGCCGGCGCCGCCACGCTCGTCGCGCTGTCGTTCGCCTACGGCGTGTTCCACGCCGCCGGACCCGGCCACGGCAAGGCTGTGATCACCTCCTACATGGTCTCGAACGAGGTCGCGTTGCGGCGCGGCCTCGTGATCGCGCTGCTCGCCGC
>CAXTVT010000141.1:0-5275 GCA_964247745.1 uncultured Beijerinckiaceae bacterium
GATCGAGCGCGATGAACGGCTCGTCCTCGATGATCAGCACGTCGGTGCGGATCTGGTTGGCGATCTCCTTGCCGGCGGCATCGATCAGCCCGGCGGCCTCGGCCGGCGTGCAATCGAGCACGCGCGACACCTCAGCCGTATCGAAGCCTTCGAGCGAGCTCAGCAGGAAGGCGATGCGCGGGCGCAGCGAGATCGCCTCGAGGTTGCGCCGGGCACCATGCTCGTCGCTGGACAGCTCGACCTGATCGGTGTGCTCGTTGACGGGCATCGAGCGCCAGACCTGCAGGAATGCCTTGTAGAGGGCGGCGCGCACGTCCTTGGAGGCGTCGAAGGCGGCTGGGTCGGCCACGATGGATTCGAGGGTCGCCAACACGTAGGCATCGCCGCCCGACTGGTTTCCGGTCAGGGCGCGGGAGAAACGGCGCAGGTAGGGAATATGGGAGGCAATCGCTTGAGAGACCGACATCGAGACCCCGGGACATCACTCGATGCGATTCTCTTGGAACCATCATCGTAGTTCCGCATTCGAACGCGCTTTGCCTCCATCGGTTCCATGAGGAAGGAACAATTTCGAGCTTGCCGCGTTTGGCTTCGGCTGCGATTGGTTCGCGCCGGGCCGTAGGGGTTCGTTACCACAGTTCGAGCGTGTGTCGATGTCGAAAAACGTGGGGTCCAGACCGTTAAGCGGATGGAGACGTTTTGTTTCGAATTGGGTGCGAGGCTGCGTCGAGCGCACGACGCCAACAACATCGAGGTAAGCCTTTGTCGTCCCTTCGTGTCAAAAAAACGACTGCAAAGCCGGAAATCTCGGATCAAATCGGTCGACAGTTGCGATCCGTCTACAACGACTTACTTGCACAACCAGTCCCCGACAGGTTTCTCGACCTCTTGAAGGATCTCGATACGCTGCCGTCGTCCGCGATGCGGCCGTCGCCAACCAAGGTCGCCGAATGACAGGTGCCGATATGGCCCACGATGATTCCGAGAACGGCGCCGAGACTTCCTCCGCGGTGACCGTGACGCCCGAGCCGGCCGTGCCGGCGCCGCGGCCCCAGGCCAGCGCCCAGATGAAGGCGGACCTGATCGCGGTCATTCCCAACCTCCGCGCCTTCGCCGTTTCGCTTTGCGGCAACCCCGACCGCGCCGACGACCTCGTCCAGGAGACGCTGGTCAAGGCCTGGAGCAATCTCGGCTCATTCGTCGAGGGCACCAACCTGCCGGCCTGGCTGTTCACCATCCTGCGCAACATCTACTACTCGGAATATCGCAAGCGCCGCCGCGAGGTCGCCGACACGGACGGTGCGATCGCCGCCAAGCTCGCCGCCGCGCCCGCGCAGCACGGCCACATGGATTTCCTCGACTTCCGCTCGGCGCTGCAGCGGCTCCCGACCGACCAGCGCGAGGCGCTGATCCTCATCGGCGCGTCGGGCATGTCCTACGAGGAGGCGGCCAACGTCTGCAATTGCGCCGTCGGCACGATGAAGAGCCGCGTCAATCGCGCTCGCAACAGGCTCTCCGACATGCTGGCGCTCGCCGCCAACGGCGAGTTCGGGAACGACGGCGACTGGCAGGCGATCGATCCGATCTTCCTCGGCCAGCGTTTCTCGCGCACCGGCAGCGATTGACGACGGCAGACCGGCGGCGGACCCGCCGGTCGCTTTGACAACCCACCGATCCTGTTCGAAGAGGTCGCCGCCGCTTCGGGCCGCCCGACAGGATCGTCCATGACCACCGCCACCCGTTCGGAAACAGACAGCTTCGGCCCGATCGACGTGCCGGACGATCGACTCTGGGGCGCGCAGACGCAGCGGTCCAAGCAGAACTTCGCGATCGGCGGCCAGCCCGTGCCGATCGCCGTCGTCCACGCGCTCGCCAAGGTGAAGCGTGCCGCCGCCGAGGTGAACGCGGCGCAGGGGTCGCTCGACGCCGAGCGAGCCGCCGCGATCGTCGACGCCGCCGAGACGATCGAGAGCGGCGCGCTCGACGATCATTTTCCGCTCGTGGTCTGGCAGACAGGCTCGGGCACCCAGTCCAACATGAACGTCAACGAGGTCATCTCGAACCTCGCCAACGAGAGGCTCGGCGGCGCGCGCGGCACCAAGACGCCGATCCACCCCAACGACCACGTCAACCGCGGGCAATCCTCCAACGATTCCTTCCCCACCGCGATGCATATCGCGGCGGCGATCGAGGTCAGTCGCACGCTGCTTCCTGCGCTGGCGAGGCTGCGCGAGGCGCTCGACGCCAAGCGCGTCGCCTTCGATTCCATCATCAAGATCGGCCGCACGCATCTGCAGGATGCCACGCCGGTGACGCTCGGCCAGGAATTCTCCGGCTACGTCGCGATGATCGGCAACGCCGAGACGCGGATCGGGATGACGCTGCCCGGCTTGCTGCAGCTGGCGCAGGGCGGCACGGCCGTCGGCACCGGCCTGAACTCGAAGAAGGGTTTCGACGTCGCCTTCGCCGAGAAGATCGCCGCCTACACCGGCCTGCCCTTCGTGACCGCGCCGAACAAGTTCGAGGCGCTGGCCTCGCACGACGCGCTCTCCTTCGCGCATGGCGCCTTGAACTCGCTCGCCGCCGCCCTCTACAAGATCGCCTGCGACATCCGGCTCGCCGGCTCGGGCCCGCGCTCGGGTATCGGGGAATTGCTGTTGCCGGAGAACGAGCCGGGCTCCTCGATCATGCCGGGCAAGGTCAACCCGACGCAGGTCGAGGCGATGACCATGGTCTGCGCCCGCGTGATGGGCAACGAGACGACGGTCACCTTCGCCGCCAGCCAGGGGCATTTCGAGCTCAACGTGATGAAGCCGGTGATCGCCTTCGCCTTCCTGGAAAGCGTGCGGCTGCTCGCCGATGCCGCGGATTCGTTCCGCGAGCATTGCGTCGAGGGTCTCCAGGCCAACGAAGCACAGATCAAGGACCTGCTGGATCGCTCGCTGATGCTGGTTACCGCGCTGGCGCCGACGATCGGCTACGACAAGGCGACCAAGGTCGCCAAGACCGCGCACAAGAACGGCACGACGCTGCGCGAGGAGGCGCTGGCCCTTGGCTACGTCGACGGCGCGGAGTTCGACCGCGTCGTGCGCCCGGAGCAGATGATCGCGCCGGAAGATTGAGGGGTAACGGTCCTCGAGCGACGTCGAGCCGGCAGCTACTCGCGCCCGGCCGCGCGGCGCGGCCTGTCCTTGGGACGGGGCCGCTCGCCGTCGCGCATCCTCGGGCGCGGCCCCGCGGAATCGATCCCGCCCGGCGCGCTGGTGCGCTCGAAGGCGACGTTGTCGCCCTTCGGCCCCGGCGCGGCGACCGCCGCCTCGAAGCCTTCCGCCGCGCGCGGCATGATCTCGACCTTGGTCTCGCGATCGAAGATGCGGATGGCGCCGACGTCGCGCTTCTCGATGCCGCCGCGCTTGCAGATCATCGGCAGCAGCCATTTCGGGTCGGCATTCATCTTGCGCCCGACGGACAGGCGGAACCACACGCCGCCGTTGCCGGTCGGCGCGTTGCGGTCGTAGCCGGTCTCGCGGCGCTCGCGCGCGCCGCCCTTGCCCGGCTTCTCCCGCATCGGTAGGCCGCCGGGGTCGCTGACGTCCTCCGGCTCGGGCAGGCGGGCGCGGTAGAGCCGCACCAGCGCGGCGGCGATGCGCTCGGCCGGCGCGCCTTCGAGCAGGCGACGCCCCATGGCGAGATCGTCCTCGTCGGGCTCGTCGGCGAGCACGGGCTCGGTAAGCAGGCGCTGGTTGTCGCGCTCGCGGATGCTGTCGGCGGTCGGCGGGCCGCCCCAGTCCGCCGTCAGGCCGGCGCCGGCGAGCAGGCGCTCGGCCCGGCGCAGCGAGGCCGGTGGCGCGAGCAGCACCGAGACGCCCTTGCGCCCGGCGCGCCCGGTACGGCCGCTGCGGTGCTGCAGCACCGAGGGGTCGGTCGGCAGGTCGGCGTGGATCACCAGGCCGAGGTTCGGTAGGTCGAGCCCGCGCGCCGCGACGTCGGTGGCGACGCAGACGCGCGCGCGATGATCGCGCAGAGCCTGGAGCGCGTGGTTTCGCTCGTTCTGGCTGAGTTCGCCCGAGAGCGTCACCGCGGAAAAGCCGCGCTCGCCGAGCATCGCCGACAGATGGCGGACGCTGTCGCGCGTGTTGCAGAACACGATGGCCGAGGGCGACTCGCTCTCGCGCAGGATGTTGACGATGGCGTGGACGCGCTCGGCCGCCTGAACGCGGACCACGCGATAGGCGATGTCGGAATGGCCGCGCTCCTGGCCGCCGGTCTCCAGCCGCAGCGCGTCGCGCTGGAAGCGCCCGCCCAGCGCGACGATGCCCTTGGGCAGGGTGGCGGAGAACAGCAGCGTGCGGCGATCGTCGGGCGTCGCCTCGAGGATGAACTCGAGGTCCTCGCGGAAGCCGAGGTCGAGCATCTCGTCGGCCTCGTCGAGCACCGCGGCGCGCAGGTGGCTGAAATCGAGCGCGCGTCGCTCGATGTGGTCGCGCAACCGCCCGGGCGTGCCGACCACGATGTGGGCGCCGCGCTCGAGCTGCCGGCGCTCGGCCCGCGCATCCATGCCGCCGACGGTGGCGGCCACGACGGCGCCGGTCTCGGCATAGAGCCATTCGAGCTCGCGCTGGACCTGGAGGGCGAGCTCGCGGGTCGGCGCGATCACCAGGGCGAGCGGCCCCTGCGGCGGCATCTTCTCCTCGCCGGCCAGCAGCGTGTCCGCCAGCGCCAGGCCGTAGGCCACGGTCTTGCCGGAGCCGGTGCGGGCGGAGACGACGAGGTCGCGGCCGGCCGCAGCGGGGGCGAGCACGGCGGACTGGACGGGGGTGGGATCCTCGTAGCCATGCGCGGCGAGCGCGCGCGCGAGCGGAGGGGCGGTGTCGGGAAAGGGCAAGGTTCGGCTTTTCGGGTTGGGCGCGACGCGTGCGCCGGGCGCTGAGCGCCGACACCAGCCTTATGGCAGGTTTGCAGCCTTATGGCAGGTTTTCACTGAGTCTCGGCGGAAATCGAGGTCTCGGCGGAAAACGAGCCGGACCCGACGGAACGCCCCGTTGCCGCGACGGCTTTGCCGGCGAGAGCCGCGGGAGCCCGCCCATGTCGTTGTACGATCACGCGCCGTCCCACTCTACCTCCGGGCATACCCGCGTTCGCTCGGTGGCGACCGGCCTTTCCGCCACCGGCGGTGCCACCACCGGCGCGGTGTCGGCCGGCGCCGCCGCCGTCGGAGTCCTGGCGCTCGGCTCTTTCGCGCTGGGCGCGCTCGCGATCGGCGCCTTCGCCGTGG
>CAXTVT010000142.1:0-5274 GCA_964247745.1 uncultured Beijerinckiaceae bacterium
TCCGAGATCTTGCCGTTGAGCATCGTGCCGGCGTAGCCGCCGGTGGCGTAGATCAGCAGCCGCTGGTTGAAGATATAGCCGACGCGGGCTCGAATGGTGCCGAGCCCGTTGATCACGCCCGAGCTGTTGGTGGCGGTGCCGAAGTTGCCGTGGCCCGAGATCGAGCCGAACTCGGCGTCGGCCTCGGCGCCGACCAGGAGCTGACCCTGCTGATAGTTGTAGCCGAGCGTCGCGCCACCCAGCCCGCCGAAGGGCGAGCCGAAGACCTGGTTGCCGCCGTTGGTGAAGCTGCCGACGGCGAGCTGCCCGTTGAGGCCGCCGTAGAGACCGCCCCAGGTGAAGATCGGCGCGGCGTCGTAGTAGGGCGCAGGCGCGTAGCGCGAGGGAAGGTCGGCCGCGAAGGCCGAGGCCGAGCCGGCGACGAGGCCGGCGAGCGAGGCGAGAAGGCGAAGACGCGTCATGGGGATCTCCCGGCCGGGGGTTGCCGTGTGCATCCTCAGATACGTCGTCTTGGTTATTAAAAGTTGAGCCGTTATCCTTTACAGGCTCTAAATGGATCTTGCCGCGCTTTACCATAGCGCGTCCGATAAAACTTCGAAATAAAGACCGCACCTCTGTCAATATTGCTATGAGAACGACTTGCCATGGAGGGATGCGAGCAATGCGTCGTGGTGAACGCTTGGTTTCGATGCGGGCGCTGCTCTAAGAGGATCGGCATGAAAGGGTACGGGGAGCGGGGCCGGCGATGAGCGGCAAGGGCGCGGCGCTGGTCACGGGCGCATCCGCCCGCATCGGGCTCGCGATCGCGCAGCGTCTCGGGCGGGAGGGCTACGCGGTGATCCTTCACGCCAGCCCGCGCTCGCTGGCGCTGGCGCAGGCCGAGGCGGCGACGCTGGCGGCGTCGGGGTGCCGCGCGTCCGCGTTGGCCGCCGACCTCGCCGATCCGGCGAGCTGCGCGGATCTCGTCGCCCGCGCCGGAGCGGGCGACCGGCTGCGCCTGCTCGTGAACAACGCCGCCATCTTCGAGGCCGATGCGGCCGAGACCTTCGACCTCGCCCTGTTCGAGCGACACATCGCGGTCGACCTGCGGGCGCCCGTGCTGCTCGCCTCGGCCTTTCACGCGCAATGCAGCGGGACCGCCGACGCCTGCGTGGTCAACCTGATCGATCAGCGCGTGCTGCACCCCGACACGAGCTTCTTCTCCTACACACTGGCGAAATCGGCGTTGTGGACCGCGACGACGATCATGGCGCAGGCCTTCGCCGCGAAGGGCGTGCGGGTCAACGCCGTCGGGCCCGGGCCGGTGCTGCCCAACCGCTTCGAGGGCCAGGAAGGCTTCGCCAGCGAAGTAGCGTCGGTGCCGCTGCGCCGCGCGGTGGCGCCGGACGAGGTCGCGGGCGCGGTGCTCTACCTCGCCGAGGCGCGCTCGGTCACCGGGCAGTTCCTCGCCGTCGATGCCGGGCAGCACCTGGGTCCGCGCGCGTGAGGTGTCAGTGCTTCTCGGCGAGCTCGGCCCTGGCGACCGCCGGCAGCAGCTCCTTGCGGATCGCGTCGTCCGTCAGCGGGCCGACGATCTTCGCGGTGATGGTGCCACTGCCGTCGACGACGTAGGTCTCGGGCACGCCGTAGACGCCGAAGTCGATGCCGGTGCGCCCGGTGCTGTCCGCGCCGACCGCCTTGAAGGGATCGCCGTCGTCGGTGAGGAAGCGGCGCGTGTTCTCCGGCTTGTCCTTGTAGGCGATGCCGACGAGCGGCATGCCCTGCTGCGACAGCTGCAGCAGCGCCGGCGCCTCTTCGCGACAGGGGCCGCACCAGGAGGCGAAGACGTTGACCACGGTGACCTTGCCGGCCTTGAGGTCGGCCGCCGCCAAGCCAGGCTTGCCGAGCCCCTCGACCGGTCCGAGGGCGAAGGCCGGGACGGGCTTGCCGATGAGCGCGGACGGCAGCCGCGAGGCATCGCCGGCGCCGAGCCGCAGCACGAACAGCGCGACGATCAGCGCGAAGCCGGCCAGCGGCACGAACACCAGCCACGCGCGGCGCGGCACGGCCGGCTCGAGGCCGGGTTCGTCCTCGCTCTCGTTCACTCGCGATCGAGACCGCGCGCGCCGAAGCGCTTGAGACTGCGGCGCAGCGCGCGCTGGTCGGACACGATGACGACGATCATCGATACGATCACCACCGCCGAGATCACGTAGGCGGCGACGATGAAGCCGGTGTGCGGATCGTGCTCCATCAGACCGCCGTTCCCACCGACGCACCGAAGGCCGGCTCGTCGCGCTCGGCGCTGCTCGCCTCCAGGATCGACAGGCGCCGCAGGCGACGACGCAGGATCTCGTTGCGGATCGCCGCCAGGTGCAGCGTGAAGAACAGCGTGGTGAAGGCCAGCACCATGGTCAGCAGCGGCCACAGCATCGGCTTGGCCACCGCCGAGCCGTTGAGCCCGAAGGAGGCGGCCTGGTGCAGCGTGTTCCACCAGACCACGGAAAAATGGATGATCGGGATGATCACGACGGCGGTCAGCGTGAAGATGGCGGCGGCCTTGGCGGCGCGGCCCGGATCCTCGAAGACCTGCCAGATCGCGACGAGGCCGAGATAGATCAGGAAGAGGATGAGAACGGAGGTGAGACGCGCGTCCCACACCCACCACGTCCCCCACATCGGCTTGCCCCACAGCGAACCGGTGGCGAGGCAGATGAAGGTGAAGCCGGCGCCGAGCGGCGCGGCGGCCTTCTGCGCGGCGTCGGCGACGGGGTGGCGCCAGACCAGCGTACCGAGCGCCGCGGCGGTCATCACCATGTAGACCATCATCGCGAGCCAAGCGGCCGGCACATGAAGATACATGATCATCACGGTGCGGCCCTGCTGGTAATCGTCAGGGCCGCGATAGGCCAGCACCAGGCCCACCGCGAACAGAAGGCCGGTGACGACGGCAAGCATCGGGACCGCCACGCCCGCCAGGCGCAGGAACCTCGCCGGGCTGGCAAGGCCGCCCAGCCAGGACATCGACGAGCGGACCGGTCGCGGGATCATCGCAGGCATCGCGCATGTCTACGACTGGCGCGAGCATGGCGCAATCCGCGCCGTCGGCCCGATCGCCCTTCCGATCGTCGCAGGATCAGACGCCGCGACGCGCCATGTGCTTCTCGACGATCGCGAGATTGCGGACGTTGGCCTTGAACCAGGTATCGGCCAGATCGCCGAGCAACGGCGTCACGCCGAGCAGCAGGTCGATCCCGACGTTCCCCGCCATCGCCGCCAAAGCGCGCTTCGGCAGGCCGAGGCGGCGTCCCTCGTAGATGAAGTAGCTCGCGATCGCGGCGTTGGCGACGTCGCCGACGACCGGCGCGAGCCCCACCAGGGAGGCTGCGCCGACGCGATAGCCGCCCGGCAGCGTCACCGCCGTGTCGAAGATCCGCGCGACGTTGCGCAGGCGCTTCATCGTCTTCTCGACATCGACGTCGGTGTGCCCGTCGTATCGGCCCGCAAATCCGGTGGCAGACGCGCTCATGGTCCCGTTCTCCGGCCGGAAACAATCCGGTCGAGGATGAGGTGGGGACAGCTCAGCCGCGTTCAATGGGCGCGCCGCGCGCCACGACGCCGAGGGGGCGGGCGACCAGCACCGGCTGCATCGCCGGGGCCATGCGACGCGACAATTGGCGACGGAGGATGGGTCGATACAGCTGCTTTTGCGCCTCGACCACCAGCACACCGGCGCCGGGCAAAGCGAGCTGCGCGCCGATCTTCTCGAAGGCCGGCGCGGCGCGCAGGAACAGCTGGCGACCGATCGGCGGCATATAGAGCGCCTCCGTCCAGTGCGTCGGCGAGAACAGCGTCTCGCGCATCAGGTCGCGCAGCTGCGAGCGGGAATAGGGCTGGCCCTGGCCGAAGGGCGTCGAGTCGACCCGGGCCCACAGACCGGCGCGGCTCGGCGTGACGGCGACGACGCGACCACCCGGCGTCAGCACGCGCCACACTTCGGCGAGCAGGTCGCGAGGATGCTCGGTGATCTCGAGCGCGTGGATCAGCAGCACGCGGTCGATGCAGCCATCGGGCAGCGGCAACGCCCCGGTGTCGACCAACGCCGAGGCCGAGCGGCCGGCGGCGGGCCAGTTCACCACGCCCTGCTCGGCCGGCATGAAGGCCAGCACCCGCACGGCCTCGTCGCGGTAGACGTCGAGGAAAGGCGCGGCATAGCCGATGCCGAGCACGGATGTACCCCAGCACGAGGCGAAGCGCTCCCGCACGAGACGCGCGATCAGGCGCCGCGCCAGCGCACCGAGCGGCGAGGCGTAGAACGTGCGCAGATCGACGACGTCGAGGGCCATGGGATAGCAGCTTGCCACAACGATCGCCGCCTTGCACCTGCGGCAACCTCGTCGAAGAATGCATCGTTAGCGGGCGCCTCACGCGTTCCGGAGCCTCGTCCATGTCCGCCCACGTCCACCAGTTCCCCTGCCTCATCGACAATTACGGCGTGCTGCTGCACGATCCGGAGACGCGGGCCACGGCGACGATCGACGTGCCGGAGGCGGCGCCCGTCCTGAAGGCGCTCGAGGCGAAGGGCTGGACCCTCACCGACATCCTCGTCACCCATCATCACGCCGACCACACCCAGGGCATTCCCGAGGTGAGGCAGCGCTGGCCGGACGCGCGCCTCGTCGGGCCGGCGAAGGAGGAGGCGAAGATCGGCAAGCTCGACCTCGCGCTGTCGGAAGGCGACTACGTCAAGGTCGGGTCGCTGAAGGCCAAGGTCCTGGAGACGCCGGGCCATACCAGCGGGCATATTGTCTATTGGTTCGAGGCGGAGGACCTGCTGTTCGCCGGCGACACGCTGTTCGCGCTCGGCTGCGGCCGGCCCTTCGAGGAACCGGCACGCGTGCTCTACCACTCGCTGATGAAGCTGGCTCGGCTGCCCGGCTCCGTCGAGGTCTATGCCGGGCACGAGTACACGGCGTCGAACGCCAGGTTCGCCGTCTCGATCGACGGCGGCAACGATCTCCTGGTCGAGCGCGCGAGGTCGATCGAGGCGCTGCGGGCCAAGGGCGAGCCGACGCTGCCGACGACGCTCTCGATCGAACGCGCGACGAACCCGTTCCTGCGGGCGGACGAACCCGATCTCAAGGCCGCCCTGGGCATGCCCGACGCCGATGGCGAGGACGTCTTCGCCGCGTTGCGCGAGCGCAAAAACAGAGGATGACGCTGCGGCGCCGACGTCCGGTCTAAGAGCGCGTTTGAGAAGGGATTCCCTAGGCGGGTTTGGCGTGATTCATCGGG
>CAXTVT010000143.1:0-5131 GCA_964247745.1 uncultured Beijerinckiaceae bacterium
TATCACCAAGGCAGACTCTAATAGCGGTTGGATGAGAGTTCGGGGGCAGGTCATGCAGAGCGGGAAACCGCTGCGTACAGCTGAGTATGACAGCGGCGCGTACACGCGGCAAGGACGACGGTCGATTGCCGGCGTCAGTGCTTTCGCATATCGGACAAGCGGCAGTGCGCGAGATCGAACTTTACTTCTGCACCATTGAGAAGGCTTCTCTGATCAACCGAGATCCGCGAGATAGTCGGAGGCCGGGCGCGTAGCCGTGATTAGGAGACGATCACGCGCCCTCGTGCAGGCGACGTAGAACAGCTGCCGCTCGGTCTCGAAGACCTCGTCGAGATCGGCCTCGTCGATCACGGAATCCATGCGCGCTTTCAGCGGCAGCACGTCGGCGTCGCAAGCCATCACGACAACGACCTTGAACTCGAGTCCCTTGGCGAGGTGCATGATGCCGATGCCCGCCTTGCTCGCTGTGGCGGCAGAACGGTCGGTGAAATCGGCCCAGGGCAGCCCCGCAGCCGCGGCTGCGGCGTGGGCGCGGGGCAACTCGGCGCGAGAGCGTACGAAAAGGCCTATTTCGGCGGGGGCGACGCCGTCCTCCACCGCGGTCCGCAGGAAAGCGGCGACGCGGTCGCGTTCGGCCTCGACCCCGTCGCAGACTGCGACCTCCGGCACCGGTCCGTCGAAGACGGAGATCGTGCCGCGGCGCTCCTCCTCGCGGTTGTCGACGTCGCGTACGACCAGCGGCAACAGGCGGTCGGCCATCTGCCGGATCTGGTGCGAGGTTCGGTAGTTCACCTTCAGCGTGGCGGAGCGGCCGCGCAGGTCGATCCCGAGGCCCTTCCAGGAGAAGGGTTGCTGGAAGATGCGCTGGCCAAGGTCGCCGGCGAAGAACAGGGCGTTCGGGCCCGGCGCGACGATGGCGGCGAGGAAGCGCACCTCGGGCACGCCGAGGTCCTGCGCCTCGTCGACCACGACATGGGTGAACGGCTTCTCGGCTCGGCCCTCGTGGTGGCGCGCGACGGCCCCGAACACCTCGGCAGGGGTCATCAGGTGCTGGCGGCGCAGGCTCTCGCGAGCGGCGAGGAAGATGGCTGCGAGGCGCTCGCGCTGCTTGGCGCCGAGCCGGTTCTTGCGGCCGAGCCGCGGCACGGCGGCGTAGGCGGTGGCATCCTCAACCTGCCACGCGTCGAAAACGTGGGTCCATTCGGCCAGCAGGAAGCGCTCGGTGAAGCTATCGCCCTCGCCGGACTTGGCCAGGGCAGCGCGCAGCTGCTCCTCGGAGGCGAGGCGCGGCTTGTGCCCCAGCGCGGCTTCGTAGAGCTCGAGAGCGATAGCATCGAACGGGGCCACCATCAGGCGCGGGGCCAGGGTGCGGTCCGGCCCGGAGAGAACGTCGACCCTGCGGCGCAGCGCGTTGGCGAGGGGCTGCGAGAAGGTGGTGAGCAGCACGCGGGCTTGGGGGTCGGCGCGTAGCAGGCGCACGGCGCGGTGCAGCGCCACCACCGTCTTGCCGGTCCCGGCCGAACCGGCGATGCGGGCCGGACCATCGTAGTCGCGCTCGACGAAGGCGCGCTGCGAAGGATGCAGGAACACCGCCCAGCGTTCCCAAGGCGCGTCGAGCGCGGCGCGCAGCTCATCGAGGTTGTCGACAGTACGAAAGCGGCGTTGCGCGTCGGGATGGGCGAAGGGATCGCCGGTGGGCGTGACCGGCGCGGGACGCTTGAGGATGCCTTCGGCGGCGTAGCCGAGCAGAGCCTCGGCGGCTTCCGCTGGCAGGTGCGGCGCCAGGTCGAAGAAGCCGCCCTCCGTCGCCGCCCGCACCGGCGCGATCCAGTCCTCCGGCACGCCGACGGACAGGAGATCGTCGGGCGAGAGTACGGCGAACAGCGCCGGCTCGGGCGACGGCGCCTTCGGTGCGGGCGCAGGTTCAGTCGCGCGCGCGAACAGCTGCGGCTGCGCGTCCTCCACCAGCGCCCGTACCTCGACGATCTGCACGGCGCCGGTACGCGGGTGCGCCTCGATGCGGCGACGCTCGGCCCAGCCGTAGGCCTTGTCGTGATGGTCGACGTAGGCCAGCAGCAGGCTGGCCGCCGTCTTGTGGACGATGATGCGGATGTCGCGGTTGACCCGCACCGACCAGAAGTTCGGGTCCTTCGAGGCGTCGATGCGGTGCATCGAGAGGCCGGGCGCGGTCGGGTCGAGCTGCAGGTCGAACGCCGAGGTTTTCACTGCCTTCTGTTCGGCCGCCGGCAGGCGGGCGAGAGCGTCGGTGAAGGTATCGGCGATGCGGAAGTCCATCAGACCGATCGTCTCCCCCAGGCCGGGTCGCCGTTCGGCGACATCCCGGGCGGGGGGACACCCCCTCTCGCGATCACACTTCCGCTTTTTGCGTCATGATGCGTCATGCGTTTTGCCCCAGCCCAAGCCTGGACTGGTAAAATGACCGGGCAACATGACGGTTCCGCCTCGCCGATCACTGGCTTTTCTCTTCCGCGCTGACTCGCGTCAGCTCCGCGACCGTCGCCTCGAACTCGCGAGCCAGCCGGCTCGGTCGTAGCCGGGCGAAGGCTTCCGCGAGCGCCTCGTAGTACCACAGCGTCTCGCGTCCGCTGCTGAAGCGCGCCCAGAACGCCTCGCCGAGTTCGCGATAGTCGCCGAGGATCGCCCGGGCGTTGTGCGTCTTGTCGGCGAGCGACACGAGCAGCGACGCCTCTCCCTTGCGGTCGAGCGAGGCGATGTAGGCCTCCTTGCGCGGCCGCCATTCCGGCTTCGGCTCGGTCCAGCTGTCGGTGCAATCGTGCACGATCCGGGCGACGGCCCCCCCCGTACATCTGGCGGATCAGGTCGAGCGTCGGCTGGCCGCCCTGGTCCTCGGCCGCGTCGTGCAGCAGCGCCCCGATCGCGGCATCCTCGTCGCCGCCGTTCTCGAGCACGATGCCGCTGACGGCGACGAGGTGCGCAATGTATGGGATCGCCGTGCCCTTGCGCGTCTGCGTGCGATGCAGGCACGAGGCGAAGGCGAGCGCCTGATCGTAGCGGAACGTGAGGCTCATACCCGGAACACCTCCGCGGCGAGGACGTCTGCGAACGTCTCAGTAATCCAAAGATCCACTATTCGAGCTCCCACGACCGCGGCACAGCAGTCGGGTTAAGGCTCCAGATCGGTTTCTTTCCAACCCTGTCGATAGCTTTGGACCACCATCGGTTATCTTCTGTGTACCCTTGATCACTGCCACGATTTTTGTTGAGAAGTGGTAATGCTCGTTCGGTTCCGCCAAACTTTTCCGCAAAATGCGACAGCATTTGAAACTCGACATGGCGATAGTATTCGCCGCAGTTTGGCCGTTTTGGGAGGGCAATCTGAATGTTATACTCAGCACCAGACAAACTCTGCATGAAATCAAATAGTTTCGACGAAAAATGCTTCTCTATCCGCGCACCCGCACGGCCTTGTCCTATATAGACAATATGACAACATTTCAATTGATAACGAACTGTGAGGGGTTGGGCTAAGCTTATTGTGTATACAGATTTATCAAACGATTTAAGCTCGAACTCGTTATCGTTCCAAATTTGGTCTCTAATGCCATTCATCATTTCGAAAACGGTATGCCTACGGAGTTCTTTTCTAACGGACGAACTGTAGTAATCATAAATCGACAGATCAAAACCTGCCTTTCTTGCGGCGACTGCAAGATTGAGGCGTGGTATTTGATACCATGTGTTTGGCTTTGGTGCTTTCATGACAAAACTCCAAACACCTTCATCACCTCATCACCAAAATGGTTGATGACCTTCACCGCGATGCGTCCCGTCTTCGGCCGGGCGAACGGGCGCGACACGTCGCGGTAGAGCGTCGCCCAGGCCGCCTCGTCGATCTCGGCGCGCAGCGCCGTCTTGAGGCTCTTGTAGGGGTCGTTCGCGCCCAGGAAGTAGGCGTGGCGAACGAAGAAGCTTTCCTCGTCGTAGTCGGTGTCGATGAACCAGGCAGCGATGCCGTCGGTGTCGTCGCTGCGGATCTCGCCGGTGTTGGGATCGAACACGTCGATACCCTTGACCTTCACCCGCAGCGCATCGCCGATGGTTGGATCTCGTACCGTCTCGATCTCGATGTCGGGCTCGCCGAAAACGACGAAGAGGTTGCCCTTGCCGTTGGTCTTCAGCTCGCCGGCCATGTGCAGGTCGGGATTCATCTTGGCTTTCAGGATCGGTAGCGGACCGAGCCGGGTGAACTCGGAGGCGTGGGCGTCGTAGGCGAAGGCGCAGGCGATCAGCACGTCGAAGCGCGCCTCCGTCGCCTCGCGTGCGGCGGCGACAAGGTCGCTGCGACCGAGCGTGCCGAACTCCGGCCCAAGGAAGATCGCGGCGCGGCGCTCGGCGGCGGCCTCGCCCTCGCCTTCCAGAAAGCGCCCCTCGGCGCAGATGCCCTTGGCGCCGGGCCAGGGCGTGAGCGAGGTGAAAGTGATCGCGTCGCGCTTTTCCGTGGAGTGCACGCCGGCGGCGCGCAAATTGTCGAGGATCATCGCGGCGAAGTCGGTGGGTTCGGCGCTCCCCGCGGCGCGCGGCGCGAGCTTGTCCTTCTCGTCCTGGAGCAGCTCGTCCGCCTCGTCGAACAGCGCGGCGGCGTCGGCCGGCACCACCCGGTGCGGCGACAAAGATTCCACGGTGAACGGACCGGCGACGCGCACCCGCGCCTTGTCCTCGTAGGGCCGGTCGTAGAGAAGCTCGACATCCGCCGCCTTGGCGATCGAGGCATCGATCTCGCGCTGCCGCGCGATGCGCCCCTCCCACCATTTGGCGTGCGCGTCCTTCGCCTCCGCCGGCCAGCCGGCACCGGCCTCGCGGGGGATCTGCCAGTCCTCGAACGGCGGCTCTTCCTTCTCCCGCTTGCGGGAGAAGGTGTCGTCGCGAAGCGATGACGGATGAGGGCGCTGGGAAGCTGGCTCGGAAGTTTCGGCCTCATTTTGCACCTCCCTCATCCGACCCGACTTCGTCGGGCCACCTTCTCCCGCTAGCGGGAGAAGGGAAGAATTCAGCGCCGCGCGCAGCGGCTCGAGCACGGCCTGCCAGCGCTCGGAGATCACGTCGATCTCGGCGTTGTTGGCGATCGACTTCAGGGTGACGTGCGGCGCGC
>CAXTVT010000144.1:0-5106 GCA_964247745.1 uncultured Beijerinckiaceae bacterium
GGCCACAACACCAACGTCGGCGACGAGGGCGGCTTCGCGCCGAACCTGCCGTCGGCCGAGGCGGCGCTCGACTTCTGCGTGCGTGCGATCGAGACCGCCGGCTTCAAGCCGGGGCAGGACATCGCACTGGCGCTGGATTGCGCCGTGACGGACTGGTTCAAGGACGGCACCTATCATTACGAGGGCGAGGGCACGACGCGCTCGATCGAGAGCCAGGTCGACTATCTGGAGAAGCTCCTCGGCACCTACCCGATCGTCTCGATCGAGGACGGCATGGCGGAGGACGATTGGGACGGCTGGAAGCTGCTGACCGACCGCGTCGGGAAGCGCGTGCAGATCGTCGGCGACGACCTCTTCGTCACCAACACCGGGCGCCTGTCGCGCGGCATCGAGATGGGCGTGGCCAACTCGATCCTGATCAAGGTCAACCAGATCGGCACGCTGACCGAGACGATGGCGGCCGTCGAGATGGGCCATCGCGCCGGCTACACCGCGGTGATGAGCCATCGCTCCGGCGAGACCGAGGATTCGACCATCGCCGACCTCGCGGTCGCGACGAACTGCGGGCAGATCAAGACCGGTTCGCTGTCGCGCTCCGACCGCATCGCCAAGTACAACCAGCTGATCCGCATCGAGGAGGAACTCGGGCCGCAGGCTCGCTACGCCGGGCGCGAGGCGCTGAAGGCGACGCGGTAGGCTTTGGCGTGGTTGGGTGCGGAAGGACAAGGGCGACCGTAGCCCGGCCTCGAACATTGAGTGGTGAGGCCTGGGTTGTGCCGTCCCACACGGCTCACGGAGAGAGTTACGCGAGAACTTCGATAGCGGCTCGCGGACGCGCTAATAAGGTGGTTCGGCGCAACGACGACGAAAGGCACAACGATGGGCCGTGATGGGGAGGCGCAACGATTGGCGTCGACTGCAAGCCTCTACGAACAGGACTTCTATTCCTGGACGCAGCAGCAGGCCCTTCTTCTTCGAGCCGGCCGGCTTCAGGCGCTCGATGTCACCAACATCCTGGAGGAGATCGAAACGTTCGGCCGATCGGAACGCGCCTCGCTGAAATCGGCATACAGGCTCATCTGTTCGCACCTGCTCAAGATGAAGTATCAAGCCTCGAAGCTTACCCGCAGCTGGTCCAACGCGGTCGATCGAGAACGAGGCGAGGTCGCCGAAATCCTCCACGAAAATCCGGGTCTTCGGTCGAGCCGAGAGGATGCGTTCGCCAAGGCATACGCCCTGGCGCGGAGGGACGCCGCGAGAGAGACGCGCCTGCCCGTCGAGATCTTTCCAGAAAAGCCGCCGTTCACCTTGGCGGAGTGCGAAAGTATCACCTTCCTTCCTGAGGAGCTGCGCGGCTTGGTGGGGCCCGAGAAGAGATCGGTGGCGAAGACAGGGAAGGCTGAGGGCACATAGGGTCGCGCTGGCCAGACGATTGCGCGGGCTCGGAAACCCCGCCGGAGCCGACACGAATGGCTCAGCTGCGGATTCTCATGTGGAGATTCTTCTTCTCCGATCGGACAAGCTGCTCTCCGCAACGTTGCACGCGGCCGCCGGGGAGCGGCTCGGCGGTGATTGACGGCGCGGCGGTCGCGGGTGCCAATGCGTCATCGAAAGCCGGTCATCGGTGAAGCGCTCGCTTCCGATGAACGGTTCGCTGCAAGCCGATCGGCTTGCCGTCGAGGACCAAAGGTCTTGCGGAACGGCAGCGCGCCGGCGCCGCCGCCGACGAGACCGAAGATCCTCGTTGCTCTACCGGCCCACGATCTACCATCGGATCGAAGGGCGGATCGAGGACAGATCGGCCTCAGACGGCGGAGCCAACCAGCGGTTCGGTTGCCGGAACGATCTCCAGCACGTCCGCTCCGCGCCGATCGCGGAGGTGGCGGGCATGTTCGACGGCCGCCTGGAAGGTCGGCTTGGGATCGCTCGTGAGCTCGCGGCCGAATGGGTTGCGGTGCCGCACCGCCCATGGTCCCGGCCAGCCGTTCGGGTCGCCGTTCACCGAAAACTCCGGGCTTGCCTTCGGCAGGCTCTCGCCGCTGTTTGACATCGTGAAATCGGGATCGGGCTGCGGCGGAGGCCGTTTGGGCCGGATCAGGCCTGGCACGGCGCCAAGCCCGAGGCACACCAGCACGATCGCCGGAAACGCGAACGGCAGCACGCCGACGAAGGCGTCGTCGTTGGTGGCCAGCAGCTTGAAATAGAGCGCGACGAAGACCGTCGCGCCGATCAGCCCGAGCATGCCGGCCCAGGTCGCCACCATGACCCAGAGCGGCTCGCCGCCGTGGCGATGCAGGTAGGCCAGGATGGCGATGGCGGCGAAGGCCTGCAGGAAGATGATCCCGAACGAGCCGAAGCCGATCACGACCAGCACGCCGTCCTTGAACGGGTCGAGCCCGCCCAGCGCGAACGGCGCGACGGTGAGGATCGTCAGCACGGTGACGCAGAGGCTGGCGCGCGACGGCGCGCCGGAGCGCGGGTCGGCCTCGCCGGCCCATGGCGGCAGCAGCCACTCGCGCCCCAGCGCGAAGATGTAGCGCGAGGCGGCGTTGTGGATCGCCAGATAGGACGCCAGCAGCGAGAGGAAGAAGAACACGCCCATGATGTCGGTGAGCACCTCGCCGCCATAGCGGGTGAACACGTTGAACATCAGCTCGCCGGTTTCCTTGTTGGCGCGCCCGGCGATGTCGTCGGGCTCGATCGCGCCGATCGTGACCCAGGCGGTGAACAGGTAGAAGACGGCGATGGCGATCACCGCCGTGTAGGTCGCGATCGGGATCGAACGCTTGGGATCGACCGCCTCCTCGCCGTAGAGCGCGGCGGATTCGAAGCCGAGGAAGCAGGTGAAGGCCACCATCAGGCTGACGCCGAGGCCCGGCGTGAAGACCTCGCCCGGCGCCAGCGCGTGCACCGGCATCGCCGTGGCGAACCCCTTGGCGGCGATGACGCTGCCATCGAAGGTCGCGAGGATCACGATCTCGCCGATCATCAGGGCGCCGAGGATCAGCGAGGAGAGATCGATCGAGCGGTAGCCGAGCACGGCCACCAGCACGATCCCGATCGCGGCGAACAACGGCCACGGCAGATGCAGGCCGGCCTCGCCGAGCACGATCGCAGTGAAGTAGCCGAAGAACGCCGCGAGGCCGAAGGTGAAGGCGAGATAGGCCAGCAGCGCGACGTATGCCGAGCCGATCCCCGCCGCCGAGCCCAGACCCTCGGTGATGTAGGTGTAGAACGCGCCGGTGTTGACGATGCGCCGGCTCATCGCGGCGTAACCGACCGCGAAACAGAGCAGGGTGACGCCGGCGATGACGAAGGCGCCGGGCGTGCCCACGCCGTTGCCGCGCCCCAGCGCGATCGGCAGGTTGCCGATCATCGAGGCGAGCGGCGCCGCCGCCGCGATCACCAGGAAGACGATCCGCGGCGTCGAGAGCGAGGCGCGCTGGCCGGTGGGCGGGGTCGAGGACATCGAGGAGGGACCGGGTCGACAGGCCCGACGATCGAGGCCGCGGCAAGCGCCTAGCGGAAACGCCGGCGCTTGCCCAGCCGATGATCGATCGAAGGCATGCCGCCGAGTGGCGCCGTGAGCGCGGCGTCACATTGCCGTGACAATGCTCGGGCAGGTCCCGCGCGGTCGCGCCACGCGACGCCCGTTTCGCGAGGATCCGCCATGCCCTTCCACCGCCGCGCCCTTCTCGGCGCCTTCGCCGCCATCACCCTCGCGGGCGGCATCGCCGCCGCCGTGCCCGCGGCCGATCCGGCGAACCAGCTGATCCTCACGACCAAGGACGGCAAGGTCGTCATCCAGCTCATGCCCAACCTCGCGCCCAAGGCCGTGGCGCAGATGGAGAAGCTGACCCGCGAAGGCTTCTATAACGGCCAAGCCTTTCATCGCGTGATCGACGGCTTCATGGCGCAGACCGGCGACCCGACCGGTACCGGTTCGGGCGGCTCCAAGGAGGCGGATCTGCCGGCGGAGTTCTCGAGCTTCCCGTTCGATCGCGGCACCGTCGGCATGGCGCGCACGTCCGACCCCAACTCCGCGAACTCGCAGTTCTTCATCTGCTTCGCCCCGTCGAGCTTCCTGAACAACCAATACACGGTGGTCGGCCAGGTCATTTCCGGCATGGACGTCGTCGACAAGATCAAGAAGGGCGATCCGCAGTCGGGATCGGTCGACAGCCCCGACAAGATCGTCTCGCTGAAGATGGCCAAGCCCGAGAAGAAGTAGCCGCCTTGCGTTCGGGCCGCGTGCTCCTCGCGCTCCTTCCGCTCGCCGCCTCGCCGGCCGTCGCGGCCCCGCCCGAGGGGGTCGACAACGTGCCGGGCGACGTCGCGCGCTCGATGGTCGCGTGCTGGCACGCGCCGCACGAAGGCGACGAGGTCACGCTGCGCATGAGCTTTCGGCGCGACGGCTCGGTATTCGGCAAGCCGCGCATCACCTACATGAAGGCGGCTGGCGGACCGGATGGTCAGGCCGATCTCGCCAATTCGATCACCCAGGCCATCGCCGCCTGCAGCCCGCTGCGGTTTACCCCGTCACTGGGAGCCGCTATTGCGGGCCGCGTCTTTCTCATCCGCTTCGTCGCGCCGCGTCGCGAGCGCAAGGCGATGCTGCAACCCCCTAGGAATATCCCATGGCCGAAGCCGGCAACATCCTGACGCTCGAGACGACCAAGGGCCCGGTCGTGATCGAGATGCGCCCGGACCTCGCGCCGGGCCACGTCGCCCACATCAAGAAGCTCGTCGACGAGCATTTCTACGACGGCATCGTGTTCCACCGGGTGATCGACGGCTTCATGGCGCAGACCGGCTGTCCCAACGGCACCGGCACCGGCGGATCGAAGTACCCGAACATCAAGCAGGAGTTCAACGCCGAGCCGCACGTGCGCGGCACCTGCTCGATGGCCCGCGCGCAGAGCCCGGACTCGGCGAATTCCCAGTTCTTCATCTGCTTCGGCGATTCCGCCTTCCTCAACAAGCAATACACCGTGTGGGGCAAGGTCACGTCCGGCATGGAGAACGTCGACAAGATCAAGCGCGGCGAGCCAGTGCGCGACCCCGACAAGATCGTCTCCGCCACGATGAGCTGACGTTCTCGACCTC
>CAXTVT010000145.1:0-5095 GCA_964247745.1 uncultured Beijerinckiaceae bacterium
ACCAGCGTGTTGCGGCGCATCTCCTCCATGCCGAGAAACTGCGCGTCGGCCGCCTCGATCTGGCGGGCGATGTGGCCCCAGAGATCGAGCTCCCACGAGGCGTCGAAGCCGACGGTGTAATTGTTGAAGCCGGTGATGATCTGGTTGGCGCTCGAGGTCGAGCCGCTGCTGCCGCCGCTCAGCGCCTGGATCGGGACCAGCTTGAACAGGCTGTTGGCGGAAAAGGCCTCGTGGTAGTCGTTGGCGTTGGCGCTCAGTGTCGGCAGTGCGGCCGCGGCCGTCGAGGCGACCTGGGAGCGGCTCTCGGCGACCCGCAGCGTGGCGGTCCTGACGTCGAGGTTCTCGTCGGCGACGCGGGCTTCGAGCTGCGTCAGCTTCGGATCGCGGAAGATGCGCCACCATTGCGCCTCGGTCACCGCGCTCGACGTCCCGGCGAGGATGGGCACCGGCGAGCGCGTGGGAGCACCCGTGTCGAGGAAGCTGCGGCTCTCGGCCGTGGCCGGGATCGGCGGCACGAAGTTCGGGCCGACGCAGCCGGTCAGGGCCGCCGAAGCGGCGAGGATCGCCAGCCTTGCGGAAACGCGCTTCATCCCGCCGTCCGTCCGCGCCGTTGCATGGAGATCAAACAAGACTCTGCGGGACGAAATGCAAGCCTCGACCCGCAAGCAAGGTGTGCGGCGGCGGTCAAAATCCGCCGCTGTCGCAATTTTGCCGAGCGCATCAGTGGCCGCCGCCGCCGCTCGCCGCCGTCTTCTTGGAGATGAAGAAGCAGAACGGCACCACGATGAAGGCGAGCAGGGAGGTGTAGAGGAACACGTTGCCGTAGGCGAGCACCTGCGCCTGCGCCTTGTAGGTCTGGAACGTGTGCGACACCGCCTGGTCGTGGAGCGCGGCCGGCGCCCGGCCGAGCGAGCGCAGCGCGGCCTCGCTTTGCTGGATCAGCACGTTGTAGCCGTTGTTCAGCGGAGTCATGAACTTCGAGAGATGGGCCTGGTCGGCCTGCGTGCGCTCGACCACAAGGGCGGAGGACAGCGAGATGCCGACTGCGCCCAGCACGTTGCGGAACATCGAGAAAAGCGCCGCGCCGTCCGACTGGTAGCGCTTGGGCAACGTCAGATAGGCGATGGTCGAGATCGGCACGAACAGGAAGGCCAGCGCCGCCGATTGCGCGGTGCGCATGAAGACCAGCGTGCGGAAGTCGATGCCGGGCACCAGCCCGCTGGAATAGAGCAGGGCGACGCCCATCAGCGTGAAGCCGAACATCACGATGTAGCGCGTCTGCACCCGCTTCATGATCTGCCCGACGAACGGAATGAGGCAGATCACGACGATGCCGCCGGGCGACAGGATCAGCCCGGAGCGATAGGCGTCGTAGCCCAGCACCTGCTGCGAGAACTGCGGGATGATGACCGAGCTGGCGTAGAGGATCGCGCCCATCGCTCCCACCAGGATGCAGCCCATCGTGAAGTTCTTGTCCTTGAAGACCTCGAGGTTGACGATGGGCTTCTTGGCGGTGAGCAGCCAGCAGATGGCGCCGAAGACGCCGACGAAGGCTAGCACCGCCATGGTGACGATGAACTTGGAGCCGAACCAGTCGTCGTCCTCGCCGCGGTCCAGCATGACCTGCAGGCAGCCGAGCCCCAGCGCGATGAGACCAAGCCCGATGTAGTCGATGCCTCTCGCCTTGCGCTTTTGCTTGGCTTTCTCCCAGGGCGGGTCCTGCACCACGAAGAAGTTGACGATGACGGCGAAGATGCCGACCGGGATGTTGACGAAGAAGATCCAACGCCAGCCGTAGTTCACCGTGAGGTAGCCGCCGAGAGTCGGCCCCAGCACGGGAGCGACGATGGTCGCGATGGCGGTGATCGCGAAGGCGGCGCCGCGTTTGGCCGGCTCGAACGTGTCGAGGATGATCGACTGCTGGTTGGGCTGCAGGCCGCCGCCGAACAGGCCCTGGAACGCGCGGAAGATGATGATCTGCGTCAGGCTCTGCGAGATGCCGCAGAGGAACGAGCAGACCGTGAACATCGCGATGCACAGCAGGAAGTAGCGCTTGCGCCCGATCGTGTCCGAGACCCAGCCCGATATCGTCAGCACGATGCCGTTGGCGACGAGATACGAGGTGAGTGCGTAGTTTGCCTCATCGTTCGATACGGCGAGCGAGCCGGCGATGTAGGGCAGCGCGACGTTGACGATGGTGGTGTCGAGGATCTCCATGAACGCCGCCAGCGTCACGCAGATCGCGATGACCCAGGGGTTGACGCGTGGACGCCAGCCATGGCCGACCTCCTGAGCGCCGGCCCCGTCCGGCTTGGCGTTGCCGTTCCGACGTTTCCTACCGGCGGCCTCCGCGCCTGCGCCGCCTGTCCGAGGGCTGCCCCCGCGGTCTCCTTCGGCGGGGCTGGCGGCAGTCATTGCACCGTGACCGACGGCTCGACGCTGATGCCCAGCGGCAGCGGCACGGAAGGGTCCAACCCGGAATCGATGATGATCTTGACCGGCACGCGCTGCACGATCTTCACGAAGTTGCCGGTCGCGTTCTCGGCGGGGAAGGCGGAGAACTTGGAGCCCGACCCGGCCTGGATCGAGTCGACGTGGCCGCGCAGGTCGAGGTTGGGATAGGCGTCGACCGCGATCTTCACGCTCTGCCCCGGCCGCATCAGGTCGAGCTGCGTTTCCTTGAAGTTGGCCGTGATCCAGACGTCGGGCGAGACCAGCGCCATGATCTGCTGGCCGGTCTGGAGGTAATTGCCCTTGTCGACCTGGCGGCGCGTCACCCAGCCGTCCGCGGCGGCGCGCACCACGGTGTAGCTGAGGTTGAGGTTGGCTTGGTTGAGCCTGGCCTGGGCCTGCTCGATCATCGCCGACTGGTTGCGGACGCTGGCCTCGACCTCGCCGATCTGCTGCGTCACCGGCTCGGCCTGGACCACACGCGCCTGCATCAGCAGCACCTGCGCCTGGGCGTTCTGAAGGTTCGAGGTCGCGGCATCGACCTCCTGCTGCGTGGTCGCCTGCTTCGGCAGGCTCTTCTGGCGGGCGTAATCGGCCTGGCGCTGCGACAGGCTGGCCTTGGCCGCGGCCAGGTTGGCCTGCGCCACCTGCAAGGCGGCCGGGAAGTTCTTCTTGGCGACTTC
Source organism: uncultured Beijerinckiaceae bacterium (assembly GCA_964247745.1). Lineage (GTDB taxonomy): Bacteria > Pseudomonadota > Alphaproteobacteria > Rhizobiales > Beijerinckiaceae > RH-AL1. The sequence continues at coordinate 3,135 of CAXTVT010000145.1, forward strand.
GGCGGCCAGCATCTGCCCGGCGAATTGCGCCTTGGCGGTGTCGAGCTGGGCCTGGGCCTGGTCGCGATCGTCGATGAAGGTGCGCGGATCGATGTGGATGAGGGCCTGGCCCCTCTTCACGAACTGGTTGTCGGTGATGTCGAGCGAGACCACGCGGCCGGCGACCTGCGGGGCGATGTTCTCGGTGAAGCCGTCGGTGTAGGCATCGTCGGTGTCGACGATGGTTCGCGTCGAGAGCCAGTAATAGACCGCGGCGAGCACCAGAAGCGCCAAGACGACGAGGGCGATCAGCAGGACGAACGGGCGACGCTTCTTCCGCGTCTGCTGGTCCCTGCGGCTGTCCTCGTCCCCGCCGTCGTCCTCTTGCTCGTCGTCCGGAGCCTCGTGGCCGTCGGCCGGACCTGGATCGTCGTGACCGGGAGGCTCGCGCTGCGGCTTCTCGGACGCGTCCCGGCGAGACTTCAGCTCACCGTCGCCCAGCTCGTCGTCGTGTTGGTTGCCGCTCATGGTTCAACGTCATCCAAGGCTGCTTCAGCCTAGTGTCCAGGGTTGCCGCACCGAAGATTAGGTGCTTTTGTGCGGAGCGGCAACCGAACCCGTCGGTTCGCATAATAAGCAGGAAGGCGATGGTCGCGTCAACCGCGCAGCTCCATCTGGCCGGCGCTCCGATCCCGCGCGGCGAGAAGCGACGACGCGAGATCGCCATCGTGGCCGAGCGCGTCTTCTTCGAGACAGGCTTCGCTGAAACCACGATGCAGACGATCGCCGCGCGCGCCGGCGCCTCGAAGGAGACGCTGTATCGGCACTTCGGCAGCAAGGAGGAGCTGTTCGCGGAGATCGTCTCCGAGCGCGCCAAGTGCTGGCTCGAGGATCTCGACGAAAAGTTCTCGACGCCCGGCTCGGTCGCCGACGTCCTGCGCACGATCGGCCTGAAGATGCTCGAGAGCATCCTCGAGGAGGATGCGGTCTCGCTTTGCCGCACCGTGGTCGCGGAAAGCGTGCGCAATCCGGACCTGGGCAAGTTGTTCATGGCGGCGGGACCTGACCGGGTGCGTACGCGTCTCGGCGAGTTTCTCGAGGCGGCGACGGCACGCGGCGAGCTGCGATGCCTCGACGGCCTGCTCGCCGCGCGCATCTTCATCGGCGCGATCGTGTCGAGCTTCCATCTCGGCCGCCTCGCGCTGGCCGAGCCGCCGCGCATCAGCCCGGCCGACATGCGGGCGCATGTCGAAGAGGTGGTCGCGATGATGATGGCGCGCTACGCCCTCTGACCGTCCGGCCGTTGGCCTCGGGGTTGCTTCGCTGGCGCTCGCGACAACCAGACGCTAGACAATGACCATGCTCGACCAGCCAGCCCCGCGCCCCGTCACCCGCCACGATTGGAGCGTCGACGAGATCGTCGCGATCCACGACCAGCCGCTGCTGGACCTCGTGGCCGAGGCCAGCGCCGTCCACCGCGCCCACCACGATCCTTCCGACGTGCAGCGCGCCAGCCTGCTCTCGATCAAGACCGGCGGCTGCCCCGAGGATTGCGCCTATTGCCCGCAATCGGCGCACCACAAGGAGGTCAAGCTCGATCGCGTCGAGCTGATGAATTCCGGCGAGGTGCTCGCGCTCGCCGCGCGCGCCAAGGCCGCCGGCGCCGACCGCTTCTGCATGGGCGCGGCGTGGCGCCAGGTGCGCGACGGCGCCGAATTCGACGCGGTGCTGCGCATGGTCGAGGGCGTCCGCGCGCTCGGCATGGAGGCCTGCGTCACGCTCGGCATGCTGAACGAGGCCCAGGCCGGCCGGCTCGCGAGCGCCGGGCTCACCGCCTACAACCACAACCTCGACACCGGTCCGGACTTCTACGACGCGATCATCTCGACGCGGACCTACGACGATCGGCTGCGGACGCTGAAGGCGGTGCGCGGCGCCGGCCTCGAGATGTGCTGCGGCGGCATCATCGGCATGGGCGAGGG
>CAXTVT010000146.1:0-5083 GCA_964247745.1 uncultured Beijerinckiaceae bacterium
CGCGGAAGAAGTCGCGGATGTTGTCGGCGCCGTGCTCGGCGAAGCTCTCGGCGCAGTCGCCGCCCTGCAGCAGGAAGGCCTCGCCGGCGCAGACTTGCGCGAGGTGCTTCTTCAGCTTGCGCGCCTCGCCGGCGAAGACCAGCGGCGGGAAGCTCGCGAGCTGGCGCTCGACGGCGGCGAGGGCGGCGGGATCGGTGTAGTCGGGCGCCTGCTGGATGGGCTTGCCCCTCCAGCTCCGAGGCGTCCAGCGGTCGGCGGACATCGTGAAGCTCCTTGCGGGCCGGATCGGCCACGCCTAGACGAGCCGTGTCCTATACCAGGGCCGGGCGCCGGCGAAACCCCGCGCGGTCGGCGAAATGGGGCGAACCTTTTGCCGCAGCGCAGCATTGCCTGCGAACCGAACCACGCCAGCCTCAGCCGCCGCCATGACCGACTTCACCACTTGCATCGAGCTCCAGGACGCCGACGCCGACGATTACGTCGCCCTGGACCAGGCGATGATGGGGGTCAACTTCTCGAAGACCATCCGCTCGGCGCGCGGACAGGACTACAAGCTTCCGCACGGGACCTATTTCTCGCAGGCGTTCGGCATGAGCGCGACGGAGGTGCGCAACCTCGCCGCCTCCGCGGCGACCCGCACCGGCCGGCGCTACGACATCGTCACCACGTCCGGCGACGTCGCCTACTTCCTGCACCCGGCGACGGCGTAGGGCTGCTCGATCGAGGTGGCCTCAACGGCAGGGCTCGCCCGGCAGCATGTCGAGGCTGACCATCTGCCCGGCCAGGACGAAATCGCCGTAGTCGAACCGCAGGGCGCGCGAGACGCCGTTTTCGTAGAGCTCGAAGCCGAGCGTGTAGGCCGGCTCCTTGTCCTTGTGGCCGTCCTCGAAATACGAGATCACCACCGGCCAGCGGATCATCGCGTCCATGGCGACGACGCGGGCTGCCCCGGCATCGTCGGTCGGTCCGGTCATCGGCCGCCCGATGATCGTCGTCGTATCGTAGACCTTCTTGCCGTCGTCCGAGCCGTCGAACACTTTCACCGTGACGATATGCTGGCCGCCCTTCGCGGCGGCGATGATGCGCTTCAGATGCGCGGTCGGAAACAGCACCTCCTGATCGACGTCGAGCGCCTGTTCGGCCGGCTTCGACAGCTTGATCTGCAGCGCGTCGCCGCCCTCGCGCTCGGCATGGCCGTCGACGATCTCGGGCGCCGCGCGGTCGACGCTGGTCTTGACGTCGAACGAGAAGCTCTTGCCGTCGGCACCCTCGAACGTCGCCGAGCGCATGTCGGAGAGCCGCGTCGCGCCTTCGGCCGGCTGCATCTCGGTGATCTGGCGGAAGTTCTGGCTGTAGCCGGCGCAGGCCGACCCGTCGAACTCGTAGGAGACCTTGCCGCGCGCCGAGGTCGGGCTCTTGGTACCGGTCGCCTTGAGCAGTGTCACACGGTAGACCGCGCGGTGGTCGGCCAGCGGCACGTCCGGCGCCGGCCTCGCGGGTCCGACCATCGCCTCGCGCGACGGGCCCTCGGCATGCGCGGTCCCGAGCGCGGCCAGCATGACGGCAACGCAGAGAAGACGCACGGAGAGCGGACCGACCATGTGACGCGTGGACCCCGATGAGCAGAGCATGGCTTGGCCGACGGCCATGGCGGAATTGCGAACATTCGAATCATCGTCCGCGCCGGCAGACCTTGCCCGAGACCGCGCGATCCGCCTAGACGATGCCGCCGTTCCCAAGGAGACGCCGACCCCATGAGCACCATCGAAGACCGCCTGGCGACGCTCGGGATTACCCTGCCGACGCCCGCCGCCCCGGTCGCCAATTACGTGCCCTACGTGCTGCACGGTTCGCTGCTGGTGATCTCCGGCCAGCTCGCGCTGGGGCCGGACGGCACGGTCGCGCCCGAGCACAAGGGCAAGATCGGCGCCGGCGTCGACGAGGCCGCGGCGAAGGCGGCGGCGCGGCTCTGCGCGATCAACGTGCTGGCGCAGGCCAAGGCGGCGCTAGGCGATCTCGGCCGGATCGAGCGCTGTATCCGGCTCGGCGGCTTCATGAACACGACGCCGGGTTTCTCCGCCGTCGCGCCGATCATGAACGGCGCTTCCGACCTGATGGTCGAGGTGCTGGGCGACAACGGCCGGCACGCGCGCTCCACCATCGGCGTCGCCGAGGTGCCGCTCGACTCGGCGGTCGAGGTCGAGGCGATGTTCGCCGTCGCCGGCTGATGCCGGCCGCCGACAGTCTCGCCCGCATGTTGGCGCGGCCGATCGCGCATCGCGGGCTGCACGGGTGCGGCGGCCCCGGCCCGGTCGAGAACACGCTGGCGGCGGCGCGTGCCGCGGCCGAGGCCGGATACGGCGTGGAGTGCGACGTGCTGTTTGCGCGCGACGGCACGCCGATGGTGGTGCACGATGCCACGCTCGAGCGGCTGGCCGGCCGTCCCGAGGCCGTGGCTGCCCTCGACGCCGAGGCGCTCGGCACGATCGCCTTGGCCGACGGCAGCACGATCCCGACGCTGGACGCGCTGCTGGCGACGCTGGCCGGTCGGGTCGCCCTGGTGATCGAGATCAAGTCGGTGGCCGACCCGAGCCTCGCCGACGCGGTGCTCGACGCCGTCGCGCGTTACGACGGGCCGGTGGTGCTCGAGAGCTTCGACGCCGCCATTGTCGCGCGCTGCCGGCACGCGCCCTGCCCGATCGGGCTCGTCGGCCCGAGCGAGGGCGCGTCGGCCCTCGCGGCGCTGCCGCGCTGCGACTTCCTATCCTGGGGCATCAAAGATCTCGACGCTTCGCCCGCAGGGCTGCCGCTGACGTCATGGACGATCCGCTCGGCGGCGGACGCCGCGCGCGCCGAGGCGTCGGGTGCCCAGATCGTGTTCGAGGGCTGGCGACCTTGAGGCCGCGTTCACCATGGCGGAACGCCGGTCGGGTCCGTTGAAGCTTTCGCAGGGGTTGGCGCGTTCAATCCGCGCCGAGCGAGGGTGAACCTGATGCGGACTTCTCTTCTAGGGCTGGCACTGGTGGTCGGCTGCGTCACGCCGGCCTGCGCGCAGCGCTACCTGGAATATCCCGCGCCGACGCCCGGCTATCCCTATCAGCGCTCCGAGCTGACCGGTCGAGCGGTCGTCATTCCGCCCTACGACAGGCCGTTTGCCGTCCGCGTCTACACCACGCCGCCGCAGGCCCCGTACTACAACGTTCCGCCCTACGCCGTGGTCGCGCCGTATTGATCGGACGGGCTTTGTCGATCAGACGGGCCTTGCCGATCGGACGAGAGGTTGCCGATCAGGCGAGCGCTTCGCGACGACGCTCTTCGCGGAGCCGCTTGGAGGCGACACGCTGCTCGGGCGAGCGGCGACGTTTGGCGACCGCAAGCTTGGCGCCGACGAGTTTGGCGTGACCGATCTTGGTCGGCTCCGACACTTCGTCCATGCGGTAGTAGCGAACGCCGGTGAAGAAGGCGATCTCGGCGCTGTGGCCTGCGGAAAACGCGCGGCTCGGCGCCGCCTTCGAGCGTGACATGACGATGAGGTCGCCCATCGACGGGTGCTCCTTGGACGGGCGATCATTTCTCGCCCGGACGTCACAGTGGCTTGGCCGAGGTTAACGGAACCTCACCGTTTCGTGAGCAGATCCGCACTGTGGCCGAAACGCTTCGCTTACGATGCGGTGCTAGCCCTCGACGATGTCGATTCCCGCGTCGCCGTCGCGGCTTTCCACCTCGACGACCCAGAGGTCGCCATCGAAGCCCAAGGCCCGGGACAGCCGCATTTCGGCGTCGGGCGTCTCGATCCACTCGGCCTTGTGGACGCGGATGAAGCGGCGTTCGCCGAGATCGTCGTCCTGCGGTGCCGGCCCGAACACGGCGGTGCGCCCGTCCAGGCAATCCAGCTTCACGTAGACGGCGCCCGCCTCCGGAGCGCCGCGGCGACGCAGCACGGCGGTGCTCGCCGAACCGCCATTGCAGCGGCGCAGGTAGGCGGACACCCAGAAATCGGCGCGAAGTCGCATGACTTGACCATGGCGCACGGCGCTGTGCGCTGAAGCTCGGCAGTAAGCCCGAGTTTGCCCGGCGCGTCATGCGCAATAAAGGTGAGCCTCGCCCAACGAATCTTGACGCAGGACCTCGCCCCCATGGCCTCGCTCGACACCGTGCTTTCGCGAATCGACGCCAATCTCGATGCCGCGATCGGTCGCCTGCTCGAATTCGTGACGATCCCCTCGGTGTCGACCGACCCGGCCTACGCGGCGGACTGCGAACGAGCGGCGCAATGGGCGGCGGACGAGCTGACCGCGATCGGCTTCGAGGCCTCGGTGCGGCCGACCGCGGGGCACCCGATGGTGGTGGCCACGGCCAAGGCGACGCGGCCCGACGTGCCGCGCGTGCTGTTCTACGGCCATTACGACGTGCAGCCGGCCGATCCGCTCGACCTGTGGACGATCACCAAGGCCTTCGAGCCCAAGCTGGTCGACGCGCCGGGCGGCAGGCAGATCGCCGGCCGCGGCACCGCCGACGACAAGGGCCAGCTGATGACCTTCGTCGAGGCCTGTCGCGCCTTTCGCGAGACCGGCGGTTTGCCCTGCCACGTCACCGTGCTGCTGGAAGGCGAGGAGGAGACGGGGTCGCCGTCGCTGCCGGCCTTCCTCGACGAGAACAAGAAGGAGCTGCGCGCCGACATGGCGCTCGTCTGCGACACGCTGATGTGGGACGCCAAGACCCCGGCCATCACCACGATGCTGCGCGGCCTCGTGCTGGAAGAGGTGGTGATTCACGGCCCCAGCCGCGACCTTCACTCCGGCATGTTCGGCGGCCCGGCGATCAACCCGATCCGCGTGCTCGGGCGCATCGTCGCCGACCTGCACGACGACGAGGGCCGCGTGACCATCCCCGGCTTCTACGACGACGTCGTCGAGCTGCCGACCGACATCGCCGATCAGTGGCACGCGCTGCGCTTCGACGGCCAGAAGTTCCTGGGCGACGTCGGCCTGTCGGTGCCGGCGGGCGAGCATGGCCGCAGCGTGCTGGAGATGCTGTGGTCGCGCCCGACCTGCGAGATCAACGGCATCGTCGGCGGCTATAC
>CAXTVT010000147.1:0-5052 GCA_964247745.1 uncultured Beijerinckiaceae bacterium
CCGCGACGTTCTTGGCGAGCTTGGCGAGGCGCTGCGTGGCGATGATGCCGGCGAGTCCGCGCTTGCGGCCGCGGCACATCAGGTTGGTCATGGCGCCGAGCGAGAGCCGTCGCGCCTCTTCGCTGGACTCGCCCGCCGCGGCCGGTGCGAACAGCTGCGCCTCGTCGACCACCACGAGCATCGGGTACCACAGCGCGCGGTCGGCCTCGAAGAGGCCGTTGAGGAAGGCGGCGGCGGCCCGCATCTGCCCCTCGGCATCGAGGGCCTCCAGCGACAGCACCACCGACACCCGGTGCTCGCGCACCCGGGCGGCGACGCGGGCCAGCGCGAGGTCGTCGCCGTCGGCCTCGACGACCACGTGGCCGTAACGCTCGGCCAACGAGACGAAATCGCCCTCGGGGTCGATCACCGCCTGCTGCACGAGGCCGGCGCTCTGCTCCAGCAATCGTCGCAGGAGATGCGACTTGCCCGAGCCTGAATTGCCCTGGACCAGGAGGCGCGTGGCCAGCAGCTCCACGAGGTCGAGGCTCGCCGGCCCGACGGGCCCGGGCTCCTGGCCGGCGAGACCGAGATCGATCGCAAAGCTCATGCACGCCACTCCCGCGGCCTGCCTACCATGACGCTGCCGCTCGGCGCGTCTCGCGCCGGGCACCATCCACAGGCCCGGCGCGAGATGACGTCAGGCCGCCTGCGCCGTCGGCTCGCCCTCGCTCATCGCGCGCATATAGACGTCGAGCAGCGTCTCCTGCTCCTCGCGCTCCTCCTCGTCCTGCTTGCGAAGCTTGATGATCTCCTTGAGGATCTTGACGTCGAAACCCTCGTTTTTGGCCTCCGCGAAGACCTCCTTCTTGCCCTCGGTCAGCTCCTTGAGTTCGGTCTCGAGTTGCTCGATGCGCTCCACGAACGAGCGGATGCGATCGCCGGCGAGTCCCACGGTGTCCGACATTGCTCTCTCTCCTCCACCAACTGAGTTGGCGAGAAAGCACGCGACCTGATTAGCATCGCGTAAAGATTCATATTCCGTACCGCCGATGCGCAACCGTGCGGCAACACGGGCGCTGCTTTGCAGCCGCAACGATTGTTAGCGGAGCCGCAAGTCGCTATAAGCCCAGCCGAATTGAGTTTGCGGGAGCTCAAGACATGATAGCGAACCTCATCGACAGCGACTATCGGCCGTCGGATGACGAGCCGTTCATGAACGAGCGTCAGCGCGAGTATTTCCGGCGCAAGCTGATCGGCTGGCGTGAGGACCTGCTTCGCGAGAGCCGCGACACGCTGGCGGCGCTGCAGAGCGAGAACGAGAACCATCCCGACCTCGCCGATCGCGCCTCCTCGGAGACGGATCGCGCCATCGAGCTGCGCGCGCGCGACCGGCAGCGCAAGCTGATCTCCAAGATCGAGGCGGCGCTCGGCCGGCTCGACGACAACACCTACGGCTATTGCGAAGAGACTGGCGAGCCGATCTCGCTGAGGCGGCTCGACGCCCGGCCGATCGCGACACTCTCCGTCGAGGCGCAGGAGCGTCACGAGCGACGCGAGCGGGTCTACCGCGACGCGTGATAGAACCGCTGCCCACCTGCACGGCATCGGAGATCCCACCATGGACATGTACGGCTTCTGGCGCTCGCAGGCGACGTTCCGTCTCCGCGTGGCCCTCAACCTCAAAGGCATCGCCTACCGCGAAATCCCGGTCGACCTCGACGCCGGCGCGCAGCACGCGGACGAGTTCCGCACGCTCAATCCGATGGGGTCGGTGCCGGCCCTGATGGTCGAGGGGCAGCCGCTCACGCAATCGTTGGCCGTCCTGGAATACCTCGAGGAGACGCATCCCGAGCCGGCGTTGCTGCCGCGCGATCCGCTTGGTCGGGCGCGGGTGCGCTCGCTGGCGGCGCTCGCGGTCAGCGACGCGCATCCGCTCATCGTGCCCCGGGTCAAGCGTTACCTCGCCGAGCATGCCGGCTTCGACGCCACGCGATGGAAGGCTTGGCAGACGCACTGGTTCTCGGCGGGCCTGAAGGGCTACGAGGCGCGGCTCGCCCACGACACGGCGACCGGCACGCATTGCCATGGCGATGCGCCAAGCTTCGCCGATATTTGCCTCGCCGGGCTGTTCGTCGGAGCCGAGGGTTTCTCGATCGAGGTCGATGGGATCCCCACCGTCCGCCGGATCGTCGGGTCATGCATGGCGACTCCGGCGTTCGAGGCGGCCCGCGCGGTGCACCAGGCCGACTATCCCGGCTGACACGGTCGAACGCAGCGGCTCAACCGCGGCCGAGCAGCTTCGCCATTTCTTCCTCCAGCGATTCCAGTGCGTTGGAATCATCGGTCTTGATGTCCGCCGGATGCGGTGCGACCGGCTCGGCGGGCCGCGGCGGATCGTGCGGCACTCGCGTTTCGGCGACAGGTGCCGGCACCGCAGCGGGCGGGGTCGTTTCGGGTGCGGCGACCGGAACCGGCGCGGCGGCTTCCGGCATTGGCGGGGGCACCGGAGCGGTGGGCGCGCCCGGCACGCCTGGCGCGATGGGGGTCGCGCGGCGCAGCGGTCGAATGGGCGGACGCGGCGGCAGCGGTTTCAGGAAGGCTGGCGGCGGCGGACGAACCGGGCGGGCCGGCACGTCGGTGCCCTGCGTCGGCACGATCGGCGGCAGAACCTGGAGCGGGATCGGCGGTGCCGGCGGGAACATCTCGACGGGAAGCGGAGCGGTGGCCGCGGCGGGGGCGGGCTCCGGCACGAACGGTGCGGGGAATGGCGGCGCGGCCGGTCCCGGCGCGGCGACGGGCGGTGCCGGGCGCAGCGGCGCCGGCTCGTCCAGCCGCGACGCGGTCTCGGGTGGCGGCGGCGGACGGCGTTCGGGCTCGGGGCGACGTGGCAGCGGAAACGTCGGCGTGCGTGGCGGCAACGGCTCGAGCGCCGGGTCCGGCGATGCTCCGTCGAACGCTCGCCGCGGCCGTTCGGCGACAGGCGCGGGCACCGGCGGCGGCAATGGCAATTGCGGCTCGTCCGCGACGGCCGAGGTATCGTCGGTTACCATCGTCGGAGCGGGAATGCGGTCGGCGTAAACGTCCGACTTGTCGCTCGCGCGACGATTGTCGCGCGCCTCGACGCGGACGATCTCGGACTCGATGACCAGGTCGTTCGGTCCCCCGATCATGATCAGGTGCTCGGTGTTGTCGCGACGCACGATGATCAGCTGGCGCTGCCGGTCGAGGTCGAACGCATCGACGATCCCGAGCCGAGCCTGCCGGGTGCGGCCGCCGTTGAAGCGCAGGCGCCCCCCGGTCATCATGCGGACGATCACGACGACGAGCCAAAGCGCGATGAGGAACGCGAGACCGGCGAGACCGATCAACACGAATTGCGAATTCAAGATCTTGTCCAACGAGGTCGGCATGGTCGCCTGCTTAAGGGAGCCTTGGTGAACCCTAGCACAATGTGTTGACGCGGCGTGCGCGTCGTTAACGAATGGTTAACGCCTCCTCAACGTCCTATGGATTTTCCTGTGTTGTCCGGTCGTTAGGAAGTCTTGCCGCGGACGGTGCTGTTGCAAAAGCCGGTCGCATTCCACATGCTCGCGCGCGGGGCGACTCGTGCGGACCGGGGTCTCGCGCCAAAGCCACCAACGCGCGTCGTAGGCGACGACAGGCTGAATTTGCCATGAGCGACCAAACGACCTCGGCCGCCTTCCACCGGACGGAGCGCGCCGGCTCTCCGCTCCTGGTGCTGCTGTTCGCCGCATTCCTTGCGGCCGCCGCCGTCGCCTTCGCGTGGCTCGGCCAGCAGGCCGGCACCCTCGTGATCGGGCTGCTGGCCCTGCTCTCCGTGGTCGGCATTTTCGCGCTGTTCGGCTATGCCGTCGGCCTGTTCCAGTTCGCCGGGCGCGCGGTGCGCAACGACCTCACCCGCATCGTCTGCGACACCGGTCCCGAGGGCCTGGTGGTCACCGATCATGCCGGCAAGTTCCTCTATGCCAACGAGGTCTACCTGAAGCTGTCGGGCGCACGCGGCGCCGCCGACCTGCGGGGGGTCGAGCGGCTGTTCTCCGGCTCGCCCGAGGTTTCCGAGGCGGTCTATCGCCTGGCGCAGGCCTCGCGCGACGGCAAGAAGCTGACCGAGGAACTGCGACTCTCGCCGCCGCTCGACCCGGCGACGGGCGTCGCCGGCTGGTACCGCGTGAGGGTGCGCCCGATCAGCCTGCCGGAGGCGCGCCGCGCCAGCCTCTGGACCATCGCCGACGTCACGCGCGAGCGCGAGCGCCACGAGAACGTGTTTCAGGAGCTGCAGCACGCGATCGACTTCCTCGACCACGCGCCGGCGGGCTTCTTCTCTTGCAACGATGCCGGCGACGTCGGCTACATGAACGCGACGCTCGCCTCCTGGCTGGACTACGACCTCGCGCAGGTCGGCTCCGGTGGGCTGAAGCTCGGCGATTTCGTCGCCGGCGGTGGCGGCGCGCTGCTTGCCAGCGTGGTCGGCGCGCCCGGCCAGGTGCGCACCGAGCAGTTCGACATCGACCTCAAGCGTCGCAGTGGACAGGGCCTGCCGGTGCGCCTGTTGCACCGCGTCGCGTTCGGAGCGGACGGCGCCTCGGGCCCGTCGCGCACGCTGGTCATCAGCCGCCTGCCGGGCGAGGAGCCGGGCGAGGACCTTCGCGCCGCCGAGGTGCGCTTCGCCCGCGTGTTCAACGCCACCCCCGTCGCCATCGCCATCACCGACGGCCAGGGCGGGATCGCCCAATCCAACGCCGCCTTCGCCCGGATGATGCCGGCCGCGCTGCGCGGGCGCGACGGCCACGACCGCACGATCTTCGGTGCCGTGTCCGAGCGCGACCGGCCGGGGCTGGAGCGCGCGATCCGCGACGCCGCGGCGATGAAGAGCGACATCGCCCCCGTCGACGTCACGGTGACCGGCGACGTCGAGCGTTCGGCTCGCCTCTTCGTGTCGCCATCCGGCGAGCGCGAGGGTGGCGGCGCCACGATCTACGCGCTCGACACGACCGAGCAGAAGACGCTGAAGGAGAATTTCGCGCAGTCGCAGAAGATGCAGGCGATCGG
>CAXTVT010000148.1:0-4947 GCA_964247745.1 uncultured Beijerinckiaceae bacterium
GACGCCCCAGATCATGCCGCCCTTGAGCTGGCTGTCGACCATGCGCGGGTTGACGATGCGGCCCGTCGCGAAGGCGCCGACGAGGCGCGTGCAGCGAATCTGGCCAAGATAGGGATCGACCTTGACCTCGGCGAAGACCGCGCCGTGCGCGCACAGCGCGAAGGTCTTGGCGATCGCCTGGTCGGGCCCGGACTCGCCCTTGCCGTCGATCTCGGCGATGCCGGCGCGCTGCATGATCGCCGTCACCGCTTCGCCGCGGCTCTCGTCGTCCTGTCGCACGAGGCGCCCCTGGTGCAGCATCAGGTCGGCGTTGCCGGCGCCGAACAGCGGCGACCGCTCGTCCTTCGTCGCCAAGGCGCCGAGCTGGCGAACCACGTCCCGTCCGGCCTCGTAGATGGCCAGGCCGGCGGTCGACGTGCCGCCCGACCCGCCGGTGATCGTGGTGCTCGGCAGTTCGGAATGGCCCATGTCGAAATCGATGGCATCGTAGCCGACCCCCATCGCATCGGCGGCGATCTGCGACAGCGCGGTCCAAGCCCCCTGCCCCATGTCGTGCGAGCCGCATTCGACGCGCGCCGAGCCGTCGGCCCGGAGCTTCGCCTTGGCGGCACCGGGAAACTGGTTGGCCGGGAACAGCGCCGTCCCCATGCCCCAGCCGACGAGCAGCCCGTCGGAATCGCGCATCCGGCGCGGCTCCAGCGGACGATCCTTCCAGCCGAAACGCTCCGCGCCGATCCGATAGCACTCCCGCAGCTGCTTGGAGGAGAACGGCTTGCCGGTGATCGGCTCGATCTCGGCGTAGTTCTTCAGCCGGAACGCGATCGGGTCCATGCCGTATTGCTCGGCGAGTTCGTCCATCGCGATTTCGAGAGCGAGGCTGCCCGGCGCCTCGCCCGGGGCGCGCATGAAGGTCGGAGTCCCGACGTCGTTGCGCACGCCGGCATGCGTGGTGGAGATCGCCGGGCTGGCATAGAGGTGCCGCGTGATCGTCCCGGCGGGTTCGATGAACAGATCGAACGAACTCGAGGGCGCGACGGTGTGATGGTCGATCGCCGTCAGCGCGCCTTCGGCATCGGCGCCGAGCTTGACCGTCTGCCGCGTGGCGCCGCGATGGCCGACCGGCCCGTACATCTGCTCGCGGCGCAGCACCAGCTTAACCGGGCGGCCCACCAGCTTCGCGGCCATGATCCCGAGGACCTGCGGCCCGGAGATGAGCCCCTTGGAGCCGAACCCGCCGCCGAGGAACGGCGTGCGGATGTGGACGTCCTCCGGCTTCAGGCCGAACAGGCCGGCGATGCGACCTTGGGCGATCGGCATGCCCTGGCTCGGCGTGTCGAGGTGGAGCGCGTCGCCGTCCCATCGCGCCACGATGGCGTGCGGCTCCATCGCGTTGTGGTACTGCGGTGCCGTCTCGTACACCTTCTCGATGCTCTTGACAGCCGACCCGAGCGCGGCGCCGACGTCCCCGGTTCCGGCGACGGGCGGCATGCCCGGTCCGATCGCCTCCGGCTCGAAGGTCTCGCCATCAAGCCCGATGGTGGCCTGCTCGACCTCGTAGCGCGGCGCCAGCAAGGCCACCCCCTCGGTCGCCGCCTCGAGCGTTTCGGCGACGACGACGGCGATCGCCTGGTGGGCGTAGCGGACGCGCTCGTCCTGAAGCAGGTCGAGCTTGAAGTCGAAACGACCCTCCGCATCGTCGGGATGCTTGGCCAGCTTCGGCGCGTTGCCGGGAGTCATCACTGCGACGACACCGGGATGCGCCTCGGCTGCGGCCACGTCGAGGTGGGTGACACGCCCCTTGGCGATACCCGAGACGCAGAGCGCGGCGTGCAACATGCCCGCGGGATGGTTGTCGGCGGCATAGGTCGCGCCGCCTGTCACCTTGAGAAAGCCCTCGCGGCGGGGCACGGGCTGGCCCATCGAGGAACCGTGGCGAACGCGGGTCTCAGACATGGAGCTTGGCTTCCTGTTTGGAGGCGAACGGGGAGGCGGGAAGGGCCGGCATGCGCTCCGGTGTCCCGGCCGCGGCCTGGACCAGCGCCCGCACCACGATCCGGCGTGCGAGCTCGATCTTGAAGGCATTGTCGCCGCCGGGCGTGGCAGCGGTCAGCGCGGCCGCGGCGGCGGCCGTGAAGGTCTCGACCGTCGCCGGCCGGCCGGCGAGCGCAGCCTCGGCCTCGCGGCAGCGCCACGGCTTCAACGCCACGCCGCCGAGCGCGAGACGCGCCTCGGCGACAACGTTGCCTTCCATGCGCAACGAGGCGGCGGCGGAGACGACGGCGAAGGCGTACGAGGTCCGCTCGCGCACCTTGAGGTAGCGCGAATGTGCGGCGAACTGCGCCGAAGCCGCCGGCAGACGCACGGCGACGACGAGGTCGCCCGGCTCGAGCACCGTTTCCTTCCAAGGCGTCTCGCCGGGAAGCAGATGAAACGCCTCCAGCGGCACCTCGCGGCGGCCGTCCCTGCCCTCGATCTCGACGACCGCGTCCAACGCCACCAGCGGGACGCAAAGGTCGGACGGGTGCGTGGCGATGCAGTGCTCGCTCCAGCCGAGGATCGCGTGCAGGCGGTTCAGTCCGCCGATCGCGTCGCAACCGGTGTCCGGCTCGCGTTTGTTGCAGCGGCTCGCGACGTCGTAGAAATAGGCGCAGCGGGTGCGCTGCAAGAGGTTGCCGGCGGTTGTGGCGGCGTTGCGCAACTGCGCCGAAGCGCCAGAGAGCAGGGCTTCGCACACCGACGGGAACGTCGTCGCGAAACGCGGCTCGTAGGCGAGATCGCTGTTGCGCACGAGGGCGCCGACGCGCACGCCGCTGTCCGCATCCCAGTCGATCCGGTCGAGGCCCGGCAGGCGGGTCACGTCGACGAGGCGTTGCGGCCGCACGACGTTGCCCTTCATCAGGTCGAGGAGGTTGGTACCCCCGCCGAGGTAACTGGCACCTGGTGTCGCGGCCGCGGCGACGGCATCCGCCGGCGCGCCCGGGCGCAGATAATCGAACGCGATCATGCCGCCTCTCCGCGCCGCTCGTCCATGCGCGCACTGGCCTCGGCGACAGCCTCGACGATGCCGGCATATGCCCCGCAGCGACACAGGTTGCCGCTCAAACCTTCCCGGATCCGTTCGGGATCGCGCCCGGCATGGCCCTCGGCGATCATGCCGACGGCGCTCATGATCTGGCCCGGGGTGCAGAAGCCGCACTGGAAGCCATCGTGCTCGATGAAGGCGGCTTGCACCGGATGCAGGATGTCGCCGCGCGCCAAACCCTCGATGGTGGTGATCGACGTGCCGTCCTGGCTGACGGCGAGCGCCAGGCAGGCGTTCACGCGTCGCCCGTCGACGAGAACGGTGCAGGCTCCGCATTGGCCGCGATCGCAGCCTTTCTTGGTACCGGTGAGGTGGAGGCGCTCGCGCAGGAGGTCGAGCAGGGTGACCCGGGGATCGTCGAGCGCGATCGCGTGCACGTCTCCGTTGATCGTCAAGCTGATGGCAAAGGTCATGCTGTGCAGACAAGCCTCTTCATGGACCGGACGTGGGCATATCCCTTGCCGGCTCGACGACATGTAGGGAGGTTTGCCGCCGGGTCCATCCCAGCGGCGTCACGCCACCGTGTCGGCGGCCTTCGCGCCGCGCTGCCCGATCGCCTTGGGGGTGCCCACCGTCGTGTCGCGTGCGGTCTGCGTCTCCATCTCGGCGTTGAGTTGCGCGCCCAGCAGCAGCACCGTGGTGGAGAGCCAGATCCACGTCATGAAGCCGATGATGGCGCCGAGCGACCCATAGGTCTTGTTGTAGGATCCGAAATTGGCGACGTACCAGGAGAAGCCGACGGACAGGGCCACCCAACCAATCGCCCCGAAGGCGCCGCCCCAGGTCACCCAGCGCCACTGAGCCGGCCGACGGTCCGGCCCGTAGCGAAACAGCAGCGCCAGCGCCGCGACGAGCACCAGCAGCATCAGGGGGATGCGCAGGATCCGCATCGCGAGCGCGAAGGCCGTGTCGAGCCCGATGGCCTGGAACAGGGCCGGCAGCGCCACGACGATCACGAGGCCGAGGATCATGATGACGATGCCGCCGATGGTGAAGGTCAGCGACGTCCCGGTGAGGCGCAGGAAGTTGCGGGTCTCGCGCTCGCCGTTGACGTCGTTCAGCGCCGAGAACATGGCCTTGGTCGCGGCGTTCGCACTCCAAAGCGCGGTCGCGAGGCCGACGAGAAGCCCGATCCCGAGCCCCCCGGTCGGCCCCTGTGTCAGCCGTTTCACCTGTTCGCCGATGATCTCCATGCCGCCGGACGGGATCACGCCCGCAAGCGAATCGAGTTGCTTGGCGATGGTCGTGGGGTCGGCGACGAGGCCGTAGAGCGACACGAGCGCGGTGATCGCCGGCACCAGCGACAGCAGAGCGTAGAAGGTGACGCTCGCCGCCTCCGACATCAGCTCGTTCTCGCCGAACTTGCCCGCGGTCCGCTTGGCGATCGTCCACCATCCGGCGGCGGGAATCTCCGTCGGGGTGGTGGCGCCCTGCCCGGCCGCCTGCCGCGACGGCGCTGACGGCGCCTGTGACGACACCGGTGGCACCGGCCGCGGTTTGAGCCGGGCCAGCGCGCGGCGATCCGCCGTCCCGGTGCGCCGGAAGGCGAATGCGAAGGTTCCCAAACCCACGAGGATGGTGAAGAGCGAAGGACGTCTACGTTTCAAGGCCGAACTCCAATCGCGCCTCCGCGACGCGGTCGGTGCAGGAACCCGAACAGGGCTCGACGGTTGCGGCCGGCCCGATGCGGCGCTGATCGGTCGCTCGATCAGGCTCGCGCCACCGCGCCAGGCCGCGAAGCCCGGCGTTGGAACCCGTTGCGGGAGTGCCGGCCGCCCTTTATAGATCCGCCACCCGCACATCGACCGGATTTTGGGGCGTCGCCAAGCGGTAAGGCAGCGGATTTTGATTCCGCCATACGGAGG
>CAXTVT010000149.1:0-4501 GCA_964247745.1 uncultured Beijerinckiaceae bacterium
CGCCCTCGTCGAAAGACGAGGGCGTTGTTGCGTTTCGAGGTGTTCGAAATCGAAGGAAGCTTGGCTCTCGGTCCTTGCATCATAGCCTTGATCGCACGTGCGATCATCGCAAGACGGTGCCGTCACTCCCGACCCGACCGGCGAGCCGATTTGACGGCGGCACCTTTGCTCCGCCAACGCCAGCTGCAAGGCTTACGGGTGGCTCGCCGCCGGCGCGTTTTCGGACAATGCAGCCACCCGGCTCCTAACACGCCGCTGCCATCTCAGGTGGTGTAGCGTTTCGTGTCCTCTCGAGCCGAGGGCATCGCTGCGGTCGATCCTTTTCGCTCCACCGATCGATGACATGGCGACGCGCTGGCGATCGGCTGCTTGGCCGTCCAATCGACAAGTTTCTTCTTTACAGACATAAAGATATCCTTATATCTATTCCGATGATCCAGGTTGCTTTCGCCTCCGCTCCGTTTGACGACGTGTTGTCCGCCCTTGCCGCGGCGGGCGAGCCGACGCGCTTGCGTCTGCTGGCGCTGCTGACCGACGCCGAGCTGACCGTGAGCGAACTCGTCGCGATCCTCGGCCAGTCGCAGCCGCGCATCTCGCGTCATCTCAAGCTCCTTGTCGAGAGCGGGCTGGTGGAGCGCCATCGCGAGGGCTCCTGGGTCTTCCTGCTCGCGGCGCAATCGGGGCCGTCGGCGCGGCTCGCGCGCGACATCGTCGGCGCGATGGCGATCGAAGATCCCGTCCTGCACTCGGATCGTGTCCGGCTCGAGGAGGTGCGCCGCGCGCGCGCCGGGCAGGCGGCGCGATATTTCGCGACCCACGCGGCGACGTGGGACCACGTGCGCGCGATGCATGTCGCGGAGGAGATGGTCGAATCGGCAGTGCGCGATGCGATCGGTTCGCGGCCGACGCGCAGCCTTCTCGATGTCGGCACCGGCACCGGTCGCATGCTGGAGGTCCTGGCGCCCGCCGCGGAGCGTGCCTTGGGCATCGACCAGTCGCCGCAGATGCTCGGCATGGCTCGCGCCCGGCTCGAGCGCGCCGGACTGCGGCACGCGCAACTCCGGCAGGGCGACATCTACGCCTTGCCCGTCGAGCGCAACGCCTTCGACCTCGTCGTGCTGCACCAGGTCTTGCACTACCTCGACGATCCCGCGCGGGCCTTGCGCGAGGCGACAAGGACCCTACGCCCCGGCGGACGTCTGCTCGTGGTGGATTTCGCCCCCCACGCCGAGGAAGGCCTGCGCACCGCGCACGCGCATCGACGTCTTGGCTTCGCGCGCGAGGAAATCTGCGGGATCATGGCCGATGCCGGCCTCGACGTGTCTCTTACCCGCGATCTCGCGCCCGATGGCGCCGGCACCCTCACGGTCTCGCTCTGGATGGGGCAGGATCGACGCCTGCAAACCGATCTCGTTCCCCTGTCGCTCAAGGAAATCGCCTGATGCAGCCCGTCGCCACGCAGCGCCTGAGCCGCGGCTCGCGTCCCCGCTTCAACGTCTCGTTCGAATTCTTCCCGCCGAACACCACGGAGATGGAGGCGACCTTGTGGGACTCGGTGAGCCGGCTGGCACCGCTCAACCCGCATTTCGTGTCGGTGACCTACGGCGCCGGCGGCAAGACCCGCGAGCGTACCCATGCGGTGCTGGAGCGCATCATCACCGAGACGCCGATCCGCCCGGCCGCGCACTTGACCTGCGTCGCGGCGAGCCGCGACGAGGTCGATGCGGTGGCCAAGGATTATTGGCGGACCGGCGTGCGCCACATCGTGGCGCTGCGCGGCGATCCGCACAGCGGCCCGGGCACCCCCTACGAGGCGCATCCCGACGGCTACCAGACCTCGACGGAGCTGGTCGCCGGGCTCAAGAAGATCGGTGACTTCGAGATCTCGGTCTCGGCCTATCCCGAAGGCCATCCCGAAGGCTCGGTCGACGGCGACATCGAGCACCTCAAGGCCAAGGTGGGCGCGGGCGCCTCGCGCGCGATCACCCAGTTCTTCTTCGATAACGAGATCTACCTGCGCTATCTCGACAAGGTGCGCGCGCGCGGCATCACCATCCCGATCGTGCCGGGCATCGTGCCGGTCCAGAACTTCAAGCAGGTCGCGAAATTCGCCAAGGGCACCGGCGCCTCGGTGCCGTCCTGGCTCGCGGACCGGTTCGACGGGCTTGACGACGATCCCGCGACGCGTCGGCTCGTCGCCGCGACGGTGGCGGCCGAGCAGGTGCTCGATCTCGTCGACCACGGGGTCTACAACTTCCACTTCTACACGATGAATCGCGCCGACCTCGTCTATGCCATCTGCCACCTGCTCGGCATGCGTCCGGTGTTCCGCCAACAGAAAGCCGCCTGATGACCGATCTGTCCCGGGACGATCTCGCCAGGAAGGGCGCCGAGGTCCGCGCGGCGCTCAAGGCGGCGGCAGCCGAGCGCATCCTCGTGCTCGATGGCGCCATGGGGACGATGATCCAGGGGCACCGCTTCACGGAGGAGCAGTTCCGCGGCGAACGCTTCGCCGACTGGCCGCGCGACCTGCGCGGCAACAACGACCTCCTGGTACTGACGCAGCCTGAAGCGATCGAGGACATCCACTACGCCTACGCCGTGGCCGGCGCCGATCTCGTGGCCACCAACACCTTCTCGTCCACCACGATCGCCCAGGCCGATTACGGCATGGAGGGCCTGGTGGACGAACTGAACCGCGAATCCGCCCGGATCTGCCGCGCCGCCTGCGATCGCGCCACCAAGGAGGATGGCCGCCGCCGCTTCGTCGTCGGCGCGCTGGGGCCGACCAACCGCACGGCGTCGATCTCGCCCGACGTCAACAATCCCGGCTTCCGCGCCGTCACCTTCGACGAGCTGGCCGAGGCCTATCGCGAGGCGACCGTCGCGTTGGTCGAGGGCGGCGCGGACGTCATCATCATCGAGACGATCTTCGACACGCTGAACGCCAAGGCCGCCTATGCCGGCGTCGAACAGGCTTTCGGCGAGCTCGGCTGCGACCTGCCGATCATGATCTCGGGCACGATCACCGACCTCTCCGGCCGCACGCTCTCGGGTCAGACGCCGACGGCGTTCTGGGCCTCGATGCAGCATGCCCGTCCGCTGTCGATCGGCCTGAACTGCGCGCTCGGCGCCCGCGAGATGCGCGCGCACCTGGCCGAGCTGTCGCGCGTCGCCGACACGCTGATCTGTGCCTACCCCAATGCCGGCCTGCCCAACGAATTCGGCCTCTACGACGAGAGCCCGGAGTACATGGCCGGGCTGGTCCGGGAGTTTGCCGAGAGCGGCCTCGTCAACATCCTCGGCGGCTGCTGCGGCACGACGCCACCGCACATCCACGCCATCGCCAAGGCGATCGAGGGGATCAAGCCGCGCGCCGTGCCCGAGATCGAACCGATGCTGCGGCTGTCGGGCCTCGAACCATTCGCGCTGACGCCGGACATTCGCTTCGTCAACGTCGGAGAGCGCACCAACGTCACCGGCTCGGCTCGTTTCCGCAAGCTCATCAAGGAGGGCGACCTCACAGCCGCCCTCGATGTCGCGCGCGACCAGGTCGCCAACGGGGCCCAGGTCATCGACATCAACATGGACGAGGGCCTGCTCGATTCGCAGAAGGCGATGGTCGAGTACCTCAACCTCGTCGCGGCCGAGCCCGACATCGCCCGCGTGCCGGTGATGATCGATTCCTCGAAGTTCGCGATCATCGAGGCCGGCCTGAAATGCGTGCAGGGCAAGGCGATCGTGAACTCGATCTCCATGAAGGAGGGCGAGGAGAAGTTCGTCGCCGATGCCCGCACCGTGCGCCGCTACGGCGCCGCGGTCGTGGTGATGGCCTTCGACGAGCAGGGGCAGGCCGACACGAAGGACCGCAAGGTCGAGATCTGTTCGCGGGCCTACGACATCCTGACGACGCAGGTCGGCTTCCCGCCGCAGGACATCATCTTCGATCCCAACATCTTCGCGGTGGCGACGGGCATCGAGGAGCACAACAACTACGGCGTCGACTTCATCGAGGCGACGCGCGAGATCCGGCGCCGCATGCCGCTGGTGCACATCTCCGGCGGCGTCTCCAACCTCTCCTTCTCGTTCCGCGGCAACGAGCGGGTGCGCGAGGCGATGCACTCCGTGTTCCTCTATCACGCGATCTCGGCCGGCATGGACATGGGCATCGTCAACGCCGGCCAGCTCGGCACCTACGAGGACATCGACCCTGCCCTGCGCGAGGCCTGCGAGGACGTGGTGCTGAACCGCCGCGAGGATTCGACCGAGCGCCTGCTCGAGCTCGCCGAGAGCTTCAAGGGCAAGGGCGCCGAGAAGGTCGGCAAGGACCTGGCTTGGCGTGAGGGCCCGGTGGCCAAGCGGCTGCAGCACGCGCTGGTCAACGGCATCACCGAGTTCGTCGACGAGGACACCGAGGAGGCCCGGAGCCAGTCGACGCGCACGCTGGACGTGATCGAGGGCCCGCTGATGGACGGCATGAACGTCGTCGGCGACCTGTTCG
>CAXTVT010000150.1:0-4347 GCA_964247745.1 uncultured Beijerinckiaceae bacterium
GTGCCGAGCGTGGCGACGACCATCGCCTGCGTCTCGCCGCGGGTGAACAGGGCCGAGCCGTGGGCGCGCGGCAGGAAGCCGGCCTCGCTGACGATTGGGCGCACGGTCTTGACGTCGCGGCCGTCGATGCGGACGCCCTCGTCGAGGATCGTGTTGCGCACGACCTTGGCCTGCAAGTCGTGGAAGGCGCCGCCGATCTGCTCCTTGGTGAACTTCGGCTCGTAACCCTCGGCGGTGAGCGCGGTGTTGACCTTGGCCTTGACCGCGTCGACCGCCTTGTAGCGCTCGGCCTTGGCGGTGATCTTGTAGGCCGTACGCAGCTCGCTCTCGGCGACCTCGGCCACGGCCTTCTCGACGGCGGCGTTGTCGGCCGGCGCGAAGTCGCGCGGCTCCTTGGCCGCCTTCTCGGCGAGGCGGATGATCGCCTCGATGACCGGCTGGAAGCCCGAATGGCCGAGCATCACGGCCTCGAGCATCACGTCTTCCGACAGCTCGCGCGCTTCGGATTCGACCATCAGCACGGCGTCGTGGGTGCCGGCGACGACGAGGTCGAGCGAGGAGTCCTTCACCTCGTCGATCGTCGGGTTGAGCTTCAGCGCGCCGCCGATCATGCCGACACGTGCGGCGCCGATCGGGCCCATGAAGGGGATGCCCGAGAGGGTAAGCGCCGCCGATGTCGCGACCATCGCCAGGATGTCGGGATCGTTCTCGAGGTCATGCGCCAGAACCGTCACGACGACCTGGGTGTCGTTGCGGTAGCCGGCGGGAAACAGCGGCCGGATCGGGCGGTCGATCAGGCGGGAGACCAGCGTCTCCTTCTCCGAGGGACGTCCCTCGCGCTTGAAATAGCCGCCTGGGATGCGGCCCGCGGCGAAAGCCTTTTCCTGGTAGTTGACGGTGAGCGGGAAGAAGTCCTGCCCCGGCTTGGGTGCCTTGGCGCCGACCACGGTGGCGAGCACGGTGGTCTCGCCGTAGGAGGCCAGCACGGCGCCATCGGCCTGACGGGCGATACGGCCGGTCTCGAGCACGAGCTTGCGCCCGGCCCAGTCCAATACTTCGCGGTGGATGTCGAACATGCGTGTCTTTCTCTGACGCGCCGCCCGCAAGGGGTGAGTCGGTCGCCACAACAAGATTGCGAGGAACTGTCGAAGAGAGCCTCGCCGCGGCGGAAGCGCCTCGACGATGGACGTCGGGCGAGCGGAGGCGAGAGGCTTGGAGACCGAAAATCTCCTCCTCTCGTCCGCGACCACTGCGCGGCGCTGGACTCGAGGCAACTGAAAATCGACAGCGCCCGGCGATCCTGCCGAGGCGGCTTCATGAAAACCCCGCGGGAGCGCAGGTGGGGGCGAAACTGGGTCGCCCAGGGTGGAAACCGGCAGCCCCATGCCGCCGGCGACGTACGCGGGCCGAAGCCCGGAGCGGGGTATGGCACAATTGCTACCGCGCGGGAAGGGGCGAGGCGCGAGAGCGTCGGTCGCGAATGACCCGGCGACGCCCGCGTCGCCGGACTTTTCGAGGATATCGGACTGAAGCCGAGTGGAACGTTGGAACAGCCGCTTCTTCGAGGGCATGATCGCCGGCATCGTACCTGCGCGCCGTGCCACGTTTGCCGCGCGAAACAATCGCTATTTCAAGGATGTCGGCATCTGTCTCGTCGATCCATGGGTCGCATAGCTCCGGCTGATGAGAACGGGCCGGCTGCCGGCGTGCGCGTTCGGCCGCAGCCCGCAACAAGAAGAGTTGACCCGCAGCCCCTTGCGGCTCCGGCGCGCGTTCCGCAGCTACAGTGCGACCTGCCGCGTTGCCCGCACGGCGACGCAACTTTGCTGCAAAGGGAGCAGAAGCTATCGACGCGATCGACTACCACGCCGCGCCTGCCGTGCCCGCAGCGGGCCGGTCCCGCGCGCGAAGCGAGGACATGCAGCTTTGAGACGAGTATGGCGCCTACTCGCCTGGATCGTGGGCGTCGCCGTGGTGGTGGCGATCATCACGCCGTTCCTCACCACGAGCCTGCTCAACAAGCCCAAGGACGGCAAGTTGGCCGGCGGGCATGGGCATGGCAAGCACGGCAGCGGGGCCGACGGACCGACGCCGGTGCTGACGGCGCCCTCTCGGATGGCCGACGTGCCGGTCTATGTCGAGGGCGTGGGCACCGGTCAGGCCTTGAATTCCGTGCTGATCCGCTCGCAGGTCGACGGCACGCTGACGAGCCTGGACTTCACCGAAGGCCAGCAGGTCAAGGCGGGCGACACGATCGCCAAGATCGACCCGCGACTGTATCAGGCCACGCTCGATTCCGACGTCGCCAAGAAGCAGCTCGACGAGGCGACGCTCGCCAACAACATCCGCGACCTCGAGCGCTACAAGCAGCTCTCCGCCACCAAGGCGGTGACGCAGCAGCAATACGACACCCAGGTCGCCACCGTGGCGCAGACCAAGGCGCAGATCGCCATCGACCAGGCGATGATCGACAGCGCGCGGACGACGCTCGGATACACCGACATCACGTCGCCGATCGCCGGGCGCACCGGAATCCGCAACGTCGATGTCGGCAACCTCATCCACGCGACGGATACGACCGGCATCGTCACCGTGTCGCAGATTCAGCCCATCAGCGTGATCTTCAACATTCCGCAGCAGGATCTGCCGCGCATCAACAAGGCCTCTCTGCTCAACCAGCTCGACGTGCAGGCGCTCGACGGCAGCGGCAAGGACGTGGTCGACCATGGCGTGCTGGCCGTCGTGAACAACACGATCGACCAGACCACCGGCACGGTGAAGCTCAAGGCCAATTTCGACAACAAGGAGCTCGCGCTCTGGCCGGGCATCTTCACCAACGTGCGCCTGAAGGTCGAGACGCTCAAGAACGCCATCCTGATCCCCATCGGCGCTTTGCAGCGCGGTCCCAAGGGACCGTTCGTGTTCACCGTGGTCGACGACAAGGCCAAGATGGTCCTGGTTTCGGTCGGCCAGCAGGATGACAACGACGCGGTGGTCACCTCGGGGCTGAAGGCCGGCGAGACGCTGATCACTTCAGGATTCGCCAAGCTGACCGATGGCGCCAAGGTCGTGCCGTCGGTGGATCCGGCCGAGGCCGCCAAGGACAAGGCGCCGGCCGCCATCCATGAGGGTGGCGTGTCGCCGCCGACCGACACCAATGCCGGGCCCCCGCGCCCACCACACCACCGCGGCGGTGGCCAGCGGCAGAGCCGCGCTGGCGAATGAACGTCTCCGCGCTGTTCATCCGACGACCGGTCGCGACCTTCCTGCTCGCCGTCGCGGTCCTGCTCGGAGGCGTGCTCGGCTATTCCTTCCTACCGGTGTCGGCGCTGCCGCAGGTCGACTTCCCGACCATCCAGGTCACCACGCAGCTTCCGGGCGCCAATCCCGACACCATGGCGGAGCTGGTCACCGCGCCGCTGGAACGTCAGCTCGGCCAGATCCCGTCCCTGAACTCGATGACGTCGTCGTCGGCCTTCGGTCTGTCCGAGGTGACGCTGCAGTTCTCGCTCGATCGCGACATCGACGGCGCCGCGCAGGACGTCCAGGCGGCCATCAACGCCGCGGCCTCGACCCTGCCGAAGAACCTTCCCTACCCGCCGGTCTATTCCAAGGTGAACCCCGCCGACACGGCGGTCATCGAGCTGGCGCTGACCTCCAAGACGCACACGATCCGCGAGATGTCGGACCTCGCCGACTCGCTGATCGGCCAGCGCCTCTCGGAGGTCAGCGGCGTCGGACATGTTGGCATTCTCGGCGGTCTCAAGCCGGCCGTGCGCGTCCAGGCCGATCTGTCGCGCCTGGCCGATTACGGGATCGGCATGGAGGACCTTCGCAACGCGATCTCGAACGCCAACGTCAACGGCGCCAAGGGCTCGCTCGACGGCTCCAAGCAGGCCTACGCGATCGGCGCCAACGACCAGCTCGACACCGCCGCCTCCTACCGATCGATCGTCGTCACCTACCGCAATGCCGCGCCGGTGCTGATGAGCGATATCGCCAAGGTGGTCGACGGGCTGGAGAACAGCCACGTCGCCGGCTGGTACCAGGGCCAGCCCGGCGTGATCATCGACGTGCAGCGCCAGCCCGGCGCCAACGTCGTCGCCACCGTCGATCGCATCCGCAAGGAGCTCGCCAAGCTCAAGACCTCGCTCCCGGCCGGCATCGACATGACGATCGTGTCGGACCGTACCGGCACCATCAAGGCCTCGATCGCCGACGTGCAGTTCACCCTGATCCTGTCCGTGGTGCTGGTGACGCTGGTGGTGCTGGTGTTCCTGCGCTCGATCCGCGCCACGATCATCGCCGGCGTCGCGCTGCCGCTGTCGCTCATCGCCACCTTCGGCG
>CAXTVT010000151.1:0-4236 GCA_964247745.1 uncultured Beijerinckiaceae bacterium
CCGACATCAGGATGATGATGATGTTCTTGCGGTTGAGGATGATGCCCGCGACGCCCAGCGTGAACAGGATGGCGGCGACGGTGAGGTAGTGGCCCAACCCGATCATGACGCGTGGCTCCTAGGCATCGACGCCCTGCCGCGAAGGCACCTTGACGACGTCCACGGCGGCCGATGTCCGGGCGTTCTGCTGCGGGATGGACTGGCGCTTGACGAACGGCCGGTGGCGAAGCGTCAGGACGATGGCCCCGATCATCGCGGTGAGCAGCACCAGGCCCGCCGCCTGGAACAGCACGAGATATTGCGTGTAGATGACGTTGCCGAGCGCGACCGTGTTGGGCAGCGCCGGCACTTCGGTGGCGACCTGCGCGGTGGCCCCCGGTCCCATGGTCCAGGTCGCGCCGACGAAGCCGAGCTCGAGCACGACGATCAGCCCGATGAGCGCGCCGACCGGAAGGTATTTGAGGAATCCCTGCCGGAGTTCAGTGAAATCCACGTCGAGCATCATCACGACGAAGAGGAACAGCACGGCGACCGCGCCGACGTAGACGACGATCAGGATCATCGCCAAGAATTCGGCCTCCAGCAGCAGGAAGAGGCCGGCGGCGTTGACGAAGGCGAGGATCAGGAAGAGCACCGAATGCACGGGGTTCTTCGAGGCCACCACCATCGTCGCCGACGCGATCAGGACGATCGAGAACAGATAGAAGAAGAAGGGGGTGGCGCTCATGCGGCCTGCCTCGCGCGACGCGATTGGAACGGCGCTCTGCTCATCACCGGTACGGCGCGTCCATCGCGAGGTTGCGGGCGATCTCGCGTTCCCAGCGGTCGCCGTTGGCGAGCAGGCGCTCCTTGTCGAAGTAGAGCTCCTCGCGGGTCTCGGTGGCGAACTCGGCGTTGGGCCCTTCCACGATGGCGTCGACCGGGCAGGCCTCCTGGCAATAGCCGCAGTAGATGCATTTCACCATGTCGATGTCGTAGCGCGTCGTGCGCCGCGTGCCGTCGTTGCGGCGCGGCCCCGCCTCGATGGTGATCGCCTGCGCCGGGCAGATCGCCTCGCAGAGCTTGCAGGCGATGCAGCGTTCCTCGCCGTTGGGATAGCGGCGCAAGACGTGCTCCCCGCGGTAGCGCGGCGATTGCGGGCTCTTCTCGTGCGGGTAGTTCAGCGTCGGCTTGGGCTTGAAAAAGTAGCGCATCGACATGCCGAAGGCGCCGATGAATTCGGTGAGGAGCAGCTGCTTGGCGGCGTGATCGAGTCTCATGGGAAAACCTTTGGAGCCGGATCAGCGCGCCATCACACCGCCGACACCTGCGAATTCGCAGACGAAGGCGACGATCAGGACCATGGCGAGCGACAGCGGCAGGAACACCTTCCAGCCGAGACGCATCAGCTGGTCGTAGCGGTAGCGCGGAACGAAGGCCTTCACCATCGAGAACATGAAGAAGACCAGCAGGAGCTTGAGCAGGAACCAGATCACGCCCGGCACCCACGTGAACGGCGCGAACGGGATCGGCGACAACCACCCGCCCATGAACAGGATGACCTGCAGTGCCGCCATCGTGATCATCGCCACGTATTCGGCGAGCATGAACAGCATGTAGGGCGAGGACGAGTATTCCGTCATGAAGCCGGCGACCAGCTCCGACTCGGCCTCGACGAGGTCGAACGGCGGCCGGTTGCACTCGGCGAGCGCGGAGACGAAGAAGATCACGAACATCGGGAACAGCGGCAACCAATACCAGCCCAACAGACCCCAATGGGTGTTCTGCGCCTCGACGATCGACGACAGGTTCAGCGTGCCGGCGAGCAGCAGCACGGTGACCATCACGAAGCCGATCGAGACCTCGTAGGACACCATCTGCGCCGCCGAGCGCAGCGACGACAGGAACGGGTATTTCGAGTTGGACGCCCAGCCGCCCATGATCACGCCGTAGACCGAGAGCGACGAGATCGCGAAGATGTAGAGCGTGCCGACGTTGATGTTGGAGATCGCCCAGCCATCCGCCACCGGGATCACGGCCCAGGCGCCGAGCGCCAGCATGCCCATCACGAACGGCGCCAGCAGGAAGACGCCCTTGTTGGCGCCGGCCGGGATGACCGGCTCCTTCAGCACGAACTTGATGAGATCGGCGAAGGACTGGAAGAGACCAAACGGCCCCACGACGTTCGGCCCGCGACGCAGCTGCACCGCCGCCCAGATCTTGCGATCGGCGTAGAGGATGTAGGCGATCCCGACGAGCAGGATCACGAGCATCGCCAGGCTCTTCACGATCGTCAGGAGGAAGCCGAGGATGGTCATCGATCTACTCCGCCGCCACCTGCACCGCACCCTGCTGCGCGGCCAGCGCCGAGGCTTCCGCCATCACCTTGGACGCGCGCGCGATCGGGTTGGTCTGGAAGAAGTCGACGATCGGCGACACGAACGGCTCGCGTCGGGGCGTGACCTGCCCCACTCGCCCGAAATCCGCAACCGGCGTTTCCGCGATCTCGTCGACGCGCGCCATGTGCGGGTGGGCCGCGTACAGCGCGCGACGCAGCTGCGCCAGCGAGTCGAACGGCAGCTTGTGGCCGAGGTGGTCCGAGAGGGCGCGCAGGATCGCCCAATCCTCGCGGGCATCGCCGGGCGGGAAATTGGCACGCTCGGCCAATTGCACGCGGCCCTCGGTGTTGACGTAGGTGCCGGACTTCTCGGTGTAGGTCGCGGCCGGCAGAACGATGTCGGCACGGGCCGCGCCGCGATCGCCGTGGGTGCCGAGATAGACCACGAAGGCGCCGGGCTCGATCGCGATCTCGTCGGCCCCCAGGTTGAACAAGACGTCCAGTGCGCCGGCCTTGGCCATCGCTGCGGCGTCGAGGCCGCGCTCGCCCGGCACGAAGCCGAGGTCGAGGCCACCGACGCGTGCCGCGGCCGTGTGGAGCACGGACAAGCCGCGCCAGGTGCCGGGCATCACGCCGGTGGCACCGGCGAGGGTCGCGGCCCTCGCCAGGATCGCGCCGCCGTCGGGCCGCGCCAGGGCGCCCTGCCCCACGAGGACCAGCGGCTTCGCGGCCTTCACCCAGAGTTCGGCGAACGTCTTCGGCAGCTCGGACAGCGTTTCCGGCCCGGCGCCGAGATACTCGTAAGGGTAGGTCAGGTCGTGCCGCTCGCCGACCACGCCGATCGGGAAGGCGCCCTTCAACCAGCGCTTGCGGATGCGCGCGTTGAGGACAGGCGATTCCTTGCGCGGGTTCGAGCCGACGATCAGCAGCGCGTCGGCGTCCTCGATGCCCGCGACCGTGGCGTTGAAGAGGTAGGACGCGCGCCCCATCGCGGGATGCAGCGCGGCGCCGTCCTGCCGACAGTCGAGGTTCGGCGTGCCGAGAGACGCGATCAGCTGCTGCAGCGCGAACATGTCCTCGACCGAGCAGAGATCGCCGGCCACCGCGCCGATCATAGCCGGCGCCGTCGTCTTCACCTTGGCGGCGATGGCGGCGAACGCCTCCTGCCAAGTCGCCGGCGTCAACCTGCCGCCGCGCCGGATGAACGGCCGGTCGAGCCGTTTCGCCTTGAGGCCATCGACCACCTGCCGGGTCTTGTCGGAAATCCATTCCTCGTTCACCGCGTCGTTGACGCGCGGCAGGATGCGCATGACCTCGCGCATCCGGGTATCGATCCGGATCGCCGAGCCCAACGCGTCCATGACGTCGATCGACTGCGTCTTGGTCAGCTCCCAGGGCCGCGCCTTGAAGGCGTAGGGCTTGGGCAGCAGCGCGCCGACCGGGCAGAGGTCCGCGATGTTGCCCTGCAGCTCCGAGTGCATCGCGGTCTCGAGGTAGGTCGTGATCTCCATGTCCTCGCCGCGCCCGATCGCGCCGACGTCCCCGGTGCCGGCGACCTCGGTGGTGAAGCGGACGCATCGCGTGCACAGAATGCAGCGGTTCATCGACGTCCGCACCATCACGCCGATGTACTTGTCGGCCACGGCGCGCTTGTTCTCGGCGAAGCGCGAGGAATCCACGCCGTACGCCATCGCCTGATCCTGAAGGTCGCACTCGCCGCCCTGGTCGCAAATCGGGCAATCCAGCGGGTGGTTAATCAGCAGGAACTCCATGATGCCCTCGCGCGCACGCCTGGTCATCGGAGACTTCGTCAGCACCTCGGGCAATTCGCCGTTCTTGCCCGGCCTCAGGTCCTTGACGCCGACGGCGCAGGAGGCCTGCGGCTTCGGCGGGCCGCCCTTCACCTCGACGAGGCACAT
>CAXTVT010000152.1:0-4202 GCA_964247745.1 uncultured Beijerinckiaceae bacterium
TCGCCGCCTCAGGCTACGACGCTTATGATCCAGCCTGAACGGCAACGGCTCTAGGCGCTTACATGCCGACCGGCCCGTTCAGACGATCGATCCTCATCGGGCTGTGGGGTCTCGCGGCAATGTCCGCCATGGCCGACGACAAGCCGGCCGTCGCGCCCGACCTTCCGAAGATGGTCCTCGCAAAGACGACCTTCGATCGCTCTCTGCTCGCGCCTGTCGACGGTGTGACCTACGAGCAGTACGGCGAGGCCTCCTACCTCCAGTTCGTCGATCCCGACGCCGACAAGAAGGCGGTGCTGGCGCGGCTGCGTCTCACAACCGGGCAGTTCGAGGCGGCCAACAAGGCGTTCGGCGCGCGCATGAAGCAGGACCGCACGGATACGATGATCGCGCTGTTCGGCGCCTACTTCAACGAAGCGGCCGTAGGACCCTATGCGGCCTGGGGCCGCGATGCCGCTCTCAGCGTGCTCGACGACGCGCCGCTCAAGGAAAAGGAGCCGATGCTGGAGGCCAAGTTCCGTGAGATCCAGGTCTACTATGGCCGTAAGGCCATTGTGGCCGGCACCGCACTCGACAAGCAGGACGACGTGCTCAAGCCCTACAACTTGAGCTTCAACGACTTCAACGTCATCGGCGCCTGGTTCGGGCGTCGCAACGCGCTGCAGGCCAATTTCCCGGAAGGCACCTTCGATCGCGGGCCGCCGAACGAGGCCGCGGACAATCCGAAGACGCACCCCGAATACGGCGGCCTGTGGCGGGTGTCGTGGAACCTGCTGAAGCGCGGCGACGCCGGAATGATCGTCGACCACCAGAGCCGCGACGTGTGCCTCAAGGCGGGCATGGACGCCGCCACCCTGCCGCTGATGCCCACGCCGAAGGACGCCAAATGCGTCCTCGTCGGCGGCGTCGATTTCTACGAAAGCGGCGTCGGCATCCGCGCGCAATGCGACCACGGCGCCTACGGTTCGTCCTGGGGCCTCACCCTGTCCGAGCCGATCGAGAAGGGGAAGTCGTACAAAGGCGACATCACCTTCAACATGGAGAACGAACGTGTCGCCAACCTGCCGGACCCGATGACGCCGGTGACCGCGCAGCGCCTCGGATCCTGCCCGTGAGGCACGCTGCGCTGACCGCTGCCGCGTTCGCAGTCGCCGCGATGACGGTGGCGGGTGAACCAGCCGGGGTGCGCCATCGACACCACGCCGGCGGGACGACCATCGGCCTTCCCGATCATGCGGCCGGCGCCGCCCTGCCCGCTGGGCTCTACACCGTGAAGATCCTGTCGCCGACGCTCGACCCCAAGCTCGCGATCGACGAACAGGTGATGAAGCTCTGTTACTCGGCCGAGGACTCCGGCGCGCACCGCAACATCGTCATGCCGGCCGCGGAACGCGCGAGCTGCAAGCAGGAATCGCTGCCGATCGGCGACGATCTCGTCTTCGACGATTATTGCCCGGACGGCCAGCACCGCCTGCGCATCTTTCGCATCAACGACGCCTCGTATCAGGGCACCTACCGCTTCGTCGGCAAGGAAAACCAGCCGATGATGCTGGAGCCGACTGTCCAGCTACGCCGCGAAGGCGACTGCCCTACTGCGTCAACGGCTTCTCCGCCAGCGCGATGAGTTCGGCCGGCGTCTTGTCGCCGTGGAAGGCGTTCAAGACCTTGCCGTCGCGCACGATGGCGAAGAACGGGACGCCGGCGGACGAGTTGCCCAACGCCTTGCCGAGCTTCACCGCGTTGGAACCGCCGTACAGCATCGTGTAGTCGATGCCGTGGTCGGCCACGAAGCGGCGGACGTCGTCGCCGTTGCTCATGGCGATGGCGACGAAGGCGATCGGTTTGTCGCCGATGTCGCGCGGCAGCGCCTCGAGCTCGGCCGCCTCGATCTGGCACGGCGCGCACCAGGTCGCCCAGAGATAGACGATCAGCGTCTTGCCCCTGAACTGGCCGAGGTTGGTCATCTCATCCTTCATGTTCTTGAAGGAGGCGGCGTAGACGGCATCGCCGACCGACGTGCCGACGGCCGCGGTCGCGGCGGGATCCTCGTCGGCCCGAGCGAGCACCGGCATCGTCAGCGCGGCGGCGAGTGCGAGGCGTGCGATGATCCTGGTCATGATCGTCCGATGGTTGACGAAGGCGAGGGATCATAGGCCTTCGTCTGGCGCGAGCAAGACGGCCGGCGTCGAGCGATCGACAAGGGGTTCGCGCTTCCTATCGGACTGTTCGCTGATCGTCGCGCCGGCGCGCCGACGCCGCGTCGCGAAGAAGTCCCGCAACAGCGCGCTCGCGTCCGCCGCCAGCGCTCCCCCGGCCAGCACTTCCGGCGCGTGGTGGCAGGTCGGTTGGGCAAAGAAGCGCGGGCCGTTCACGACGGCGCCGCCCTTTGGGTCGTCGCAGCCCCAGCATAGGCGACGGATGCGAGCGAAGGAGATCGCGCCGGCGCACATGGCGCAGGGCTCCAGCGTGACGTGCAGCTCGCAGCCGACGAGCCGGTGGTTGCCGAGAACCCGCGCCGCCTCGCGGATCGCCACCACCTCGGCGTGAGCGGTGGGATCGCGATCGCGGATCGTGCGGTTGCCGCCCGTCGCGATCACGACGCCGTCGCGCAGGATCACGGCGCCCACCGGCACCTCGCCGGCGGCGCCGGCGGCACGGGCCGCATCCATCGCCAGCGCCATCGGGTGTCGCCCGATGGTCTCCTCGCTCATCTCTCATTCCCTTTTGCCGCGCCGCTTTGTATCAGGTTCCATGCCAGACAATGAACCCGGCTCTCACCGCAAAGCGCGCGGGACGCGCAAGACGTCGCCTTCCCGCTTCACGGACGACTGGCCCGACGCGACACCGGCGCCGGCCGGCGCCGCGAAGCCGGAGGCCGCCGCCGTGCCACCCGAGCGCCAGCGCATCGCCAAGGCGATGGCGCGCGCGGGCCTGTGCTCGCGCCGCGACGCCGAGGCCTGGATCCTCGACGGGCGCGTCAGCGTCAACGGCGAGGTGCTGACGAGCCCGGCGCGGGACGTCGGACCGGACGACCGCATCGAGGTCGACGGCGCCGCGCTGCCGCAGGCCGAGAAGACGCGCCTGTTCCTGTTCCACAAGCCGCGCGGCCTCGTCACCAGCGACCACGATCCCGAGGGACGCGAGACCATCTTCGACCATCTGCGCGAGCACTGGCCGCAGGGCCCGCGCGTGGTGACGGTCGGTCGCCTCGACATCAACACCGAGGGGCTGCTGCTGCTGACCAACGACGGCGGCCTCGCCCGCATGCTCGAGCTGCCCAAGACCGGCTGGCTGCGGCGCTACCGCGTGCGCGCCAACGGCGAGACCGATCAGGCCCAGCTCGACGCGCTCCATGCCGGGATCACGATCGACGGCATCGACTATGCGGGAATCGAGGCCAAGCTCGACCGCAGCCAGGGCGCCAATTGCTGGCTGACGATGGGCCTGCGCGAAGGCAAGAACCGCGAGATCAAGCGCGTCCTGGAGCACCTCGGGCTCGAAGTGAACCGGCTCATCCGGCTCTCGTTCGGACCGTTCCAGTTGCTCGACCTCGCCGAGGGCGCGGTCGAGGAGGTGCGTACCCGCGTGCTGAAGGACCAGCTCGGCGCCGCGCTCGCGGCGGAGGCAGGGGTCGACTTCGGCGACGCGCCGGCACCGGCCCCCGAGGTCGAACCCGCCGGAAACGTGCGGGACAAGGCTGCGCCGGCCGCCAAAGCCGCACGCGAAGCGCCTGCGCGCGAAACGAAACCGCGCGGGGATCGGCGCGCCGCGCCGACACGCGCCGGCGACCCGCGCCCGCAGCAGAGTCGCTCGCGCGAGCAGCAGCGCGACGGCGAACGCCCGCTGCGTCGACGCGAGGCGCCGGCCTCGGGCGCCTCCGAGGAGCGGACACGGCCGCGTCGCCACGTCTCGAGCCTGCGCACCGCCGAGGCGGATGCCGCGCGCTCGGGCCCGCGCAAGCGCATCGAGCGGACCGACACGAGGGATCGCCACGACCGCACCGTGACGGTGGAACGCAAGGTGACGGCGCGGCCGCCCGGCGTGAGCCCCTCCGCCGAAGGCAAGCGCGCCCGCATCGCGCGGTCCGGCGGCGCGCGACGCCCGGATGATTCGCGCGAGGACACGCGGGGCCGAGCCTCGACCGGCGACCGGCCCCAGCGCACGCGCCGCGAGGACGGCGGTCGCGGCGCGCGGCCGCGGAG
>CAXTVT010000153.1:0-4174 GCA_964247745.1 uncultured Beijerinckiaceae bacterium
CCAAGAAGACGCCCGACGCCGATGTCCCATCCGACATCGAGCCAGAGGGCTGAGGCGGTTATTCTCGCGTCGAAATTGCCTCTCCCTCGACTAATCCCTTGAAGCTCGCATGCCGCAGCTCTCCAGCCGTCGTCACACCGCGGTAGGCGATCTTTGCCCGCAGGTCAGGCGCAACCCAAACGGCGCCTTTTACCCTCAGCCCGGCAATCGCGCACCGCGGCGTCGAGATCGCGTCGAGCTTCTCGCGCAGCATGGTCGCGACCGCCTCGCTGAAGCCCGTGCCGACCGCGCCGGCGTAGCGCAGCACGTGTCCGTCGAAGGTCGCCACGTGCAGCGCGCCGACTATCCCATGGCGCGCGCCGGCGCCCGGCTGGTAGCCGATGATCACGAACTCGCCGCCAAGCACGCATTTGGTCTTGAGCCACGATCGCGAGCGGCCGCCGCGGTACGGCTTGTCGAGCCGCTTGGAAACGATGCCCTCGAGCTCCTGCTCACACGCGATGCGGAACAGCTCGGCGCCATCGCCGGTGTAGTCCTCGCTGAGCAGGATGGCGGAGCGGGCCGGGACGATGCTGGCGAGCCTGAGCCGACGCACGTACAGCGGCTCGGTCCAGAGCGCCTCGCCGTCGAGGAACAGCAGGTCGAAGGCGTAGAGCACGGCGCGATCCGAGCCGTGCTTGTCGAGGTCGGCCTGCAGCTCGGCGAACGATGAGCGGCCGCGATCGTCGAGGATCACCGCTTCTCCGTCGAGCACGGCCGAGCGGACCTTCAGCGCAGCGGCGGCGAGCGCAATAGCCGGAAAGCGCCTGGTCCAGTCGTGTCCATTGCGTGTGCGGATCGTGACCTTGCCGGCCTCGACGTAGACGGAGACGCGATAGCCGTCCCACTTGATTTCGTGGACCCACTGCGGCCCGGCCGGCGGCTTGTCCACGAGCGTCAGAAGGCACGGCCGCATCCATCCCGGCAGCGGCAGGTCGAACAGCCCGGCCTGCCGCGGGTCCGCCGGCCTGGCGACGATCGGCGGGCCGGCCACGCGCTCGACGACGGCGTTGGTCTTCCTGGTGCGAGGTGGCGTTCGCCGCGGCGGCTTGGGCATCCGCCGAGAATGGCAGGGTGGTCTTAAAGACCGGCGAAGGTTCGGGAACGGTGCGCGGCTGAGAAGGCTGATCAGCGCGCCGTTGGCAGGTATCGCCGCTCTGCCGCGACCCAATCCTCGGCAATCTCGCGCTGCTCCTGCGCCAACACCGCAGCAGCCTCGGCCGGCACAAGCGTTCGGTAGGCGACGCACGCGCGGCGCTGCATCTCGACCTCAAGGCGGTCCTTGCGCTCGGCCTCGATGTTCGGTTGCGGCCATAGGTTCTCGATCACCGTCTTGCCTCCGAGCGCAATCGGCACGTCGTGATCGCATTCGTACTGGTAGCGGTCGGCCGGCGGGATGCTGTAGGCGGCGAAGACGTGATCACAGAGCTTCGTTGAGGGCGGCCGGCGGTGGCGTGTCGTCTCTGTGCAAATGCGGTCGAGCGTGACGGCAGTATCAATTGCGCCTGGCGTCATTGTCGGATCGGGCCGCACTGGTTCTTCGGCACGCGCGGCGCTCGCGACCAAGATCGTCGTGACAGCCATGATGACGAGCCGCATCATCACCGAGACAGCTCGAAGAGGATCGCTCCAGCGACAATCTCTTCTGGTGGAAGCCTTTAGTAGCAAAATGTTTTGGTCTGGCCGCCTTCCGAGGTTGAGGGGCAGACCTTTGCCGGCTTGTCAGGATCGTAGCTCCCCTTCTGCATCGCCGCGCAGCCGGAGAGGCAGATCGGGGCGAGGAGTGTAAGTAAGGCAAGCACGGTTTTCATTCGACTTTTATGCACGCCAATTTCGACGCGGATGCGACCAGCCGCCATGTCTGACAATGGACTCCCGCTCGGTCGGTGATGACTCTACGCTTCGTCCCCATGGGTCTTCAGTACGTCGCCGAAAGCCGCTTGAGAGGCATGATGCTCGAGCTGGTGCGCATGGACGCGCCGAGCTGTCTTGGCGTGTGCATAGAGGCTCTGCCCGGTCCCTTTCGACCGCAGAATTGGCGCATCGGCAAGATCGACGTGCGGACCGAGGACTATGGCGCGGCGCGGGACAAGGCTGACGAACTCCAAGCGATGCGGCACTGGATCCTTGTGCCGGACGGTCACGTGCTCGACGGCCAGGTCTATGGCCGCGAGGAGGCGCGGTAGCGCGATCACGCTCGAGCCGGCGCGGCTATCGGCGCGGCCTTAGGCGCTATCAGCGCTCTGGCTTCGCCGACGATCTGCTCTGCGCAACCCCGGCAATCCTCGCCGATGCTTCGGCCGTCCATCGACGGGAAAAGCACGTGGAAGCGGTTGTCGTGAAGGAGGTGTTCGACGACGCTCGCCGGCCTGAGCTTGCGTCCTAGCAGGCGGCGGGCTTCGGCGACGGCAGACACGTACAACTTCGACTTCATGGCCTCTTCCATCAGCAAGATCAGCGGCTCGGCGCGGCTTGACGATCACGCCGCCCGACCTCCAACGATCCTTGGCCGCGTTGGCGCAGGCGGTCGATCCTGTGGCCGGGACCCGCTCACAGGGAAGAAGGCTCCGCAGAAGTCGGCCGAGCCGCGGCGCATGTCGCGAAAGGAAACAGTCGCCGGCGAGGTGGCCGAGCAGCTTCGCCATCTCGATATCGAGCCGTAGCGCTCGGCAAGGCGGGGCGGTACTGGCTCCGGCGCGCGCAGCGGAAGCTCCGAACCGGACAATGGCCTGCCCTGAAGCGGGAAAACAAGCCGGGCCGTAGCACCCCCGGCGCGAAGCGGGGCGACATATTAGGTGTCGGCAACGACATTGCGGAGTTGCTCGGCAAGGTCACGGGCAACGCCAAGCGTCAGCACGCGCGAGATAGTCTCGCCACCTTTCATGGTGCCCTTGAGCATGACGGTGTGGCGACGATGACGGGTGATAATCAGCTCACCAATGATGGCCTGTCCGCTAGTGATCCTGATCTTAGTGCGACCCAAGCCGGTCGAGCTGGCACACTTGTCAAGATGCTCGGCGACTTTGAGAACGTTCTCGGGGATTATGATGGCGTCAAAGCCGTCGAAGGCGAAAGTGATGGCGATTGGCGGACCGCCCGGCGAGGTTGTCATAGGGGTGACCGCGAAGCCCGGCACTTCGCACGTGGCGCCCGCCCGCTTGAGCAACGAGCCTATCGCGTCGGTGATGGTGAGACCTTGAGCCTCGGCCCAAGTTCTTAGTTGTTCGCCACGTTCGTAGGAAAGCTGGATGACCATGCGTCGAATCTCCTTCGATGAACATAGCCTTTTCAGCCGCTTTGGAGCGTACTGGTCGACGTGCGCTCGACTGCAGGGGTCGCGTTTCGTTCGCGATGTTGCAGCCCGTCACGCCTCCCTGACCCGTTTCTGAGCTGTCGCGATCTCCTCTGCCGCCTCGTTGATCCGCAGCTCGATCTGATCCAGCAGCGCATCGTGATGCTCGGTGATGAGCGCGTCGACCAAGCCGGGAAGCTGCCGACTGTGCGCCTCCGGCATGCCCACCTCGACGGCGAGCGCGCGGAGATCCTCGGCGGTCAGCGCCCTTGCCAGCTGCAGCATCTTGCGGTGTGTTGCCGGCGTCACCTGCGCACAGCGTCGATCTCGAACGGACCGACAATCATCTCGTCAGCACGACGCACGACCGCACCCGCGTCGTCCCCGATCCGCAGAACTTGGATGCCCTCCTCGAGCAGCTCACGCGCAAAGCCGAGAGCATCTTCCAGCGCGACGATGGACGACGAGATAGCCGTGCCAGACGCGGTCGACGGTTCGGCGGTGACGATGCGAAAGCCCATGACGCCGGTATACTAGCTGATCAGAGGTGGCGGTCGAGTCGTCCGGCCCGGCAGCGCACTGCCACCGAGCCAAGCCGTCGAAGTCGGTCTACATGTCGTGATGCATCATGTGGTGGTGGTGCATCATCATCATGCGGTGGCGACGCATCTCCATCATGTGGTGCCGCTTCATCATCATGTGGTCGTGCATCATGTCCGCCTTCGCGGCGATCGGCATGGCGGCCATCGACGCAACGAGCAGCGCCGACGCAATAAGCTTCTTGAGCATGGTTTTCTCTCCCGAGCGTGCGAAGCGCACGTCGGCTTCTACGAAGCTGGCGCC
>CAXTVT010000154.1:0-4047 GCA_964247745.1 uncultured Beijerinckiaceae bacterium
TTGGCTAGCATCTCGGCCGACGAACGGCGTGACGGCCGGCGCTCACAATGGCGCCGGCCGTCGTTTTGATGGCCAAAGCTTGGTCTCTCTCAACCCTGCGGAGGACGTTGTAGAAGAGGTCGGTGGCCTCCGAGCGCAAGCTTCGCCACTCGCTTCAAACGGCTTTGCGCCTTGCCGGGCTCGCCGCTCAGGGCTCACTTCCGCCCGGCCGGGAGCCCGTCGCAAAGGTTGTGGCAAAAAAGCTCCTTGGCGCTGGTTGGAAGGCGACCGTTGGCTGTCTTGTCTCGTCGATACGGTCGCGCCGTCTTTGCTCAGCGGTCGTTTTTTGACGCCCCGGGTGAGCCCCTTGATGCCGGCGTCCGCAGCCGCTACTGCCATCCCTATACCAACCCGCCACGGACCTTCGGATGTCGTTCTGGGCTCGCAAGAAGGACGACGGGGCAGGGCCGAGCGAACCAGAGACACTGCCTGCCAAGCCGCTGGCGCAGGTTGCCCAGGGTAGGACCGGGTACATCGACCGCATCGAGCGCTCGCGTATCAAGGGTTGGTGCTGGGATCCTCTTACCCCAAGCCAAAGCTTGGCTGTCGAAGCGGAGGGCAGCAACGGCGAGCGCATCGTCGTCGTCGCGTGCCTCTTTCGGAAGGACGTCAAGGACGCGGGGCACGGGACCGGGTTCTACGGGTTCGAGATCGAATTCGACAGGCTCGGCGGCGCCGACAGCGTCATGCTCCGTTTTGCCGACACGCGCGAGCCGATCTCGCTCGAGCCCATCGCCCTAGACCCGATCCGATCGCTGCTCACGAGCAACCTGCCTCCCGTGTTTCTCGAACGAACGCGTGAACTCTGTCTCGAGACGGCGCTTCGTCACGCTCGGCTCGAAGGCGAAGCGCAGCCGGCTCACAGGATTGCGCCCTGCGATTCGAGGCTGCTCGAGATCGTCGACCTGGGGAACGATCCCGAGGGCCTGATCACGCGGTTCGTCGCGCAGGAATGCGCCCGCGTGGTGCGCGACGCCTTTGATCTCGCAATCAATGGCACACTGCAGGATAGGCTCGGCGTGCTGCTCTGGTACCTCGATCACTACGCGCTGTCGCGATCGTTCGCCGCGCACGTGCCGCTCGCGCCGGGCCAGATCGCGATGCTCAACACGCCGGTGCCGCTCGGCGGGGGCGAGCCGGCGATCACCGTGGCAATGCAAAACTTCATCCTGCGCGATCGTCCGACCCACGCCAACCTTACCGATCAGACCCTCTTGCGCGAAGCGATGTACTGGTGGTGCATCGAC
The DNA here is from genome assembly GCA_964247745.1 of uncultured Beijerinckiaceae bacterium. Classification (GTDB taxonomy): domain Bacteria; phylum Pseudomonadota; class Alphaproteobacteria; order Rhizobiales; family Beijerinckiaceae; genus RH-AL1. Next base: position 1,287 of record CAXTVT010000154.1, read on the forward strand.
AAGGCGCCGTCGCTGCGCCTGGAGCAAACCCTCGTCACGCCGGCGCAGATCGCCTTTCTGCGGCGGGAGGGGTGGGGCGCCGGGACCGAGTTCCCCTGCACCTTCTTCATGATGAGCTGGCACGCCGGTCATCCCGCGCTGCACGGGCTTGATCTCGAGCTGCCGCGAGATCGGGCCGCGCTGCTGGTGCATCTCGTGGTCGCGAGCTTCCTGAGACCCGATCTGCTGCGCTACCTACCCAGCGGCCCCCTACGCGTGCTTCTGCGAGCCGAGGCTGGGCGGGGCCCGTTGCTGGATGGAGTTTTGGCGCGCTTCGCCGGGACGGGTGAAATCGGCAGCGGGGCTGAAGCGTCCGGCGAGTCCCTGCGCGGCAAGGGCGAGGACCTCCTCTGCGCAGCGGGTCTTCGGCTGGCGCCCGGCCTGCCGCGCCGCGCGCGCAAGCCGGGAGTGCCGACGAGACCGGCACGCGGCGTCGGCGTGGTCGGACCGATCCGCAAATCCTCCGGTCTTGGCCGCGCGTCGCGTCTGTCGCTGGCCGCCTTGGCCGAGGCCGAGGACGTCGCGCCTGCGGCGCTCGCCTTCGACCTCGAGAACCCGGCACCGGGCGGCACGGCCCTCGCGTATGCCACATTGGAGGCGCCACGCGAGATCACGTTGCTCCACCTCAACGCCGAGGCGGTCCCGCTCGCCTTCGCCTACGGGCCACGCGAGCTGCTCGCCGGCAGCTATAACATCGGCTTCTTCTTCTGGGAGCTGAACGAGATTCCGGCCTGTCAGAAGCTCGGGCTCGAGCTCGTCGACGAGATCTGGGTGGCCTCCGAATACAATCGTGCGATCTACGCGGCGGCGACCGACAAGCCGGTCATCCGCGTCGGCATGGCCGCACCGAGCCTCCCCGACGTTGTCCCTTCGCCACGCGCCGCCTATGGCCTCGAGGACGACCGCTTCGTGTTCCTCGCCGTGTTCGACTCGCTGTCCTTTATCGCTCGCAAGAACCCGCTCGGCCTCGTCGAGGCGTTCGCTCTCGCATTCCCGCGCGGCGACGAGCCGGTACAGCTCGTGCTGAAGACCCAGAACCGCGGCCTCGTCTCCGACGGCTGGCAGGTCCGCACCTGGACGCGGATCGACCGCCTCGTTGCGGCCGACCCCCGTATCGTCATGATCGACGAGACCCTCACGTTCGAAGACCTCCTCGCCCTGACGCGCGCCTGCGACGCCTACGTCTCGCTGCATCGCGCGGAAGGCTGGGGCTTCGGGCTCATCGAAGCGATGCAGCTCGGCCTGCCGGTGATCTGCACCGGCTATTCCGGCAACGCCGACTTCTGCACGCCCGACACCGCCTTTCTCGTCGAGCACACCTTGATCCCGGTCGCGGCCGACGAATACATCTACGTCCCGCGCGGCAGCGTATGGGCCGATCCCTTTCTCGACTCGGCCGCCGCCCACATGCGACACGTCGTGGCGGACCGTGCGGCCGCCGCGCGCAAGGCGGAGGCGGCGCTGTACTACGTCTCGCGCGAGATGAGCCTCGCTTCGGTGGGCAGGCGCTACGCGGAACGGCTTGCCGCGATCCGCGGCGAGCGCAACGGAAGGACTGCGACTTGAAGAACATCCTGGGACGGGTGCGGCGCGGGCGGACGGAGATCTCGACCGGAGAGATCGATACCTTCGAGCATGCTGCGACGGATCCTGTTCTCGAGGAGACGCCGTTCGTCGGTTGGATTGACAAGATCGGCGTCGCCAACGTGGTCGGCTGGGCAGCTCGTCGAGGCCAGCGTGAACCGATCCAGGTCGAGCTGTTTCTCGATGGAGAGATCGCTGCCAAGTTCACGGCCTCGGATCAGCGGGATGATGTCGCGGAAGCCGGTCACGGCAAAGGCACGCACGGCTTCGATCTTCCCGTCGCCAAAAGGCAGCTTCTTGCCGCACGCGAGATCGAGATCCGGACAAGCGGAGAGGGCGGGATCACGATCCACCGAACGGTGCTGGCCGAGGTCGGTGATCGCAAGGCGCCGGTGGTCTTCCTCGACGCAAGCGATCTACTCGAGTTCCTCACCTATCATCGAGAGGTCTCGGGCATCCAGCGGGTACAGGCCGGCTACCTCGTCGGGCTCGAGAACGAGACGATGGAAGGCTACGAGTTCCGCGTCTGCGCCCGCTTCCGAGACCATCTCCACTACATGGAGGTGCCGTTCGCCGGCTTGGCCGGACTGCTGCGCGAAGCGGGCGACGAAGCTGCGGTCGCCAACGAAGGTTGGCGCGATCACGTCAACGCGTTCCGTCACGCGCTCCCGAACCGTGTCGCGTTTGCCAAGGGTGATGTCCTTTTCACGATGGGCGCGCCATGGGCGACGGAGAACCACAACGAGGCGGTTCGCAGCGCGGTGCGCAAGAGCGGCGCGCTGTATTTCCAGATCTTCTACGACCTGATCCCGATCACCATGCCGGAGGTCGTCGCCGTCGACCTCATCCCCATCTTCTCGCGCGCCATGGCGGCGATGATGACCTACTGCGATCACGTCTTCAGCATCTCCGCCTTCTCCAAGGCGGATCTCGAGCGTGCCGGCGAACGCATCGGCCATAGAGCACCCCCCGTGTCGCTGATCCCGATGGGGGGCACGATCGACGACGCGGATCGCAAGCGCCCTGTGACAAATGCGGTTGCTTTGCCTCTCGTCGAGGGCGAGTTCGTCCTCTGCGTCGGCACCATCGAGCCGCGCAAGAACCACAACCTCCTTTACCAGGTCTGGAAGCGCCTGAT
>CAXTVT010000155.1:0-4012 GCA_964247745.1 uncultured Beijerinckiaceae bacterium
TACGCACCGCCTCGACGCGCGGACTCCCGCGAAGCGGGTTCGTGCCTGGCGCGATCCTGCCGGTCGCGAGGATACCACGAGGCCATCAGCTTGTTCACGAACGATCGCCCGTCTTCAGCTGCAGCCACTCGTCAAGCTTGGTCCAGCGTTTTCTGGCGTTGGTCGTGCGCACGGCGATGGCAAGCGCGCGGCGCTGCCCGACGACGATCACCAGGCGCTTGCCGCGCGTAACGGCGGTGTAGAGGAGATTGCGGACTAACATCGTGTAATGCTGTGTAGCCAGCGTAATCACGACGGCCGGGTACTCGGAGCCCTGCGACTTGTGGATCGTAGTGGCGTACGCCGGGACGAGGGTGTCGAGCTCGCCGAAACGGTACTCGACCATTCGTCCGTCGAACTCGGCGCGCAGCACGCCGTCGTCCTCATCGATCGCGATGATCGTGCCGAGGTCGCCGTTGAACACCTCCTTATCGTAGTCGTTCTCCGTTTGCATGACCTTGTCGCCTTGCAGGAAGGTGGACCCGAAGCGCTCGACGCGGGCTGGCGCGTCGGGATTGAGGGCCTTCTGCAGGTCAGCGTTGAGCGCTCGGGCACCGAGCGCACCGCGCTGCATTGGACACAAGACCTGGACGTCGCGCATCGCATCGAGACCGAAGCGCCGCGGGATGCGGTCCCGCACGATCTCCACGACCTTGGCGGCGCCGTTCTCGGGGTCGGTGCATTCCACGAAGAAGAAGTCTGAGGTTGCGCCTGCCTTCGGCCACTCCGGCATCTGGCCGGCGTTGATGCGATGGGCATTGGCGACGATGCGGCTGTCGGCGGCCTGCCGGAACACCTCCGTCAGGCGCGCGACGGTGACCGCGCCTGAGTCGATGACGTCGGCCAGCACGCGGCCAGGACCGACCGAGGGGAGCTGATCGACGTCGCCGACGAGGACCAGGCCCGCCCGCTTCGGTACCGCCTTTGTGATCGCGTTCATCAGCGGCACGTCGACCATGCTGGTCTCGTCGAGCACCAGGAGATCGCAGTCTAGCGGATCGTCGGCACCCTTCCGGAAGCCGCCGTTCTTCGGGTCGATCTCCAGCAGCCGATGGATGGTCTTCGCTTCGATGCCGGTTTGATCGCTCATGCGTTTCGCGGCACGCCCCGTGGGCGCCGCGAGCAGGATGCGGACGCCCTTGGCGACGAGCACGCGCAGGATCGTATCGAGCAGCGTGGTCTTGCCGACGCCGGGCCCGCCGGTGACGACGGCGACCTTGGAGCGCAGGACCAAGCCGACGGCGGCCCGCTGCGAGGCCGAGAGGGTCTTGCCAGTGCGTGCCTCGACCCAAGGCACCGCACGCTCCGCATCGATATGCGGCCACGGCGGGGGACCGCGGGAGAGCGCCCCTAGCCGATCGGCGACATCGCGTTCCGCACCGTGCAAGCCGCGCAGAAACAAGCAGGGTTCGGACTCGATGCGGTCGAATATGACTTCGCCGCGGGCGAGTTCGCCTTCGATGGCGGTGCGGATCGGCGGCTCCGCCACTTCGAGCAGCGTCACCGCGAGGCGCACGAGGTCCTCGACCGGCAGGGCACAATGTCCCTCGTCGGTGGCGGACTGCAGCGCGTAGGAGATGCCGGCTCGAAGCCGTTGCGGCGACTCCTTGGTCAGGCCGAGGCGCATCGCGATCACGTCGGCGCTCCGGAAGCCGATGCCCCGGATATCGCGGGCGAGCCGATAGGGATCGTCCGTCATGACGGTGATCGCGTCGTGGCCGTACGTCTTGAAGATGCGAACCGCACGCGACGTGCTGACGCCGTGCCCGTGCAGGAACACCATGATGTCGCGCACGGCCTTCTGCTCGGCCCACCCCGCGGCTACACGGCCCGCCCGGAAGCTGCCGATCCCGGGTACTTCTTCAAGCCGGCCGGGATCAGCCTCGATGATCTCGAAGGTCTCCAGGCCGAACAGTCGGACAATCCGTTCGGCGAGCTTGGGACCGATCCCGCGCACCATGCCGGAGCCGAGATAACGAGCGATGCCCTCGAGCGTCGTCGGCGGGGTCGTCTTCAGAGTGTCGGCCTTGAACTGAAGGCCATGAGTGCGATCGGTGAACCACATGCCGACGGCATGGATGTACTCGCCGGCGCCGATCGTCGGCGCATGGCCGACGAGCGCCACCAAGTCGCGCCTGCCGCGCGCCTTCACCTTGAGCACGGCGAAGCCGGTGTCGGCGTTGTGGAACGTCACCCGCTCAACGCTGCCGGCCAGCGTCTCGCGTCCTGGCGCCTCGTCAGGTCCAGCCTTGATGTGACCTCCTCTTGGCTGACCCTATCGCCGGAGCGGCTCGGCGCATTCCGTTCACGCATCATGTCCACGACACGCTGCCAAGCGTCTACACTCGAGGCCTGCGATCAAGTAGCAGGATCACCGAACATCGCACGACGAGCGATGCTGACGAAGGAGACCCTGGTCGCGCTTGGCGCTGACAAGCTGGCAAAGCTCATCGTCGACGAAGCGCAGCACAGTGCTCCGTTCAAGAGGACCGTCTCGGCCGCTCTCGCCGGTGCCAAGGGACCAGATTCCGTCGCCGTGATTATCGATCGACGCCTTGCCGGCCTCGAACGCGCTCGTGGCTTCATCGACTGGGACAAGCGTCGTGCATTCGCGGCAGATCTCAAAGCCACGGTGGCAACGATCGTCGCCGAGCTCGGCAACGTTGCTCCAAACGCAGCCGCGGAGCGGATCCTTCGTTTCCTCGGTAGTGCCGAAAGCGTCTTCGAGCGCGTCGACGATTCCTCGGGTTCCATCGCAGAAATCTACCGTGATGCGGCTGCAGTGTTGCCGGCAATCGCCGGCCGGATGACTGTCGACGACAAGCTGCAGCTTCTTGCTCGTCTTATCGCGCTTCTGCTCGCCGACGAGTATGGCCTGATCGAAGAGGCCATATACAGCTTCATACCTACCCTCTCGGCCGATGAGCTGACATCGTTCGATTGCGCGTTGAAGGATGCTTTGGCGAAATCCTCGTCCAGCAAGGCTTCTCGCGACTGGAAGCAGCGGGCGCGTCGCGACAGCATCATCAAGGCACGACAGGCGATCGCCGATATCCAGGGCGATGTCGACGCCTTCATGAGGCTGGAAGCACAAAGACCGGAGCAAGCGAGAGACGACCTCGCGGTCGCCGAGCGGCTGCTGCGGGCTGGCCGCGGCGTGGAAGCTCTGAAGTGGGTTCGCAAAGCGAGCCGCCCAGGCTCACGGGTGATGGATCGCCAGGATCTCGCCGACGGCTCGGGTGGTTGCGACGTGCAGGACCGCCATCGCATCGACCTCGAAATTCGCATCCTTGCGGCGGTGGGAGATCGGGAAGCCGCCCAAAACCTTCGATGGACGACGTTCCAAGTCACGTTGGAGGTCGATCTCCTCCGCGACTACATCGCTAAGCTCCCCGACTTCGAAGATGAGGACGCTCTCGAGAACGCATTCGCCTACGTCGCCGCGCATCCTCATCACTACCGAGCCTTGGTCTTCTTCCTCAGCTGGCCCCGTCTCGATCTCGCCTCCAAGCTCGTCCTCGACCATGTCGCCGATTGGAACGGCGCGAACTACGAGACACTGGCTCCTGCGGCTGAAGCCTTAAAACAGGACCATCCCTTGGCCGCGGCAGTTCTCTACCGAGCACTGATAGACGACATCCTCGCGAAGGGTCGTTCGCAGGCCTACGGGCATGCGGCCAAGTATTTCGTTGCTCTGTCCTTCCTCGCCGCGGATGGCCTCGCAATCCACGGCCTCATGGACCATCACGCGTGCGCCGATATTCTCAAGAAGGCCCACGGCCGAAAGTACGGCTTCTGGGTCCTCTTGGATAAAAAGACGACAAGCTTGGTGAGCGGACTGCTCTCCCGAACGCCACGACGATAGGTCAAGCCAATGTCTGCTCATGAGAACGGCTGAGACGAAAGGAGCGGCAAGAACTGGTGAAGGTTTTCGGATGCCGGCCGGCGGTGATCGTGCGGCTTGGTGAGGGCC
>CAXTVT010000156.1:0-3934 GCA_964247745.1 uncultured Beijerinckiaceae bacterium
CGCGCCGTGACTGCCGTGCGGCCGCTCGGTGGCGAGCGCCACGCCCCAGCGCTCGCGCACGTGGCCGGCCGGGTCGTGGGCGCCGGCGCCAGCGGCCGCGCAGAGCAGGCCCAGCGCGAAGATCGCGCCGCGGTGCGTGTTGACGCCGTCGGTCGCCGCCAGCATCGCGGCTTCGGCATCGAGGCCGATGGCGCGCAGCGCCGGCAGATCCGCACCGTCCGCACCGGCGCGCGCCAGCCGTACGAAAAACGGCTCGAGCGCCGCGATGCTTCGGCGAAATGTGCCGGCATCCATGTCGTCGTGACTGCCGCTGTCGACGAGGCTGACGAGGCCCGGCTTGGGATAGGTCGCCAGCTCCGCGAGGAGGGCGGCCGATGCGAGAGCGGCGATAGCGGCGGAAGCCGCAACGCCGCCGCCTCGTCCCTCCCCGCGAAGGGGGAGGAAGACGTCTTCTGCACGAGCGATCTCTCTCAACACGGTGCGGTCTCGCCCAGGATCGCGCGCACCTCGCGCAGAGCCACGCCGCTCATCGTCTTGACCGCGACGGTCGGGGTCCGGCCCTCGGCCGCCGCGTGCAGCTCGCGCCACGACACGCCGGCACCGTCGTCCAGCACGATCTCGCCGTCGATGCGCAGGGGGCCGCCGTCGAGCTGGGCCAGGGCTTCGAGAAGATCGCGCCGCCGCTCCGGCGAGGGCTGCCAAAGCAGGTCGAGGTCGGACGTCTCGCGCAGCACGGGTTCGCCGGTGACATGCTGCCAGAGCAGCCCACCGAAAATCGTCGGGCTGCCGAAGGTGGAGGCAAGGGCGAGGAGCGCCGTGATGGTCTCGTTCCAGGCGACAGGTGCCGACGGTGCGGCGTCGAGAAGGCGGACCGATGAGCGTGCGGCGATCGCCGCGGCCGGGACCGAGAGCGCCAGACGCAGCCGGCCCATGGCATTCGGCAGCTGCAGCGCCACCGGCACCTCCGCTTCGGCGTCGCCGGGAAGGCGCCGGCGCACGATCAACGGCCAGGCTCGCCGGCACCAATCCGCCACGAGCCGCGATGCGTCCTCGGGCAGGTCGAGGTCCGCCGTCGCTTCCGCCAAGGCCTCGGGCGCGATGTCGACGAGATCGTGCCGGCGCAGGGCGCCCGGATCGGTCAAGCCGTGGCCGCGGCGATCACGCGCCGCGCGACATCGGCAGCGACCGGGCGACCGTCGCGCTCTTTGCCGAGCACGTCGCGACGGTCGTGTGGCGAGCAGTCCTTCAGCGTCGCGGCGAGCTGCGCGGCGAGCGGCGCGGCGGGATCCCACACCGCCTTCACCGCGCCCGTTTGCGAGAGGTGGTCGAGGCCCGGTGCGAACACCGGCGTCGTCTTGGCCATCGCCTTGAGCTTGTCGAGGTCGAGCTTGGTCACGCGGGCGATCGAGGGCAGGTCCATCACCGCCGGCTCGGCGCCGGGCAGCGCCACCAGCACGTCGGTCGCCAGCGCCGTGGCGAGGAAGGCGCCGGCGGCGGCCTTGCCGTATTCCAGGCCGATCGTGCGGTGCCCCTCGCGGCTCGCCAGCAGCAGGCACTTGGCGAGGTGGCTGAGATATTCGTTGAGGCCGAGCATCTCGGCGCGGCGCGCCATCAGCTGCCCCTCGGTGTCGACCAGCACGAGGATCGGCGTGTCGCCGCCCTTCTCGACCACCTCGAGCACGTGTCCGGCGAGCCGCAGCGCTCCTTCGGGTGAGAGCGGCGCGCCATCGACCGCTCCGATGACGGCGATGCGGCCGCCCTCCGCGAGCTTGCCGTGGCCCGAGAGCACGTCACCGTCGCGCTCGATGGCGTGGCCCTTGCCGAACAGGCCGCTCAGGATGTCATCGAGCGTCATGGTCGCGCCCCGCGTATTCGTCGACCAGCTTCAGGAAGGCCTCGTCGCCCATGTCGCGGACGGCGCCCGCGTCCTTGATGCCGAGTGCCTTCCACATGTCCGTCGCCATGTCGCAATCGCCGAAGCGCTTGAGCCGCTTCTTCAATCGTTTCTGCTCGGCCTTCAGGCTCGCGAGGTCGAAGCGCGGCGCGTCCTTCAGAGCCGCGATCGCCGCCTCGCGAAAGCCGGCCATCGTGTCCCTGGCGTAGACGTCGGCGCCGCCGATCAGCCGGCGCGTCTTGCCGCCCATCGTGGCCCAGACCAGAGCCTTGTCGGCGCTGTCGAACTCCTCGACGCCCTTGTTGGTCTCGATCACCTCGGGGCCGGTGACGCCGGTGCGGCCTTCCTCCGAGATGACGATGCGCGAGCAGGTCGCCGCCGTCAGCCCGGCTCCGCCGAAGGCGCCGGCCCGGCCGCCGACCAGCGCCACGACCGTGACCCCGGCGCTGCGCGCCTCGACGATGGCGCGCATCACCTCGGCCACCGCCAGCTCGCCGGCATTGGCCTCCTGCAGGCGCACGCCGCCTGAATCCATCAGCAGCACGATCTTGCGCGGCAGATGCGCGTTGTCGCGCGCGGCGCGGAACAGTCCCACGAGCTTGGCCCCGGAGACCTCGGCGAATGTGCCGCCCATGAACTGTCCCTCCTGGGCCGCCAGCAGGATGTCGTGGCCATCCAGCGTGCCGCGCCCGACGATGACGCCATCGTCGAAGGCGGCGGGAAGGTCGAATTGCGCGAGATGCGGGCTCTGCACCCGCTCGGTCGGCGGCAGGAATTCGTGGAACGAGTCGGAGTCGAGGAAGCCGGCGATGCGCTGGCGGGCGGTGGCCTGGAACCAGCTGGCGTCGCCGCCGGTGGAGGTTTCGCTGGCGGCCATCACGCCTTCTCCATCATGGCCTGACCCTGCATCAGGCGCAGCGACACCGTGTCGGGCCGCGCGCCGCCGTCGTTGATGGCGATGTGCAGGCCGCCGGGCGAAGCCCGCTCGACGAAATCCGTGACCACCGCCCGCCAGATGTCGCCGAACCCGCCGACGCTGGTTGCGATCTCGATCCTGCATTTTGTATCGGACAGGTTGCGCTCGAACAGGGCTTCCAGGTTGCCGGAGGCGACCACGCCGACGATGGCGGTGGCACGCTCGCCCTTGGCCCGTCCCTTTACGTCGAACTCGAAGGTCATCGTCTGCATGGTTGCGCCCTCGCGATTGTCGTTCCGGACGCAGCGAAGCGGAGATCCGGAACCCATTGCGCTCGCCGGCTGAGCGCTTCGGAAGAGCGCGATGGGTTCCGGCTTCGCCTGCGGCGCCCCAGAATGACGAAGGTTTCCATCACCAGTTCCGGTACTTGGTCGGTGGATCGTAGAGGTCGCCGGACCAGTGCATCAGGTCCTTGACCGAGCGCGCGGCGAGCAGGCTGCGGTGGGCGTCGAGCGGGTCGATGCCGAGGTCCTCGGGGCGTTGCACGATCTTGCGCGCCCGCAGCGCCTCCACCTTGGCCTTATCGCGGGCGCGGCCGACGTCGGTATAGCCGGCGACGCCGCGGATCGCCTGCTCGCGCTCCTCCGGCGTGCGGCACAGCAGCAGGTTGGCGACGCCCTCTTCCGTGACGATGTGGGTGACGTCGTCGCCGTAGATCATCACCGGCGCCAGCTCGAGCTTCAGCTTTTCCGCGAGGTTGAGGCTGTCGAGTCTTTCGACGAAGGTAGGCTGCATCTTCTCGGCGAAGGTCTCGACGATCTGCACCACCAGCTTGCGGCCGCGCACCAGCTGCGGGTGCTCTCCCGAGGCCTCGCGGCCGGCCTTGAGCCAGGCGTCGCTGGCGTGGCGGCGGCCGTGGGCGTCGGAGCCCATGTTGGGCGCCCCACCGAACCCGGCGATGCGGTCCGTCGTGACGGTGGAGCTGTTGCCCTGGAGATCGATCTGCAGCGTCGAGCCGATGAACATGTCGGTCGCGTAGAGGCCGGCCACCTGGCAGTACATGCGGTTCGAGGCCATCGAGCCGTCGCGGCCGAGGAAGTAGATGTCGGGCCGCGCCGCCATGT
>CAXTVT010000157.1:0-3423 GCA_964247745.1 uncultured Beijerinckiaceae bacterium
CCAGCCGGGATCGTCGGTGAGGATCACGCCGGGCCGCGCCGCGTCGACCATGGCGTGCAGCTTGGCGCGGGGATGCTCGGTCGCGAGCGGCATGTAGACCGCGCCGCCGCGCCAGATTCCAAGCACCAGCAACACCATCGCCGCCGAGCGGGCAACGTGCACGCCCACCAGGCCGTGCCGGGGGAGACAGGGCTCCAGCGCCAGCACGGCGCGATGCACGGCGCCGCGGGTGAGCACGCCGTCTTCGCCGTCGAGGCAGGGAAGATCCGGCGCGGCGAGGAGCGAGAACTCGATCGCGTCCCAGATGTCATGGCCGGCTTCCGGAACGCGGGCGCCGGCGATCAGCAGGTCCGTGGTCGCGGGGTCAGGCATGGTTCATCTCCACCTGCGCGCAGGCCGCGGACGCGTGGAGGCCGCAGGCGGTGAGCCAGTTACCGACGATGCGCGCGCCGTGCGCCTGCCAGATCAGGGGAGTCGCCTGGCCGCGCACCCGGTTCTCGGGCGGGTCGGGCATGCGGTCGGACGCACCCGCCTGGTAGCGGCCGACATCGCGCTCGTATTCGCTGGCGAGCGCGGCCCCCCCATATTCGGGGTGGCCCTGCAGGCAGAGCCAGGGCGCGTCGCGCGCGATCACGAACACGCCCGCGCCACCTTCCGCCGAGCGCGTCAGAACGCGGATGTCGGAGCTGTCGAGCGCCGCCTCGGGCACGGTGTTCCAGCGCGAATGCGGCATCGGGATCGCGTCCGGCACGCCGTGCAGCATCGCGCCCTCGCCGACCCGCCGCTCGCGGTAGAGGCCGAACAGCTTGCGCGGCAGGCTCCGGCGCTCGATCCCGGTCGCATGGCGCACCGCGGCGTGGCTCGCCATGCAGGACAGCAGCAGCGGAACGGCGCGCCGTTCCGCTGCCTCGAACAGGGAGGCGAGCGCGGGCCAGGAGGGTTCGTCGACGAGCGAGGCGGCGGCGGGCTCCGCACCCGTCACGACCACCGCGTCCGATCCCCGATCGAGCAGGCGCGCGGCGGCGAGGCGCGCCTGCCTCGGGGCGGAGGCACCGCCGAGCGTCACCACCGAAAGTGCAACCGGGCGCGGCGCGCAGGCGGCGGAGAGCAGCGCCTCGATGCGCCGCGTGGTCGCAGCGAAGGCGCGCTCGGAGGCATTGTTGACCAGCAGGATCGAGAGCGTCCCCTTGGGCATCCCGAGCGATGCGGGCACCGTCGCCGCGCGGCACTCAATCCTGCTCATCCCGTGGCCGCCGCCGCGGCGGCGAGCGCCCCGTCGATGTCGGCGAGGATGTCGTCGATATGTTCGATGCCGATGGAGAGACGCACGGTGTCCGGTGTCACCCCCGAGGCCAGGAGTTCGGGACCGGTCAGCTGGCGATGCGTGGTCGAAGCCGGATGGGTTGCGAGCGAGCGCGCGTCGCCCATGTTGACCAGCCTGCGGAACATCGTGAGAGCGTCGAGGAAGCGGCGGCCGGCCTCGTAGCCGCCGCGCACGCCGAAGGTGAGCAGCGACGGGCAACGTCCGCCGAGCAGCCGCTCGGCCAGCGCGTAATGCGGGCTTTCGGGGAAGCCCGCATAGTTCAGCCAGGCGACACGGCGATCGCCTCGGAGGAAGACGGCCACCGCGCGCGCGTTGGCGACGTGGCGCTCGACGCGCAACGCCAGCGTCTCGATCCCCTGCAGGATCAGGAACCCGTTGAAGGGCGAGAGCGTCGCCCCGCCGTTGCGCTGCCCGACGGTGCGGGCGCGCGCGACATAGGCGGCCGGCCCGAACCGGTCGGTATAGACCACGTCGTGATAGGAGGGTTCGGGCCGCGTCAGCATCGGGAAGCGGTCGGCGTGCTGCGACCAGGGGAAATTCCCGCCATCGACGATGATGCCGCCGAGCGAGTTGCCGTGGCCACCCATGAACTTGGTCAGCGAGTGCACAACGACGTCGGCGCCGTGCTCGATCGGCCGCAACAACACGGGCGTCGCCACGGTGTTGTCGACGACGAGCGGCACGCCGCGCGCGTGGGCGGCCGCGGCGATTGCAGGGATGTCGGCGATGTTGCCGGCGGGGTTGCCGACGCTTTCGCAGAACACCAGACGCGTGTTGCCGTCGATCAGGGCGGCGATGTCGTCGGCGGAATCACTCGCGGCGAAGCGCGCCTCGACCCCCTGCGCGCGCAGCACATGGGCGAACAGGGTGTAGGTCGCGCCGTAGAGCTGTGACGTGGAGACAAAATTGGAACCGGCCTCGACGAGGTTGGCGACCGCGAGATGCACCGCCGCTGTGCCGGCGCTGACGCTGAGCGCCTCGACGCCGCCCTCGAGCATGGCGACGCGCCGCTCGAGCACGGCGTTGGTTGGGTTGCCGATCCTCGTGTAGATGTTGCCCGGAACCTCAAGGTCGAACAGCGCAGCTCCATGGTCGGCGCTGTCGAATTCGAAGGCCACGGTCTGGTAGATCGGCACGGCGCAGCTATGCGTCGTGGGATCGCCGTCATAGCCGCCATGGATCGAGATGCTCTCGAGCCGTTCGCCGGTGGTGCGGCGCGGCCGTATCCGCTCGGCCGAGGCGTCGATCGCGTCCGGCATCCCGGCGGCCCCGCTCAGGCCGCGACGGTCTCAACCCGGGCGATCGCGACCGAGATCGCATCCCAGAACGCCAGCCGCGCCTTGAGAGCGGCCGCGGCGGCGGCGCGCGCCTCGTGCCAGCGCAGATCGTCGTCGCCGCAAAGATTGGTGAGCATGGCGACGGCTTTCGGCCCGTGCTCCTCCTCGTCGAGCTGGCAATGCCGGTCGAGATAGGTGATCAGCGTGGTCAGTTCGGCCGCGCGGTGGCCCAACCGGTCGATGATCCCACGGAACATCGAGGGCACGGCCATCTCGCGTCCGAAGGTGAAGGCGCTCGCGATCACGTGTGCGCGGGCCCCTTCGAGCGAGCGAAACGTCGCTCGGCTGAACGCGGCCGCGGCGGCGGGGACACAGGCGAGCGACAAGGCCTGCTCAACCGATCCACCGGCCGCGATACGCGCGAGAACGGTCTCGATCGCGGTCGTGTCGGCGCCAGCCTCGCGCATGGCCCGGAGATAGAGCTCGAAATGGCCGATCGCCTCTCCGTCGACAAGGTCGCTTTCCTCCTCGAGCACGATCTCGTTGACGAAGCGACGGGTCGCGGCATCGCCCACCGGCCGCCACGGCAGGTCGTGGCCCGTCAACTGGGCCTGCAATCCCTTCAGAAGCGACATGAAATCCCACACCGCGAAGACGTGGTGCTCCATGAACACCTGCAGTCCCGCGACGCTGTGGATCCGACCGTAGAGGCGGTGGGACGAGATTTCTGCCTGGACACTTGCGATGTGCTCGACGAGTTGTTGAACGCGCTGATCGTGCCGCATTGGGGACCGTCTCCGAGGGAGAGCTCGTACGCGAAGA
>CAXTVT010000158.1:0-3302 GCA_964247745.1 uncultured Beijerinckiaceae bacterium
GAGGCCGGCCTTGCCGCTGAGGAGCACGTTGCCGAGCGTCATGAAGAAGAGGTTGCCGGCGAAATCGGGGATGGTGAGCGTGCCGTCGGCGCCGACGCGGACGAAGCCGGACTTGCCGCCGCGATGCGAGACGTCGACCTGCCGCCGCCCGTCGAGCTCGGCGTAGCTCGCGACGAAGAAAGTATCGGCCGCCGCGATCGCGGCGCGCGCCGCATCGTCGAGGCCGTCCAGCTCCTCGGCGGCGGCAGGCGGGTCGCACTGGTCGACGGGCACCGGATCGCGCAGCTGAATGTATTGCGGGCAATTGCCGAAGCTCTGCGCGACGTCGACCCTCATGCGACCGGGCGCGGCCGCCCGGAGCGTCCCGTTGGCGCGGTTGCGACGGCGCGTGTCGAGCTCGATGCCGAGGAGCCCGACGGCCTCGCCTTCGCGCAGACCCACGCCGGCCGGATCGCCGACGGCGGGCGGCGCGGCGATGTCGAGGGTGGTGGGGGTCGACGCAACGACGAAACCGGGCTTGCCGGTCAGGATCGTCGCCCAAGGCGCGCCGCCCGCATCGACGCTGCCGACGACGACGAAGGGGAGCTGTGCGAAGAAGGCGCGGTGCTGCTCCAACATGGCGTCCCGCACGTTGCGTCGGCCGACCACCTCCATCTTCTCGGCGACGCCGGCGCCCCGCTGGATGGTCTTTTCCCCGGCGTGCCACATCGATTGCGTGTCCGATAGCGCGCCCATCACCTGCTCCTCGCGATCACCCGTGCCAAGCCTCGTGCCTTCAGGCCGTGGCGAACTCGATGCGCAGCCCGCCCGGCATGGCGCCGATGAAGTGATGCGTCGCGGAACCCTCGCGCATCGGCATGGGCGCGAACTCGATCGTCGCGCCGGGGTGGGCTCGCACGCGATCGTAGACCGACGCGAGCGCGGCGGCATCTTTGACCTTGAGGGCGAGGTGATGGAGGCCGACGTTGGCGCGACGGTCGAAGGAGCGTGCCGTGGCCGGATCGGCGACCCGCCACAGCGTGACCATCGCCGCTCCGTCGGAGACGAAGGCCGCGGGATAGTCCGGAACGCCTCCGACGGGTGTCCAGCCCAGAGCCTCGACGAAGAAACGTTCGGCCGCCTCGAGATGCGGGACGGCGAGGCCCACGTGATGCACGCCCATGGTCGGAGCTTCGGTCATAGTCGAGGTCTTCCTCCGCGATCGACGCCGCGAAGATGAGCCTTGCGGCAGGCGGCGATAATCGCTCACTCAAGCAGTTCAGAATTGCGAAAGGTGGAATGATCGCATGGATCGGCTCACGGCGCTCGACACGTTCGTCGCTGTCGCCGACCGCGGCGGCTTCGCCCTCGCAGCGCGGCATCTCGGCCTGTCGCCGCCCGCCGTCACACGCTCGATCGCCGCCCTGGAGCGTCATCTCGGCGTGTCGCTGTTCCGCCGCACCACCCGCAGCATCGCATTGACCGAGGAGGGCGCCGCGCTGCTGGAGCGCGCCCGCGAGATGCTGGCACAATGGCGCGAGGCCGAGCACGAGGCGATGGGCGGCCTGTCGGCACCGCGCGGCGAGCTCCACGTCACGGCGCCGGTTCTGTTCGGCCGCCTGCACGTGCTGCCGGTGGTCGCGGCGCTGCTCGCCGGGAACGCGCAGCTCGCCGTGCGCCTCGTGCTGCTCGACCGCAACATCCGGCTGGTGGAGGAGGGCATCGATATCGCGGTGCGCATCGGCGAGCTCCGCGACAGCAGCCTGCGGTCCGTCGCGATCGGGTCGGTCCGCCAGGTCCTCGTCGCCAGCCCCGGTTACCTCGCGAGACGCGGGCGGCCAGCCGACCCGAAAGACCTCGCCACCCACGACCTCGTGGCCGGTGACGTCCGCTCGGGCGCGCCATGGAGCTTCGGGCCCCGCTCGATCGCCATGTCGATCGCGCCGCGCCTGACGGCGAACGCCGTCGACGCCCAGCTCGCCGCCGTCGAGGCGGGGCTCGGGATCGCCAACGTCCTGAGCTACCAGGCGGCTGAGGGGCTCGCGGCTGGCAGGCTGTGCCGTGTGCTGGAGGAGCACGCGCCGCCGCCCGCGCCGATCCACCTGCTGTTCGACGCCGGGCGCGCGCGGATGCCCGCCGTCCGCCTGCTCATCGACGGGATGCGCGCGCGCGCGAAAGCCGGCGCCTGGGCATGATGACCCGCCGCGACGTGCCTTGAGGGAAGCTCGGGTCCGGACCCCGACGCGCTCGCCACGCGCCCACCGTTAAGTGGGCGGCGCGGCTTTCATCGCGCGGCGGTCCGCGCCATATTCGGCGGATGCCGAGACCCAGGAAGACCGGAAAGCCGCAATCGCAGGTCGAGGCCGCCGCCGCGCTCAAGGCCGCCGCCAAGGCGCTCGCCAAACCCAAGGGGTCCAGGCCGACCGGCCCGCGCCCGACCGGCAAGAGCAAGGCCGCCAAGCCCGAGGTGGTGCCGCTGGGCGAGCATCTGGCGGCGCTGCTCAACCCGGCGCTCAACGCCAAGCCGCCGAGCCGCGGCTATGGCCGGCGCGACGAGGCCGGCGCCCGCCGCGGCGGCATGGAGGAGGCCGCCACCCCCTTCGACGAGGACGGCGCCACCCCGGTGTCGCGCATCGACACCAAGCTCGACGCGATATTCGGCACGCCGTCCGACGTGGACGTCCCCGGCGACGAGGTCCCCGCGCCGGCGCCGCCGACCCAGCCGGCGCTGCCCGGGCCGATCCATCCTCACGGCATGTCCGGCGCCGCCGCCACGGCGGAGAGCCTGCAGGCCCTGCTCGTCGCCGGCGACCCCAACATCAAGATCGGCGCCGCCTGGACGCCGCACCGTCCGCAGCGGCCCGACAAGTCCGAGGGCGGCATCCGCTTCGACCTCGTCAGCGACTACACGCCGGCCGGCGACCAGCCCGCCGCCATCGCCGAGCTGGTCAAGGGCGTGCGCGCCGTGGAGCGCGACCAGGTGCTTCTCGGCGTCACCGGCTCGGGCAAGACCTTCACGATGGCGCAGGTCATCAGCGAGACCAACCGCCCCGCGCTGATCCTGGCGCCCAACAAGACGCTGGCGGCGCAGCTCTACGGCGAGTTCAAGAGCTTCTTCCCCAACAACGCCGTCGAGTACTTCGTCTCGTACTACGATTACTACCAGCCCGAGGCCTACGTGCCGCGCACCGACACCTACGTCGAGAAGGAATCGTCGATCAACGAGCAGATCGACCGCATGCGGCATTCCGCGACAAGAGCTCTTCTCGAGCGCGACGACGTCATCATCGTCGCCTCGGTGTCCTGCATCTACGGCATCGGCT
>CAXTVT010000159.1:0-2892 GCA_964247745.1 uncultured Beijerinckiaceae bacterium
CCGTGGTGCCGCGCGGCGAGCCGATGGCGCGGCCCGCGTCGGAGCCGCGGCCGGTCGTGGCAGTCGCCGCGTCGCCTGCGCCCGCGCCGGTCCCGGCGGTGCGGCTGGAGCGGCTCGAGGACGTGGTGGCGCTGGCTGCCGCCAAGCGCGACATCGCGCTGAAGACGGCGCTCGAGACCGACGTGCATCTCGTGCGGTTCGACGAAGGCTCGATCGAGTTCTTCCTGGCGCCGGACGCCTCGCCCGCCCTGCCGCAGCAGCTCATGCGCAAGCTCGGCGAATGGACCGGGCAGCGCTGGGTCGTGGCGCTCTCGCGCGATCCCGGCGCACCCAGCCTGCGCCAGCAGGCGCTGGCCCGCGAGAAGGAGAAGCGCAGCGGCATCGAGGCCGACCCGCTCGTCGCCAGCGTGCTCGCCGCCTTCCCCGGCGCGACGATCGTCAAGGTGCGCCCGCCCGGCCTCGAGCCCGAGGCGCTGCCCGACCCCAGCGTGGCGCTGGCGGCCGAACCCGTCGACGACGGTGGCGAGGACATCGCCTTCGAGGACATGATCTTCACCGAGGACGACCTTTAGGACGGCTGTCGAAGCCGCCGGTTAACCCCTTTGCGGCAGGCTCGGGCGCGGGAGACCTGCCGCTTGCGCTTCATCGACGCCCTTCGCTCCGGCTCCTGGCTGACCACGGATCGCCTGCGGATCTATCCCGCGATGATCGGAGCGGCGCTCGCGCTCGCCATCGTCGCGCTGGTGGCGACGGAGCACGGCGGGATGGATGCCTTCGGTCGGCCGCTGGGAGTCGATTTCAGCGGCATCTGGGTCGCCGGCCGCGAGGTCCTCGCCGGAGTGCCGACGCGGCCGTTCGACCATGCCGCGCATGCCGCGGCGCAGGCCGCCGCCTTCGGCCCCGGCGACGGTTTCCTGCCCTGGCCCTACCCGCCCTATGCCCTCGCCCTCGCCGCGGCGCTGGCGACGCTGCCCTATGTCGCCGCGCTGGCGCTGTGGCAGGGCGGCACGCTCGCGCTCTACGTCGGCGCGGTGCGCCTGGCGGTGCGCGGTGCCGGCCTGCGGCGTCACGACGCCATGCTGGCCGCCCTCGCGTTTCCGGCAGTCGCGATCAACGCGATGCACGGGCAGAACGGCTTCCTCACCACGGCGCTGCTCGGCGCCGGCGCGCTCCTGGTGCCGCGCCGTCCGCTGGTCGCGGGCGTGCTGCTCGGCCTCACCGCCTACAAGCCGCAATTCGCGTTGCTGTGGCCGCTCGCCTTGCTGGCCGGGTGGCACTGGCGCACGGCCGCCGCCGCCGTGGCGACCGTGCTGGCGATGACCGCGGCGACGCTGTGGGCCTACGGCGAGGCGCCCTGGCGCGCCTTCGTCGCCAACCTGCCGTGGACCCGCACCGTCATCCTCGAGCGCGGCGGCCTCGAGAGCTACAAGCTCGAGAGCGCCTTCGCCGCCGTGCGCCTCCTCGGCGGCTCGCTGGCACAGGCCTATGTCCTGCAGGCCGTCGTGGCACTGGCGGCGGCGACGACGCTCGCCTGGATCTGGTGGCGGCCGCTCGACCCGCGCCTGAAGATGGCGGCGCTGGTCACGGCGACGCTGCTCGCGACGCCCTATTGCGTCGACTACGACCTGACCCTGCTCGGTCCGGCGCTGGCCGCCCTGGCGGCACTCGGCCTGTCGCGCGGCTTCCGCCCCTACGAGAAGAGCGTGCTGGCGCTGACCTGGGCGATGCCGCTCGCGGCGCGGCCCGTCGCCATGGCGCTGCACCTGCCGCTCGGCGTCCTCTGCATCGTCGGGCTCCACGCGATGATCGTCGCGCGGGCCTGGCGTGCGGAGGCTCGGGTGACGCGCTTCGCTCGTCCGGCAAACGAGGCTATCATCGCACTCGACCGCGCCGACGCGCACGAGACAGCTGCCGGCCTCTGCTGAATACACCCCTTATCGATGATGGGGACGATGAAACGGGACGAGGTTCTCGCAACCTTGAAACAGGCCGAGGACGCGCTGCGCCTGCAGGGCGGGCGTCGTCCGCGCGGCCGTGTTCGGATCGGTCGCGCGCGGCGACGAGCGGCCCGGCAGCGACATCGACATCATGGTCGAGATCGATCCGGCGGCGCATATCGGCTTGTTCGGCTATGTCGGCATCGTACAGACGATCGAGGATATGTTTCCGGGACCCGTCGACGTGGCGAACCGTGAAAACTTGAAGTCTCGGGCGCGGCCCAATATCGAGCGCGACGCGGTTTATGCTTTCTAATTCAGCGGTCACGGCGCTGTTGGATATCCGCGCCAACATCTTGCTCGCCAAGTCATTCGCCGCCGGTCTTACGCTGTCGGACTTCATCCACTCGCGTAAGGATTTTTACGCGACGACTCGCGCGCTCGAAATCATCTCAGAGGCGGCGCGGCGGTTGGATCCCGAATTCCGCGGGGCCCATGCCGATCTGCCTTGGAAGCAGATCACGGGTATCGGCAACGTGCTGCGACACAACTACGAAGCGGTGGCAGAGAACCGCGTGTGGGCCACAGTGGAGGAATATCTCGACCCGCTCCTTGCGGCGGTCAGTGCAGCGATCGATCGCAAAGACGTTTGACAAGCCCCACCGTCGAAAAGCGGTCGCTTGCCTTCAACGACCGCGCCGAATGGCGATCCCCATCCTAACGTCACTATGCTTTTCCTATGGGCCGCGTCGTAGTCCCATCTCGAAGCCCTATGTCCGCGAGCGTACCTGGGCTCCCGGCGCCGACAGGGCGTCGAACGAGCCGCACTCCCATGCCCAGCCTCAGACCGAGCGACGTCCGCAGCCCCGAGCCCGTCGCCCTCTCCCTACCCCATTACCTCGTCGGTCCCGACGCCGCCGGGCACTGGCTCGCCGTCGAGACGCACGGCTCAGGC
>CAXTVT010000160.1:0-2255 GCA_964247745.1 uncultured Beijerinckiaceae bacterium
TGGGCGATATGCTCACTCGTATCCGCAACGCCGGAATGCGCCGCAAGGGCAAGGTCCAGACCCCTGGCTCCAAGCTTCGGGCCAACGTGCTCGACGTGCTGGAGCAGGAAGGCTATATCCGTGGCTACTCGACGACCGAGTACGGCAACGGCCGTACCGAGTTCGAGATCGAGCTGAAATATTACGACAACCAGCCTGTGATCCGCGAGATTTCGCGCGTGTCCAAGCCGGGTCGTCGCGTTTACGCCGCCGTCGACGCCATGCCGCGCGTCGCCAATGGCCTCGGCATCACGATCATGTCCACGCCCAAGGGTGTGATGGCGGATCATGCCGCGCGAGAGAACAACGTCGGCGGCGAGGTTCTCTGCAAGGTCTTCTGATCGGGCAGGGAAGAAGGGAAGAGCACCATGTCACGCGTCGGCAAGAAACCCGTCGCCATCCCCAAGGGCGTCACCGCCACGGTCCAGGGCCAGAAGGTCACCGTGAAGGGCGCCAAGGGCGAGCTGCATTTCGTCTGTCCGGAGGAGGTCGTCGTGGCCTTCGCCAATGACGAGGTGAGCGTCACACCGAAGAACGAGTCGAAGCGGGCCCAGGCGATGTGGGGTATGTCGCGCGCGCAGGTCAACAACCTGGTGCTCGGCGTCACCGCCGGTTTCAGCCGCCGGCTCGACATCAACGGCGTCGGCTACAAGGCCGCCGTCCAGGGCAAGGTCCTGCAATTATCGCTCGGCTACAGCCACGACGTGCCGTTCCCGATCCCGGAGGGGATCACGATCACCACGCCGCGTCCGATCGAGATTAACATCTCTGGCAACGACAAGCGTCAGGTTGGTCAGGTGGCCTCGGAGATCAGGTCGCTTCGTCCGCCGGAGCCCTACAAGGGCAAGGGCGTGAAGTATTCGGACGAGTTCATCTTCCGCAAGGAAGGGAAGAAGAAGTAGCCATGGCCAAGGATACTGGAGCATCAGCGCGTCGTGCATCGCGCGTCCGCCGCACCCTCAAAGCCCGGGCCTACGGCAAGCCGCGGCTTTCCGTGTTCCGTTCGTCGAAACAGATCTATTGCCAGATCATCGACGACGCGGAGGGCCGCACTTTGGCCGCCGCGTCCTCGATCGAGAAGGATCAGCGCGAAGCGCTGAAGACCGGCGCCGACAAGGGCGCCGCTTCCGCGGTCGGCAAGCTCATCGCCGAACGAGCCAAGGCTGCCGGCGTCACCGAGGTCGTGTTCGATCGCGGCGGCTACATGTACCACGGGCGCGTCAAGGCGCTCGCCGACGGCGCCCGCGAGGGTGGCCTGCAGTTCTGACGCGAGCGCGTCGGTTCGAAGAATCATCGAAGCGAGCGGGCAGGGCCTCGGGCCACCCGCGCAAGTGACGAGAGAAAAGTATGGCTGAAGGACGGGATGGCGGCGGTCGCGGTGGACGCGATCGTAGCCAAAACAGGGATCAGGGCGACGGCGAGTTCGTCGACCGCCTGGTTCACATCAACCGCGTCGCCAAAGTGGTGAAGGGTGGCCGTCGCTTCGGCTTCGCAGCGCTCGTCGTCGTCGGCGACCAGAAGGGGCGCGTCGGCTTCGGCCACGGCAAGGCCCGCGAGGTTCCCGAGGCGATCCGGAAGGCGACCGAGGCCGCCAAGCGCGGTCTCATCCGCGTGCCGCTGCGCGAGGGCCGTACGCTGCATCACGACGTCAACGGCCGGCACGGCGCCGGACGCGTCATCCTGCGGGCCGCGCCTGCGGGTACCGGCATCATCGCCGGTGGCCCGATGCGCGCGATCTTCGAGTCGCTCGGCATGAACGACGTCGTGGCCAAGTCGCAGGGGTCGTCGAATCCCTACAACATGATCCGCGCGACGTTCGACGCCTTGAAGGCCGAGGATTCGCCGCGCTCGGTCGCGGCACGCCGCAACCTCAAGGTGTCCCTGCTGCAGTCGCGGCGCATCGGCGGCGACGCCGAAGCAGCTCCAGCCGAAGCCTGAGGAGACGCACGATGGCCAACGCTAGAGGCAAGACATTCACCATCGAGCAGACCGGCAGCCACATCGGCCGCCCCGCCGATCAGCGGCAGACGCTGATCGGGCTCAAGCTCAACAAGATCGGGCGTCGCTCGTCGCTCGAGGATACGCCGGCGGTTCGCGGCATGGTCGCCAAGGTCGCCCATCTCGTCCGTGTCGTGGACTAGGGAGGATCGCGCGATGAAGCTCAACGAAATCCGCGACAATCCGGGCGCGACCAAGAACCGGATGCGTGTCGGCCG
>CAXTVT010000161.1:0-2157 GCA_964247745.1 uncultured Beijerinckiaceae bacterium
GTTTTGGACGCCGATCACCCCGATAAGGGGGTCACTTTTGCAGGCCGAAACACAGAACTGGTCCATGGACCGCTTGTCGCTTTCGCTGAAACGCTCACGCTCGACGACGAGGTGGTCATCGAGGTGACGGGCAACAGTGCCGCCGTCGAGCGCATCATGCGGCCACACGTAAAGCGAGTCGCCGTAGCCAACCCGCGGCTCGTGAGGGCGATCGCTTATGCTCGCGTCAAGACCGACAAGGTCGACGCGGTGATCTTGGCAAAGCTGCATGCCGCCGGCTTCTTGCCGGAGGTTTGGGTCACCGATGAGAACACCTCCAGCCGACGGCGACGGACGGCCGAGAGGGCGGGCGTGCTGGAACAGCTCGTCCGGATCAAAGGGCGGATGAAGGCGATCCTCCACGGCAACCTGATCCCACCTTACAAGGGCCACCTGTTCGGCAAGGCCGGCCGTAAGTGGCTCGACGACTTGCCGCTTCCCGTGGAGGAGCGCGGGATCCTGGCGCGTCTGATGCAGGAACTCGAACGCGTCTCCAAGCAGCTGGCCGAGATCGACAAGGTTCTTGCGCAGGAATGCCTTGATGATCCGAGGGCCCTCAAGCTGATGACGATCCCCGGCGTGAGTTCCGTTGTCGCCTCCATTGTGCTGGCCTCGATCGGCGACATCACCCGCTTCCCCTCGCCGGATAAGCTCAGTAGCTATTTTGGCTTGACCCCTCGCATTCGGCAGTCCGGCGATCACCCGGCAAGGCACGGCCGGATCTCGAAGCAGGGCAATGGCGACGTCCGCAAGATGCTGGTCGAGGCGGCCTGGTCGGCGAAGACAGCACCGGGCCCGTTGCGAGCCTTCTTCAATCGCATCCAGAAAAAGCGCGGCGGCGGCGCTGCGGCGGTCGCTACGGCACGTAAGCTCGCGGTGACGATCTGGCACATCCTCTCAAGCGGCAAGGAGTACGCCTACGCGAGGCCGGCGTTCACGGCGATGAAGCTGCGAAAGGTGGCGCTGAAGGCGGGAGCGCCGCGCGCCTACGGCAAGGCCGGCCCTGGTCGCGACTACTGGATCAAAGAACTCAGGGAGCGCGAGGCGGGGTACGTTGCAAGCGTCGAGAAAGCCTACGAGCGCATGGTATCGGCCTGGACCGTGAAACCGAAGAAATGTTCGACGGGCTGACGATTGAGGCTTCTCAACACCATCGTGGTCATGCAGATGCGGCCGTCGTCGAGGAAGCGGGTGAGCGCGGTCCACCGCTTGAGGCTGTAGGTGATGGCCTTGGCCAGGTCCGACTTCGTCGACAGCTTCTGACGCTGTGCGATGAGCCAGATCTCGAGTTCGTCGATCAGCGGACGGAGATGAGCCTGGCGAACGGCGAGCCGCTCGGGGGCCGGCCTGCCGTTGATCTCGCGCTCGATGGCGAAGAGGGCGTCGATCCTCGTGACCGCTTCCGCGGCGATCGGTGCCTTGGCGACCTTGGCGAGGTCGAACAGCTTGCGTCGCGCATGGGCGAAGCATCCGGCCTCGACGATCGGTCCCGGGTTGCGGCCGGGCTCGTAGAGGCGGTTGAACCCGCATAAGCGTCGGCCTGCATGATGCCGGTGTAGCCGGCGAGATGCGTTTCGGGATGAGCGCCGGTGCGATCGCGAGAGGCAAAGAAGACGGCCGCCGGCGGATCGCTGCCGCCGAACGGTCGGTCGTCGCGCACGTAGGTCCACAGCCGGCCCGTCACTGTCTTCCCCTTGGCGAGGATCGGGATCGTCGTGTCGTCCGCGTGAAGACGCTCCGCGGCGAGAACGTGGGCACGGATGCGTTCGACGATCGGTTCGAGGCTCGCCGCACATGCGCCCACCCAGTCGGCCAGGGTCGAGACGTCGAGGTCGATGCCCTCTCGTGCGAAGATCTCGCTCTGTCGGTTCAACGGCAGGTGATCGGCGTACTTCCCCGTGAGGACGCGTGCGAGCAGGTGCGGGCCGGCACGACCGCGCGGGATCGGATGCGAGGGCGCCGGGGTCTCGCCGATCGCCTCGCAGTCCCGACAGGTCATCGTCTCGCGCACGTGCTCGATCACCTTCCAGCGCCGCGGTTCGCACTCGAGGCTCTCGGTGACAATCTCGCCCAGCTTGCGCAGCCGCGTGCTGCCGCACCGCTCGCAGGTGCAAGGCG
>CAXTVT010000162.1:0-2139 GCA_964247745.1 uncultured Beijerinckiaceae bacterium
GACGTGATCGAGGGCCCGCTGATGGACGGCATGAACGTCGTCGGCGACCTGTTCGGCTCGGGCAAGATGTTCCTGCCGCAAGTCGTCAAGTCGGCCCGCGTGATGAAGAAGGCGGTGGCCTACCTGCTGCCGTTCATGGAAGAAGAGAAGAAGCGCGCGCTGGCCGACGGCACGGACACGGGCGGGCGCAAGGGCGCCGGCAAGATACTGATGGCGACGGTCAAGGGCGACGTCCACGATATCGGCAAGAACATCGTCGGCGTCGTGCTGGCCTGCAACAATTACGAGGTGATCGATCTCGGCGTCATGGTTCCGGCCAAGACCATCCTCGACCGCGCGCGGGAGGAGAACGTCGACGCCATCGGGCTCAGCGGCCTCATCACGCCCTCCCTGGAGGAGATGAGCTTCGTCGCCGCCGAGATGGAGCGCGAGGGCTTCGACATTCCGCTGCTCATCGGCGGCGCCACCACCAGCCGCGTGCATACGGCGGTGAAGATCCACCCGAACTACCACAAGGGCCAGACGGTCTACGTCACCGACGCCTCGCGCGCCGTCGGCGTGGTGCAGAACCTGCTGACGCCGACGATGCGCGACAAGTACGTCGACGGCATCCGGGCCGAGTACCAGAAGGTCGCCGACACCCATGCCCGCGGCGAGCGCGACAAACAGCGCCTGCCGCTGGCCAAGGCGCGGGCCAACGCGCCGAAGATCGATTGGACGTCCTACGATCCGCCGAAGCCGCTCTTCACCGGTACTCGCGTCTACACCAACGCCGACATCTCGGAGCTGGTGCCCTACATCGATTGGACGCCCTTCTTCCACACCTGGGAGATGAAGGGGCGCTACCCCGCGCTGCTCGACGATCCCGAGAAGGGCGAGGCCGCGCGCGCGCTGTTCGACGATGCGCAGATCATGCTCAAGAAGATCGTCGAGGAGCGCTGGTTCGACCCCAAGGCGGTGATCGGCTTCTGGCCGGCCGCCAGCGTCGGCGACGATATTCGCCTCTACAAGGGCGAGTCGCGCTCCCAGGCGCTGGAGACGTTCTTCACGCTCCGCCAGCAGCTTTCCAAGCGCGACGGCCGGCCCAACGTGGCGCTATCGGACTATGTCGCGCCGGTGGACAGCCTCAAGCCCGATTACATCGGCGCGTTCGTCGTCACCGCCGGCGCCAACGAGGAGAAGATCGCCGAGCGCTTCGCCCGCGCCAACGACGATTATTCCTCGATCATGGTCAAGGCGCTCGCCGACCGCATCGCCGAGGCCTTCGCCGAGCAGATGCACGAACGCGTGCGTCGCGAGTTCTGGGCCTACGAGACCGGACCGCGAGCGACACCGGAGCAGTTGCTGGAGGAGACCTACCGCGGCATCCGCCCGGCGCCGGGCTACCCCTCGCAGCCCGACCACACCGAGAAGGTCACGCTGTTCAAGCTGCTCGAGGCGGAGAAGCGGGTCGGCGTGAAGCTCACCGAGAGCTACGCCATGTGGCCCGGCTCCTCGGTCTCCGGCCTCTACCTGTCGCACCCGGAGGCCGCCTATTTCGGCGTCGCCAAGATCGAGCGCGACCAGGTCGAGGATTACGCCGTCCGCAAGGGCATGGACGTCGAGACCGTCGAGCGCTGGCTCGCGCCGATCCTCAACTACGATCCGGTGGCGCACCGCCCGCAAGCCGAGGCGGCGGAGTAGGGCGGCTTGGCCGCGCCGCACCGCCCGTGGTATGCACGCTCCGCGGTCCCGGTAGCTCAGCAGGATAGAGCAACGGTTTCCTAAACCGTAGGTCAGGGGTTCGAATCCCTTCCGGGACGCCAGCATCATCAAAGGGTTAGGTCGAAACGACGCTTTCTGCCATGTCGCGTCCGTCGCAAATAGCTATCGAATAGCACCAGTGACTTAGCTTGCATGCCGGCAGATCCACGCGACATGCGTTGCCAGATTGCTCGACGGATGCTGCTATTGATTGCATGCCCTGCCTTGAGCTCTGCGACGACAGCGGACGTCACACACTTGGTTGGTCTTTGCTTGATCCCTCGTCAAAACGGTTTGACGCGAGCGGAAGCCGTCGAGGCAGGTCCGGCGCAGGCGGTCGAGCAGCCTGAAGACTACGCAGGATAGAGCTGGTTGTTAGCAGGTCTGTCACGCATC